>CALUYS010000003.1 GCA_944325065.1 Candidatus Gastranaerophilales bacterium | reverse complement strand
AATAAAAGAAACAAATAATCAATTTGTTTCACAGTAATGGTTGATAGATTTAGTTCGTCAAATTATTATTTAAAAAACGGTCTCAAGAACATCTAACACCAAGTCCAATTCAATAATTAGCCCAATGAAGCTGTATTTAAATACAATTAAATATATAAAATATAACAATATTATAATATATGTGAGTTCTATAAAACTAAAAAAATTAACAAAACGCTTAACATTAAATCATATTTTTATAAGAGATATAAAAGTTAAAATCAAAGAGTATTGAAAAATATTAATGGACAAACTAAAAGATTTTTTCAAAAGAACAAATTTTAATATAATAGAGAAGAAGAAAATTACGTATGTCGAAAATTGGATTAACAATAGACCGATGAAAATTCTTAGTTATATTACATTTGAACAACCTTTTTAAACTTTATAGTGTTGCGATTGTTTCTTGAATTAACTTTACTAATATTGAAAATTTTTGCAAATAATAAAAATTATTTTTATATTAAATTTTATACTTTGTAGTAAAATTTCTCTTATGAAGAATAATATTTGTAATATAAGTTTTAAATCCAATATTAAATTTTGTAAAAAGGAAGAATTGGAGACTAATAGACCTAAAAATTTTTCTGCTGAATATCCTAAGGATTATAATATTTTTTTAAAAAACAGAAAAAATATAAACAATAACATCCTAATTAGTCGAGTTTTCCTTGGAATATAAAAAGTATTAAAACTCAAAAAATATAATTACAGGTAAAATTTTTACTTGTTGTGCTGGTGGAATAACAGGTAAACAAGTTCATAACTTGCAGGTAAGATATCATTTTGTTCCAGAAGATGATAATATTAAACAAATTAACTCTTATCATAGTCCTATAAGTAGGAAAATGTTAAAAAGTTTTAATAAAATAAAAGATAACAATAAAAATGTTTTTTTAATTGGTGGGGATGATGTAAATTCTAGTTTTTAAAAAAATAAGTAAGCATTTATTTCTAACTTTAAAATCATTTTTTAGAAAATCTAACATAGAATTAACATATTTTTGGGGGCAAAATGGTAAGTATGGTGTTGATGCTTATTATACAGCTTGTGATGATACTTGAAGAATTCTTAAAAATAAAAATGATATTGGTGATGTGATACAAACTCCAAAAGATATTTTTAATGCTTTTAAATTTGCAAAACTTTCAAAATATGATAAACTTTTTTTACCAAACTCTACAAAATCTATTAATTATAAAACTTTTAATAATTTAATGAAACAATATAAATATGAAAATTTCTAACTTTAATACAATCCTATCTTTTTCAAAGGGTAAAGATAGTATTATGGAACTATATTATCTTTTACAAAATAGGGATAAAATTGAGAAGACCTTTGTCACTTTAAATAGCGAATTTAAAAGAGTTAATTTTCATTCAATTAATGAAAAATTAATTAATAAACAAGCAAGTGCCTTGAATTTAAATATTGAAAAAATTTATATAGATAAAAGTCAAACCATTGAAGAATATAAATTCAAAATGACTCCTTATTTTAACAAATTTAAAATTAATGGTTTTAAAAATATAGCTTTTGGTGACATTTTTTTGACTGAATTAAAAGATTTTTGTGATAATCACTTAGAAGAACTTGGTATGGTTGGTATTTATCCACTTTGGGGAAAATCATCAAAAGAGCTAATTGATATGTTTTTGCATCTAGGATGTAAAGCTATAATAACCTGTATTGATTTAAAGAAAATTGATAATAGTTATCTAGGTAAAATTTTAGATATGAATTTAATTAACTCTTTGCCTTCAAATGTCGATATTTGTGGTGAAAATGGAGAATATCATACTTTTGTCTTTGACGTGCCTATTTTTAAAAACAGAGTTGATTTTGTAATTGAAAATGTTTATCATAAAGATAATTTTACATATTTAAATTTAAGCTAGATTTTGTGAGATTCAATTAACACCATTAAAACAGAGATATCTGCAGGTTTAACCCCACCAATTCTATTTGCTTGAGCCAAATTTGAAGGTCGAACTTTTGCAAGTTTTTCTCTTGTTTCTATTGAAATGTGTTTAATTTTCATATAGTCAATATTTTGTGGGATTTTAACTTTTTCTAATTTGGAACTTTGCAATACCTGATTTTCTTGACGTTTTATATAACCATCGTATTTTAGTTTTATTGAAACCGTTGCAGTAATATCATCTGACAAATTTAAATTGTCAGTTGTTTTATCTAACTCTTTTAAAACTTGGTATTCAATTTTAGGGCGTTTTAGGAGTTCATTTAGGTATGTACCTTTTGTTAATTTTTCATTATATTTTGATAAAATTATATTATTTTGTTCGTTGGCTTGAATTTTTGTTTTTGCAAGTCTTAAAATTTCATCATTTATTTTTTTTTCTTTATCTTTAAATATTTTATATCGATAGTCATCAACAAGTCCTATTTTATAACCTATTTCAGTTAATCTCTCATCGGCATTATCCTGTCTTAACAAAAGCCTATATTCACTTCTTGAAGTGAGCATGCGATAAGGTTCGTCCAAATCTTTTGTAACAAGGTCATCAATTAATGTGCCGATATAAGAAGAATTACGTGATAATGTAAGCATGTTATCTTCACTATCAATATATTTAACAGCATTAATCCCTGCAATAAGCCCTTGAGCTGCAGCTTCTTCATATCCACTTGTACCATTAATTTGACCTGCAAAAAATAATCCCTTTATTTTTTTTGTCATAAGTGTGTGATTTAACTGATATGATGGGATGTAATCATACTCAACAGCATAAGCAGGTTTGATAATATGAACATTTTCAAGCCCTGGGAGAGTTTTTAACATTTCAATTTGAACATTAGCAGCCAGTGATGTTGAAAAACCTTGCACATACATTTCATAAGTGTTTTTACCTTCTGGTTCAATAAAAATATGGTGAGAAGGGTTTTGAGCAAACCTTATTATCTTATCTTCAATGCTCGGGCAATATCTTGGACCTTTTCCGTGAATTAAGCCTGAATATAAAGGCGATGTATTAATATTCTCTTTGATTATTTGATGAGTTTTTTCATTTGTTCTTGTTAGATAACAAGGATATTGTTCACGAATTGGTCTGTTAGGTAAAAAAGAAAAAAAACTTAAAGTGTCATCGCCAGGTTCAAGTTCCATTTTACTAAAATCAAGTGTTCTACCGTCAACACGTGCAGGTGTGCCGGTTTTTAACCTTTTTACATCAAAGCCTATCGTTCTTAAACAATCAGAAAGCCCATTAGCACTAGCTTCTCCAAGTCTTCCAAAATCTTGTGATGTATGTCCTACCCAAATTTTACCGTTTAATGAAGTACCAGTTGTCAAAATGATTGATTTTGCATAATATTCAAGCCCAAACTCATCAACAATCCCTATTACAACATCGTTTTTCACAATTAAGGATTTCATTATGCATTGTTTTAAGCTTATATTTTTTTCATTTTCAATGACTTTTCTCATATAAGCTATGTATTCTTTTTTATCACTTTGAGCTCGAAGAGCATAGACAGCAGGACCTCGAGAACGATTAAGCATTTTCATTTGCATATAAGTTGCATCGGCAGCAATTCCCATTTGACCACCAAGTGCATCAATTTCTCGAACTAAACAAGATTTTGCAGGACCGCCAATGGCTGGGTTACAAGGCATAAGTGCAATATTATCCAAGTTTAATGTAGCTAGCAAAACCTTCGCTCCCAATCTCGAGGAACTTAAGGCTGCTTCACATCCTGCATGACCCGCACCAACTACTATTACATCATACTTAAACATACTTATATTATAACCCGTAAATTAAATCCGCCAATATTCTTTTTTTATTTATAATATAGGCGGCACAGCCGACATTATTTAGATTATAATATCGCAAATTTGTCGGCTGTGCCGCCTTTCATTTTAATAAAAACTTTGGGATTTATATATTAGTTTACACTAAGTTTTGTGAAAAGTTGTATACAAATTTCAATATTTTGATGTCTTCCGGATAATTTTATCCCTCTCCTTTTTTAGTGTGAGGGCGGGGTGGTTTTAATATCGAACTTTAACAAATTAATTACTTTAATGTCCTCCGGACGGGGCAGCTTTTACGCAAAAGCTGCACAAAACCGCAACCCACTTGGTTTTCGTATATTCACACGACTCAACTTGAGCCTCCTTAACTCGTGCACTTCGTGCACTCAAACAAAAGGAGGCTTTGACAATGTTTCGTCTGTGACTATTACTCAAACCTGCGCATGGGTTGCCATTGTTGACCTCTTTCTCCAACTTCTTTATTCCCCCTCTTCTTTTTTTAGCTTTAGGGTTAGGGCGAGGATGATTTTAATGCAGCTTTGTTTCACATTTTTTTTAAGAATTATTTAAAAATTAATTTAACATCCTCCGGACGAAGAAGCTTTGTGTAAAGTTGTATATAAATCCTAAAACTTTTTATTAATGTCATTTATTTGTTCATTAAATATAACAACTTAGCATAATTTAAGTTATAATATTTTTTATGAAAGATTTAATTTTAAAAGCAAAAAATAAACACGATTTGTCTTTTGATGAAATTGTAAGTTTGCTTGAATACAAAAATGCTGATGAAATTTTTATCGCAGCAAATGAAATTCGAGAAAAATATGTCGGTAATGATGTTCATATTCGTGGTCTTATTGAATTTTCCAATATTTGTAAACAAAATTGTAAATATTGTGGCATTAGAGCACAAAACAATCACGTTGAAAGATATAGACTAAGTGAAAATGGTATAATCCAAACCGTTTCGGAAGCGACAAATTTGGGGTATAAAACAATTGTTCTTCAAAGTGGAGAGGATGATTATTTTGATGAAAAAAAAATGATTTCTTTAATAAAAAAAATAAAGAAATATGATGTTGCTTTGACTTTAAGCATTGGTGAAAAAACACATGAAAATTATAAAGCTTATAAAATGGCTGGGGCTGACAGGTATTTACTTCGTATTGAAACAACAGATAAAACGTTATATAAAAAAATGCATCCAAATATGAGTTTTGAAAATAGAAAACTTTGTCTATACAATTTAAAGAATCTTGGTTTTGAAACAGGAAGTGGCTGTTTGGTAGGGTTGCCGGAACAATCTATTGAAAGTTTGGCTTGTGATATTTTATTTTTTAAAGAACTTGAAGCTGATATGATCGGTATTGGTCCTTTTATTGCAACAAAAAAAACACCACTTGAAATGTTTCAAAATGGTGACATTTTCTTAAGCTTTAAAGTTATGGCAATTGTTAGACTTTTGATGCCTGATATCAATATCCCTGCAACAACAGCCATGGAAACATTGTTAGAAAATGGACGAAAAATCGCTTTACAAAGTGGTGCTAATGTAATTATGATTAATATTACACCACAAATATATCGTTTGAGATATAATATTTATGACAATAAAAATTTTGCAAATGTTTCACTTTCTGAGATAAAAAAATTACTTTCTTCTTTAAACAGAACAGTTGCTTTAGATTTTGGTTCTCATAAATCTTAAATTGACTTTGATTATTTATTTATATTAAACTTGATTTGTTATGTTTAGTCTGTGTTTAAAACAAAATTATCCTTTTTTAACTAATTATTTTGAAACAATGTTTTCAAATGATATTTTAAAAATCCCAAATTCTATAGTTTTTTATGGGCTTGATTCTTTGGCACAATATTATTTTTCCCTAAATATTGCAAAAATATTGAATTGTATGGAAAATAAAAAATCTGATTGTCGATGTCAAAATTGCAATTGGATAAATAAAAATATGCATCCAAGTGTTATTACAGTTTCAAAAACAGATTCAAAACCTGATAATGACAATTCAAAAACTGTAATTTCAGTAAAACAGGTTGAAATGATAAAGCAGATGATTTTTTCGCGACCAATTGATTATTATACAGTTGTTATTTTTACTGATAATGAAATAGTTAAAACTAATACTGTTCAATATTTGAAAAGTAAGTTAGATGGTATAAATTTTCCTCATCCGCAAGGTCAAAACTTAAAAGAAAATGAATTTTATCTGCCAAAAGGTTTAAGTCGTAAAGTATTTCAAGAAGAAGCTTCTAATTCCTTATTAAAAATGATTGAAGAACCACCATCAAAAGTTCTTTTTATTTTTTTAACAAAGGATTTGAATGACTTAATTGAAACTATTGTATCTCGTAGTGTTACTTTTTGTTTAAATTCAAATATGAAACCAACATTTGATACTTCTCAATGTAACGGGGTTTTCGATTTTTATTTTAGTAACATTAAATACAATCCTTTTGAGTTTATTAAAAAATTAAATGAGTTAAGAAAAAATAATAAAGAAGAAAGTTTTTCCTACCTTATCGATACATTTGAATATTATCTTCAAAAGTTGTTGCTATCTAATATTAATAACAATAAATTAACCTACCTGATAAAAAAAGACATACAAACACTTGAAAATTCAAAAAAAATGGAAAATTCTTATGTGAGAGAAAGTTTAATTATTGAAAATATAGCATTTAATTTTGTTAAAAATCGAGATTAAACTACTGTAAAATATCTTTATTATTTCCCTCTTCATTTTGATTATTTTGTTTATTACAGCCACATTCAATTTCATTACATAATAATCCAAATTCATTGAAAATATAGTTTGATAGAATTTGAGAAACAGCAAGTTCGCCCGAAAAAACAATATTTGCACCTTTAGCTTTTAAAGCTTCAATGTCATTAATATATGATGTATTAACAAGAATTTGAACATTGGGGTTTAAAGATTTTACTATTTCAATAATTTCTTTACTTGAAGCAAGCGTTGAAGAAATTATAAAAGCTAGTGCATTATTAATTCCTGCTTTTATTAAAACCTCACGTTGCATAGCATCACCATATAATGCATTTAAACAATTTGAATTTTTATCTTTGATTTTTTTAACAGTATCAATATTAAGCTCTATTATATTTACACTAATACCTTTATCATTAAGTATTTTTGTAACAGCTTGCCCAACAGGCCCATATCCAACTATAATAACATAGTCTTGCTCATTGATTTCATTATTTACATCAATTTTTAAACCATCTTTATCATTATCATATTTAGTAGAGTTCATATTTATACCTTTTTTATTTAAAAATTTAACGAATGGATTTATAGCTTTATACAATATAGGATTTAAAGTTATTGATATAATACTTGAAGCGATAATTGCACTATAAGCTTCCTGAGGCAATATATTTAAAGAAGTTCCCATAGAAGCTAGTATAAATGAAAATTCACCTGTTTGAGCAAGTGCAATACCTATAGAAATAGCCTGTTTTAAAGGTTTCTTTAGAAATATTACAACTAAAAAAGCAATAAAAGGCTTGATTATTAAAATTATAAATAAGGTTAAAAACATTAATTGCCAACTATTTTTTAATTCATTAACATCAAGGAGCATACCAACTGATACAAAAAATAAAACAGCAAAAATATCTTTAATTGGCAAAGCTTCAGAAGCTGCACGGGATGAAAAATCTGATTGACCCACAACAATACCAGCTAAAAAAGCACCTAAAGCCATTGAAGCATCAAAAAAATGAGCCGAACCAAATGCAATTCCAATTGCAAGAGTCAAAATAGACAATGTGAATAAATCACGTGAACCTGTTTTGGATATAAAAGTTAGAAAATAGGGTATTAATTTTCCACCTACAATAAGTGTAAAAACTGTTAAAAATATAAGTTTTAAAATAGTTATTCCGAAAATTGGCAAAATATTCGCATTTGAAATATTTGGTGAAAAAATGGCAGGTAATAAAACAAGAACTAAAATTGTAAATAAATCTTCAATAACAAGCCAACCAACTGCTGTGTGTCCGATTTTGGTATGCAAAACCTTATTATCCGACAATACACGCATTAGTACGACAGTACTTGCAACAGAAATAGAAATACCAAAAACAAGACCTGCTTTATAATCCCATCCAAAAAAATGAGCTAAAAACATTGAGGTTATTGTAGTTATAACTATTTGAGAAATTGCACCCGGTATAGCTACATTTTTTACGGCTATTAAATCTTTAATATGAGAATTTAAACCAACTGAAAACATAAGCAATATTACGCCTATTTCAGCAAATTGTGCTGCTGTGTCATAATCAATATGTAAATTTGGAATAAAATTAACTAAAATCCCTGCAAATATATACCCAACAATTGGTGAAAATTTGAGATATTTTGATATTAACCCAAAAACTAAAGCTATTGATAAACCACCTATTAAAGTAATTATTACATCTATATTGTGAGTCATAAATTCATTCCATCTCTTTATTACTTAATTATTAATTATATAAAAATTATTATAAGGTTACAACTATATTTAAATTCTTGTACTTATCTTTATTTAAGGTAAAATTTTATAAGTTATGTTAATTTTAAAGCTTAAGGGGGATATCAAAATGACAAAGATAAGTGAAATAAAACTTGCAGTATTTGACTTTGATGCAACTATAATGGATGGTGAAACAATAAATTTTTTAGCAAAAGAAGCAAAAGTTGAAGATGAAGTTTCAAAAATTACCCATTTAGCTATGAATGGACAAATTGATTTTTTTGAAAGTTTAATTAAACGTGTAAGTCTTTTAAAAGGTTTAAGTGAAAAAAAAGTTAATGACATTTGTCAAAACTTACCTATAATAAATGGTGCAAAAGAGCTTGTGAGTTACTTAAAAAATAATAATGTAACAGTGGTTTGTTTAAGCGGAGGATTTAAGAATGCTACAGAACCAATATGCAAAAAACTTGGTTTTGATGCTACTTTTTCAAATACCTTACATGTAAAAGAAGGTTTTTTAACAGGTCTTGTTGGTGGAGAAATGATGTTTTCAGATAGTAAAGGTAGAATGATTAATAAAATTCAAAACCTTTTAAATATTAATAATTTTCAAACAATTGTTTGTGGTGATGGAGCTAATGATATAAGTATGTGTAGATATTCAAGTCATAAAGTGGCTTTTTGTGCAAAAGAAGCATTAAAAAACGTTTGTAATTATCATATTGAGATTAAAGATTTAAGTAAAATAATTAATATATTTGAAAAATAGCTTAAATTTATGATACTATAAAGTAAGAATCAAAATTTAAGGAGTAAGGAAAAAATATGGAAAACACAGCTTTAAAGGAGTCAGATTTTCAAAATCAGGGATTGAAAAGATTTTCTACATTTCAATTGCTTAATTTTTGTCTAGGTTTTTTTGGTTTACAGTTTGCATGGCAGATGAGAATTATTTTATCAGGCCCTGTTACTGAAAATTTAGGAGCATCGCCATTATTATTTGGATTAATATGGCTAGCAGGTCCATTTACTGGTATGGTTGTGCAACCAATTGTTGGTGCTTTAAGTGATAGAACTAATACACGTTTTGGTCGTCGTCGTCCATATTTACTTTTGGGTGCAATATTGGCAAGTATCGCTTTAATTGCTTTTCCAAATTCACAAAATATAATAAATGGTTTATTTTTAGGATTAAATATTTCTGTTCCTACATTTGCTGCTTTATTTTTTGCAGCAATAATGATATGGGTTATAGATGCTTGTGTAAATATAGCACAAGGTCCATATCGAGCATTAATTCCTGACACAATGCCACAAGAACACCATAGTGTTGCAAATTCATTTTTAAGTTTTGCTATTGGGCTTGGTTCTGTTATCGCTGCAGGTACGGCACCTATTCTTAAATGGGCGTTTGGATTTCAAATGTCAATAAATGCTCAATTTTATATGGCTGCTATTGCTTTTTCTTTAGGCATGATTTGGACTTGTTTAACAATTAATGAATTAAAAAATAAATGTGAAAATCAAGAAAATGAATCTGATAAAAGTAAAGTAAGCTCTAGTTTTTTTAACGATTTAAAAGAGTTTTTTCTTCTTTCTCCTGAAGTTGGTAAAATTTGTTGGATGCAGTTTTTTACTTGGATCGGTACAATGTGTATGATGATATTTTTTACTCAATATACAATCCATACAATATATGGAGTTCCTGATTTAACAAGTGTTAGCGAAGCCGTTAAAACACAGTTTGAACAAGCTACTTTAAATGGTACCAATTTATCTTCAATTGGTTTTGCTGCTTTTAACTTGATATGTTTTATTATCTCTATTCCAATTGGAATTTTGTCATCAAAATTTGGTAATAAAAAAGTTCATATAATTTCTTTATTGTCAATGGCATTGTCATTTTTAGGATTAACTTTTGTTAAAGATATACCATCTGTAATGTTCTTTATGGGACTTGCGGGTATTGGTTGGGCAAGCACTTTATCTCTTCCATTTGCTATGTTATCTCAATATATAAAACCGGGAACTGAAGGATCTGTTATGGGGATATTTAATATTTTTATTGCAGGCCCTCAAGTGTTTGTTTGTACCTTAATCCCTTGGATAATAAATGCAAGACCTTTTATTCAAAATGGAATGATAAATTATCATTGGGAATATGCTTTATTTATTGGAGCATTAATGCTATTTTTAGCTTCTTTGATTACTGCTTTTATAAAAGAAAAAAGGATTTAGTTATATTTTTTAATACTAAAATAAAATGCCTCAAAATTCTTTTGAGGCATTTATTTATTTAAATGAAATCTGTGCTGCAGTTTGAGTATCTTGTTTATATTGTTGTTGGAGAGTTTCCCACATTTCTTTTTCTGTTTTAGCTTTATTTAATTCTTGACTAATTCTTTGACCTTCTTTTGATATTTCATCAAAGTCTATAATTCCATCAGCCACAACTTCTTCAACTTGTTTTACACCTTCATTATATGCTTGTTGTAATTCAAGATATTGCATTTGATATTGTTCTTGTGTTATTGATCCAGCTTGTAATTGTTCTTGAAGAGTGGCAACATCAGAATCAAATTTACTACTTAGTTGTTCTGTTGCTGCTGTTTTATAATTATCAACTTGCGATTGTGTATCAATACTTTGTTCTGTTAGCATAATATCAAGCTTTTCAAGTTTGGTGACTTCACGTGTTAAAGTAGAAACACGTGATGTCGCAAGTTGAAGCATTCCAAATTTTACTGTTATACTGCCTGACATTATTTTTGTTCCTTAACTTATCTCTATATATATAAAAAATATTTAATTTATATTATTTCAATACATATAAAAATTGTTACAAAATTTAATATTTATTTTCCTTCTTATATAAGCTAACAAGTCCAAGGGCAGACATTCCAAAATTTTTAAATTATCCTTTATTTTCTTACTTTTTTTCTTTTTTAAACTTGTCCAAGGTGAGTTTGTTTACAAGAAAACTTAACCCCATCCACAAAAATCCCGTACCAACACCATAGCCTAAAACCTTTTCACAAGTTTTATTACCAACTTTCTTTATATTAAAAAAAGAAAATGCTATATTTAAAGTCGAACACAAACAACCTTCAAACATTGCCTTTTTGAAAAAATATTTTTTTAATGTTGTATTATCGTTTTCTTTTTTTTCTTTTTTAATTTTTAATATTATATCTTTTTCTTTATCTTTTTCGTTTATATGTGAATGAATGCAAGAAGCAACCAATAGTAAAGAACCTACACATAACAAAACTAAATTTAATTTTCCACCTGTTTTATTTTTAAAATTATTAAATTTTTGTTTTAATTCAGTTTTATCATTTTCAAGTAACGTTTGACCAAATAAAATAGCAATTGCAGCAGGAATTTTAACCGCTTCATATTTTGATTGTTTTACATATATACAATCAGAAGACTTATTGTTTTTAAAAGCTTGACTATTATTCTTATCATTTCTTTTTATATTATAGATTTTATTTAAATTAATAATTTTCATTATTTTTTCCTTTATTTAAAAATTAATTAAAAAATAACTTTTATATATTCTAGCCTCTATAATAAGGAGGTGGTGGCGTATAACCATGTCCTAAACCGTGTTCACAAGCATCTGCCCAGTCATCAACATATTTCCAGTATTCTTGAGAAGTCCAATATGAAGAATGACTCATATTGTAATTTTTAGACTTTCCTATTTCTTTGGGTAAAATACCTCTATCTGCAAGTTCATTATATTTGTTTTCTAATTTTTGAGCTTCTTTATTTGTAATATTGCTTTTGTCATCAAAAAATGATACACATCCTAAACTATCTTTTGGTTTATTTTTTACCCAATTTTCAAACATTGTCATGCAAGCTTCCCCAAAAGTAAATGTCGTTGCAGTTGCTACACCTGCATTAACAATTCTTCCAACTAGTGGAATAACTTGAGTTAAACTTGCTCCAAAAACATCTGAAATACTGTTTTGTATTAAATTTGATAGTGCAGAATATATGCTTTTATTTAAATCTGTGGTTTTGGGTACCAATTCTTTTGAAATCATTGTTCCAGATGAGCCACTTGCTAAAGTTGTTAATGTTTTTGCTGATAAATTATTAAATCCATATTCTTTTCCTATTCTAACAGCCATAATAGCTTCATTAGCTACTAATGCAGCCGCAGAACCTATAGGATTTTTAATAAAACCACCACCAAATGCTGAAGCAATAACATGTTGTTTTATAACTTTTTTAGCTTGTTCTCTTCCTTTAAATCCTATTTTTTTATTTATTTTTAAACATTTTTTTAATGCATTCAAATTATTTAAAGCTTTTTGCTCTTGATTTAAAATACTTGTCTTATCTTTAAACATAACAATATCAGCTTTAACTTGAGGTTTTAGCTTTAAATTTGAATAGCGTGGCATGGCTTTAAGCCTCAGTCTTACTTGTGATTGATTGATTGATGACTTTCATAATTATTTACCTCTTTGCTTAATAACATTTATGCTTAACTTTTTACAGAAAACAATTTTATATTTATTATACATAGTTAATAAATTTTATCAATCAATATTTGTATATATTCGTAATATTTTTTAATATATAAGTTAATAATTTATATTGTTTACACCATTTTCATCATACATATTTTTTCGTTTTTGTGAAATTTGTTGAATAATTTCAAAATATTCTTTATTTTTTATTAAATTTTTTATTGAATTTTCAAGCATTTTAAAAGCTTTGTCAATATTTTCACCGTTATAATTTAACATATCGTATGCCATTTGAGTGTTTGACATTGCAAGTCGAGTCATATCACGAAATCCTGATGATGCAAGAAGTTTAGCATTATTATTATTTTCAATATTTTTAAATAATCCTTGTGATAAGATAAGTGGCATATGAGATATAAGTGCTACAGCTATGTCGTGTTCGTTTGCATCCATTATAATGGGTTTTGCATTTGTAAGTGTTATAATATTTTTTAGTCTTTCAATATTTTCAATATTTTCATTTTGTTTGGGAGTTATAACCCATTTTGCACCATTAAACAAGTTTTCATTTGAATAATCAAAACCCGTATGTTCAGTTCCTGCCATAGGATGTGAACCTATAAAATTAAAGTTATAGATTTTGCTCATAAATACACTTTTCACAGAAGCAACATCTGTTACAATTGTCTTTGAGTTAACAAGATTATTTAATTTTTGCAATATTCCCTCTACTTTTGAAATAGGTGAACATACAAAAATTATGTCACAATTTTTTAAATTATTTAAGTCATTTGAAACATGTGGTGTAATTTTTTTTGCTTTAGTTATTGTATTATCATTTGTTGTGTATGCAAAAAGTTCAAATGTGTTTGTTTGTGACAGGCTTTTTAATATTGAACCACCAATTAAACCTAAACTTATTATACCTATTTTCTTCATATATATTTATATTCCAAAAACTTTTTTAACATTGTCTGTTGTTGCTTGAGCAATTTCTTCATAGGAAATATTTCTCAAACTTGCAATTTCATTTGCAATAAATTTTGTATAGCTTGGTTGGTTTTCTTCTCCTCTGTGTGGAGTTGGTGTCAAATATGGGCTGTCTGTTTCAAGAAGAAGTCGATTTAGTGGTATATTTTGAGCAACGTATTTTACATTTTTGGCATTTTTAAAAGTAACAACTCCACCAATTGCAATATATGCTCCTAATTTTATACATTCATTTGCAAACTCTAATGACCCTGAAAAACAGTGAAAGACAATATTACAAAGTTCATATGCTTTTGTTTCTTTAATTATATTTAACGTGTCACCATGTGCATCTCGGTCGTGAATAACAATTGTTTTTTTGTATTTTTTAGCAATTTCTATTTGTTTTTTAAAAACATTAATTTGTTGTTCTTTGTCATCATTTGAATAATAGTAATCAAGTCCTATTTCACCAATTCCTACTACTTTTTTTTGATTTATTAAATAATCTTCCATTTTATCAAGAATAGTATCATCCCAACTTGAAACATCACTTGGATGTACACCAATCATCGCATATATGTTTTCGTATTCGTTGGCTATTTTTAAAATATTTTTCCACAAATCAGCACGTACGCCAGGAATTATAATTTTTTTAACATCATTTTCCTTTGCCTGTTCAATAATTTGATTTAAATTATCATTATAATTTTCGAAATCTAAATGTGCGTGAGTATCAATAATCATAAAAATTTCCTTAATTATTTTTCCATATTTTTTCAAGTTGAGCTTGTTTTGCAAGAGCTGTTTTGGTTGTACTTAAACCGCCTTGAGAACTTTCTTTTAAAGTTACAGACATCAAATTGCCGACTTCTTTCATAGCATCAATAATTTCATCAAGTGGTATGAAACTTTTTATATTGGCCATAGCAAGATTTGCACCAGTAAAAGAATGAATAGTTAAGAACGCATTACGTTTAACACAAGGAACTTCCACAAGTCCTGCAACAGGATCACAAGTCAATCCCATAATATTTTTCAAAGTTAAAGCACAAGCGTTAATTATCTGTTCATTTGACCCACCAAGCATTTCGACAATGGCACCTGATGCCATACCTGATGCAACTCCACATTCACCCTGACATCCCATACAAGCTCCAGCTAATGCCATTTTACAGGCAATGATTCTTCCTATTTCACCTGCTGTAATCAATGCATTTATTTGTATTTCTTTATCAATTTTTAACTCTTCGCTTATTGATATAATTGCCCCTGGAATTATACCGCAAGCACCAGCAGTCGGACAAGCTACGATTTTTCCCATTGTTGCATTTTGTTCGCAACAAGCAAGTGCATATACAATTGCTTTATTCATAACATTGGAGAATAATAAACTAGCTTTTGAAATATTAGCTTGCATTTTATAACAATCAGTCCCAGAAAGTTCACTTAAGGATTTTTCATTTGTTTTTATTCCCTCATTTATTGCACTTTTCATCACATTTATATTATCAAAAACTTTATTGCGGATGTTTTCAATAGATGTTTCCATCTCATAAGCTTCATTTTCTTGACATATTTCAAATATTTTTTTATTTTGACTATTTGCAAAATTAATTAAATCGTAAAAAGTTTTTATATTGCTCATTTTTCCAAAGCCTCAATATAACGAATAAAATATATTTCCTCCATATTTTCTAAAGTTTTGATATCTGAATTGTCAAGATTATTGTCCAAGCTAATTGCCATATTTGCTATTTGTCCTTTTGACGAACGTGAACATGTCATGTTTGCTATATTTATATTTTTTTTGCATATCAAATTTGTTACAAGTGAAACCATCCCTGGTTTATCTTTATAATTTAAAATTAAAGTAGGATAATCACCTTTCAAACGGCAAGGATTTTCGTTTATTTTTACAACTTCAATTTCTCCACCACCAGTTGAATTAGCACTTATTTTCATTTTATTATCGTCAAAAATAATATCAACAGAATTTGGATGACGATTAAAATCATCACAATATTCAAGTTCAACTTTGATATTTTGTTCTTGAGCTATTTTAAATGAATATTTAATATTTTTATCACTTAATTTTAATCCTAAAACACCCCCTAAAAGTCCTTTATCAGTCCCATGACCTTTTCCTGTTTTTGAAAAAGAGTTATATAAAACAAATTTAACTTTTTTTAAGGTTGTTTTGCCATAAATTTTTCTTGCAATCATTCCGATACGACAAGCTCCTGCCGTATGAGAACTTGATGGACCAATAATTATTGGTCCTATTATATCAAACAATGATGTTGTATTCTCCATAATTTTGATTTTAGCATAAAAAATTATTATAACAAAAAGAATTATTTATTGTAAAAATACATAAAACCTTCTTCATAAGCTTTTTTAACATTTTTAGAAAACTGCTTCCTACTTGTCCAATAAGCATTATGAGCTTTTAAAAATGTTTTATAGCTTTTAAAATTATTATATTCATAAATAAAGCCCAAGCCATTTTTTACATTTTTTGCTCTAAATTTAGAATATTCAAAATTTTTAGGAGTAATAGCACTAAAAGGGTCATCTTTATAGTTTACGGTTAAGAAAAAAATATTGTTTTCAATTATATATTTTAGAAGAATATCATTAAAAAATTTAAAATTGTTTCCTTTGTCTTTTCCATCCTGGAAAAATAAAATAGGAGCACCAAAGTTTATTACTCCTTTTATATTATTAGGATTACAATACATCATTGTATAACAGTCTATATTCTTAAGATTTTCTTTGTATTTATCAGTTTTTTTTAAATCCCAATTTATATTTAAATCTATTAAATTTGATTTAATTAAAGCGCTTAAACATGTATTTTTATTTTCTATATTTTTATCATTAAAAAAATTTTGTACATTAATATATGGAATTTTAAAAAGTAAATAATTGTATGTTATTAATGCTCCTGAGCTATATCCAAGTAAAATCAAAGAATCATTGTTTTTATAATTATTAATTGCAATATTATTTATATCATCTAAAATATTAAGCATATTTGGGTAAAAGCTAATCCATAAAGTATCATACATTAAATGAGCAAGTTGAACTTTTATAAAATTGGCAAGTTTTGGTGCATAAATATTTGATAAATCAAATCCTTTATTTATCTTGTCAAAACCTGCCAGAGTTTTTTCTCCCCAGTAATATGTTAAAGGTTCTGGATTTATTTTTTCATTAATTAAGACATTTTTTCTAAAAATATCACTTTTAATAAGTTCTTTCTCAATATTTTTATGAAGTTTTTTTGATACACTATTAAAAAAATCGACACCTTCTTCATAAGAACCATGTGTATATAAAAAATTAACATCACCAAATGCAATGTTAATTGGGAAAATAATAAATAAGAAAATTATATATAAAATTATTTTTTTTACTAGATTCATATTTAATTTAAATTTAAGCTTTTAATTTTTTTAAATCATTTAATTCTTTTTGGAAAGGTGAAATATCGTTTAATTTATTAATAACCTGAGGAAGCATTTTAAGAGTGTATTCAATTTCTTCTTTTGTTGTAAACCTACTTAAACTAAACCTTATACTACCGTGCAAGCAAGTAAAAGGTACACCCATTGCTTTTAAAACATGACTAGCATCAATATTTCCACTTGTGCAAGCACTTCCTGAACTTGCACAGATTCCTAAATCACTTAAATGAAGTAATATAAGCTCGCCTTCAACATACTCAAATCCAATATTGGTCGTATTTGGAACACGATTTGACACATTTGTATTAAGCCTTGCATTATATACATTTTTTAAAATACCAGCTTCAAGAGTATCTCTTAATTGTTTAACTCTTGTAGCTTCATCACCTAAACTATCACTTGCAAGTTTACAAGCTTCAGCTAAACCAATTATATATGGAACATTTTCAGTTCCAGCTCTTTTCCCTGCTTCTTGATGACCGCCTATTAAAAGAGGAGAAATCAATGTTCCACTTTTTATATATAAAGCTCCAATTCCTTTCGGGGCATGAATTTTATGACCAGAAATGCCCATCAAATCAACTTGAGTATTTTTGACATCAAGTTTTATTTTTCCTGCTGCTTGTACAGCATCAACAAAAACTTTTGTATTAGGGTTTTTGTTTTTTACAATCTCAGCAAGTTTTTCATAAGGGAAAATAACTCCTGTTTCATTATTTGCAGCCATGCAACTAACAAGTACCGTTTGATCATTTACCATATTTTCAAGAGGAGTTAAATCAAGCGAACCATCTGAATTCACATCAAGATAATCTACTTTATAACCAAATTGTGTTTCAAGATTTTTATATAAAGTAAGAACACAAGCGTGTTCAACCTTGGTTGTTATAATATGTTTTTTTGTTTTATTTGCAGTTAAAACACCTTTTATTGCTGTATTTGCACTTTCAGTACCACAAGATGTAAAAATAATTTCATTTACACGACTGGCACCAATAAAATCTTTTAATGTTTCACGTGCTTCTATTATTTTATATTGGACATTACCACCAAAAGTATACGTTGAAGAAGGATTCCCATATTCTTCAGAAAAATATGGCAACATTCTTTCAACTACTTTTTCATCAACTTTTGTTGTTGCATTATTATCAAGATATATTATTTTTTCCATAAACATTATTACTTCATTTCATTACTTATTTTTGCTTAACTTTAATATTTTTATCAACGTGTTCTTTTAATGTTGTTTCAACTAAATTTTTTAATGTTAAAACAGCATTCTTACAAGCACTACAACGTCCTTTTAATTTAACGGTTACGATATTATTTTCATTATTAAAATCAATAAATTCAATATCGCCTCCATCTTTTTGTAGAAGTGGCACAATGCTTGTTTCAATAACATTATTTATTTTTAATATTTTTTGAGTTGGATTTAATTTTGAAACTTCTTCTTCTAATTCATTTTTTATAACTATTTCTTCATTTAAAATATTTTCAATTGTGTTTTTACAATGTCCACAAGCACCACCTGCTTTAAGGTAATTTGTTACATCAGCAACTGTGTTAAGATTATTTTCACGAATTTCTTTTCTTAAGAGATTTTCGCTTATATTAAAACATTGGCAAATAATTTTTTCTTCATTCGTAATATCATTTTCTTTATCATCATTACCATCAAGTTTTTTCAGTGCATCTTCCAAAGCCTCTTGTCCCATAACTGAACAATGCATTTTTTGAGGTGGCAATCCTCCAAGCTCATCAACAATATCCTTATTTGTTATTTTTTTAACCTCATCAATAGTTTTTCCAATAATCATTTCGGTTAAAATACTTGAACTTGCAACTGCTGATCCACAACCAAATGTTTGAAATTTTGCATCTTCTATAACATTATTGTCATTAATTTTTAAATATAATTTTAACATATCTCCACAAATAAGTGAACCTGCTTCTCCAATAACAGTTGGGTTTTCTATTTCTCCAACATTTTTTGGATTGCGATAATGTTCCATTACTTTTTCAGAATAATCCCACATGGGATAAACCTCCTTTATATAAATATATTATTTCACATACATTTTAACTCAAATTTTCTAAAAAAACACATTATTTTACTTTTTTTTACATTACAAACATTCTTTCAAAATATTATTTGTTATGTTAGATTTATTTAATGTATAGAAATGAATATTATTTATACCAAATTTAATAAGTTCTTTAATTTGATTACAAGCATGCTCATAACCTATCTCAAATATTGCTTCTTTTTCATTTTGGTATTTTTCAAGTTTTTGGAATAATTTTTTGGGTATTGATGCATGGCACATCTGAGTCATTTTATATGTTTGATTAAAACTTGTAATTGGCAAAATACCAGGTATTATTGGAATATTTATATTAAGTTTTTTTGCTTTTTCAAAATAAATATAGAATTTTTCATTGTCAAAAAATAATTGTGTATAGATTGAGTTTGCACCATAATCTGTTTTCATTTTTAATATTTTTAAATCATCATCTAAGCTTTTAGCTTCATTATGACCTTCAGGATACCCAGCAGCTGAAATATTTATATTACTATTATTTTTTATAAATTTTATTAAATCACTTGCATATTCAAAATGAGATTTTTTATTACTTTGTTTTTTGTCATCTTTTATTTTATCTCCACGAAGAGCAAGAATATGATTAAATCCAAGTTTTGTAATTTCACTTATATAGTTTAAAACAAAATCATTTGTAGAATTAACACAGGTAAAATGCGGCATGCAATTAAACTTTAACTCTTCATTTATTTTTTTAGCACACTCTAACGTTTTTTCTCTTGACCCCAAACCTCCAGCACCATATGTAATTGATACCAATGTCGGGTTATATTGTTTTAATTTTTTTAATTCTATAATCAGATTACTAAGCTTTTCACCATCTGAATCATCTTTTGGAGGAAAAACTTCAAGTGAAAATTCTAATTTCTTTTTTTCTTCAATTTTTTTAACGTATATTTTTTTTTCAATTTCTTCAACATTCATAACTTTACAATTATACATTTTTTTCTTTTGCTTGTAAATTAAGTTATGTAAAAAAAATAATCAAACCTTGAAAATAAATTTTTTCAAGGTTATAATTATATTTAGATTATAATATTTTAGTAAATTAGAGGTTTAAATTATGAAAGCTGGTATACATCCTGATTATAAAAAAGTAAAGATAAAATGTATTTGTGGAAATGAAATAGAAACAGGTTCTATAAAAGATGATATTACTGTTGAAATTTGTAACAAATGTCATCCGTTTTATACAGGAAATCAAAAAATTTTAGACAGCGAAGGACGTGTTGAGAGATTTCGTAAACGTTATCAAAAAAAGTAACGATTTGTGTCTACCACAAATCGTTTACTTGAAATCGTTTATTTCTTTTTAAAAATTTAATTAAATTAATCATTTTTATTCCTTTATTCTTTATATAATATTAAAGGATAGTGTTGAAGAAAAATTGACAAATTTATTATAATTTTATTAATAAATCTTTACTTTTGTGCAATATATAATCTTTCATCGTTAATAATTTTTTCAATATTTAATATTGAAAATAATTTGTTATCATTAAATATATCACCCATAATATATCCTGTATGAAATTTTGAGTCTGTATTTAAAATAAATTCTTCAGGTTTTAAACTTCGAATATCAAAAATTTCGTTTGCCATTAATCCTATCTTTAAGTGTTTAATATCAAGAATAATTAAATTTTTGTATTCCACTTTTTTTTCATTAATCTCAACACCATTTAAAAAAATAGATAAATTTAATGCGTTTACATAGTCTCCGCGTACACTTACTATTTTATTTATATATTTTGGTATTTGAGGAATTTCGATAGATTTATTTTGAGATAATTTGACAATTTCTTTTATATATTTTATATTTAAAGCCAAATTTAAGTTATTTATTTGAAATTGTAAAAAATTTTCTTTTTCAATAACAGTTTCAAAAATTTGTTTTGATTTTGCATATAAGTTATTTTGTCTTTTAGTTAAAATTTCAATTGAATAATCATCTGTTGGAAATAAGTTAGCATAATTATATTCATTTTTTTCATCTTTTGCATTTTTTACAATTTCATCAATAGTATCAGGATTTATGATTGAAACATTTGAATTTTTGTAACGATAAAGGAATTCAATTAATTTATTTTGTGTATCAAATGGTAAAAGTTGAATTAATGATTTATCAAGTGTTAATATATCAATAATATTATTTACAATAATTCCAAAAATGTTTTCACTTGTTTTTAAAATAATTAACGAATCATTTAAACGATATTTTTTTAATTCCATATTTAAAATAGAATGAATGTCTATTATATTGATTGACATAGGGTCATATGGCATGACACCTGATATATATTTTGACATTTTTCCAGGTGTTTCAAATTTAGGAATATGCATTAATTCAACAACATAAGAAGTATCAACTGCATATTTTAAATTATTAATTTCAAAAAATAAAAATCTTCGATTTTCATTTTCTGATTGTTGTGAAATAATATTATTTTCCTTCATAAATTATAACTTTATTTCGTCCACTATTTTTAGCTTTATATAATGCGATATCTGTATTTTTAATTAATTGTTCAAATGTCATAGCATCAACACAATTGTCAGCTAGACCAAAACTTGCAGTGATATTAAATTTTAAATTATTACTATTAAATTCAAGTTTCTCAATTTCTTTACGTAGACGTTCAATTGGTGTATATGCATTATTTACATTTGTTTCAGGTAATATAAGCATAAACTCTTCACCGCCATATCTAAAAATATAGTCAGATTTACGAAACATTTTTTTTATTAACAATGCTATCGCACGTAATACTTCATCGCCTATTTTATGTCCATATGTATCATTTACACTTTTGAAATGGTCTATATCTATTAAACATAAAGTAAGTGGTGTCAAATATCTAATAGCACGAGCAAATTCATGTTCAATAGTAATATCAAATTGTCTACGATTATATATTTCGGTTAGAAAATCTGTAATCGCAAGATGTTTAGTTTGAGAATATAATTTTTTAATACGGAATAAAAGTTTTAATTCGGAAACTATAACATCAAAGATATCATTATTTTCATAATTTTGATATGTATTATTAAATATGGCAAAACAACCTAATAAATTATCTTCAAAATATATTGGAATGATATTCTTAGAACCAACATTTTTATATTCATTAAATTCAATATTTTTGTTTATAAAAAGAGAATTATTATATGTTATTTTAAAATTTAGCACATCTGATTCACAATTTGATTTGTTAAGAATATCTTTAATTAAATTTTCTTTAAAATTAGAAGATAAATTTAAATGTGTATCAAAATAAAAATTTTTACACTCATCATCATTTTCTTTAAACCATATTACTGCAATATCATAATCAATAATTGATGAAATAATTTTATAAATATTAGCTAAAAGCTCATGTTCATTATTCATATTTTCGGATAATAAACGAAATTCATTCATTATTGTTGATCGTATAAGTGTATTATCAAGAATTTGATTTAAAATATTTGGAACTTCATCAATATTAATTTTTTTGCATAATATTTGTTTTTTTGTTGCATCATTAACAGGATTTTCATTTATAGTATTATTACATATTTTGATAAGTTCATCACTTGGTATTGTTTTAGGCACAAAACGGTTTGCACCTGATTTTGTACTCCAAAATTTATCTATTTTTTGATCAAGTACCGTTAATAATATTACAGGAATTTCTTTGGAATAACACATACTTTTAACAAGTTTACAAAATTGGTACCCATTTAAATCGGGCATCACAATATCTGAAATTATTAAATCAGGAGCTATTTCAAAAATTTTACAAAAACCTTCTTGTGGATTGCATGCAGTGACAACATTATAACCACTTCGTTTTAAAATTATTTTTAATGTCTCAAGTTGAGTTTTACTATCATCAATTATTAGAACTGTTTTTTTCATACGATTATTTGAATTTCTTTAATTTTTCATTGATTTTTATTATAACATATTATAATATAAATTAATACTATTTATAGACGAAAAAAGGAGTCTTTTATGTATTATAGAAATGATTTAAATTCTAAAATCCGTTTAAAATCGATAATTGATATAACTTTTCTATTAATATTTGCAGTAATTTATGTTGTTTTTAAAAATTATATTACGCCAAATATAAATGATTCAAAAATATTTTTAAGTTTGTTATTTTTTTATATACTTCAATATTTTATTTCAAATTATTTATTAAATAAAGATATTAACCTTTATATTGGAAGTGCAATAAATGATAAAATAAAAAAAATACAGGAATTAAATAAAAAATGCTATGAAATGATTGAATTAAATCATAAGCTTTTGGAACGGTTTATTTTAACTTTAAAAAATATAAAGAATATTTCGATTAATACAAGAATGAATACAAAAAACGCTATTGAAAAAACTCAAACTTCTTTAAATTTTACTGATAACGAGATTATAGTTGTAAAACAAAATTATGATAAAATGATAGTTTTAAAGCAAAAAATACAGGTTATAGCGGAATTAATAGTTGAATTAAGTGAATATATACAACAAATAGAAACAACAATAGGCGTTGTTGAAGATATAGCTGAACAAACAAATATGCTAGCTTTGAATGCAGCAGTTGAAGCAGCTCGTGCTGGTGAACATGGTAAAGGCTTTGCTGTTGTAGCAGCTGAAATTAGAAAACTTGCTGATGATTCAAAACAAGCAACTAATAAAGTTACTTCTCTAATTGGTGATATACAATATGTAACAAATTCTACTGTTATTGCAACAGAAGAAGGGGCAAAAGAAGTTGAATCAGGTGTTAAACTTGTTACAAATATTGAAAATGATATTTCAAATTTAATAAAACAAATAACTGATTTATCGAAATCTATTAATAATGTTATTGATTGTGAAGTTGATAATGATATAAATTTTGAAGAAATAGACAAATTATCTTTTAAAATCGAAAATGATTTTGTTGAATTAAAAAAATTAATGCAAAACAATTTAAGTTTGCTTGATTCATTTTTATATATGTAACATATTTACTGGGATTTTTATCAAATGATTGATTTTTCAGATGAAGAGTTTGAAGAAATACTAAATATATTTCAATGTGAGGCTGATGAAATTACTTCACGTTTTAATGATACTTTAATACAACTTGAGAAAAATCCATCATCAAGTGAGATATTAAATATATTATTCCGTAATGCACATTCTTTAAAAGGTGCTGCAAGGATGGTTGGGTTTAATAATATTCAAAAGCTTGCTCATTCAATAGAGGATGTTTTAGGTTTAGCACGTGATAAAAAAATAATTATTAATAAATCAGTTATTGACATACTCATTGAAAATATTGACTATATAAAAAGCTTGATTAATTTATCAGTTTTGCGAAAAAGTGAAGTATACGATGAAAATTTTGATAAATATTTAGAAAAACTTAATGCTATTAAAGATGGGAAGTATGTAGTTAATTTTAATAAAAATGATATTGATAAAACTCAAGAAAATATTATTAATGTATTATCAAAGGAAAATTGGCAAAAATTATTTAATATTTTTTCTGATACAGATAAATTTATTGCCGAATTAAAAACATATAATCATTCTTATTCAACTCAAGATATTATTAACTATTTTCTAAAAGTTAAAGTTGTCTTTGAACAACTAAATTTTAATAATGAAGTTGTAATTTTAAATCATATAATTGAAAAACTAAAATTTATAAAAAATGCAACAGATATTGTATCACAAGATGATGTTGCATATATTTCAAATCACTTTGAAAAAATAGAGAAAAGTGTTAAAAGTAAGGCTATAAATGATAAAGTAAATATTGTTTCGGGTTATAATTGTAATTTAATGAATGAAATAATGAAACAAAATATTATTCAGGATGATGCTATTAATATTTTAGAACAAAAAATTGACAGTTTACATATTAATACTAAATTATGCGAAGAATTAATTGATAGCTTAATTAAGTTTAATAATATGACAAATTTACGTTCAAAAGAAAAAGTTTATGCAAAAATAGGTGAGATTTTAGAAAATATAAAACTTGATAATAATTTTATTAAGGAAGATGTAGTATCTTATTTAAAAAATACTATATTTGCAGTTACTTTATGTGATGAAAATTTAGAAGATGTTGACTTAATAATAAATCAACTTTCAATAATAGGGCAATTATATGATAATAATAATATAGAAAATAATTTTATTAAGACTAATAATATAGTTAATATTAATCAAAATTCATATCAAAAACTTGAAGATATAATAAATGACAAAGAACAAAACGAAATAAAGACAATGCGTGTAGATACGCTTAAACTTGATAAACTTGTAAATCAGGTTGGTGAGTTAATCACAAATAAAATAAAAACACGTTCACATCTTCAAGTGTTAAATGAAATACAGGATGATTTTGAATTTTGGCATAACTTTTCACATAAGTCTTTGAATTATATAAAATATTTTGAGCGTAAACTGAATCATTCAATTAATATTCGAGATGTAGATTCAATGCTTACATTTATGCGACAGTTTTTTTTAGTTTTTAAAGATAATTCAGATAGAATACATGATTTAATATATAAACTTTCAAAACTTCATCGGAAAATACAAGATGATGATTCTAAAATGAGTCAAACTATAATGGAAATTGAAAACATGGTTAAAAATATACGTGTTTTACCAATGTCTATAGTTTTTCAGGCTCTTCCTAGAATGGTAAGAGATATTTCAAAACAAATTGGCAAAGAAGTTGAACTTTTTATTATGGGGTCAAATGTTACAGCTGATAAAAAAATTATTGAAGAAATAAAATCACCGCTTATACATATTTTACGTAATTCAATCGATCACGGTATTGAACTACCTGATGTACGTGAAAAAAATCAAAAATCACGTATAGGTAAAATATACATTTCTGCCCGTCATATAAATAATAAACTTGTAATAGAAATACAAGATGATGGTTGTGGGGTGAATATTGAAAAAATTAAAGAAAAAGTTTTAAAACAAGGACTCTTAACAGTTGATGAAATAAATTCAATGACTGATGAACAAATAATGAATATTATTTTTTGGCCTGGATTTTCAACTAATGATACAATTACTGATATATCAGGCAGAGGAATTGGACTTGATGTCGTTCAAACGAAAATAAATAAATTAAATGGAAAAGTTAATATGACATCAGTATTATCTAAAGGTGCTAAAGTTAAAATAGAATTACCAACATCAATGGCAACAGTAAAAGTATTTGTTTTCATAGTTGAAAATCAATATTTTTCAATACCTACAAATGTTATTAATCAGGTTAAATATATAAATAATGATGCTATTATTGAAAAAGAAAAGTATAAATATGTTATAATTGATAATGAAAGTATACCGGTTTTTAAATTTAGTGATGTTTTAGAGATTAAAAATGAGCCTCAAATATCTACAAATAATAAAAATAATGACAATTTAAATCAAAAAGAAACAATGATTGTCATTGAATCGGATAACATAAAAATAGGTTTTATAGCAGATAAGATTGTTGGAGATCAAGAAGTTTTACATAATAAATTAAATCCACCAATAATAAAGCTCAATTTAATAAGTGGGATTACAACACTTATTTCAGGAGATTTATGCTTAATTTTAAATGCTTCAGGACTTGTTAATGTTATGTTTAACCGTAATGAAAATTTTATAAATCATATTGAATCTACAAAATATATTGAAATAAGTCAACAAAAATCAGTATTAATTGTAGATGATTCTATTTCAATTGCTACCTATATGAAAAATATATTTAAAGATACTAATTTAAAAATTGATACAACTTTTAATGTTTGTGATGCTTTATGTAATTTAAAAAAAATACATTATGATTTAGTAATAACCGATATTGAAATGCCAAAATTAACAGGATTTGATTTAATAAACAAAATGAAATCAGATGAGATGTTACACAAAATCCCAATTGTTGTGGTAACAGGAGTTGAAATGAACGACGATTTTTATAAAAAAATTGGTAACAATGCTAAATTGATTATGCCAAAAGGAAATTTAAATAAGGAAGAATTTAAGACAAAAATATTTGATATTTTAAATAATAATGATAAAAAAACTGAACGAAATTGAATTATTAGAAAATTATGGTCTTGATAAAAATCACATGCAAAGAGTATCAATACTTGCTTGCTTAATTTTTGATAAATTAAATGATGTATTATTCTTTTATAATGATAAACATCGTGAATATTTAAAAATAGCTTCGATGCTACATGATATAGGTTATTATAGGGGGAGTAAAAAACATAATAAAAATTCTTGTAAAATAATAAAGGAAAATCTCATAGGATTTGATGAAGACGAGTGTTTGATAATTGGCAATATAGCTCGTTATCATCGTGGCAAAATGCCTGATAAAAAGAAGCATAGAGATTATTCTTTATGTGATAAAAATACAAAGAAAATAATAAAAAATCTAAGTGCTATTTTAAAAATAGCAGATGGTCTTGATTGTTTACATGATGATATTATAAAAAATATAAATATAAAAATTAATAAAAACTATAAAATCATAAAATTTTATATTAAGGTTTACAATAAGTTATTAACTTCAAAATTATTAAAAAATCTTTTAAAAAAGAAAGATTTATTTGAAAATGTTTATAAAATACAAGTAATATTTTACATAAATTAATTTAGGTGACTATATACAATTTTACATAAACTTATCGTCATTGTGAGAAAATCTTTGGTTTTCGGGGCAATCCAATTATCTTATTTGTGTTGAGTATAGTTTTCACGGTTGCTACGCTAAAGCTCGTAGTGACGAATGTTTCATATTTAGTGTAAACTCGTATATAAATCCCTTAATTTAATAATACATATCACCAATACCAAAAGTAAATGCACCACGTTTATTACCATCACCAACATTTGTAAGTGGTATACCCCAATCAACATTCAAAGGACCAAGACCAGGGATAAATATGCGAGCACCAATACCAGCTGTAATAGCTTTAAGTGGTCTATTATATATAGAATCTGTAGTATATGAATTAAATACCTGACCGGCATCCATAAAAAAAGCAAGTTTAATATTTTTCAAAAATGGTAATTTTTCAATTCTATCGAAAAATAAAAATGGTGTTTGTATTTCAGCTGATGCCATCATAAAAGCTTCACCTGTACCAACCTCACTCATTTTGAAACCACGAATAGTATAAGGACCGCCCAAACGATAACCAAATACTTCAGGCATTTCACTTCCATAAATTTTTCCTCCACCTCTAGCCATCAGTGACAGTGAAGATTTCTTCATTAAAGGGAAATATTTTTTTATAGTTGCTGTAGCACGAGCATGTGTTTTTTCAAAATCAAGAATACCAAAAGCTTGGTCAAGTCTTATATTAGCCAAAGTACCATTTCGTGGATTCATTATATCATCACGTGTATCATAAGTGATAGATGGTGAAATAGTTGCAAATAAACCACCTTCCAATTGTTTGTCCCTATTTGCAAAATCAAGCCCTTTTCCTGCATATAATCTTTTTATTTTATCAAAATCACCCTCTTTAATATCAACATTTTCAACACCTAAAGATATCGAACCATATGTATGTTTAGCCTCTTTAAATTTACGAGAAAATGTCAATTCACCACCATAACGTCGTTCAATGGCAAGAGGTATTTGATATGATGCAAAGTCGCGTCCAAAAGCTTTTATCATCATTGAAGTATCAGATCCTAAAAATTTAGGCTCTAAAAAACTTATCTCAGCTTGAAGATTTGCACGATCTAATGTTGAACTATCTGATAATAATAATCCCGTACCTGCCATAAAGTTTATTGATAGTTTTTGCCCACGACCAAAAAGATTGTTATCAACAAGACCTGTCATACCAAAAAAACCTGTTTGTGAATCTATACCACCTCCAAGTGAAATAGTTGCACTTCTTTGTTCTTCCAAAGTTATTTTAATATCATATTTCCCGTTTTCATTTTGTTCAATTGAACGATTAACTTCTTTAAAAGCTTGGGTTGCATATAAACGAGATAAATCAGCACGAAGTTGATTTTCATTATAAACACTACCTTCTTGTGTTAGTATATTTCTTTTTACAACATAGTCTTTAGTTTTATTATTCCCTTCATAAGTAATAGAGTTGATAATCCCCTCGTCAATTACAAAATTTACAGTTCCATCAGGATCATCATATACATTTTTTACTCTTGCTAAAATATAGCCTTTTTTTGAATAAAGATTTTCTATATTATTTATTGCATTTGTAACAGCTTTTATATTTTGAGGTTTTCCTTCAAGTTGAGAAATTGCACCATAAAGCTCACCTTTTGATATGCTTTTATTTCCTTCAATTGTAAAATTAACAACTGGTATATTTTCTTCAACAACAATATTAAGAACAACATTATTCTCGTCATATTTTATAGGAATGGCTTTCATTTTATTTGTAAAATAGCCCATTTCATAAATTTGTTTTAATGAATTTTGCACATCCTCACGTTTAAAATAATCACCTTCTTTAACTGTTAATGTATTTTTTATATCACTAACGTCAATTAAATTGTTACCTTTTATTATAATTTCTTTAATAAAAACATTATTTTGTAATGATTTTTCATTTTGAGCAAACTCATTAATATCTGAAGTTGATTCCCACATAAGAGGATTAACATCTTCTTTTTCATTGTGTTCAATTTTATTTTCTAGTGTCTCATTTTTTGTGTTATCTTTTTTTTTCCAAAATTTAAATTTATTTTTTTTAATTTTTTTTGAAATATTATTAATTTCATTTTTTTCTTTTTTTAATGAAAAAAACTTTGCATAAGCATAGTTACTGCAAATCATTGTTAATGTAAGAATTAGGATACAAAAATTTATGAAAATTTTTTTATTTTTATTATATTGCCACATTTAATCTAAATTTATATACTCGTATATTAAAAATTATAACATTAACTAAAAAAAATAGAAGAGTTTCCATTAAAAAAACTTTACAAAAAATTATAAATTAAGGGTTTTTATTTTATTTTTTTGATACAATATTAGTTCATAAAGAGTATAAATGAGAGAGAATAGTGGAAAATTTAAACTTTAAAATAAAAAAAAATGATTTAGATGAATTATTTTTAAACTTAAGTGAAAATCCAAATGGACTTGATAATAAAAGTTTTCGTACCATATTATCTACAATATATGAGCTTATTGAAGAAGAGTATTCGCAAACTTTTGATAATGTTAATACTCCATTTAGAAACACAAACTTTTATTTTTTAAATGAAAATAAAAAAAATTATGAATTATTTGTTACACCAAAAACTAACTTTGAATTTTATCTTAAAAATAAAGGCTCAATGTATCGTTTAAAAAGCGAATTTCAGGAAATTGAAGAATTAGGACAAAAAGAAGGCTATAAAGTACCACTTGAAATGATATGGGATTATTTTTGTTCATTTAATGAATATTTAAATTTAGATTACACAACAAAATCTTTTAAATTAATGAATATTTTATCTCAATTAGGAAATCGGCTTATTGAAAAACTATATTTCATACCAAAAGTTTATGAAAATGGTAATTTGTTTTCTATTCGTTACCAGATATTTAAGGAAAATAAAGATGTATCAAATCTTATAAACCAAATTATAAATTTAGAATGGAAACCATATTTAAAAGATAAAAATTTAATAATAAAATTACTAGATAATTATGTAAATGCACAAATATTTAAATTTTTAAATTCAAAATCTCAAAAATTTACTCAATATAAAAATGCAACATATTTTATAAAACCACTTGAACATAAGAAAATTGTTTCCTCACATAATCTAGCTGAATTGATTGATCAATGGCTTGATGAAATATACATTGGTAAATATGATTTTGTTCCTAGGTTTGAAGTCCAACAAATTGATGCAAATAATTTTGTATTTAGAATTTATGTTGTAAATAAAAAAACAGGTGAAAAAATACATTTAAACAAAATATATGAAAATGATATAATTTTTTCTCAAAATGCTATATATGTTCGATTAATTATTGAGAAACAAATTGAATACATAAAAAAACAATCTGATCTATTAAGTGAAATAATTCAAAATGAATGTCAAAATTTATCTTTAAATGAAGTTTATAAACTTATTACACATAATAATTATAACTTACAAAAAGCAAAAATTGAACTTATTTTACCAAATGAGTTCGATAATATTATAATACCTCGTGTTTCAATATCAAGTCAAATTAAAGATAAGCGAGAAAAAGAATTACAAGAGTTTATGTCAAATCCAAATGGTGGCACAATAAAAATAAGTGAAATATTAAAGTTTCAAGCTTATGTAAATATAGGTGATGAAAAGTTATCACTTGAAGAATTTCAAAATTTAACTAAAGATAAATCTGGTTTAATTGAATATAATGGAATGTATGTTTTAATTGATGAGAAAGATAGAAATGAAATTATAAAAAAAATAACTAATCTTGATATTGAAGAAAAAGAATTGACTAATCTTGAAATTCTTAATTTGGCTTATAGTCGTCAAATTAAGGATATTGAATTTGATTATGATGAAGCATTTATGAAAATAGTTAATGATATAAATAAGCATGAAGATATTGAAGTTCCAAATGAATTAAAAGGCGTTTTACGTAAATATCAAGAAAATGGGTTCAAATGGTTATATACAAATTCAATAAAGGGTTTTGGTTCTTGTATTGCTGATGATATGGGTCTAGGTAAAACTATTCAAGTTATAAGTTTGATTTTAAAAATGAAAGAAATGAAAAAAATTAAAGGACAAGTTTTGATTGTTTGTCCAACAACTTTAGTTGGTAATTGGGTCAAAGAATTAAATATGTTTGCTAAGTCTTTAAAATCACTAATATACCACGGTCCGGAAAGAAAATTGGAAACACAAGCTGATGTTGTTATAACAACTTTTGCTATACTACGTATTGATTTTGAAGAGTTTAAGAAAAAAAAATGGGGTATGTTAATTGTTGATGAAGCTCAGAATATTAAAAATCCAGAAACATCTCAATCTATTGCATTAAAATCTTTAAAGGCTGATTATCGAGTTGCAATGACAGGAACTCCTGTTGAAAATAGATTGACTGAATTATGGAGTATATTTGATTTTATAAATAAAGGATATTTAGGAACTTTAAAAGAATTTCAAAGATCATATGCAATACCCATTGAAAAATTTAAAGAAACAAAAAGGGCTCAAAAACTTAAACTTTGTGTTTCACCTTTTGTCTTAAGACGATTAAAAACAGATAAAACAATAATTAATGATTTGCCTGAAAAGCTTGTTATTGATGATTATTGTTATTTAACTAAAGCTCAAACTATTCTATATAATCGTGTCCTTGAACAGATTATGGGAGAAATTACAAAATTAAACGGTATAAATCGTCGTGGTATGATTTTTAAACTTATCACGACATTAAAGCAGATATGCAACCATCCTTATCATTATTTAAAATCAGGTAGTATGTCTTATGAAAATTCAGGTAAAGCTCAAAAGTTGATGGATTTGTTATCTAAAATAATAGAAAATGGAGAAAAGGCTGTTATTTTTACTCAATATAAAGAAATGGGAGCTATTCTGACTGAGATGATTACCAATGAAATAAATATGGAACCTTTATTTTTCCATGGTTCTTTGACTCGTATTGAACGTGAAAAGATGATTGATTTATATCAAAATGATGAAAATAGAAAATTAATGATATTGTCATTAAAAGCAGGTGGTACTGGTTTAAACCTCACAGCTGCATCAAATGTTATTCACTATGATTTGTGGTGGAATCCTGCTGTTGAAGATCAAGCAACAGATAGAGCATATCGTATAGGACAGGATAAAAATGTTATGGTTCATAGACTTATTACTTTAGGTACTTTTGAGGAAAAAATTGATGAAATAATTAAGTCCAAACAAAAACTTGCTGATATGGCTGTTTTTGAAGGCGAAAAAATGATAACGGAATTATCTGATAATGAAATTATGGAAATATTTAGCTTAAGCGCTTGAGATTTGTAAATTTTTATTAATTTATAGGTTTTAAATGTAAATATTTTCATATATAAATTTTTATATAGTATTGATAAGTATTTATAAAAGTATTGTGAATATGTTAAATATAATTGGAACATCTACAGCATTTGATAATGTTAATAAACAGCAAAGGAAAAATGATAAATCTTCTTTTTTGGATAAAAAAATAACAAAAGCTTGTGCTTCTGCGATATGTCCTGGTGCAGGACAGTTTTTAGATGGACGTAACAAAGAAGGATATATCCATTGTGCCGTTGGTTTATTATGTGATATTGGTGTTATATATGGACCTAGAGGTATGGTTAAATATTTTGAAGATTTTCTCAATAAAAAATCTTCAATCACACCTTTGGGATTCGCTACTTGGAATTTTATACTTCTTGCTTGTAAAATTGGACAATTTGTTACAAGATTTGTTAGTGCTTGTAATGCTTATATTATGAGTACAGAAAAATAAAAAAACTATGATTGTTCCAACATTGCTTTTTTAGCGTTATAAAACTCGACAAAATTATCATTTAATATAGCTTCTCTCATTTCTTCCATAAATTTAACCAAAAATCGAGTGTTATGAATTGAAAGTAAAGTGGAAGCTGTTGATTCATTCATCCGGAAAAGATGTCGAATATAAGCTTTGGAGTGATTTTTACAAGCATAACAATCGCAGTTTTCATCAAGCGGAGAATTGTCGTATTCGAATTCTTTGTTCTTAATAATTTTGCGTCCAAAAGATGTAAAAAAAGAGCCGTGTCTAGCATTTCTGGTTGGCAAAACGCAATCAAACATGTCAACTCCAAATTTTACACCTTCAAGTAAATCAATAGGCGTTCCAACCCCCATCAAATAGCGAGGTTTATTGCTTGGAAGTAAAGGGGCTGTTAATTCAACAAGATGGTTTTTAATATCAGTCGGTTCTCCAACAGATACACCGCCAATAGCAAACCCAATAGCATTTGAAAAGTTTTTAGTTATATAATTTGCACTTTCTATTCTAAGTTCATCATTGAACGCTCCTTGAATGATAGGAAATAACGCTTGATCATCTTTTTTGTGAGCATTAAAACAACGTTCAAGCCATCTATGGGTTCTATCCATAGATTTTTTAGCTACTTCATAAGTTGAAGGATAAGCAGCACACTCATCAAATGCCATGGCAATATCAGGAGCAAGAGCCATTTGTATTTCCATTGATATTTCAGGATTTATAAAATAGGTAGTTCCACTTTTGGGGTCTTTAAAGTTTACTCCATCTTCATTTATTTTACGTGTTTTAGCGAGACTAAAAATCTGGAAACCACCTGAATCTGTTAAAATTGGTTTATTCCAATTCATCCATTTATGTAAACCGCCAAATTGTTTAATTAAATTATGTCCAGGACGCAAAAACAAATGGTATGAGTTGGATAAAATAATCTGTGCATTTGTGTTATACAGTTGGTCATTTGTGAGTGTTTTAACAACACTATTTGTTCCAACAGGCATAAAAACTGGAGTTTTTATTTCACCATGTGGGGTTTTAAAAACACAAGCTTTGGCATTTGTTGTCTTGCATTTTTTAATAACTTCAAATTTAAAATAATCACTTTTACTCATTGTCACATTTCATAATTTCGATAATGTTTTGCCAATCATATAATTCGTCATCATTAAACCAAATTTCAATTTCACGTTTTGCACTTTCAGGGGAATCTGATCCATGGATAACATTTGCTTCTTTACGAATTGCAAAATCACAACGAATAGTTCCTGGTTCTGCTTCATCAGGTTTTGTTGACCCCATTATATGTCGAATACCAGAAATAGCATTTTCACCTTCAAATACCATTGCGATTATTGGAGCTGAAGTTAAATAATTTATCAATCTTTGAAAAAAAGGTTTGCCAATATGTTCTGCATAATGCTTTTGAGCAAGCTCAACACTTGGTTTAAGCATTTTCATGCCAATAATTTTGTAACCTTTATTTTCAAGCCTTTCAAGTATTTTACCAATTAACCCACGTTTTACACCATCAGGCTTTATTGCAACAAATGTTCTTTCTATCATAGGATTAACTCTCTATAAAACTAAAGTATGCTTTATATTAATATTAAAGCATACTTTTAGTTATAGAGCAAGTTTATTAATTATTTTACTAACGATTACTATCTCTTAATTTTGCAAGAAGTCTTACAATTTCCATATATAACCAAACAAGTGTTACCATAACTCCAAATGCACTATACCATTCCATATATTTAGGAAGCATCATTTGCGTTCCTTTTTCGATAAAATCAAAATTAGGCAACAAACTTAAAGCCGCAATAATTACAACAAAAATACTAAAACCTATGCCAATTGGCGAAGATGAAAAAAGATATGGTATTTGTTTACCAAAAAAACTTAAAATGAATGACACTAAATATAAAAGAAAAATACCACCCATTGCAGATAATAATATAGCTCTAAATTTATCAGTAACTTTTATTATTCCAGTTTTATATATAGCGAGCATGGTAAATGTAGTCATAAATGTAAGAGCAATTGATTGAATAGCAATTCCAGGATATACTGCCTCAATTTGAGCAGAAAATCCGCCTAAAAAAGCCCCCTCACAAAAAGCATAAATTGGTGCTAAATACGGCGAAAAACTTTGTTTGAATGTAATTATAAGAGCTAAAATAAATCCAACAATAAGACCAGTTATCATTATAAATTGAACTTTATCCATATAACCCAATGTAAATTGATACCAAGTTACAAAAGCCGGAATTATTAGAAATAATAACAAAACAAATGTTTTTATTATAGAACCTCCAATTGTCATTGGAGGCGAAATAGTATTATAATTTTCACCTCTAAGTGCACTTTCCTGTATTACGGGATTATTGTTAAACATAAAAAAACCTCCTTATTCCTCTTATTATATAGCATTATATCATGTAATACTTATTTATCATAGTGCTTTTTGGTATTATTTAACAACTTTACAAAAATTAATATAACTATTGACATAATGTTTGGCACAACGTACAATTTAAACATAAAGTGTTTGGGGAAACGAACATTTAGAAAGTGAGTTTATATGAAAATAAATTTTTTTAATGCTCTTGGGAAAAGTATAGATCAGCCTGTCGTGGTTGCAAGATTGGGGGAAGCTGCTCCAGGGTTATTAATTGGTGGAGCTTGTATAAAATGTGGTATTGAAACATATAAAGCACCTAAAAAAAAGAAGAAATATACATTTATAAAAACAGCACTTGTTCTTGCAGGAACAATCGCAGGAGCTTTATTAGCCTCAAAACAGACTTTAGGAAATTTCTCTGTTAAAAAAACAATTGAATCTCAAAAAAAAATAGCTCAGGATATTTTGAAAAATAATAATAATTTAACAGATAAAGCCAAAAAATTAATTACTAAAAGTGGTGAAGGTAAAGCATTTAATCCAAAACAAATAAAAGAATTGGGAGAAGAATTAAAAAATCTTGATAATACAAAAGCTAAAAAAATCTTAGATTCAATTATTCCACCACCAGTATGCACAAAAGCAAAAGATATTATAAAAGAATTGGGAAGTCTATCTTATCTTGGTCTATTACCAGTTGTAGGAGGTGTTATTGGAGGTATTACAGGAAATATTATTACTGATAAGAAAAATTGGAAAAAAGAAGTTCCAAATCAAGTCAAAGAAGCCTCTTTTCAATATCTTGCAAATATTTTCTTGTGTAACGTTGGTGCAGCCGGTGCCTTAGGTGCTTTAGAACTTCTTGCAAGTAAGGGACAAAAATGGGCATCAAGCAGCACCGCTCGTATAATTGCTATGGCTTCTGGGATCATGACTACAGGAGTCATTGGAGGAAGTGCAATTGCCAATTGGATTAGCAAAAAATTAATTAATCCTATATTTGAAACTAAAGAAGAAAAACAAAAAAGACTGCTAAAAGAAAAAAATCAAGAAAAAGACTCACTTTTCTCTGAACGAAAAGTTGAACTTGCTGATATGGGCTTGCATATCGACGATTTCGCAACTATTGGTGTTTTTAACGGTATAAAATTTATTGAACCTTGTTTGCCTATTTTATATTCAATTTCAGGTTATAAAGCTGGTATTGGATATCGTAATGGAGATAAAAACCAAAATTTATATACACATACACATTCTCATCATTAATTGCATTAAAACTAATAATTTAATTAGTTTTAACGTTTAAGGTTGTTATCATAACAACCTTTTTTTATAATAATTATTATATTTTCAAATACAAATTATCGTAATTTTTTATTTCATTTATTATAACTGGGAATACTTCTTCAAAAATTTGTACCAAGTTTGGGTCAAATTGTGTATAAGATAATGTTTTAATTTTGTTTAAAGCTTCATATGGAGTCAATGCAGGACGATATGCACGGTATGATATCATTGAATCAAAAGTATCACATATTGCAATAATTCTTGCTCCCAATGGTATATCATCTCCTACTATTCCTAAAGGATAACCACTTCCATCGTATTTTTCATGGTGATATCTAACTATTTCGATTACATCTTTTAACTGTTTTATTTCACTTAAAATTTTAACACCGTGTTGAACGTGTTCTTTTATTTGTGAATACTCTTCGCTTGTTAACTGTTCTGTTTTATAAAGTATATCATCACTTATTCCTATCATACCTATATCATGTAATAATCCAGCAAGTTCAATCTGTATTTGTTCTTCTCTACTTAATTCTAACTTTTGAGCAATTTTTAAAGCATAAAAAGCAACACGTCTGCTTCTACCTAATGTAAATGAATCTTTAGCATCTAAAGCTTCAATAATAGCCATTATTGTTCCTGAAAATAAATCTTTTAAATCTGCAACTAATATATTATTATCTTTTTTTAATTGTTGATATTCCATAGCCTGTTCAACAATGAGTGTCATTTCTTGTGGATTATATGGCTTTTTCACATATTGATATATAGATGCTCTATTTATTGAATCAATTAGTATTGATGCATCTGAAAATGCAGTAACAAGTATTCTTATTATATCAGAATTATATTTAGCAACATTTTCTAAAAATTCAATACCATCCATAACAGGCATTTTATGGTCAGATATTACTATATTTACATTATTATTTTTTAATATTTCCAATCCTTCAATTGGGGATGTTGTTTTTAAAATTGTATATTTGTTTCTAAATATTCGATATAACAAAGCTAAATTATCTGTTTCATCATCCACAATTAAAATAGTATTATAATCCATTTTTTCACCTAACTATACTATATATTTACTTTTTGTTGTAATTGATTTATCGGTAATTCAATATTAAATGTAGTTCCCTCATTTAATTTTGAATCTACAATAATTTGTCCATTGTGATTTTGTATAATTTTATAACTTATTGATAATCCAAGCCCAGTTCCTTGTCCTACTGGTTTTGTTGTAAAAAATGGATTAAATATTTTATCTTTAGTTTCCTCATCCATTCCACAACCATCGTCTTTAATTTGAATAATACACTTATTTTTATCTTTTTGGGTATGAATATTAATCCAAATATTACCTTCTTGCTTAATTGCTCCAATTGAATTATCAAGTATATTCATTAAAACTTGATTTAACTGACCTCCATATGCTTCGATCATTGGTAAATTTTCTTCATATTCTTTATGGATTTTTATTCTATCTTTATATTTACTATGTAATATATTTAAAATTGTATCAATTTCAGGCGGTAAATTTACATCACTAAATATGGCTTCTTCCATACGTGAAAAGTTCTTTAAGTCAGCAACAATATTTTTTGTTCTATTGGTGCCTTCTTCACAGCTATGAAGTAAAGAAGGCAAGTCACTTCTTATAAATTCAATATCGATTTCTTTTTTCTTTTTTTCAACTTCATCACGATGTGTATCTGATAATTCATCTTCATATTCATTATATTTATCAATAAGTTCAAACAATTGCCGAGTATAATCTTTTAAATATATTAAATTACCATATATAAAATTAACTGGATTATTAATTTCATGAGTTACACCTGCTACAAGTTCACCTAATGATTTCATTTTTTCACTATGAACCATCATAGCTTGTGTTTGTTTAAGTTCATTTAAAGCACTATTTAATTCTTCTGTTCTTTCTTTAACTTTATTTTCTAGAGAATTATAAAATTGTTGTAAATTAGTAGCCATAACATTATATGCAAAAATAAGTCTATTTATTTCAATATATACACATTCTTGAATTCTATTTGATAAATCACCTTGTGCCATTTTAGTACTTGAATCAACAAGTTGATTAATAGGTCTTATAACCATATTCACCATTGAACGAGATAATAACAACCCTAAACATATAAAAATTCCTACTAAACCTGCTAGATTTTTTCTAAAAGTATCTAATGAAGAAACTAAAACTGGATCTTGATAAAACCCTATATGAACAGTATATTTTGGAAAACTATTTACAAGACTATACGTTTCACGTTCATAATATGGTATTTTATTTTTTTGTCTAATTTCTGAAATTAAATTATTACTTGGAAATGATTTTTTATTTTTAAGATCAGGTAATGTTGAAAACTCAATTAATTTTGTATCAACATTTCTTACAACAACATAAGCCAACAAATTAACCTTCATCATATTTTCAATATCAGTTTGAATTTTTGACAATGAATTAGTTTTTGTACCATTTTCAACCATTTCGGTTACCATTCTTGCAATTGTCTCATTTAACATAAGTGATTGATTTGATGCATTTTGAGACAAATTTTTGACAAATGTCATTACATAAAATGATATTGACAAAACAATTAACATTACAAGTAAACTTGTAAGCAATGTAAATTCTAATTTTAACGTTCTTTTGATTTTATTAAGCCATGAAAACATACTAAAACTCCATCTTTAAAATTTAAACTTTTTATTTTTTTTTATAATAGAATAATCAACTATTTCTCCAATTTTTAATCCTAAGAAACCAAATATAAAACCTGCTATTGAAAGATTTTTTAAAGCATATAAAACAGTTGTTAAATCAAAAGAAAAAGTTCGATAAAATATTATGACACCATAAACAATAATGGCACTACTTGCAAATAAACCACATATACTTATTTTATAAGAACTATTTTCCATAATTTTTTATCCATCTACTAGTTAATATATCATATTTTTTATATTTTTAAAAGCTATACTTTTTATAAATTTTCAAAAATATAATGTTCTTTTTTGTATTGGTTTATTTTTTCTTTTGATTTTTTTATAGTCTTTTTAGTTTGCTCTTTTGTTTTATTATAAAAAGATGGGATTATTTCACCTTTCATTAAAGGTTGAGGAGGTAAAACTTCTTTATTACCGGGATAATCTTCATAGAATGTTCTATACTCAATACATTTAGCTGCATCGGTAATTGTTTTTAACGTTTGTTTTTTTATTTCAAGCATTTGAGTATTTTCATAAGTGCTAATTGGGATAATATCCTGATTTTTTGATTTTACTATATCTTCACAATCATATTGCCATAATATAGATTCTTTAAGTATATCAATAAGTGTAAAAGAAGAATTTATAATAATAGCAGATTTCACTGTTCCTTCACCTGCGATACTTAACTTATACCATATAGTTGGGTGTAAAAACTCTCTTTGGGTATCAATACTTGAATTTACAAATAAAACTTTTGAAGCATTTGATTCTTTTCCAAGTTGTTTTAATGTTTTATAATCTATTGAATTTGAATATTTAAATAAATTAATACAATTTTCTATTTGTTTTTTTTCTAACTTAGTGTTTATATTGTTAATATTTATTGCTTTTACTTTATTACCTTTATTTATTTCGTTTTCAATTTCTGAACCAATTAAATTTGAAATGCCGCTATAAATAAAATAATGTTTAGGGATAGGATTTTTATAGTCTGAAATTATTAATAAATTTTGTTGGGCAAATACTATAATTTGTGTAAAACAAAAACTTAAAAACAATAAGAATATTTTTTTTAAAATATAAAACATATAACTTATAAAACCTCACACTCCCAATTTAATATTAAAATATATTATGAAAAAACTTGCAAAAAGTTTAATCATCTTAATGATGGATTTTTAATAAAAAATATAGCTTTAAAATAAAAAAATATGATATGTGACAATGAGTTATTAAATATAGCCAAAGAGGCAAGTCAGTTAAATTATGCACCTTATTCTAAATTTAATGTTGGAGCTTGTGCATTATTTAGTTCAGGGGAAATATATAAAGGTTCAAATATTGAAAATGCAAGTTATGGCTTGTCACTTTGTGCGGAAAGAAATGCTATTTCAACTGGAATATCAAATGGAGAAACAATTTTGAAAAAAATAGCAATATATTCACCAAATACTATATTATGTTATCCTTGCGGGGCTTGTAGACAATGGATTATGGAATTTTCTAAAAATAATGATAATGATGTTGTTAAAGTAATTCTTGAGGATAAAAATAATAAAATAAAAGTTTTCACTATTAATGAATTATTTCCATATTGTTTTAAAATTTAGAATCAAATAATTTGCCGGCTTTTTATTAAAAAAAAGCCGGCAAATTATTTTAAATTGCATTAAAAATAAAGTTAAACTACTTGCAGTAATATTCAGTCTCCACACAAGGAGAATATGCTGTTGCAAGAGAAACTATTGCACTAATACCAACTAATGAATAAATAATACGGCTTGCAAGTGTCATGTAACCAAATAAAAATGCAATTAAGTCAAACTGAAGTAAACCTACAAGTCCCCAGTTTAAAGCACCTAAAATAACTAATGCATATGAAATTTTTCTTAAAATTCTAACCATAGTTCACTCCTTTATTTTTATGGTATGTTTATATTATTTACTTTTATTTTTACTTTTTTAATAACATAATGATTTAATTCTTTAGTTTAATATTTTTTATAATTATTTAATAAATTAAACATATGGCTAGTAAAAAAACTTTTAAAAAAAAAACTTTGAAAAAAAACTTAATATGTGGTAATATAAATTAACAAAAGGAAATATTTTTTAATATTTACTTTTGTCAAATAAAAATAGATATAGTAATAAGTGAAATTAAGGTTTAATATGAGTGAACATGAACTAGAACATGATTATTTAGAAGATTCAAAACAAAAAATTCTTGTAGCTGATGATGAAGCAAGTATCAGGAGAATACTTGAAACGCGTTTAAAAATGATAGGATATGATATTGTAACAGCAGCAGATGGAGAAGAAGCAGTATCGACTTTTAGTAAAGAAAGCCCAGATTTGATTGTTTTGGATGTTATGATGCCCAAAATGGACGGATATGGTGTTGTTCGTGAAATACGTCGGACATCAGATGTTCCTATTATTATTTTAACAGCTTTAGGAGATGTTTCAGAAAGGATTACAGGTCTTGAACTTGGTGCTGATGATTATGTCATTAAACCTTTTAGTCCAAAAGAATTAGAAGCTCGAGTGAAAGCTATTTTACGCAGAACATCTTCAAATAAAGCTTCATTTTCAAGTGGTAAAGTTGCTAAAAATGTTATTACTACAGGAAATATTAAAATCGATACCGCACGGCGTCAAGTGTTTAAGAAGAATGAAAGAATTCGACTAACTGGTATGGAATTTAGTCTTCTTGAATTATTGGTTAATAATTCAGGTCAAGCATATTCAAGAAATGAAATTTTACAACATGTTTGGTCATATCCAGCAGATCATCGTATTGATACTCGTGTTGTAGATGTTCATATTTCACGGCTCCGTTCAAAACTTGAAAATGATCCAGCTAACCCTGAACTAATATTAACTGCTCGTGGTATGGGATATATGTTTCAAAGAATATCCTAATTAACAATAAATATTGATTAATTCATTAAAGCAGAAATTTCTTCAAAGTTATATTCCTTTGAAAATATTGGGTTTATTACTAAATATGAATTTATAGAGGATTTAATTGCTTTTAGATAATAATTGCTTTGATAATTTTCTGTATTTGGAATAAATTTATATTGTTCTGAAAAATTAGATTGAAAAAAATTCATTAAACTTTCACTATCACTACTTGAATTTTGTATTAAATCTCCTACTACTATAATTCTAAGAGGAAGTTGATCTATTTGGTTTTTTATTTCAGGATATTGAGTTATTAAAAGTTGAGCTTCTTCTTTGTTTGAAGGTATTTTGTAATTTGGTGGTAAATTTACATAGCTGAAAATATTTAACATTTCTTTATCATTAACATCATTGCCTGCTACAATTACTAAGTCATTATTTTTTTTTGCTTTTGCAAGCTTCATTATAGCATAGGTATCTTTTGCAAGATTTTGCCTGTTTCTTTTTAATTTTATAAATACCTCATTTTGCTTTTTATCTGCATACATATTAAAACCAGTATCAAGAAGACTTAATTTTTTATATATTTCATTTATTATAGACATATATTGTGTTATGTCAATTTTATCAAATTTAAAGCTAAGTTTCGATGGAAAATGTTTGTTATATTTAATATTATTTGAAAGATTATTTTTCTCGATTGTTTGTTTTATTATAAATTCAATTTTTTTTAAATCTATTTGGAAGTGTTTTTTTAAAAATTCAATTTTTTTTATTTCATATTTTTTACTATATATAAGCTCACTATCTACTACCTTATATTTTTTTTCTCCATTATTTGATATTATAGAACTTATATTTGGATAATACTTTTTTCTAATTGTAGGGGAAATATTTCTATCTTTATAATCCATTTCTTCATTTATTGCTTTTTTACTCCAATATTTGTTTCTTCCTGTTGATATAATAATTTTTAATTTACTGCTTAATGCATTCTGAAATTGACGTATAGCATAAAAATACTTATGAAGATTATAAGGATTTAATATAGATTTTGTTTTTAGTGTACCATCAAAGTCTGTTATTAAATATACTTTTCCACTTTTAAAACTCATATTATTTTTGTTTATTAAATCATTGTATATATATTTTCGCCTATTGTCTACTCTCATAATTTATTTTCCTTCTTTGTTTATGTTTAACAATATTGTATTACAATGATAATGTTTAATATATATTAATATGAATGATATTAATAAAAATTTACAATTATAATAAAAAGGCTCTTACATTAAGAGCCTTTTAAATTATTAAGTGTCAGTTATTTAGATTTATTAATTATGATATTAAGTAGTTCCAGTACCACCAGCATTTGCTTCTAGTTTATTTTTAACTTCATCAGGTAAATCTTCACTTTCTTCTCTATATCTTTCTTTATAATCATTATATAATTGCATAAATTGTGATTCTGTAAATTCATCTGCAAATTCAATTAAACTGTTGTTTTGTTCATATAATTCGATATATTCTTCAAGAACACTTTGTTGAATATTTATTAAAGTATCACTTGAAATTGCTTTTATTTTATCATTTGAAAAATTATAAGATTCAATTCCAAAAGGATTATTACCTTGAGGAACAATGTCTGGTATTATATCACTATCTAATTCTTGAGTTTGTATATCAGACAATTTTGTTCCATTACCAATTATATGTCCAACATTAGTTTCTATAGTGTTGTCTTGTAGTGTATATTTTTTATCAAGAACTTTTCCTAATTTTTCTTCAATATATTGTTTAATTTCAGTTGATAATGGCTGATTTCCTTCTAAAAAATTTTGGGCAATTTCATCAAGAAGGCTAAGTTGATCATATTTTTCAATAAATTCTTGTAAGGTTATTTCTGTTGGGTCAAAAGTTTCATATATTAGATTAGAATCTGTAATTTCATCTGTTTCTTCAGAAGGAGCTTGAGTATTATTTATGCCACGAGTACCTATATATTGAAGTTGTGACTCAGTAAGAACTTGAGTTCCATTTGTGTATGCTTCCATTAAAATTAAAAGTTGAGTATTTGAAAGTGTTTTAATAACATTTGGAGTAAGTAATGAAGAATCAATCGAACTAAATGCATTCCCTTCATTTGGTGGATCATTTATTTTTATATTAAATTTTTTTTCTAAATATTGTTTTATTTCAGCTGTTAATTCTTGATTGCCCAAAGAATATTGTGCTGCCATCGCCATAAGTTTTTCCTTAGGGAAAAGTTCTTGATTGTCAATTAAACTTAAATCATTAAGTAAGCTTATGTCTACATTCTGCCAAGTTCTTTCATCTATATCTTGGATATAATCGCTATTATCAAACTCTCCGTTACCAAAAGGAGGATTTACACTTGTATTATTAAAAGAAATATCATCTTCTGTATTGTTTAGTCCATCATTAGTAAAAAGACCTTCTTTAAGTTTTGTAGCTGTTGGTGATGGTTCTATTTCATTAGAACTAGTTATACTTGGTGTACTAGATGTTAGATTAATTCCAAAATCACTCATGTTTAAAGCTCCTAAAATTTCTCTTGCCTTATCTTATTCTTTTATTTATAAAAACAATAAAAAATTTGAGATTTCATTTCATAAGAAAAAATTTACAAAACTTTACATAAATAAAAAAAGTTAATTCAATAATTAATCGCAACACGATGAAGTTGAAAAACTTGTTAATATGAAATATCGTTAGGAAGTTTAATTGGGCTATTGTTAATCCAATTTTCAACATATACTATTTTTTCTTCTGTATTATATTAAAATCTGTTCATTTTTCATAGCTTTTATATGTCTTAAAAAAATACGATTTAATGTTAACCGTTTTGTTAATTTTTTCATGTTTAGAGAATTTATATATATATTATCGTAAGTTAAATACTTTAATTGTATTTTAATATGGTTTCATTTATCAATCAACACTTTTACAAACTTAGTAATTCCATCTTACTTAGAAAATATAATATTATTTCTAAAGAATAGTCTTTCTAATTTTTTTAACTGTTTTTCTTATTGAGAATATACTTTGCCTTGGAGTATTGTTACTTAATTTCGTTCACTAGAATTTAAGTTTTGTAATTGTTTCGTTTTTACTACAACTTTTTTTGCACCCTGTTATGTTATATCTTAGATAATAGTGGTACAATCATTTCTTTGATTTACCTAAATAATAAATATTTGACAAATAAATCAGTGTTATTTAGAATTTATTTATGTATGTAAATATTGATGAAATAAAAAATAATGGAAATTCATACTATATAAGCTTTGATGACAAAATTAACATTGATGAAAACTTTTATCCATTAAAAGCAAAATTATATTTTAAAATATATGATAATATTATGGAAATAAAAGGTAATGTTAAAGGTGTTGTAAAACTAACTTGTAATAGATGTCTAAAAGAAAGTGATTATAAATTTTCATATGAAATAAAGGAATTTTATGCTTTAAATTCACTTCTTGAAAAATACCCAGAAGAATATGAAATAAAAGAAGGTAATTTCATAAATGATTTAAACGGAGAAAAAGAATTTGATATAAATAAATTTTTATATGAAATTATAACAATTAACTTACCAAATAATTATGTTTGTGATATAAATTGTATTGAGAATAATGAGAATATAAAAAGATATTTAAAAAATGCCAATCAAGATCCACGAATGGCAATATTTAAGGAAATAATAGTTAAAGAAAAGGAATAAAAATTATGGCAGTACCAAAAAAAAGAACAGGAAAATCAAAACAAGGACATAGGCGTTCAAACTGGAAAGCTTCAAAAGTTGAAGTTACAACTTGTCAAAATTGTGGGAGTTTAGTACCTACACATACAGTTTGCAAAGCTTGTGGCACGTATAAAGGAAAAGTTGTAAGTATTAAAGCTGATGGTTATAAAGAGACTGAAATAAAAGAACAAGTACAAACTGAGATTAAAAAGGAAGATGTAACAAAAGAAGAAACTTTAGAAAATACTAAAGAAGAAAAAGAATCAGAATAATAGTCAATTAAAGGCTTTATATTAGAGGAAGTGGAAATGACAAGAATAGCTATTGATGCAATGGGGGGCGACCATGCTCCGAGTGAGATAGTTAATGGAGCGGTTTGGGCTGCACATGATTATGGAGTTGCTATTGAATTTGTAGGTAAACAAGACAAAATTGAGCGAGAACTTGATAGGATAGCAAATGAAGGTTTTGTTTATGATGGTTCTGGTGTTTATAAACCAAAACGTATAAAAATTAACCTAAAAGAACTTGATATAAAAATAACGCAAGCTGAAGATGTAATTGAAATGGGTGAAGCTCCTGGGCAGGCAATTAGAAAGAAAAAACGTTCATCTATTGTTTTGGCTGTTGATGCTGTAGCGAAAGGTAGTTCAGATGCTGTTGTTGCTGCAGGTTCAACTGGTGCAGCTATGGCTGCAAGTTTGTTTGGTCTTGGTCGATTAAATGGTATTGAAAGACCTGCTATAGCTGTTACATTACCGACTATGAAAAAGCCTGTTGTTTTAATTGATGCAGGAGCTAATACAAATTCAACACCTGAGATGTTATATCAATTCGGTGTCATGGGCATGTTTTTTTCAAAACATGTTTTAGGTATTGAAAAACCTAGAATTGGTGTATTAAATATTGGTGAAGAAGCTGGTAAGGGAGATAATCTTGCACAAATGGCATATAAGTTATTTGATGAACGTGCGGAGAAAAACTCTGAAGAATTTCAGTTTATAGGTAACATAGAAGGTAAAGAAATATTTTTAGGTAATTGTGAGGTTATCGTATGTGACGGGTTTGTTGGTAACGTTGCATTAAAAACCATTGAAGGTGCCTCTTCTATGTTATTTCACTTAATAAGGCATGAATTTAAAAAAGATTTTCTTTCTGGGCTTATAGGGATGTTGGCAAAACCAGCTATGAAAAGGATTTTTGAACGTATTAATTATGAAGAATTTGGTGGTGCTTTGTTGCTTGGCGTGAAAGGTGTTACAGTAATTTCGCACGGTCGTTCTAAAGCCTATGCTATAAAAAATGCTGTCCGAGTTGCAAAAGAAGCTGTAGAATCAGGCATAAACAAACAAATAGCAGAATTTAATTTTAATGAAGGATAAGAATTATTATGACAAATATTGGAGTCAAAATTTTAGGGCTTGGGATGCATGTACCAAAAACTATTGTTACAAATGATGATTTAGCAATGTTTTTAGACACATCAGATGAATGGATCACAACTCGAACAGGAATAAAAGAAAGACGAGTTGTAAAAAAAGGAGAAGATTCTGTTACTTTGGGCATCGAAGCTGCTAAAAAAGCCATTACAAATTCTAAATTAGATGTTAATGATATTGATGCAATTATATGTGCAACGTCTTGTCCTAAAAATTTATATCCTTCAACTGCTTGTGAAATTCAAAAAGCTTTAAATCTAAAAAATGCATTTGCGTTTGATATAACAGCAGCATGTACAGGTTTTATATATGCACTTGATATAGCACAATCTTATATTCAAAGTAAAAAATATAAAAATATATTAATTGTTGCAACTGATGCGAATACAAGATTTACAGATTGGAAAGATCGCTCTGTTTGTGTGCTTTTTGGTGATGGTGCCGGTGCAATGGTTTTAAGTCAATCAAACGATAAAAATAATGATATATTAGGGGTAAATCTTAAGTCTGACGGAAATATAGGACATTATATAACTTTACCATTAAACGGTGAAGGTTGTCCGATTGTTGAACATGATGAAAATACTCCACAATATATTAACATGCTTGGAAAAGATGTCTATAAATTTGTTGTATCGACAATTCCTCAATTTATAGTCGATACAATTGAAAATAATGGTTTAAAAGCTAAAGATATTGATTATTTGGTTCCACATCAGGCTAATATTCGCATTATTGAAGCAATGCAATCTCGCTTAAATTATGATGATAACAAAGTAATTGTGAACATCCAACACTATGGGAATACATCAGCTGCTTCTATTCCTATTGCATTATATGAAGGGATTAAAGAGGGTAAAATTATAACACCATCTAAACTTATATTGTGTGCATTCGGCGCTGGTATGACATGGGGTGCTGCTATTATAAATTTGGATAAAGGAGTATGTTGAATATGAAAAAAACTAAAGTTGCATTTTTATTTCCTGGGCAAGGTGCACAAAGTGTAGGTATGGGATTTGATTTGTATCAAAATTCAATAAAAGCTAAAGAAGTTTTTGAAATTGCAAATAAAACTCTTGGTTGTGATATTGCAAAAATATGTTTTGAAGGACCGGATGAAGAATTAAAACAAACAATAAATACACAACCAGCTTTAACAGTTGTATCAATTGCAGCATTAGAAGCATTTATGGAAAAAAAACCTAATGTTGAACTTTGTTATACTGCAGGTCATAGCTTAGGTGAATATTCAGCAATGTATGCTTCAAATGTTTTGTCTATTGAAGATACATTTAAAGCTATACAAAGAAGGGCTCAATGTATGAATGAAGCAGCTATAAATAATCCTGGCAAAATGGCTGCTATACTAGGTATAGAATCTAATAAAATTAATGATGTTTTGCTAGACGTCAAAAGTGGAATTGTTCAAGTTGCAAATTACAATACTTCAGAACAAACTGTTATTACAGGAGAAGAAAAAGCAATTGAAGAAGCTTGTAATCTTTTAAAAGAAGCTGGAGCAAAAAAAGTTATCATGTTAAATGTTTCAGGTGCATTTCATAGCTCATTAATGGATAGTGCTTCAAGAGAGTTTAAAACTTTTGTTGAAAGTTTAAATATTAATGATGCAAAAGTTCCTGTTATAACAAATATTGATGCTTGTGAAACTATTTTAGCGAGTGATTTTAAACAAAAAATGCCAAATCAAATTAATTCATCTGTTAAGTGGGTGGATAGTATAAATAAAATGATAGAAAATGGAGTCAATAATTTTATTGAACTTGGAGCAGGTAAAGTACTTTCAGGTCTTGTAAAGAAAATAAATAAAGAAGTAAATGTATATAATATTCAAGATATTGATAGTTTAAATAAAACTTGCGAAAGTTTAAGTTTATAAAGGAGTTAAAATGATAGATTATAATGAAAAAAAACTTGCAGTTGTCACTGGTGGTTCTCGAGGTATAGGTAAAGAATGTGCGTTAGAACTTGCAAAAGTTGGATATGATATTGTTATAACATATGCAGGAAATGACGATGCTGCAAATAAAACTATAAGTGAAATAAAAACATTAAATGTTGATGCAGAAGCATACAAATTTGATGTGTCAAATAGTGATGAATGTAAAGAAAACATAACAAAAATTTTAGAAAAACATGGTAAAATTGATGCTCTAATTAATAATGCAGGTATTACTCGAGATAACTTGATGCTTAGATTGACAAATGATGCTTGGGATAATGTTATAAATACAAATTTAAATTCTATGTTTTATATGACACAGCCAATTATAAAAGCTATGATGAAAAAAAGGCAGGGAGTTATAATAAATATGTCATCAATTGTAGGTATATATGGAAATGCTGGTCAAACAAATTACTCAGCAGCAAAAGCAGGCGTAATTGGTTTTACAAAATCATTGGCAAAGGAAGTAGCATCACGTAACATTAGAGTCAATGCTATAGCTCCAGGATTTATACAAACTGATATGACAAAAGATTTGGAAACAAGTAAAATTGTTGAGGCAATACCGTTAAAAAGACTTGGAGAAGCCTCTGATATTGCGAAAACAGCTAAATTTTTAATTGTAGATGCACCATATATTACAGGTCAAGTTTTATGTGTTGATGGAGGACTTGTTATATAATTATATCAATAAGTTTTATAAAATAATATTTTGCAAAAAAATCTTTAAATAGTATAATAAAACATGTGAGTAATTAGTTAATTAATAAAAAATGAGGAAAAAAAAATGAGTACAGTTTTTGAGAGAGTAAAAAAAGTTGTTGTTGAACAATTAAGTGTAGATGAAGCATTAGTTACAGAAAACGCAAGTTTTACAGCTGATTTAGGTGCTGATTCTTTAGATACAGTTGAGTTAGTTATGGCTTTTGAAGAAGAATTTGGTACTGAAATCCCTGATGAAGAAGCTGAAAAAATTGCTACCGTAAAAGATGCTGTAAATTATATTGAAGCTAATTTATAATAATAGCTCAAAATTTTGGAGGTAATTTATTTGAGAATAGAACATAAACTCGTAAGTTACCTCTATTTTAAAAATAGAGTAAAAAGGGATACAAATGACTAAAAGAAGAGTTGTCATAACAGGCATGGGAACAGTAACTCCATATGGTGTTGGAGTTGATAGATTATGGGAAAATTTAAAAGAAGGCAAAAGTTGTATTAGTAAATTGGATTTAGATCCAAATTTACATACTGTTTTAATAGGTGGTCAAATTAAAAATGTAAACGTAGACAATTATATCGAGCCTAAAGAACAAAAACGCCTTGATAGATATAATTACTGGGCTTTGATAGCGGCTGATGAAGCATATAAAGATGCAAATCTTGAAAATGCTAATGTCGACCCATATCGCTTTGGTGTAATATTTGGTTCAGCAGCAGGTGGATTTCATACAATTGAAACTCAACATAGAATTATGCTTGAAAAAAAACCAACTAAATGCTCTCCTTTTACTGTGCCAATGATTATAGTCAATATGGGAGCAGGCAAAATTTCTATAAAATATGGTGCTAAAGGTTTAAATAAAAGTGTAGTTACAGCCTGTGCCACTTCAGCTCATTCAATTGGTGATGCATTCCGCTCAATTCAATGGGGTGATGCTGATGTAATAATATCAGGTGGTGCTGAAGCTGCTATATGTGACATAGGTATTGGCGGATTTACAAGTGCAAGAACATTATCTAAACGTAATGATGAACCTGAGAAAGCTTCAAGGCCTTATGATATCGATAGAGATGGGTTTGTAATGACAGAAGGAGCTGGTGTTTTGGTTCTAGAAGAACTAGAACATGCTAAAAAACGTGGTGCTAAAATATATGCTGAAATTGTTGGGTATGGTCAAACAGCTGATGCTTATGATATCGTAGCTCCAGATCCTGAAGGTAATGGTGCTAGAAAAGCTATGGAAAATGCTCTTCTTGATGCAAATTTGCTAGCTGAAAATGTAGATTATGTAAATGCTCATGGAACAAGTACAGGGCTTGGCGATATTGCTGAATCACATGCAATTGCTTCTGTTTTTGGAGATTTGAATAGTAATCAAAACTTAAAAGTAAGTTCTACAAAATCTATGACAGGACATGCTCTTGGTGCTTCTGGTGCTATAGAATCTATTGCTTGTATTAAAGCTATTTTAAATAATATAGTTCCTCCAACTATCAATTTAGACAACCAAGATGAAAAAGTAGCTAATTTAAATTATGTTCCTCATAAAGCAATTCAAACAAACGTTGACGTTGCTATTACTAATTCTTTTGGTTTTGGTGGACATAATGCTACTTTAGTTTTTAAACGTTATAAAAATTAATTTGACTTTATAAATATTTATAAACAAAACAGATTTTATTTTTTTTAAATAAAATCTGTTTTGTTTAATATGGCTAATATATTATTAACTTTATTTATCACAATTAGAGATTATCAGTTCATGTATATATGTATATTTTTTTCCCCCCCCTCTTTAACTTTTAGTTCATTTTATTAGGTTTTCATATGACAGTCATTTACAGAGTCATATACAAAACATTAACCAAAGATAGAAAGATTATATTAGAATTAATAAAAAAGCTAATATAACAAAATACTAAATTTTGTTCTTTATACAACCACACTAATTTCCATATGCTAGTTATACAAAGTTCAAATAAGATTTTTTATTTATACACACAATGGATGAAAGATTAGAAAACTTCCATCACACGAAAACACAACACTATTAATGATATTTTGCACTAGCTTTTAAACGTGCCATAGCTTTTGCAAGTGCAATTTCAGCCCGTACTATATCAGTATCTGGTTTTGATTGATTTAAACGCATTAAAGCACGCTCTTGAGCATTTTTAGCTCGAACAACATCAATATCTGAACCTAATTGAGCTTCATCTGTTAAAATAACCGCAACATTGTCGTTAATTTGAAAAGTCCCGCCAATTGTTGCTATATAATCATCATTACCATCTTTGATAATTTTAGTAACTCCAATATCAAGTGCAGTCATAAAAGGAATATGATTGTATAATACACCGAAATCTCCGTCAATTCCTTTTGAATATATTTCATTTACATAATCATCAAATACAACTTGTTCATGGGTAATTACTTTAAAATGTATTTTATCATTAATTGTCATAGTAAAATCTTCTCTTTACTTTTCATCATTCATACTTTTTGCTTTTTCAATTGCTTCTTCAATTGTTCCTACCATATAAAAAGCTTGTTCAGGCAAGTCATCATGTTTTCCTTCAATAATTTCTTTAAATCCTTTTATTGAATCTTCAAGTTTAACATAACGTCCTTTCATACCTGAAAATTGTTCAGCAACAAAAAACGGTTGTGATAAAAACTTTTGTATTTTACGAGCACGATTAACAGTTTCTTTATCTTCTTCTGATAATTCATCCATACCTAAAATTGCAATAATATCCTGAAGTTCCTTATAACGTTGAAGTATTTCAAGTACTTTTTTTGCAGTATTATAATGTTCATCCCCTATTATTAAAGGGTCAAGCACACGACTATTTGATGCAAGCGGGTCAACTGCAGGATAAATACCTAAAGATGCAATTTGACGGGACAATACAGTTGAAGCATCCAAATGTGAAAATGTAGTTGCTGGAGCTGGGTCTGTTAAGTCATCAGCCGGTACATAAATTGCTTGAACTGATGTAATAGAACCATCTTTTGTTGAAGTAATACGTTCTTGTAATTCACCCATCTCATTGGCTAATGTTGGTTGGTACCCTACAGCTGAAGGCATACGACCAAGCAGTGCTGAAACTTCAGACCCTGCTTGAACAAACCTAAAAATATTATCAATAAACAACAAAACATCTTGTTTTGAATAATCACGAAAATACTCAGCTGCTGTTAAAGCACTTAAGCCTACACGCATACGAGCACCTGGCGGTTCATTCATTTGACCATAGATTAAAGCAACTTTATCAATTACATTCGATTCTTTCATCTCAGTCCATAAATCGTTACCTTCACGTGTTCTTTCACCTACACCACCAAATACAGAAACACCTGAATGTTCCATTGCTATATTTTGGATTAATTCCATAATAAGCACTGTTTTACCAACACCTGCACCACCAAAAAGACCTATTTTACCACCTTTTTGATATGGTTGGAGCAAATCAATTGCTTTTATACCAGTTTCAAGAATTTCAACCTCGGTGTTTTGGTCAGTTAATTTAGGAGACTCTCTATGAATAGGCAAATACGTATCTGTTTCTATACTACCAGCATTATCAACAGGCTCTCCTAATACATTTAAAATCCGCCCAAGAACGCTTTTACCTACAGGTATTTTAATAGGCTCTCCTGTATTTTGAACTTTCATACCTCGTTTTAAACCATCTGTTGAACTCATAGCAACTGTTCTTACTTTATTTTCTCCAAGTAATTGTTGAACTTCAAGCACAACTTTTTCCCCATTTTCAAAATATATATTTAAAGCATCATATATTTTAGGTAGATTATTTTGTTCAAACTCAACATCAATCACAGGTCCTATAATCTGTGTAATTATACCTTCTCTATTTGTTAAAACATCCATATATATTTATATCCTTACTCATAATATTTATAACTTATTATACTAAATTTTATAAATTATGTCTAACTATTTTTAAAAAATCTCTTACTTTCTATTAATACTGGCAAACCTCGAATTACACAAAAAATAAGCGATATATAAGCACAACTATATGCTACAATCGAAATAATTGTTTTATATTTATAATCAACAGGTAAATGTGCAAGAATCATAAGACCAAATGTCAAAGCTTTTGTAACAGCATAAGTAAATCTACTAAAATTTGAAGCAACGATAAATTTGCCTATTTTTGATTTCATCATTGTTGTTGCTCCAAATGCTGTATATCCTTTTTCAAAAGCAAGACTTCTTACACCATCTGTTATTATACCTCGTATTACAACTATGAGAGGAAAAGCTACATTCAACCAACTAAGGGCAACAAATGATATCCAATAAATATTTTCAACTATTCTATCACCAAGTATATCAAGCATTGCACCAAATTTTGAAGATTCGTTAAATTTTCTTGCTACATAACCATCAAGCCCATCAAACCATATTGCTATAGTTGTTAAAATAAAGGCAAGTATGTACGTTTTAATATTAACAAAAAATAACAATATAATCGCTATTAAAGCTATAAATATTCGTGAAATTGTAATTATATTAGCCATATTAAATGTCTCTTTTCTTTTTAATATTATTTATCGTTTAGAACGAGATGAAACATAATTTAAATTATCAAGCTCTTTCATTTTTGTTTCACCAAGCATTAATTTTTCTGCATCTTCAAGTACCTTAACAACTTCATAACCATTTTCACCATCACTTCTTGCTTTTGTTTTATTTTCAATACAGGTTACAAAATGTTGACACTCTAGTTTTAAAGGTTCTATCTCAATATAATCTAATGATATAACTTGATTGTTATTTGGAGTTACATTATCAAATATTCTCAATTTACTATCCAATATTGTGTCATCAAAAATAGCAGTAGCTTTCGTACCTCTTACAAGTAAATTAACTCTTTTTTGAGGATGTATCCAACTATCTGAAATATGCCCTATTATACCGCCTTCAAACTCTATTGTTATATGAGTTATATCCATTATATCATTTCCACTTGATGAAGCTCCCACAGCTGATATAATTTTTTCGGGTTTTTTATTAATAATGTAACTTATCATTGAAACATCATGCGGCGCTAAATCCCACATTACACTTCTATCATTTTTGAAATAGTTTATATTTAATCTATCACTTTGAACATATCTTACATCTCCCAAAACATTTTCTTCAATCAACATTTTTAAACGATTTACAACAGGGTGATACAAAAGCAAATGACCTACCATTAAAACAAGACCTTTGCTATCTGCCAAATTCCTTAAATATAATGCTTCATTTGCTACAGTTGATATTGGCTTTTCCACATAAACATTTTTACCATGCTCTAAAAGTTCTCTAACTATTTTATAATGTGTATGACTTGGAGTTACAACAACGACACCTTTTATCTCCGGATTATTTAATATTTCTTCATAATCCTTTGTTATATTTATATTGCTATATTCACTTAAAACATTCTTTAAATTTTCTTCATCAATATCACAAACTGTATGAAGATATCCCAAATTATAAAAATTTCGAATAATATTTCGACCCCATAATCCAGCACCTATTATACCAATTTTTTGATTTTGCATTTTCTCTCCATTATTTAACCTTATATTTATTTTATTATTATAAAATTTTGACGTCAAATTAAATTTTTATTAAGATATTTTATTTACATATTATAAATAATCAGGTTATAATTTATTTTATAATAACGAAAAAAAGGAAAATTTAATAGATATGAAAAAAATAATAATTTTAATTTTAGTATTTTTTATTAATTCAAATTTATCATTTGCATCAATTAATAAAATCATTAGCTCCAATCAACTGTTTAACACGGCAACTATTGCTGTTTCTGTTAAAGATGTACAGAATGAAAACACACTTTATAAAATCAATGATGCAAAAATGCTTATTCCTGCTTCAACTTTAAAATTGCTTACGATAGGAAGTGTAATTGATATTTTAAAAGATAATTATGAATATAAAACCCAAATTCTTATCGACCAAGATAATAATTGGTATATAAAATTGTCAGGTGACCCTGTTTTTACAACTGATGATTTAATAAGTTTAATCAGACAAGCAAAAAAATCAGGTGCTAAAAATCCGAAAAAAATCTATATTGACACTTCAAATGCACTTGATGACAAAACGTATGGAATAGGCTGGATGAGTGATGATAATACTAATTATTCTACCCCATATATAAGCTCTTATAATATTGATGGAAACTGTGTAAATATTAAAATAATTTGTAATCAAAATTCTCAAAAACCTAACATCTTATATGAAGATTCATATAAAATAAACTTTATTAATAATTTAAAAACAGGTATAAATGATAACTTTAGTTTTTATCGAAGCAATTTATATAATGATGATTTTATAACATTTGAAGGCATAATAAAAAATAATCAAAATATAAAAATACCAGTATTAAACCCGAAACGAAATTTTATTGCTAAACTTGATGGTTTATTAAAAAAAGAAAATATTGATTATTATGATAATTATGAAATAAAAGAAACACCATATAATGCAAAATTAGTAGCTTACCATATAACATCAGTTTCAGATTTATATCCTTTAGTATTCAAAAATAGTAATAATTTAGTAACCGAAATCTTATTTAAAACTTTGGGGAAAGAAAAGTTAAAAGTAAATCTAGGTACTTTTGAATATGGTAAAACTGCTTTTTATGATTTTTATATAAACAAACTAAATTTAAATCCCAATTATAGACAGCTAAGACTTGAAGATGCTTCAGGTATTTCAAGAAATAATCTTATTACAACTGATTTTATTACTGATGCTTTAATACAACTTGAAAAAAATAGTAACTTAAATTTTCGTAATTATCTTGCAAAAGGTAATCAAGGGACTTTAACAAATAGATTTATAGATATCAGGGATAATATTTGGGCCAAAACAGGTACTTTGTCTGGTATAAGTTCATTATCAGGGTACATTTTGGATAAAAATAATAACTTACTTGCTTTTTCTATAATCGTTCAAAATTATACTGAAGATGATAAAGAAGCAAAAAAACTTGAAGATGAAATTGTATACGCAATTTATCGGAGTGAAATATAAATAATGATTACAAAAAGAATTATTCCTTGTCTTGATATAAAAGATGGTCAAACAGTAAAAGGTATAAATTTTGAAAATTTGAAATATGCTGGAGATCCTGTAAAACTTGCAAAAAAGTATTCAGATGAAAAAGCAGATGAACTTGTATTTTTAGATATAACTGCAACAAATGACAATCGAAAAACAACTTTAGAAATGGTTGAAGCTGTTGCAAAGAATGTTTTTATACCATTTACAGTTGGAGGAGGCATAAAAACTATTGAAGACATAAAAACATTATTAATAGCAGGTGCTGATAAAATAGCTATAAATTCTCAAGCGGTTAAAACACCTGAAATTATTGAACAATCAGCAAAATATTTTGGTTCACAATGTATTGTTGTTGCTATTGATGCTAAATATGAATATAATGATTATTATGTTTTTATTAATGCTGGAAAAAAAAATACTGGTATAAAACTAAAAGATTGGGTAATAGAAGTTGAAAAATTAAAAGCAGGTGAAATACTATTAACTTCAATGGATGCTGATGGAACTCAAAACGGATTTGATATAAATATGACAAAACTTGTCACATCTTCTATAAATATACCTGTTATAGCTTCAGGTGGTGCAGGTGCAAATTCTCAACATTTTATTGATATATTTAGTAAAACTAATGTTGATGCTGCTCTTGCCGCATCAATATTTCATTTCAATACTTTGCCAATCCCTAAATTAAAAAATGATTTAAAAATGGCTAATATTAATACAAGATTATGATAATATTTTTTCAGTTATTTAATTTTTTTCCATAAACTATAAATTTTATTTCAACTTTATCTATTAAATTTCCTTGATTATTATATTTCTCAATTAAAATTGAATCTGTGCCTGCAAATGTGTCCCCATTTATTGTTATAACTGGGGTTTCGATGGTTTTTTCAAAACTTCCTTGTGAAATTTTTATAAATTTCAATGTTTTATTGCTTATTTCATCAATTGTAATTGAAGCCATAGCATTTGAAATAGGATTTTTTAAAATTATATTATTTTCATTTTTTTCCAAAGTCCAATAATCAAGGTTAATAGAAGTTTCATATTCTGCATTTGATGTATAGGTTTGTATTGAGGTCACTTCCCAAGCTCCCATAAATTCATTTATAAGATTCTCATAACTAACCTCACCTGTTAGATGTTTAGCATAACAAAAATTTATTAACATATAAAAAATCAATAGAATCCTTTTATACATAATATTATTTTAAAAATTATCAATGATTTTGTCACTATACAAATTACCATGATTACTATTTAAAAAAATAATTTAATATGTAAAAATATAAAAAAATATAGGATTAAAAATATGGTTATTGAAATTAATAAATATAATTTTGACAAAGAAGTATTTTAATCAAATGGATTAACATTAGTTGACTTTGGTCATCTTGGTGCGGTTTTTTGTCAGAAACAACTTCCAATAATCAACAAATTAAATAAAAATTTCGAAGGTAAATTTAAAATTGATACAGTTAACCTAGAAGAAAGTCCTGAAATTGCAAAAAAAATACAATATTAAATCAATTCCAACTTTTATTTTATTCAAAAATGGGAAAATAAAAAATAAATTAATAGGTTTTCATACAAAATTACAATTGTTAAATAAAATTAATAAATTATAATTACTATATTTATATATAATATATTTGTAAATAGAACAGCTGATTAATCGGATTTCTTTACTTTGTTATTAAAAAATTGTAGTTTCTAAAAATATTATTGTAATATAATAATAAAAGTAGTATTTATATTATTTGGAGTCATAAATGATAAAATTAATTATATTTACAATAATTGCTTATATAATAGGTTCAATACCAACAGGATATTTAATTGTAAAAATTAAAAAAAATGAAGATATTCGTAAAATTGGCTCAGGTTCTACGGGTGCAACTAATGTAAAAAGAGTTTTAGGGAAAAAATGGTTTTTTATAGTTATGATTCTTGATGCAATAAAAGGTGCGGTTCCTGTTTTGCTGTCAAATTATTTTATTATAAAATATTCATCAATAGGTTTGGCACCTGTTATAAGTGCAGTAGCTGTTTTAATAGGACATAGTAAATCATTATTTTTAGGATTTAAAGGTGGAAAATCAGTAGCTTCAGGAGTTGGAACAATTTTAGCACTTTGCTTTCCAGTTGGGATTATTATCGCTATAATATGGTCTATTATTACATATATTTCAAAATATGTATCTTTAGGTTCAATAATAGCAATTTCAATATCTCCAATTTTAATGTATCTTTTTAAACAGCCTATTGCATATATTTTATACTCTTTATTGGGAGCTTTATATATTATTTGGTTGCATCGTGAAAATATTATTCGCTTATTAAACGGCAATGAGAATAAAGTAAGATAATTTATATTTAGTTGTCTTTGTGTTATTATAATATTAAAGTTTTTTGTATATATTTAAAAGTGAGGGTAAATGGCTAGAAAAAAAACTGTTGAAATAGTTTTGGATATTGAAACAACTGGTCTTGATTTTAAAAGAGAAAGAATTGTGGAATTTGCTGCAATTCGTCTTGAAAATGGTAAAGAAACAGACAGATATGAAACTTTAATAAATCCTCAACAACATATCCGAAAATCGAGCATGCAAATCCATGGTATAACTGAAGAAATGGTTGAAGATAAGCCACTTGAAAAAGATGTTATTGATAATATTTTGAATTTTATTGACGATTATACTATTGTTGGACATAATGTTATTTTTGATTATTCATTTTTAAATGAAGCAAGTTTACGTCATAGAAATAAGCCACTCAATAATCATCGAGTAGATTCACAGTTTTTATATAAAGAAGTTTTTCCTGAAGAAGAGTGTCCAAATCTTGACAATTTAGCTGCTCGTTTTGGACTATATGTTGAAAATCGTCATAGAGCTATGGGTGATACAGAAATTCTTGCTAAGATTTATCCTAAATTGAAAAAACTTTATGAAAAAAAGTATGACTGGCAGTTAAAACAGCTTGATAACATTGAATATTTATTTGAAAGATATTTAAGAGTCCAACAAATGATTACGACTTGTCAAGCTGAAATTCAAGATTTAAAAAGTATTTTTAAAATTTATTTTGAAAATAATGGTGAACCTATTGTTGCTACTACAGGTGAAATTTTAACATATAACTGTAAACAAAATTTTGGTTATGATTTTTCTTTAATTAAAGATGCTTTAGAAAATATAGGTGCTTTAGATAAAGCTGTAAAATTAAATAACGGATTTGTAGATAGATTGACTTTTTCAGGTAGCATTGACGAGGATATAAAAGAAAAATTAATTGATGCTCGTATGGATATATCTGAAACAAGACATATCCAAATTATTAAACCAGATAGAAAGTGTGTTAAAAATGAAGCCTGAATTGTTGTTACCAGGGGGGAATGTTGAAAAAATTGATTATGCTATAAAATATGGAGCTGATGCTGTTTATTTTGGACTTGAAGATTATAGCCTTCGTCAAATGAGAAAAGGTGAAATAATTACAATTGATAACTTAAATAATGTTCTCAATTTAATTCATCAAAATCAAAAAAAAGGGTATATTACATTAAATATTTTTGCCTTCGATGAAGACATAAGTAAACTTGAAGCTGATATTGAAAAAATTGCAAATTGTCAACCTGATGCATTTATTATCTCTGATTTAGGGATTTTAAACATAGTAAAAAAATATACAAAAAATATTGATATACATATTTCAACCCAGACAAATACATTAAACTCTGAAGCTTGCAAATTTTATCGGGATCTTGGAGCAAAACGTGTTATATTAGCACGAGAATTATCATTAAAACAAATTGAAACTATTAGAAAGAATGTTGTTGATATTGAGCTTGAAATGTTTATTCATGGTGCACAATGTATGTCATTTTCAGGCAGATGTCTTCTATCTGATTTTATGACGAATGGTGAACGTCGTGCAAATCATGGTGAATGTGTTCAACCCTGCCGTTGGAGTTATAAACTCCTTGAAGAAACAAGACCAAACGAATATTATGAAATTATTCAAGATAATCGTGGTTCACATATTCTTTCTACAAAAGATTTGGCGTTGATTGATTATATCCAAAATATTATCGATATGAATATTGATTCATTGAAAATAGAAGGTCGTACTAAAAGTTTATATTATGTTTCTTCAATAGCTCGAGCATATAGATGTCAAATTGATAGATGTTTAAATAAAAATAAAATTCAATTAAACGATGATTTAAAAGAAGAACTTGCAAAAATAGGAAATCGTGGATATACAACAGGATTTGTTGTGCCAGATGATGAAACTGCGAATGGTTATAGCTATGATATTTCAAAAGGATTAGCAGGTGCTGATTTTTTATTCGAAATTTTAGATATTAAAAATAACCAAATACAAGCAAAAATGAAGAATAAAGTTAATTTAAATCAAAAACTTGAGCTTATTTTACCTCTACAAAATATAGTTGTTGAAGTTATCAAAATAATTAATAGCAAAAATGAAATTACAAATGTTGCTAATACCAATGATGAAGTTTGGTTCGAGTTTGATAAAAATATTGATGACAAAAATTTAAAATATGCTTTAGGAAGAACTATTGGAGTTAAAAATGTTTGTTAAAGCCGATTTAATAAAAAATGATATTTTTGATATAGATTATAAAAAGCTCAAAAATGATGGAATAAAGCTTATTATTTTTGACCTTGATAGCACTATTATGAGATCAAAAAGCGGTTCATATGACACTCGAACATTAGAGCTATTTGAAGAAATAAAAACAATGTTTCAAGTATGCGTTATGAGCAATAATACCAATGAAAAATATATCAAAAAGGTTCAAAGAATAACACCATTTGAAGTTTATGGTATGGTCAAAAAACCAAATCCTTACTTTATAAAACAATATATTGAAAAATATAAATTTGAAAATAATGAGGTTGTAATAATAGGTGATAGACCACTTACAGATATTTTAGTAGGAAATAAAATAGGGATTAATTCAATTCTTGTGGATTCAATAAATAGAAAAGAGGAATCAAAACTTACAAGGTTTGTACGCAGACTTGAACGTTTATTTTTAATCAAATAAAAAGAAAAGTTATTATATTTTTTGATTTTTTTTATTTTTTTTATTGTGTCGCTTAATTTTAGTTTTAATACAAGTTTTAGCTAAGTTAATCGCATCTAACTCATTATAAAATATATGATTTTCACCAATTTGATTAATTATATTTAAATCTTTTAATTGTTTGCGTACATCATCATTTTTTATAATTAGCATAAGTTTTATTTTTTGATTATTTAGCCTAATTATTATGTCTTCTAATGCAAAAATAGCAGAAATGTCAAGTAATGAATCTGATTCATAGTTTAATATTAGATATTTTGTTCCTAATATTTCATCGAATTGAGAAACAATTTGTGTTGCCGTTCCAAAAAAGAATTGTCCTTGGATATGAACAACACGTATTTGGTGTTGATAATCTCTTTCAATTTTCTTTTCAAAATTCATTATATCAACATCATAAACGCTTTCAAATTTTAAATTAGTTTTATCAGCCATACGTTTTGCATATAATAAAGCAGCAAGGGTAATTCCAATTCCTACGGCAAAAATTAAATTAAAAAAAACAGTCATTAGAAAAACAACAATTAAAACATATAAATCATCTTTTGGAGCATATTTTATAACTTTTAAAAGTTTTATATCAACTATATCAATACCAATTTTAATAAGTATTCCACCTAAAACAGCAAGAGGAATTTGTGATACAAAATTATTAAAAATAAACAAAACAGTTATTAAAAAAAGAGAATTTATAATAGCAGCAAAACGTGTTAAGGCATTTGAGTTTATAGCAGCAACAGTTCTCATTGTGGCAGCTGCACCATATAATGAACCTGTTATAGCACAAATAAAGTTACCGATACTTTGGAATAAAATTACTTTTTTATGAGAATTTTTATTTTTAGTTAAAGAATCAGATACAATACCAGTTAGAAGGCTTTCACAAGATCCAACGATAGCAAGTGTTAAAGCAAAGGGAATATAATCAGTTAATTTAGTAATATTTATATTGGGAATAAATATTTTAGGGAAACTAACGGGGATATTAGATATTGTTTTTACCTCAAAACCAAATTTAATTGAAATAATTGTACATAAAATAAGAGCTAAAATTTGAGACGGTAAATATTTATTTATACGTTTTGGTATTAAAAAGATGATAAAAAGTGTTAAAAGTGCCAACAATAAAGCATGTAAATTTATATTTGAATAATTTATAAAAATATATCTTATTGTCATAATAGGATTTGATAAGGTATCAAAACCTAAAATTGGGTTTAGTTGCAATATAATTAAAAGAATGCCAACACCATTTAAAAAACCTGAAATCACAGGATATGGAATATATTTTACAATTGTTGGCAAAGAAGTCAATCCGATTAGGAATTGAAAAATTGCAGCTATTAGCATAATTGTGACAATAGCACTTAAGTCATTTAAGTATAAAGAAGCAAAAGAAGCAATTATAATAGAACATGGTCCTGTTGGGCCTGAAATTAAAAGCGATTTAGTGCTTAAAACACCTCCACTAATAAAACAAAGTATAATAGCCCCCCAGATACCTGCTTTTGCACCAAGCCCTGTTGCCACACCAAACGCCAAAGCTTGTGGTAAAGCTACAATGCTTGAAATTATACCGCCGAATATATCACCTTTTAAATTTTTAATAAAATTTTTCATTCTTATTTAGTAATTTATCATAAATAATAATAAATTTAAATTTAATTTAAAATATATAAGAAATTTATATTATATAACATATACGTTAAGTTGGTGAGTTTAAAAGCAGTAAGGAAAGTTTATTATACAGTTTAGGAGAGTAAACTCATGGAAAATAACAAAATTACAATTTTAATAACTGATGGTCATAAACTTGTACGAGTAGGACTAAAGGCACTATTTTCAAACTATGAAGAAATAGAAGTTATTGCTGAAGCACAAAATGGCAAAGAAACTATTGAAAAACAAAAAATATACAAGCCAAATATAATAATTGTTGATTTAATGCTTAATGATATGAATCCTGCAATATTTATTAAAAAAGTCTTTGAGGTAAATGAAGATCAAAAAATAATTGTACTTGTTCAAGATTGTGATTTAAATATTATTAACGAGATATTAACTTTAGGAGTAAAAGGTTGTGCTTTAAAAGATATTTCAACTGATTGTTTAATAATGTTAATTAAATCAGTTTATGAAGGTGCAATGTGGTTATCAAAAGAAATAGTTGATATGATAAGAACAAATAACAATGGTATAATACCCAAAAAAGTTCAATCTCGTGCTGAGTTTAAAGCTAAACATTCAAACCTCACAGAAAGAGAATATGAAGTTTTGAAACTTGTAGTTGATGGGAAATCAAATAATGAAATAGCCAATTTATTGACAATAAGTGAGCATACTGCAAAGGCACATGTATGTAACATTATACAAAAACTTGTAGTTGATGATAGAACTCAAGCAGCAGTAAAAGCTATTAAGGAAGGGCTTGTATAATTTTTTAACTAGCGAAAGTAGAAAAACCTGATTGAATATTTTGTTTAATAATTTTTTCTTGGTTTTCTATTTCTTGTTCAACAGCTTTAAGAGTACTTTCAAGTTCAGTAATTTGTGCATCTAATTTTTCTTCTTTAAGTTCGATATCCCTTATAGATTTTTCATATTCAGCTTGAGCAATAGCGTTTGCATTTTCATCATCAGTTTCAACAATTCCTATTTCATCAAGAGATTTGCGTTCATATTTTGAAGGATCGTCAATAGAAGCTCCTTGAAGAAACCAGATGCCATTTTTAATATTTTGGCTAAGTACAGATTCAATATCATCAACAAATAGTAACTGTGACATATCAACGTCTTGTATTTTTTCACGTTCATAGATTACAATAGAGGAATCACCATTTTCGACTTTATAAAGATACGGGTCAGAGTAGAATTTTTCCAAATCATCTTTATATTCAACATCAACGGAATAACCAGAGAAAGAATAAGTTAAGAAACCTGAATCTTTATCTTCATCAAATTCGACATTCACCCCTTGTTCTTTATAGAATTCTAGAAGCGACATAACCTCTAAATATTCTTCAGTTTCTTCACCGTGTTTCTTAACAAGGGTATATTCACCTGTTTCAGAGTTAAATGAGCCTTCAATAATATCCCATTTGTTCCAATCAACTTGTGTTCCATCCTCAAAAGTTGCAGTATTTTTCCACGAATCGTCGGTGGGAGTATCATATATATCAACATCTTCTTTTGCATAAATTTTTATTTTTGAATTTTCTTTACCAGAATTATTAAGGATAAGTCCTAATACGTTAGTCGCTTCATTATTACTATTAGTATATCCTGTTGATATTTCACGCCCAATATAGTAATCTTCATTAGTTGCTTTATATACTGTACCACTTAAAGAATTATCTCCTGTAACACTTGATACATATACAAAATTCTGATTACCTGATTTTGCAGAAGAACGCCAACCATAGTGAGTATCTTTTCCAGAACTATTTTTAGACCAAGAATTTGAATAAAAAGACCATCCACTCATAGCTTTTTGACCATGTATATCTTTTACTGGTCCACTCATTTGACTACATTTTCGATAATCATTTGCAATAATACCATAATTTTGATATTTATCTGCATCATTTAAACGAGTTAATATTGTTGTTGCTTCTTCGTCTGTGCCTTCGTCGTATAACCCAGAACGAAAAACCTTATTGAGATCTTCACCTAGGAAACCATTGTCAAAAGTAACCTGATTACCTTTAGCTGTAACTAAAGTAGTAGTATTAGTATTTTCTTTTACATTTTGTGCAAGTATAGCAGCAAGTTTATTCTTTTTATTATCTCCTGCTCTCTGAGCAAAAACATTAGCATTATCCATCCAGATGCCATGAATAGTGGCACCATCTAAAGTACCAAACATACTTGTGCAATGCCCTTGACCAAACATTTTGAGGTTATTAATAGCGAAACCACCGCCACCTATGGAGCCTGAGAATTCGTCAATTTGAATAAAGTTGGTGAAGTCTTCGTTGAACTTGTCATGTTTAGCGGTTTCATTATTATTATCTCCAAAATATTTTTGCCAGATGTGATTTAAAACAAAATAACTTATTCCAGAGTCAGTCTTGTCTTTTTGTGGATTTTTATCTATACAATTATCTTTTGAAAAAGTTGGTTTTCCAGTACATTCTTTTAGCTGTTCTTCAATAAAATCCTGCAATCTGGTGGTTGTATCACTATCACCATCTTTTTTCAACATCTCATCCAAATCGATATCATTGAGGAGCATGATGTTGGCGTTGGAAGATATAATACCTTTTTCTTCATTATAAGTTGCATCTTTCAACAAAGCAGTGATAAGTTGTTCTGCGTTTGATACATAGGTAATTTCTTGATTTCCCGAATTATTACGATGTTCGTTTATTGCTGCAAGACTACCAGTCCAAGTTATATCAGTTTGAAATTTGCGATCAGCATAAGCGGTATATGATGCCCCAAGATTCTTATTTAATTCGTTCTCTACATTGCTATTATCAATATTACTTGTCTCTGTTTTAAATTGCTCTAACAATGTCGTAGCAAAAGTATTTCTATTAGATGGGTTAAGTTCTAATGCATTATCAGCTATACCTGTTCCTTTCTCATTTAAAAAATCACCATCTTTATTTGAAATTACAGCATATAAAGAATTACTTTTTAAATAATCTGCTAAATTTTCAGCTGATTCTACAGGCTGTCCTGTCATATTTCCAATATAACTTTGGATATCTGCAGTATGGTCTATATATTGAGTTTTTTCTGTTGTGTTAGCATTAGTAGCTTTTACAACTTTCTGTTCAAGTTCTTCAGAGTTAGAATACATAGGAATAGTATTTTGAGGCATAGAAACATAATTTTTCTTTATTTTTTCCTTAACAATAAAATCACCATCATAAGATTTAATACTAGGATGCGAAGTAGGCAGAATGCTTGCTAGTTTATTAGGATTTGTTTGATAAGAAGAAGGCACAATGGTTCTTCCTTTTGCATCAACAATCGTAAGACCCTCTTTTGATAAACTATTAAAACTCAATTCTGTTTGTGTATTATCGCTTGTTGTCATTACAAATATATTATTATTACGTTGAGCATTAGAAAGCATATCTGTCGCATTACTAGCTTGCGTCATTAAGTCTAACTTACCACGCATAAGAGAGCTTAACTGATAATTTATATCAGATCTTCTCGCAGTTAAAGATAATAATTTGGCTTGTGCAGCCGACATTCCCATTTTCTAACTTAATCTCCATACGATATTACATTTCTTATATCGACTATTTGCTCATTTATCTTTATTTTTTTTACTAATTTTTAATAAAATTGTTACAAAAATTTACAATATTAGCAAGGTGAATTCAAGAAGCAATCGCAACACTATGAAGTTGAAAAACTTGTTCAGGTGTCATATAATTAAAAACTTTCATCGGTCTATTGTTAATCCAATTTTCAACATACGCCGTTTTTTTTCAAGTTTAAAAAACTTACACCTATTATTATAAGTTATTTATATTTAATTATATTTCGATACGGTTTCATTGCACTAATTATTGAATTAGACGTGTTGTTAAACGCATTTGATACCGTTTTTTTAGTAATAGTTTTACAGGCTAAATCTATCGACCATAAACATTAAACAGCTTGATTATTTGCTTCTTCGATGCTTAAATCGATATCTCCTCTAATTAAACGTCTTAATAATAAATACCATAATATATTCTCAAGGAAAATAACCATATTTTAAGTTATTTTTAATAAAATCTTGTACCAAACGTAATGATAGATATAGTTTTTCTAATTTTTATGCAATTCTTTTCATTTATTTTTGTCTTTAATATCTGCTAAAGAGCCTATTTGTTTACCTCTGTAATAAAAGACTTCTGATTGATTTAATTCTCTTGATATATTATTTGGACTTCTTTTTAACTCTTTAATCTTTTTCTTATTAGCACTCCTTTGTCTTGGAGTATTGTTATTTTATCTCGTTCACTAGAACATAAATGCTCTAAAATTGTTTCATCTTTGCTATTTACTTTTTTCTAGCTATTCTACTTGTTCTTAGGTGATAGAGTGGTGCGATTGTTCTTTTGAACTCAAACAATTTGTTAATTATTTAAACTATGAATTGGTGCAGGAATTTGTCCACCATGATTTACAAAACCACTTGAACACAAGGTGTTAACTTTCATTATTGGAGCTTCACCCAATAAACCTCCATATATAGCCATATCTCCAATTTTTTTATTAGGAACAGGAATAACTCTAACAGCTGTTGTTTTTTTATTTATCATACCAATAGCCATTTCATCAGCTATTATACCAGCAATAGTATCACTTGGTGTTTCACCAGGAATTGCTATCATATCAAGCCCAACTGAACAAACTGAAGTCATTGCCTCAAGCTTATCAAATGTCAAACATCCTCTTTTTACAGCATCAATCATTAATGCATCTTCTGAAACAGGTATAAAAGCTCCACTTAAACCACCAACATAAGAACTTGCCATTATACCACCTTTTTTAACAGCATCATTTAACATTGCTAAAGCTGCTGTAGTCCCACAAGCTCCAGCATGTTCAAGCCCCATAGCTTTAAATATCCCAGCTACCGAATCTCCAGGATTAGGAGTAGGGGCTAGTGATAAGTCAATGACTCCGAATGGAATATTTAGTTTTTTAGCCAATTCTCTTCCAACAAGTTCACCTGTTGTCGTTATTTTAAATGCTATTTTTTTTATTGAATTAGCTAAAGTCCCAAAATCAGCATCTTTGGGAAGCTTTTCAATTGCTGCACTTACAACTCCAGGCCCAGATACACCAATATTCAACTGGCATTCATGTTCACCCACACCATGAAACGCACCCGCCATAAACGGATTGTCATTGGGAGCATTACAAAAACAAACTAATTTAGCTGCACCTATCCCATCTTCATTAGCTGTCATCTCAGCTGTATTTTTTATTATTTTTGACATTTTTAATACAGCATTCATATTTATACCAGCTTTTGAACTAGCTAAATTTATCGAAGAACATACCTTATTTGTACTTGATAATGCTTCAGGTATGCTTTCTATAAGTGCTAGGTCACCCTTTGTAAAACCTTTTTCTACAAGTGCTGAATATCCTCCTATAAAATCCACATTTACTTCACTTGCAACTTCGTCCAAAATTTTAGCTAAATATACATAATCCATATCTTTTGAAGATTCACCAACAAGTGATATAGGAGTTACAGCAATTCTTTTATTAACAATTGGGATTGAATATTCATTTTCTATTTCACTTGCATAACAATATAAATTTTTTGCATATTTTAATATTTTATTTCTAATATTTTCACCAACTTTTTTTATGTCATTATTAGCACAATCACGTAAACTCAATGACAACGTAACTGTACGTATATCAAGGTTATTAACTTTAATCATATTTATTGTTTCTAATATTGACTCGGCATCAAACATATTTTTTCTCCATTTATTAATTATTTAATTATATCTTATGCATATTATCAAATATTTTTCTTTTTTGTACCCAAACTTCAAGTTCTAATTCATTCCCAACTTCAAGCAATGCTTCTTTAATTTCCCTAAATGAATATTTAGAATTTTCAATACCCCCTAGCAAAAACATTACAAAATACCCTTGACATATTGATTGTTTAATGTCTTCAATATTAACATTATATTTAGCCAATTTTGTAGTTATTTTTGCAACAATGCCAGTTTTATCAATACCTGAAACAGTTACAATAATTTTCTTATCACTTTCCATTACTTCACCTTTTTTTATTTAGAAATTTACATATATTTATAATAACATAAAATCTTTCGACATCATAAATATAAAAATAAAAAAATAGTACAAAACTCTTATATAAAATATTGTACATTGGTCTATTTTTTTTATTTAAAATTTTATTTACACTAAAATTAACAACATAATAAAACGACATTGGAGTTTATAAAATGTTAATTGAAAACTATGCACAAGGTGGAGTAAATCCTCGTAAACAAACGGAGTTTCGTAATGTAAATAAAAATATTTTACCATGGCTTGAAGAAGTTGCATTAGAAAATAACTGCAAGGTTGAAAAAAAAGAATGGAAAAGTAAATATAATAGCTATGTTGTTTATGATTACGAACCTTTTTGCTCGGAAGGATTTGAAATAAACTTGACTTTATCTGCAAATTGCCAGCAATATTTAGACTTTTTACGTTTTTTATACGAAGCTAAATTGGAAACTATTAAATATTTAAAAAGTTGCATCGTAGAGTAAATAATTGTTTAAATAAATAAATAAATAAATAAATTATTATATAAAAAAGAATTGGTATAAAAGCACCAATTCTTTTTTTATATTAATTTAAAAAACAATATTACCTCTATTACTTAAGATATAATATAAAATGGAGAGAAAAGATTGTAATGACGTAATAGTTGTAGAAATTAAATGCTAAAATCAAATAGCATCGGAAAATATTAATGGGCTAATTAGAACTTACTCCCAAAAAGGAAAAGATTTTAATACAATAGAGAAGAAAAAAATCACGTATGTTGAAAATTAGATTAACAATAGGTCAATGAAAATTCTTAATGATATTTCATATTAACAAGTTTTTAAATTCATAGTGTTGCAATTCTTTATTGAATTACCCCCCCCAAAAAAAAATAGGTCAAAAAATTAAAAAAGACTTAGATTTAATGATTGAAGTTAAAAAAACAAATAAAAACAATGATTATATCTTTATTTTATAAAAAATCACAAAAATATTATACTTCCCCGCAGGTCTTAATATGATAATATATAATAAAATATAAACATAGTTTATCTGTTTATGCTTTTTGAACAAAAAAAATAAATTTTCAAAAAAAAATTTTTAATTCAAATCAATCGGGTCTTTTAAAATAAGACTAATCGCTTCTTTTGCACTATTAATTATATTTTCATTAATATTTGGAAGAAGAATAATTTGTTTCAAAATATCAACAGTACGTTTAAAAATTCTTACAATATCACCTTCTTGAACATCAACAAGATTAATTATTTCTTCCCAAACAGGATTCTCCATCCACCTAATAATCAGTGGAGAATAAAATGAATTTAATAATATGGGCACTACAATCTTATTATCATCTTGAATTTTAGATATAACTCTTTTAATATTTTTTATTTTATTTAAAGTAACCCGAAGTTTATGACTTATAGGCATTTGACTTAAACAAGTTGAACTTCTTATATCTTCAGTTAATATAGAACAAATAATAGCAGCTAAGTCATACGCATTTAAATCGTCTAGAATATGACTTAAAATTATTTCGCTTAAGTATAATTCATTCTCAGTTCTTAAAACACTAAGCAATATACCTTTTTGAGTTGGATAATCATTTTCAAGATACTTTAAATCATTTAAAACTTTATAATGATTTAGAAATTTTTGCCAGTAAATATCCTTTTGATACTCTATTTCTTTTGATAAAGCTATTTTTCTTTTGTTTAAACGTTCCAAAAGTTCCAAACTTTTTTTATGTTTTTTAAAACATTTACAAGCTTCACACTTATATATACTAAATTTTGCATAATAATCTTTTGATAAATTGTCATACTTGACAACTTCAGGATGATGTTTATCTTTAAGTTGTTTTTTTAGCATTTTCACAACGTGTCTAGTTTGAACGAATAAATTTTTGTATTTTTGATAATTATTAAAATCATCTTTACTATGACCATATATACAAGGGTAGTTAATAGTTCTTTCAACTTCATCATTTAGTTGATTTTGGAAAGATATAAGAGGTTTTACACGTTCTGTCGATGTATAATAACCAAAACTTTTCAGAATAAGCTCCTTAGCTTCATTCATTGAAAATCTTTGTAGCAAATTAACAACCATTGAATATCTTGGAGTAAACTTACTTTCCAATGGATTTGATTTGCTTTTAACAAGTTTAGCAATATCTTCACAAGTTTCAAACTGATTGCCAATAGTCACTACAAAACCAACTTCATCCATACCACGACGTCCTGCACGCCCAGACATTTGAAGAAATTCATTCGCAGTTAATATTCTATGTCCTGAATCTGTTCGTTTTGAAATTGAACTTATAACGGTAGTCCTCGCTGGCATATTTATCCCAGCTGCTAAAGTTTCTGTTGCAAAAACAACTTTTATTAATCCTAATTGAAAAAGCTTTTCTGTTAAAGATTTTAAAGATGGTAATAACCCTGCATGATGAGATGCTACTCCACAATATAAATAATCTAAATTTTTATTGTTATACAAGTATGGATTATCTATTATAAATTCATCAATATATTGTTTAATTTTTAAACGTTCTTCTTTTGTTGTTAAATCAAATTTTGCACATTTTTCCATTTGCTCATCACATTTTTTTCGAGAAAATGTAAAATAAATAGCAGGAAGCATATTGTTTTTATATAATAAATGTATTAGATTTGTTAAATTTAAAGTATTACTTTTTTTATTTTTCTTACTATATTCTCTTTTTTGATCATTAATTTTACTATTTAATTTTCCATTAGGAGTCAAAAGAGGGAAAAGCTCATTAGGTTGACTTGGATCAAAATGATAATGTTTTAAAGGAACAGGACGAAAATCAGTATAAACAAGTTCAGTTTTTGAATGAATAGAATTTATCCACTTTGTTAATTCAAGTGAATTATGAATTGTAGCACTTAAAGCAATTATTTGTATATCACTTGGACAATAAATTATACTTTCTTCCCATACAGTTCCTCTTTGTTCATCATTCATATAATGAACTTCATCAAGAACAACATATTTTACGTTTTTTAAATTTTCACCTAAAGTTCCAAAATTCGTACCATAAAGCATATTACGAAAAACTTCAGTTGTCATCACAACAATATTAGCGTTTCTATTAATTGAAGTATCACCTGTTAACAACCCGACATTTTCTTTACCGTATTTTTTTTGAAAATCACTAAACTTTTGATTTGACAGTGCTTTTAAAGGTGTTGTATAAAAAATTTTTTCATTGTTTTTTAAAGCTTTAATTATAGCAAATTCACCGATACAAGTTTTACCAGCACCTGTTGGTGCACATACCACAACACTTTTTCCGTTTTCTATATAATCTAAAGCTTCTTTTTGAAAATTATCAAGTTTAAATTTAAATTCGTACACTTTTATTATCTCATATAAACTTTACATTATTTATAATACCACAATTTATCCATTTTCAAGATTTATTATTTATGTACAATTTTACGTGTAAATTTTTGTAAAAGTTATAAAAGTAAAATAGCAAATTTTTTTTTTAGAATTTTTATATGAGTAAAGAGATAAAGTGTTAATATAAATATTATAAATGTGGTCTTTATACTTATATTTAACATAGAAGCAATAGAGAGAAAATGAGACTTTATGAAAATTCAAAATCAAAACATTAGTAAGTTTAATAAAAATCAAGTTTATCCAAAGAAAGCACTTCAATTGAGTGATGGAAAGAGAGGTAAGGTAACTTGTCCATTAAAATTTGAGAATCCAAAAATAGATAAAGGGAATTTTAAAAGAGATATAATAAGTTTTGGTGCTCCAGTTAAAAGCGTTAAACTCTATGGCGAAAATAGACTCATAACCATGCGCCACGATATTTTTAAGGATTTTTCAAAAGTGGTTAATAAATTATCAAAATCAACAAAAGAATTATTTAAAAATATTAATACAAATGGTCGTTCTTTTATGGATGCATTTGATGAATTGGATGAAAATACAAGAAAAAGTATTCCTAACATCTCAATAACAAATCTAGTCAATTTTAGTGATGATAAAATAGTTTCCGTAAAAACAATTGATAATGAAACATATACAGTAATTGTTAGACCAAATAATAAAAGTAATAGTGTTGCAGAAGTTATTTCGGAGCCTTTAAATATTGAGCCACCTTATATTTTAAATGATTTAGGTGTAAGGATTCAAAAGTTATCTAAAAATACATTTCATTTTTCACAAGATTTTATGATGTTATATAAGACCTCAAAATTAGTCGACCCTGAAGATGAAACCGATTTAGTTGTAACAAAAGAAGGTGCATTTGTTGAAACAGAAAATGCTAATTATGTAGTTCAAAATATAAATGATATGAAACTTCCATTTGTTGCACATATTGATGATACGACATATGCAAAACAAATTAATGACGAAATGCTGCAAGTATGTAAAATAGCTGACGATAGAGAACTGTCTAATTTTATGATGAATATTATGATACATGAAATAATACCTTACATTAATAAAAATGCTTTTAATACAAATGAAACAAGAAATGCTATAAGTTTAATTAAAAATATAGAAGATGTTGCAACAAATCGCATTAAAACAGGTTCAAATCCTGCTTTTTTCTCAAATGTCTTTAAACTTAAAAACTCAATGTATAATGTATTACAAACAGAATATATTAAAGATTTTTTAAATCTTAAACAGGAAAAAGATAAAATTATACTTGACACAACTCAGTGGAGTGAAGAAAAACATAGTGAATTTCTCAATTTAGATAAAGAAGCCTTAAATATAGTATTTAAAGACATTACAGAAATTAAAGGAAATTTAACAATTAGTGAACAAAAGGATTGCGAACTACCTTCATTAGAAAATATAGATGGCTCTTTAACTATTTTAGAAGGTTCGGATGTAAAAACTCCAAAACTAAAAGTCATTAGAGGAGATTTAATAATCCAAAAAAGTAAAGTAGAAATGCCAGACTTAGAAGAGGTAAATATTATTCAACAAGATAATAGTAGCAAGGTAAGAATACCTGTAAAAACAGAAAAAGATGCTTTATATCGTGAATTTAAAGTTATAAATAACACATTAATGATTGATTTAACCAAGACAAATAAACTATTTGAAAATAGAAGCAGCGAACAACTAAATTTATTATTTCAAGATATAACAACAATTCATGGTGATTTTGCTTTAGAAAATCATAAAGATTTAAACTTTCCGTCACTTGTAAATATTAATGGCTCATTAATTATAAAAAACGCAAAAGACATTTCATTTCCTAAATTAAATTTCGTTAAAGAAAATTTAGTTATCGAAAATTCAGATTATATTGGTTTACCATCAATTTACAATATAGGTTCAGATTATATTGAAGAAAATTCCAATAAAGTTTTTATGAAACACACTTTTAGAACAAAAATGATAGATATGCATGAGGCAAAAAAAGAAAGAGAATTTGCAAAAAGACGTATAGCTCCAATTATTAATTCAGGAATGAGTTTAGAACAACAAAGATTACAATTGGATAAAGAAATAGAATTTGAAAGATTATATACCGAACGCGCTCACCAAGAACGTATGGATAAGTTAAAGGAAAAAAAAGCCGCCATGAAAAATGCGTTAAAGGAAGAAGAACAAAAAGCAAGAAATCGACATTTAGAACGACAAGATGAATTAAAAAGAGATTATCTAAGGATTATGGATAAACATATGACAAATCTTGAAAATTTGGAGCAGAAAAAACTTGAATATAATGAACGTATCGAAAAAGCAAGATTGGAAATTGAAGATGCACATTTTAAGATAAATAAACGCCTTGAAGAACTTGCAATATCAAGTGAAGAAAGAAAACAAGCTTTATTGATTGAAGCTCAAAACAGACGTATTGAACAAGAAATGAAAAATGCTCAAAAGTGGATTGAAATTGCATATGCTCAAATAGAAGAACAAAGAATCGAACATCAGGATGAAATGATGTTACAATTAATGCAACTTCAAAGTGAATATACATTAAAAGTTGAAGAATATAAACAAATCCAAAACCAACAAATTCTTCAAATTGAAGATGCGAGAAGAAATCGAAATTTATTACAAAGAATTGGTGATACGGTTCAAGAAAATGGTGGTTATTTAAATACAATAGCTAAAATACCGATAACAGCAGCAAAAAAATTAATTAATGGTATAAGTAATTTATTAGGAGATTAAAATAATGAAATTATTGAATAATAAAATCCCAAATTTAAATATTAATAATCACAATTCTATTTCTTTTAAAAAAAATGAAGACAATAAAGAGGAAAAAAATAAAAAAACTTTAAGCACAACCGAAATTGTGCTTGGTGTAACAGCACTTGCAGCACTTGGTGTTGCAACTTTTGCAATTATTTCTTCTCACAAAAACAAAAAAGCTTATAAAAAAATACTGGATGAAAAAATATCCAAAATACTTGATGAAAAATCCAACGAAATAATTAACGACAAAGTTGTTAAAACACTCAATGAGAAATCAAATGAAATAATTAACAATAAAGTTACCCAAAAAGTTAATGAAACAACAAACCAAATACTTGATGACAAAATACAAAAAGCTGTTGAAGAAAAAACAACTGCGATAATAGAAAATAAATTTAATGACGATGTCTTATATGACAAATTTCGTAAATTTACAAGAGTCACGTGGAATAGGATAGTGAAATATATTAAAAACAACCCCGAAATTCAAGAAGGTATTAAAAAATTTGATGAAGAAATTAGCAAACTTAATAATTGGATGAAAAAAGTTGATAGCAAATTAGGATTTATTGAGAGCTTCAATGACTTTAGTATTCCTAATATGAGACTTCTTTCTATTGCAAGGATGTATTTTCCGAATCTTTTTAGATAAAATTCAATATAAAAACAAAATCCGTACAATAATTTGTTTATTGTACGGATTTTTAAATTATTTATAGAAATAATCGATTATTGTTCGTTACAACCAAAAGAAATAGTAACTTGTTCTTTTGGATTAACTGAAGAAACTCTCATACCATTTTTATCAACAAGATAAGTAATTTCATCAGCTGTATATCCGAATAATCCCATAGTACCACTTAAAGCTGTACGAGTTACATCAATTGGTGCCTTAACTGTATTTTTAATAGCATCAGCATAACTTCTTCCAGCTGCACCAAGTTGACCTTGAAATATTTCACCGGTACCTACACCAACACCGTCAAATACTGATTCAACAGCATTACTTGCATTAACAATAGCACCACCAACAGTACGTCCAACGTTACCTAAAATACCACCTGTCCAAGTAAATGGAGCTTCAACAAGTTTTGCAAAGAAATTAGGACGTTTCATTGAGTTAACTTGAGCTACTATAATTTGATTTGGTAAATTAACTTTACATTTACCATTTTGTATATCTTTAAAGCTTAATTTTAATCCACCCTTACATTTCATTGTAGGACGAATAACTTCAGTTACAACACCGTGTACAACAGAACCAGCTGGGAAACATTGTCCATCAATTGTCACAGCATCAATAGTACGAGCAGCAAATCTGTCGCCAATATTGGCATGTTTTGCACTTATTTCATCATTAAAGCATAGTTGAAGTGTAGGAACTTTTACAGTGGTTTCTTTCTCAACATAAGCTTTACTATTTTCACAAGGACATCCATCATTCAAAGTTACTTTGTCTTGAGTATCATAACCGATAGCTACACGAACTGATTGTAACATTGAAGCTATATCAGCACGACTTGCATCGTTATTTGGATTAATATTTTTAGGTTGTGGCGAATTTGCCAATACACCTGCTTGAAGTGATTTAGCAACACCAATAGTAGCCCAAGATGGAACATTATCACCATCACAATATTGACTTAAAATTTCACGAGCTTGACAATCTGTCATTTCACAATTTATACCTTTTGCTAAGATAGTTAATGCTTCAGCACGAGAAACAGTTTCGTTTGGCTTAAACATGTTGTTTGGATATCCACACATTAGACCATTAGCAACTGCTTTATTAATAATCTTGTTAGCCCAATGATTTTTAGGTACATCTTTAAAATGAGTTTGAGGGCAAGTCATATTATCATTCAAGTTGAACCCTTTAATAGTCATTGAAGCTAATTCAGCACGTGATACAGGAAGTGAAGGTTTAAATGTTCTATCTGGATAGCCTACAATTATATCATTTTCAGCTAATCTATTAATTTCGCATCCAGCCCAATATCCTTGTGGTACATCAGGGAATACACTCATTAATGGAGCTGCAGCACCTGTTTGAGACATTGTAAAAGGTTCTAATGTCTTCTTACAAACATCCATGCTAGTTTGAGTTTGTATTTGTATAGGACATCCACAGTTATTTTCCACTACAGGGACTCCACATCCACAAGAATTACATGTATTTGTTACTACTGGTATTTGACAAGCTTTTCCTGTTGAGCAATCATTATTACTTTTATTAAAAGGATTCAACCAACTGAAAGATGTATTTGATTTTGTAGCACAAGGATCACATGTATTACAAGGAGCTGCTCCACAAGGGTCACATTCAGATCTTGCGATAGGAACACCATCTGTACAAGCACTTAAAGCATTTTCACAAGGTATATGACTTGTTGCACAACTTGGACAAGGTGTATATGGTGATTCGTTTATTGCAATACCATTATTATATTCACCAACTACATTATTTCCACCATATACAGCATATGGATAAGCATAAATTTGTTGACGTTGTGAATTACTTAAATTTGAAGTATTTGGACATACAGCACAAGTTGGATCACCATTATCTGGACAATTTGCCATTGGAGGGCAATCACATGGTGCAGGAGCTGCTCCACAGGGGTCACATTCACAAGGATCACATTTTTTCTTCTTTTTTGAACATGGATCACACGGCTCATCACAAGGTTTTACACAAGGATCACAAGGTGCAGCTGCTCCACATGGATCACATTCACAAGGATTACAATTGCAATTTTCCTTAGGTTGCATACATTTTGGACATTTTGCATTATGTGGTGTTACTTTAGTTTTACATCCAGATATAGGACAAGCAGCTAAATTCATTCCTGTTATATCATCAATTGTTGCTGCACTAATTGATACGCTACTTGCTAAAAGACCAATACTTAAAGCAGCAGCAAGTGTCATTTTGTTAATTGTCATCTCTTTCCTCCTATTTTGGAATTTTTTTGTAAATGATAATTTACAAACTTTAAAATTTCGTTACATAAAATTATGTTTTTGAAACACACTTTTATTCATTACCAAAAAAGATAATCTATTATAACTATTTGATGATTTTTATTAAACTTTTTATGTAGTAAGGATAAAGTTTAAATTTATTAATTAATATATATAATTCTTAATATAACTTAATAAAATTAATTAAAATGAGCAATTTTTGTTCTTTAATTGTTTTTATTTGTATATAAGAAATATATAAAAAATATTTAAAGATTTGGTTAAAAATTTTAATAGGGGATAATGATTATGGCATTTCAAGCAAAAGATTTTATAGACAACGCATTAATACAAAAATATGCAAGGGCTCAAGTTGACAATCCTAGTTTAGTAAAAGAAGTTGATGCAAATAAAATGTTAAATAGCATGAATGATATAGCTTTAATGCAAAAATTCTATGTTAATATGAACGTTAAAGTTCAAAACATAAATAAAAACATTACTGACATCAAAACTTATCAATATACTCGTACTTCTTTTGTTTTGAACTGTTAATATTTTTTTGTAATATAATTAATTTATGAGTACTAAGGAAATTATACTTGCTTCAAATTCTCCAAGAAGAAAAGAAATATTAAAAAGTTTTAATATAGATTTTAAAATTATTCCCTCAAATTATGATGAACCAGTCAATGAAAATGATATTTTCTCCTACAATAAAATTGAATATATAGCTTTTAATAAAGCTAAAAACGTTATAAACCAAGTAAAAAATAAATCTATAATTATTTCTGCTGATACAGTTGTTGTGAATGATAAAAAAATTCTTTTAAAACCAAAGAATTATCAAAATGCTATTAATATTTTAAAGTCATTATCAAATAAAAAGCACCAAGTTGTTACCTCCGTTTGTATTTATGAAACAGAAAATAATAAATATATAACTTATTCTTCAACAACAAATGTATATTTTAATGAATTAAATGACAAGCAAATTAAAAATTATATTTTAAATTTTAAACCCTATGACAAAGCTGGAGCATATGGTATCCAAGAATTCCCAGATGGTTTTGTTCAAAAAATTGAAGGTAGTTTTTCAAATGTTGTTGGTTTCCCTAAAGAAAATTTTATAACTTATTTAAAAAAATTTAATATTTATTTATAAAATATTTGAAATGCTTGACTTTTTTTTATTTTATACTACACTATAAGTGTAATAAATACAAAGGAGATTAAATATGCATGCTATTTCAAATGGTATAACATTTCAAACCTTAGGAAGAGAAACTACAAAATTTCATCAATCTAATGCATATAAATATATTATTAATAAGTTAAATGATTACAAAAAACGTAATGTAGAAATTAAATTACTAGGACCAAAATCTTTTAAAGCTATGAAAGATAATAAGGAAATAGATATAGAAAATGTAATAAAATTCACAGATCCTAAAGATGTAAAAAAAAGTTTTTATGGAGTTAAAGTAAATCTTACATGGATTTCATCGCAAAATGAAGACCAAGGTTTTTCAACTGATCTGCTTCAAGGTAAACAAAGATTAATATATAGAAAAGATGCAGATTATTATGTTATTTTAGATCAAAAAATGGATTTAGGAAAACAAGTCGCAAAAGAAATGCCTTATATGAATTCTTTTTATATGCAAAGAATAAGTACTATAGATCTTTTAGCTATACAAAAACAAAATGATGAAATATCTAAGCGTCTTGAAGAACATTTAGTTCTTAATAAGCAATATCAATGTGAACCAACATTTGATAATTGTAAAAAATTATCTATGGCTTATTTAAAATATGCATATTTTACTAAAAATAAGTACAATAAATTATCATATACTATGAGAGCATTAAAAGAGCTTCAAAATCATGGTAATAAATATAAACAAGATAGTGCAAAATGCAATCAATATATTAATAATATCATAATAAATTATATACCTGAAGAAGTAAAAAATAACCCTGAACTACAGGAAAATTTTAAGAGTTTTTTTACTGATACAAAAAAGGTATTAAATAAAAATTAAAAATAAAATTTTATAATAAATATTAATATTTTTTAACAAAAATTGCTTTAAATGAGCAATTTTTGTTCTTTAATTGTTTTTATTTGTATATAAGAAATATATAAAAGATATTTAAAGATTTGGTTAAAAATTTTAATAGGGGATAATGATTATGGCATTTCAAGCAAAAGATTTTATAGATAACGCATTAATACAAAAATATGCAAGGGCTCAAGTTGACAATCCTAGTTTAGTAAAAGAAGTTGATGCAAATAAAATGTTAAATAGCATGAATGATATAGCTTTAATGCAAAAATTCTATGTTAATATGAACGTTAAAGTTCAAAACATAAATAAAAATATTACTGACATTAAAACTTATCAATATACTCGTACTTCTTTTGTTTTAAATTGTTAATATTTTTATTAATAAGGTAGTTCAATTTTGAATGTAGTTCCCACATTAACTTTTGATTCAAAAGTTATATTCCCATTATGTTTTTCAATAATTTTTTTACATATAGCAAGACCCAGTCCTGTTCCTTCTCCATAAGGTTTAGTAGTAAAGCCTTGATTGAATATCTTTTTTACATTTTTTTTAGCTATACCACAACCTGTATCTTTAAAGATTATTTCAAGAACATTATCATTCATAAATGTAGTAATTTCAATTTCTCCAAATCCTTTAATACTTTGTTTTGCATTTATTATTAAATTCATAAATACCTGATTTAATAAATTTGGATAACATTTTATTTGTTTAACATTTGAATAATTTTTAATAATAGTTATTTTATTTTTTAGTTCGTGATTTAATAATTCTAAAGTCAAATCAATTTCATCATTAACATTTACACTTTGGAGTTGTGCTTCATCTAGTCTTACAAATTTTTTCAATGAAATAACAATATTTTTTATACGTTTTATTGCTTCATTATCAAGTTTATTAATATATTGCAGCTTATGTATATAATTTTCATTTGGATAATTTGAAAATAAATTTTTTATTACTTTAAAAGATATATTATTATTTGAGTTTATAGAAGCTAATGGTGTATTTATTTCATGTGCAACACCTGCTATAAGTTGCCCTAAAGATGCCATTTTTTCTGAGTTAATTAAATGAATTTGAGTCTCCTTTAATTCACTTAAAGTTTTTTTAAGTTCTTTATTAGTACTGTTCACTTTATCAAATAAATTAGCAAGACCGCAAGATTGAGATATTTGAACTGAAAGTGATGAAATTAAGTCATTTTGTGTTGTTAAACTAATTTTTTGTTTGGAAAAACCTATTATTATACCAAGTAATTTTTTCTGATGAAATATTGGTAGAAGTATTCTAAATAATGGACTTTTAAAAAATTTATTACTTTTTTCAAATGGTTTTAATACAAATGTAGTTATATATTTTCTTTTTGAAAGTTTTTCAAACTCGTTATCTGATAAAATAAATTTTGCATCAAGAGCTAAAACACTTTTTGTTCTAGGATAAATATGTGTAACTTTAAATATTCCTTTTCTTTCAAATTTTGCAAATGAAATTGTAAATGCATTTATTAATGGACGTATTTCTTTTAAAGCAGACAAGATAATTTCATTATAATCAATAGATTTTCTAATTTTATCATTAATACGATTTAATATATTCATTTTTAAAATTTGAAGTTGAGCGTTATCTTTAAGTTCATTTAATTTTTTATTTTCAAGTTCTAAATCATTTTTATAATTTTCAAGTTTAGTAAAACTAGCATATATTTTTTGATATTTATTTTCATATGTTATATTTTTAAATATTAATATTTTTTGTCTATTTTTAATATAAGAATTTAATTCGTAAAATTTTAAATTAGTATTTTCGCTTCGATAATTAACAATAGTAAAAAAATTTTCATCTGACATAAGACAAAAATCAATGGGAGTAAGATTAATATTTTTTTCAGGTTCAAGGACACAAAAATCAAAGTCAAACTTATTTTTAAAACGATTGATATTTTTAATGCTACCAAATTCTTCAACAAAGCAAACATTTAATAAAACAATATTATTTTGTTCATTAAAAACAGCACAAGGAATATTTAATTGTTGTATAAAATCATAATCCATATTATAGTAATAAAACAAAATTTATATAGGCAATAATAATTCCTGTAATAGCACCTAAAAATACCTCTAACGGAGTGTGCCCTAATAGTTCTTTGAGTTTATGGCCTGCATCAATTGGATTATGTTGGTATATATCATCCATAATACGATTCAAACACTGTGCCATTTTTCCAGCAGAACGTCTTAAACCGGCAGCATCGTACATAACAACTAGTGCATATGTTGTTGATATTGCAAATTCAACTGAATTTATACCACAAACTATTGCAACTGCCGTTGTTAAGCCAACCACACCTGCACTGTGACTTGAAGGCATCCCTCCTGTAGTCACAAGCATTCTCCAATCTATTTTTTGATTAAGAAGAATATAGCCAAAAAATTTTAACAATTGAGCAATTATAGCTGCTTCTATTCCTGTAAATAGCATATATAATCCTGAACTTGCACAATTTGCCATTATTAATTAACCCTCTTTTTTATACTATTAACCAATTCTATAAATATTTTAGATTTAAATTTGTTATTTTCTAGTATATCACAACAACGTTCACAATAATAGTTTAATTTAATTTTTGATTCATCCAATCCAAAAAATTTAACAAATGTTGCTTTAGATACTTTTTCATCTTTTTTTGGAGTTTTTCCTAATACCTCAAAACTTTGAGTTGCGTCAATTATATCGTCTGAAATTTGAAATGCCATACCAAAATACTGAGCAAATTTTGTTAATTCATTCAATATGTCATTTTCAACATTTGCTAAAATAGAACCAATACGAATAGCAGACTCAAACAATGCACTTGTTTTTTTTGAGTGAATATAACTTAAAGTTTCATAGGATATATCTTTTCCTTCACTATCTAAATCCATAATTTGACCTGCAATAATACCATAAACACCAGCTGCATTAAAAAATTCATTTAAAATTTTTATTTTCGTAACTTTATCAACATTTGAATAATTAATAATTATTTGAGGTGCAAATGATAATAAAGCATCTCCTGCCAATATTGCAGTTGATTCTCCATATACTTTGTGATTTGTCAATTTTCCTCGTCTGTAATCATCATTATCCATACAAGGCAAATCATCATGTATTAAACTTTGACAATGCAGCATTTCTATTGCACAAGCAGAAGGTAAACCTATAACATAATCACCTGTTATCATTTTTATAGTTTCAAGTAACATTATAGGTCTTAAACGTTTACCACCATTTAAAACTGAATATCGCATTGATTTGTAAATTTTTTCTGGATATTTTATTTCTAAATATTCGTCAAGTTTTTTTTCAATTATTTTTTTATAATCTTCAAATTTCATTTTCTTCCTCTATTTTATTTTTTATCTTTTGTTTTTGCAATCGTCTTGAATCTATACGTTTTTTTTCACTTATTTTGACATATGTTTTTTGCTGATTTGTTTTATAATTTAATTCAACTTTATTTCCACTATATGTTAATTTATCTTTATATTTTTTAGCTTCATTTAAAAAACTTAAATAACTTTCATAGCGTGAAACTTCAATATTACATCCTACATTATTTATTATATTACAATATTGTTCATTAGTATGAGTACAATTGTTATACTTACACATTTTTTTGTATTGATTAAATTCAATAAATAAAGAATCAAGTTCATTTGGCAAAATAAAATCAAAACTCAAATATGAAAATCCAGGTGTATCAATTATAAAAGTTTCATTAGAATTTTCGAAATTTAAATTATACATTTGCAAGTGCCGCGTAGTGTGTGTTCCTTTGTCATTTTTTTTGCTAACTTTGTTTGTTTTTAACATTAATTGGCTATTTAATTTATTAATTATTGATGATTTACCTACACCTGAAACACCAGATAATACGGTTGTTTTATTTATTAATTTATTTTTTAATTCACAAAAGCCTTCACCAGTTTTAATACTTGTAATAATTGTTTCATATCCTATATTTTTATAAATATTTACATTTTTTTCTATTTCATTTTCTTCACATAAATCAGATTTATTAAAACAGATCAATGGTTTTATTTTACTATATTCAAAAAAACACAAAAAACGATTAATTTGAATATGACTTAAATTTGGTTCTTTTAACGCAATAACAAGCATTGCTTGGTTAATATTTGAAACTTTTGGACGTGTTAGTTCATTTATTCTATCAGCAACTTTATATATTATACCTTGGTTATTAGTTTGACTTATTTTTTTAAAAAATACATTATCACCAACTAATACATTTTGTTTTTGTTTTTTTATAACTTCTTTTAACTTGCATTCAAAAATATTAGCATTTGAATCTATATAATAAAAATCTGAGTGTATTTTAAAAACTTTACCTTTTTCCATTTAATAATTTTACAATATTTTAAATATTTTGACTATAAAATCATAAAAAAATAGCACCTTGACGTAAAATATCAATCTTATTATTTTCAATTTTTATAACTGTTGATTCGAGTCCTTTTGCTTTAAATCCATAATCTTCAAAAATATAATCAACTTTATCGCCAAGTTCATTATTCACATCCTGAAAAGATTTACCACTTGGATTACCTGAAATATTAGCACTTGTAGTTGCAAGAACATGTCCATCAATTATGTTACAAATTTTTTGAAAAATAATATTATCAGGCACACGAATCCCAATTGTAGACATATTTGAAGTTAAGAATACCGGTGTTAAATTTGATTTTTTACTTACAATTGTTAAAGCACCAGGAAAATATTTTTTAACCAGATTATTCATCATTTCTTGACTGTTATTCTCAATGTATTTTTTTAAATAATTGAATTTATTTGACATAAGTATTAAAGGTTTTTTTATTTCACGATGTTTTATTTGATATATTTTTTTAACTGCTTTTTCATTATTGGGCAAACAGCCTATGCCCCAAACAGTATCGGTTACAAAAGCTATAATACCGCCTTTTTTTAAAGTATTATTTATATTGTTAATAAAATTTTTGTCTTCAAATATTTGCATAAATTTATTTTATCATCCTATATTTTATTTTTAAAAACAATTCTTTTGCATAACTTAATTTAAATAAACAAGTTAAGATGGCATATATAATTGTTATAATTAAAAATATTAAAGTATCTTTTATAATTACCCCTATTAAACCTGATACAATAATATATTTATACAAAACAACGCCAACTAAAAAAGCAAATAAAGCACTTATTGACATTATTAAAAATTCTTTTATATAAATATTAAAATCCATTTTGATTTTTTTTCTAATAAATAATCCTAAAAGCAATCCGTTAATTAGAGTAACAAAAGATGTTGATAAAGTTATACCTCCAATACCAAGAGGTTTTACAAATATAAAATTCAAAAAAATCTTAGTTATAACAGAGGATAAAGCAACATAAAAAGGAGTTTTAGAATCATTAAATGCAAAATATACTCTTGTCAAAGAATCACGAAAAATATATGGAATAATTGAGACAGATAAAAATATTAACGCCATTGTAACCATTTTTGTTGCGTTTGAATCAAATTGCCCTCTTTGGAATAAAATGACAATAGCATCATGTGAAAACAACAATATTCCAATTAAAATAGGAAAGGCGGCAAAATTAAGTAGTCCTATACCTTTATTAAAATAATATCGAATGCCGTTAAAATCATTTTGAGCAACAAGTTTAGAAAAAAGAGGAAATAGAGGAACTAAAAAAGCTGTTACTAAAATACCAACAGGAAATTGAAACACACGATTTGCATAACCAATAGCTGTCCAAGCTCCTGTTTCAAGTTGGGAAGCAAAAAACATGTCAACATAGATATATATTTGCCCAACAGTACTACTTAAGATTGAAGGAAATAAAAGTTCGAGTATATTTTTATATTTTTTATTTTTTATGCAACTTAATGTAGGTTTATATTTATAACCCAATTTTAATACTTTTGGCAACTGAAATATAAATTGAACCAATGCACCCATTGTTGTTGCAAAAGCCAATGCATAACCTAAAGAGTCATTTTTTGCAATAGAAACAGTCAAAATGATTACAAAACTTACAAGCATTGGGGAAATGTTTGGTATTAAAAACTCGTTATAAGTAACCAAAATACCATAATATATGCCAATTAAACCACCTATAACAAGTATTGGGGACATTATCTTTAAATGGGTTGAAGCTAGTGAGATTAATTCTGGATTACCGCCTGAGATAATAATTTGACATATAACGTCTGAAAATAAAAATACAAGCAATGTCAAAACAAAACATACTAAAAATGTTGAGTTAACAAAAGTATTAAAAAGATTTATGGCAAATTTAGGTGTTTCTTTGTCAATTGTAACTATTTTACTAAACACACTAACAATTGCACTGTGAAAAGGTCCACCGACTCCACCAAAAAGAATCAACATTAATGATGGTATTTGATAAGCATAAAAATAAGCATCCGAAACTAAACCAACACCATAATATTTGGCAATTACAACATCACGAAAAAAACCTATAACTTTGCTGATTATAATTACCAAAGCAATTAACCATGCCGCTTTTAATAAACTTATATTTTTTCTATTATTTTCTTCGATTTGCATTAATTTACTTGTATTCATATATTTTTTAATCACAATTAAATTCGACAAAAGTTTTTATATTAACTTTATTAAAATTTTTATCATCTGCATTTAAGATTAATTTGATATTATTTTCACCTTTCTTAATATATTTTGAAATGTCTTCCTTATGTTTTATTATGGTAGGATTTAAATTAATTTCAATTATATGATTATTAACCTCAGCTTTAATTTTAGCAAATGATAAATTATTTTCAAAAACAATAAATGCACACTTATTTTTTGTAAAAAACGAAGTTAAATATTCATTATCATTATAATTTAAAATAGATGGTTGAGTAGCTAAATTAATATTAGAATAATAATGTTTTAAAATTTGTTCAAAATTATAACCATTTTTTGCCATATTGGCTGCACCAAATTGACTTAAACCAACACCATGCCCAAAACCACCACCTATTGCTTTAACTTCATCAAAATAAAGAGGCAAATTACTTCCAAACTCATCTTTTTCAAACTGATAGAAAGTATTTTTTATGTTATTTTCAATTAAGTTTTCTTTATTATAAATAAATTGAAATACGCAATTTGCACTTTTTAACATTTTATTATTTTTAATAAATAATTTGCGAATAATAAGCTCTTTTTTAACATTGAATGTTATATTGTCAAAAACAATATTCATACTTATTATTTTACCACTTTCACCACGTTCAAGTACTTTTATATCTTTTAATTTTCCAAAATCAAAATTTTTCTCAACTTTAGGGTGAATAAAACCTGAATTAATATTTTGTAAAATTCTTTTTTTAAGTATATCCTCAAGTTCATTGTGAGTCCAAGTTGTTTCCCAACGATAATAAGGAGAATCAACATCATAGGAATCAATTTTATTAGTATAAAACCAAGTTGCAAGTCCTTCTGTTTCCAATTTTTGTATATTTTCATTATCAGGCTTTGCTTTTAAATATGGAATATCAAAAGAAGGGAATTTAATTTTAGGTTTATTAATAGAAAATGCATTTTTATAGCTTTCACTATATCCACCAATGGTTGAACAATATAAAGCCAGTATAAGCTCATCTTTATATAAAGCAACAATACCTTTAGTTTCATCAACAGCCTGATTAGAAAGTGGTTTACGACTTGACATTCCATAATAAACCTGAGAAGCAGTCGAGTCACAAACATCAAATTCTTTATAAAATTTTTCACGAGGTTTTAAGACATAATTCCGAGCTGCAACACTTTGAGCTTTTAAAGCTTCAAGCCCAAATCTAACAGGCATTTCATTTGGAACAACACTTTTTAAATAGTTTTCCAAAGACACAACATTTACAATCGCAAACTTATTCTTTTGAGTCTTATTTGCAATAAGTTCTATTGTACCATCATATAAAACATCTATTCCTGCACGTTTTAGTCCAATAATTTGTAAATATCCATCGGCATCTTGTGCTTTTACTTCAAGTAAAGAACTTAAACATTCTGTATTTTTTTCATTTGTTGACAATATATATTTCCCATTATCATATTTAATATTTAAGTTTTCATTACTTTTTAAACTAATAACTTTTTGATTATTTTCTTTATCTAAAACATAAAATTGAGTATTTGAAGTAATATTTGTTTCATTATATAAAAGTTTTGAGAAATCATTTGATGAAATCCCAACACGAATTAATTTGTTTGTATTATATGCATTGGCAAAATTACATATAAATAAATTTAATATAATAGCAATTAATAATAAAATAAACTTTTTTTTCACGTAAATATTCCTATAGTATATACAAGATAATTTTAACTCAATAATAATAAAGTTAAATATTTTTAAGAAAAGTTAACAAATATAAATAGGTGAATTCAAGAATCAATCGCAACACGATGAAGTTAAAAACTTGTTAATATGAAATATCATTAGGAAGCTTAATTGGGCTATTGTTAATCTAATTTTCAACATACGCCGTTTTTTTTTCAAGTTTAAAAAACTTGCACCTATTATTATAAGTTATTTACATTTAATTGTATTTTGACATGGTTTAGCTGCACTAATTATTGAATTAGACGTGACGTTAAACGCATTTGATACCGTTTTTTTAGTAATAGTTTTACAGGCGAAATCTATCAACCATAAACATCAAACAGCTTGATTATTTGCTTCTTCGATGCTTAAATCGATATCTCCTCTATTTAAACGTCTTAATAATAAATACCATAATTTATTTCTGGGGTGAAATATCAATATTTTAAGTTATTTTTAATAAAATCTTGTTCCCAACGTAATGATAGATATGAATTTTCTCGTTTATGTGATTCTTTCCATTTATTTTTTACTCTGATGTCTGTTTGAGAGCCTATGTATTTACCTCTGTAATAAAGGGCTTCTAGATGATTTAATTCTCTTGATATATTATTTGGGCTTCTTTTTAACTCTTTAATATTTTTCTTATTAACACTTCTTCGCCTTGAAGTAGTGTTATTTTATTTCGTTCACTAGAACATAAATGCTCTAAAATTGTTTCATCTTTGCTATATACTTTTTTCTAGCTATTCTACTTGTTCTTAGTTGATAGTGGTGCGATTACCATTTAAATTTATGAATAAAAACTTAATATATATAATGTTTTAAATTTTTATTAAAATTATTATTTTTACATAGTTTTTTTAATTTAGAAATAGCTCTATTCTCAATTTGTCTAATACGTTCGCGAGATACACCATAACGATTTCCTATTTCTTCTAAAGTTTTCTTTTGTCCGTCTTCATTTAACCCATATCTCATAATTAAAACATCACGTTCTTTAGGACTAAGCTGGTTTAGAATTTTACGAATGTCTCCGAACATATTTTCTTGAGTTACTTTAACATCGGGTGAAATAGATTCTTCATCAACAATGAAGTCACCTAAAATACTTGATTCTTCTTTTTGGTTAGTGGGAGTTTCAATACTTACAGTTTCCTGTGCTTGTGAAATTAGTTGTCCTAATTTACTAACGGTAATACCTAAACGATAAGCTATTTCATCTTTTGTTGGCATTCTTCCCAATTCTACACTTAAATCAGTTGATGTTTTTCTTATTTTATTTAGTGTTTCAATCATATGTACAGGCAATCTTATCAATCTTGATTTATCTGCAATAGCACGTGTTATTGCTTGTTGGATCCACCAAGTTGCATAAGTTGAAAATTTATATCCTTTTGTATAATCGAAACGTTCAGCAGCTTTTATTAATCCTAAGTTCCCTTCCTGAATTAAATCTAAAAATGATAATCCACGACCTATATATTTTTTTGCAATACTTACTACAAGACGTAGATTTGAGTTAACCAAAATTTGCTTTGACTTTTCGTCGTTATTTTCTTTGATTCTTTTGGCTATTTCTATTTCTTTATCACCTTTTAAAAGCGGAATTTTACCTATTTGTTGAAGGTATATTTTAACTGAGTCATCTGAATTTATCGTTTTTAAATTTTCTGCAATTTTAGGTTCTTGAACTTGATATACTATATCATCTTGTTCATTTTCTTTGTGAGATAATTCTTCGTAATCTTGAATATCATCATCAATATTGTTTTTATTTAATTTTTGCATAGCAATTCCCTCTATATTTTTTAATTATACATAATTTGAATATTTTGACTACTTAAATTGTTGTCTTATAGTTTCATATATTAAAATCGATGCTGCATTTGATACATTAAGCGAGTTAAAATTATTAATCATAGGTATTTTAACTTTAAAATCAGCACTATTTAATATTGATTGTTTTATCCCATTACCTTCCGAACCCATAATAATTGCAAAATTCATATTTTTATAATTGATGTCAAAGTAATTATCTTTTGAATTTACACTTGTTGCAATTATCCATATGTTTTGTTTTTTTAATTCTTTTATTATATTACCAAGGTTATTGACAAGAATTATAGGAATATAGTTTATAGCACCTGCACTTGCTTTTTCAACGATATAATTAATTTTTGAACTTTTATGCTTAGGAATAATAATGCCATTATAACCTGCACAAACGCATGTTCTTATAATTGAGCCAAGATTATGGGGATCCTCAATCCCATCTAAAAGAAGTAATTTTAAACTATTTAATCTAATTTTTTCTAAATTATTTTCAATAAAATCATAAAAGTTAATATATTCAATAGGTGATACAAAAGCTATTATACCTTGATGTTTAACAGTTTCTTTAAATTGTTTATCGATATTTTCTTTTGGAGTTATATTATATAAGATATTATTTTCACGTGCTAAATCAAAAATTTCGTTTAGTTTTTTATCATAATGTAAATTTTTTGCAATAAAAATTTTATTTATATTACGTTTTTTTGCTTTTAATAGCTCAATAACAGCATTTTTACCATATACAATATTATTCTTTTCCATATTTTTCTCATTATAATTATGTAGATATTCATACTTATAATACATTAAATGAATAAATTTTTAAAGTTTATATTGGATTTTTTAAATTAATATGTTAAAATGTACATTAGTTTATAGGTGAGTAATTATGAGTTTAGCATGGACGTAATTAAAACAATATCTAAATTTTTTGAAGTAAAGAAAAAAAATTATATTGGTATTACTGTATCATTAAATGGAATGGTTGAGATAATACAGATTAATCCTTCAACACATGAAGTTGTAAAATATGCAAATTCTCATGTAGTTTATGATGCTAGAATGCGTGAGATAGAAGACTTTATAAATTTTCAGGAAACGTTAGAAAATCTTTTTAGAGAAATACATATTGATCCAAAAGACTCTGATGTTATAGTTTGTTTACCAAATGTATATTTTAATTTCATGAATATGCCTTCTGAGTTATCAAATGAAGAAATTGAAACAGCAATTGTATCAGAAGCTGAAAATAATTATGTAATTCGTACGACAACACCAAAAGTTAGCTTTTTTAAACTTTTAAAACAAGATGGGGCAAATCCTGAACAAGTACGTTATGCTGTAAGTGCTATACAAGAAAATGTTGTTTTAAAAACTCAGGAAATTTTAGAAGAAATGGGTTGTAACATTGTTGCTATTGAAACTTCAAATAGTGCTTTAATACGTGGTTTGGTATGGGCTAAATATTTTAAAGCTAATGTTCTTACAAATGTTGTTTTAATATCACCAAATTCTTTTTGTATATTTACATTAAATGGAGAAGATTGGAATGATTATTCTGAAATTCCAATGCCTATTCAATCATATGATGATTTGGAGATTTATCAAAATATAATAAATGCTATTAATGAGTCAATGGAGTCGAATCCTTCAGAAGCAATGCTTATTATAAGTGAAGTGGAAAATGTAAGTGCTGAACTTTTAGCAACTAAGCTTAATTTTAATGGTGAAATTGGTTTTATTGAAAAAAATAAATATTCATCATATCCTGTTACTAAAGTTAATTTGAATATATTGCCTGAATATGTAAATAAAATTACTCCAGAAGCTGTTGGGGTTTCTGTTTATAATTATATTCCAAATATTTATCCTTTGAATTTTGTTACAACAAACCTTACAAATCAAGATAAGACAGTTACTATTGAATTTAAAGGACAAATTCTTGTTGTAACGAACAAACTTATGCAGAGTATAACTTTTGCAATTGTTTTGAGTATTTTTATAATTTTTGCTGGTGTATTTTTCTTACTTACATATATAATTAACGCACAAGATAAAATTGTGCAGAAATATAACGATGAAGCTGCTTCTTTGGAGTCAAAATTAAGTAATTTTGCCGGAAGTTCAAAAAAAGTTGATATTAGATTAATTCAATTTGATATGCTCCAAAATAATAGAATTAAAAAGTTGTATTATGACTCAATATCAATAGATAAACCTCATAATTTGTGGTTAACTAAATATTATACTGATTCCAATGGTGCTGTTTTGATTAAAGGAGAAGCTTCTTCAGTTAGTGTTGTATATGAATTTTTTAAGAATGTAAAAAGTATGGTTTTAGATTCTGATATTTTACTAACAAAATTGGAATTTAAAGATTCGGATAATGTTGATAGTTTATATAATAATGCCCAACAGTTATATGTATTTGAACTATCGAATGCTAAATATAGTAATACTATGACCAATTTATCATTAGAGAATAATGGTCAAAATAATCAAAATGGTGTAAATGTCCAAAATAATTCAGGACAAGCAGAAGTTAAAACTCCATCGTCAACAACATCATCTAATATTCCTAAAATGGAGCCTATTTCTGCCCCACCAAAACAAATGCCAACTCGATAGAAAATAAAAAAGGTGAATTTAAGTGAAAATTTTAAAAGCATATTATTTATATTTTTTAGTAATAGTATTAGTAATTGCGTTTTGTATTTATCAGGTAATACCAAAAGTGCAAAATGTTCAAGATAATATTAAACGTATTGCTGAAATGGAAACAAAAGTTAATGATTTGAATGTTAAATATACTGAAGTTCAAAAACGTCAAAATATAGAAAATATGAAGTATGCAAATTTAGAACAGAAAAGTATATTTCAACCAAAATATACATATAGTAACTCTCTTCTAGCTTTAAATGGTATGCTTGAAGAAGTTACAAATATGGCATTAAAAAATCAGTTAAAGTTGAGAAAAATAGACTATATTGAAAATTTGACAAATGATGTAATTGTTGAAAATGATCCTGATGCTTATAATGCTTGTGGCGTTAAATTGTCATTAATTGGTTCATATTTTGAATTTCAAAAGTTTTTAAACGAGTTATTTATATATCCTTATCTTGTTAATATCAGTACTATTGATATTTCACCATATCAAAAAGATAAACGTGTTTTAATTATTGACGTAACTTTGCATATGTATGCTAAAAAATAAAATGTTTTGAAAGTGTAGTCAAGTAGTTAAAAAAAAAATGAAAACAGTTCAATTAATTAATAATAAAATTGAAATTAAAGAAATTCCTTTTTTTGATAATAATTTTAATCAAAAGGGTGCAATTGTTAAAGTTATTGGATGTGGTTTATGTGGTTCAGATATTGTTAAAATTCGACATAAATCATCTTTTGGTAATAGTACAATTGGACATGAAGTAGTAGGTGAAATTGTTAAAATAAAAAGCGACACAAATTTTAAGGTTGGTGATTGTGTTGTGGTGGCACATCATGTTCCCTGTTTTAAATGTATTTATTGTAAACATAAAAATTATTCAATGTGCAGTAATTTCAAAAAGTCAAATATAATTCCTGGGGGATTTTCGGAGTATATTTTTGTAAGTGAGATGCATTTAAATAATACTGTGTTTTTAAAACCTCAAAACTTGTCAATTATTGAAGCTTCTTTTATGGAACCATTGGCTTGTTGTATTAGAGCTATAAAAAGAGCTAATTTAATGAAAAATGATAATGCATTGGTTGTTGGGTTAGGTTCTATTGGTTTTTTAATGTCACAAGCTTTGACTTCATACAATATTAGAGCTATTGGAGTTGATATAATTCAAGATAGAATTAATAAAATTGGTAATTTAAACATTGAAAATATGCTTTTTCAAAATGACAATACTACTTCTGAGAAAATAAAACAAATGACAAGTGGGTATGGAGTCGATTGTGTGTTTATGACTTCTGGATCTAAAAGTGCTATTAATTTTGCTATAAAAAGTGTTAGAGATGGAGGTAAAATTGTTGTATTTTCATCAATAAGTGATAATTTTTTAGGATATGCCAATAATGAAATATATTATCGTGAACTTACAATACTTGGAAGTTATTCACCTTCTCCAAAAGACCTTCAAGAGTCATTAAATTTGTTAGAATATAAAAAAGTAAAAGTTGAAAGATTATCAATAGAATATAATATTGATGATATTAATCAAGCTGTTTGCGATACAATAGATAATAAAATAATGAAAGCTTTTATAAAAATATGAAGAAAATGCAAGCAATAAATTTTTATGCTCCAAAGTGTATAAAATATGAAACAATTAATATTGAGGATCCAAAGGACGGAGAAGTACAAGTTAAAATTGATACAGCTTTAACTTGTGGTACAGATGTAAAGACCTATGATAGAGGACATCCTGTACTAATTAAAAGTATTCCATCTGTATTTGGGCATGAATTTGCAGGTACTATTGAAATGCTTGGGCAAAATGTTAAAAACTTCAAAGTTGGAGATAGGGTTGTTTCAGCTAATAGTGCACCTTGTGGAAAATGTTTTTTTTGTAAAAAAGAAGAATATAATTTATGTGAAAAATTAAATCTTTTAAATGGAGCTTATGCAGAATATATTAATATTCCAAAATTAATTGTAGAAAAGAATTTGTATAAAATTCCTGATAATTTACCATTTGAGTATGCTGCTTTTGCAGAGCCTTTGGCTAATGTTGTTCACGGAATTGAAAAAACAAATATAAAAAAAGGTGATACTGTTGGTGTTATTGGTTTAGGACCAATAGGCTTAATGTTTGTCAGACTTGCAAAACTTAAAGGTGCTAAAGTTATTGCTGCTGGTAGAAATCCTATGAAATTAAAATTAGCTAGGGAATTCGGATGTGCAGATGAAGTTATTGATTTAACCAAATATAAAAATCCTAAAAAAATATTTTTATCATTTACACCTCAAGGAAAAGGATTGGATGTAGCTTTTGAATGTGTAGGTTTGCCTGAAATTTGGGAACAGATGTTTGATCTTGTTCGCCGTGGTGGAACCGTTCATTTGTTTGGTGGGTGCAAATCTGGAACTAAGTTTTCTATTGAAACTTCTCGTTTACACTATGATTCAATAAAAGTTTTATCAATATTTCACCATACACCAAGATATTTTAAAATGGCTCTTGATTTAATTATTGAAAACAAGGTTGATGTTAGTAAACTAATTACTAAAACTTTTTCACTTCCCGAAACTGAAAAAGCTTTGATTATGCATAAAAATAGCGAAGTAATAAAAGCTGCGATAAAAATGTAATATTATATTTTTAAATAATTTTAAACTATTTGGGTGAAATTAGAATTTTTTATTTTAAAACCACTTGAATATTTTAATTTAAAAATTAGTTTATTATTTTTACTAAAAATAATAAATAAACATACTACTTTTTCAATTAGATTAAAGCTCAAAATTATTACCAATTCCGTTCAGATTTAACTTTGTTCATTAACTCTTCAAATTCTTTTTCATCAATAGTTTCTTTTTCAAGTAGTTCTTTTGAAATAATATCAAGCATATCACGATTTTTACTTAATAAATGTTTAGCTCTTTCATAGTTTTCATCCACTATTTTTTTAACTTCTTTATCAATTTGAGCAGCAATATCTTCTGAAAAATCACGTGTATGTCCAAAATCACGTCCCATAAAAACGTGTTCATCGTTTTTTCCATATGCCATATTTCCCATTTTTTCTGACATACCCCAAGTTGTAACCATTTTACGAGCGAGATTAGAAACCTTTTCTAAATCATTTTGTGCCCCTGTTGTTATTGCTTCAGGACCATAAACAATTTCTTCAGCAACACGTCCGCCAAGTAACATTGTTATTTTATCAAGTAATTGAGATTTTTTCAGGGTTAAATGGTCTTTTTCAGGCAAGGTCATTGTAATACCCAATGCCATACCACGAGGAATTATTGACACTTTATGTAACGGATCTGAATTTTTAAGTAATTTAGCAAGAAGAGCATGACCCACTTCATGATATGCTGTATTTTCTTTTTCATCATCAGAAATAATTCGACTTTTCTTTTCTGGACCTGCTATAACTTTATCAATAGCTTCTTCCATATTTTCCATAGTTATTTTAGAGCCATCATATCTTGCAGCAAGCAAAGCTGCTTCATTAAGTACATTTTGTAAATCAGCACCAGTAAACCCAGGAGTTCGTTTAGCAATAACTTTCAAATCGACATCTTCATCTAATGGTTTATTTTTAGCGTGTACTTCAAGTATTTGTTCTCTACCGTTTACATCTGGACGGTTTATAACAATTTGTCTATCAAAACGACCAGGACGCAAAAGAGCATTATCTAATATGTCAGGGCGATTAGTTGCCGCAATAACAATTACATTAACAGTTTCATCAAATCCATCCATTTCAACAAGAAGCTGATTTAATGTTTGTTCTCTTTCATCATGTCCACCACCTAAGCCTGCACCACGTTGACGACCTACAGCATCAATTTCATCAATAAATATTATACAAGGTTGGTGTTTTTTTGCTTGTTCAAATAAATCACGAACACGTGAAGCACCAACACCAACAAACATCTCAACAAAATCAGAACCTGAAATAGAAAAGAAAGGAACTCCTGCTTCACCAGCTACTGCTTTTGCCATTAATGTTTTTCCTGTACCAGGAGAACCCACAAGTAATACACCTTTTGGGATTTTTGCTCCAAGTTTTATATATTTTTCACCATTTTTTAAAAAATCAACAATTTCTTCAAGTTCTTGTTTTTCTTCATCAATACCAGCTACATCTTTAAATGTTACCTTTACTTTATCTTGCATTAATTTAGCCTTGCTTTTCCCAAACGACATAGCTTGTGAACCGCCTGTTTGTATTGTTTTAAATATAATTATCATAATTCCTATTAAAAAAAGTAAAGGTAAAAGTGTTCCAATCCAACTAAAAAAGTTTATTGATTCATTAACTTTTTTAACTGAAATATCAACGTTATTTTGTTTTAACATTGGCATTAAAGTCGAATCATTATTTGGTGCTTCAGTTTTATAAATAACTTTTGGTGCAGGTGCTGATGTTTGTTTAACTATTGCTATATTCTTTTTGGGTTGAACTTTAGGCTCTGATAAAATAGTATTACCAGCTACTTCAACTTTTGCAATTTCACCTGCTTGAACTTTATTTACAAAATTTGAATATGATATTTCAATGGTATTTGTTGTCGTGCCACTTAAAAGCATTAAAAATAAAACAACTGTTAAAATTCCAATTACAATAAAAAATCCGACTTGTTGATTTTTTTGCATTATTAATTATCCTTTACATCTCTTCTATTAATATCTACTTTTATTATAACTTATTTTAGTATACCAAAACCAAAATGAAATTCAATAAACACTATGATAATATATAAAATTAATCATAGTATATAAATTCAATAGTATGATTACCTTTAAGTGTTGAATTTATATTGTTATTTTCGCAAGTGTTAAATATAGATTTATTAATAATAGCTTTTTTTTCATTATTTTTTGATATTTCTATATCAACAACATATCCTTCATAAAAATTACCTCGTCCACCAACAAAAACAGAATCGCCATCTTTTAACCCAAGTTGTTTTAAGGCATCAAAAACTAACATTGCATCTAAAATATTGTGAAGACGATATGTTTGGTCAAGATTTCTTTCATCAGTAACAGAAACAAGACGTCTAATCTTCCCACCATCAGCACAATAGCAATTTTTGCCAAGTTTTTGCACATAAAATTTGCTATCATCATTTTTATTTGCAATATTATCAAAATCAATATCAATTTGTAAATTAGATTTTTCAATTTGAGTTGTTTTTAAGGTAATAAAATTTAAAAGTTCTTCTACGCCATTTTTTGTGGCAGAAGAAATTAGAAATACATCATTATTTAATTTTTTAAATTCTTTTAATAAATTTTGTTGTGTGTTTTCATCAATTAAATCAATTTTATTTAATGCAATTATTTGGTATAAATTACTTAAATGTTCACTATATTTTTTTAATTCTTGAATGATTTTATGATAATTTTCAAGGGGATTATAATTTGATGCATCAATAATGTGGACTAAAAAACGGCATCTTTCAACATGTCTTAAAAATTGAAATCCAAGACCCACACCTGATGAAGCCCCTTCAATAATTCCAGGAATATCAGCAACAACAAAAGAATCACCATTTTGTTTTTTTACAACACCTAAATTTGGTTTTAATGTTGTAAAAGCATAATTTGCTATTTTAGGTTTTGCATCACTTATAATGGAAATAAAAGTTGATTTACCGGCATTTGGCATTCCTAAAAGTCCAACATCAGCAATGAGTTTTAGTTCAAGTTCAAGTTCTCGAATTATACCTGCTTCACCTGGTTCACAAAATTGTGGTGCTCTTTTTTGTGCTGTTGCAAAACGAGAATTACCTCTTCCACCACGACCTCCTTTTGCAATAAGAATTTTTTGACCTTCTTTTTTTAAATCAGCAATTGTAATATTATTATTTACATCTTTAACAATAGTACCTAAAGGCACCTTTATATATAGATCTTCTCCACTTTTTCCATGTTGATTTTTTGTACGCCCATTTTCACCGTTTTGAGCTTTAAAAATACTCTTATACTTAAAATCAAGTAATGTTGAAATGTTATTATCCGCAATTAAATAAATATCACCACCACGTCCCCCATCTCCACCATAGGGACCGCCTTTATCCACGTATTTCTCTCGTCTAAAAGCAACTACTCCATTGCCACCATTGCCAGATTCAACTTTGATTTTTACTTTATCTAAAAACATTATTTAATTATATCAAAAAAAAGAATTTTGCAAATAGAATACTTTGATATTTACTCTTATAACCTATTGATTATTTTTTTTTATTTTTTATACTGATTAAGTAAAATTGTAATTAAATTTTTTTAATATATAATTAGGGAAATAAAATAATTTTTATGGAGGAAAAGTGCAAAATAAGTCACTTAAAGATTGGTTTATCGAAAGAAAAAAACAACAAAAACTTGCTCGACCAAAAGATGTTGAAATAGATGATAGAGTAGGTGAGTTATGGGTTAAATGTTATAATTGCGGGTTGCAGATACCTAAAAAAGAATTTGAGGCCAATGAGAATGTTTGTCCTGAATGTGATTATCATTTTCGTATAAATGCAAGAACAAGGATAAATCAGTTGTTTGATGAAAATAGTTTTAGTGAACTTTTCACAAATATCAAACCAACTGATCCATTTTCATTTGTTGATACACAAAGTTATAAATCAAGAATTGAAGTCGCACAAGAAAAAACAAAATTAAATGATGCAGTTATATGTGGTAAAGCAAAAATTGACGGTTATAAATTATTAGCAGCTGTTATGGATTTTGATTTTATGGGTGGTTCAATGGGGTCTGTTGTTGGAGAGAAAGTAACGTTACTTTTGGAAAAAGCTTTAGAAACAAAATTACCAGTTCTTGTTATAACAGCTTCTGGTGGTGCAAGAATGCAAGAAAGTGCCTTAAGTTTGATGCAAATGGCTAAAACAAGTCTTGCTGTTTCTAAACTTAATGATGCTGGAGTTTTATATATGACGCTTTTAACAGAACCGACATTTGGAGGGGTTACTGCAAGTTTTGGAACTATTGGTGATATTATTATTGCGGAAAAAGGTGCAAGAATTGGGTTTGCTGGTCGTCGTGTTATTGAGGGAACTATTCGTCAAAAATTACCTGAAGATTTTCAGACTGCAGAATATCTTTTAAAATACGGTCAAGTGGATGTTGTAGCTAGACGTCAGGAATTAAGAAGTATTCTTTCTAAATTTTTAGCTATACACTCAAAGTAATTATTTATATTAGGAACTATAAAAATGGTGTTAGATTTTGAAAAACAAGTTAGTGAAATAGAAAATAAAATTTACGAATTGAAGCAAATGAGCCAAAATTCAGGACTTGATTTGTCATCTGAAATTAAAATTTTAGAAAGTCAAGCTTATGAATATAAATGTGAACTTTATGCTAATTTAAAACCTTTTCAAAAAATGCAAATAGCAAGACATACAAATCGTCCAAACTTTTTGGATTATGTTAATTTAATTGCAGAAGATTTTATAGAGTTGCACGGTGATAGGCATGGTGCGGATGATAGAGCCATGATTGGTGGAGTTTGCCATATCGGTGAAAAAAGTGTTATGTTGGTAGGAACACAAAAAGGAAAAAATACTAAAGAAAATTTAGAATATAATTTTGGCATGCCGCAACCTGAAGGATATCGCAAAGCTTTAAGATTATTTGAACACGCAAATAGATTTAATCTGCCTATTATAACTTTAATTGATACTCCAGGAGCATATCCAGGGATTAAAGCAGAACAAACAAACCAAGGAGAAGCTATTGCATTCAATTTGAAAGAAATGGGAAAATTAAAGGTGCCAATTGTTGCGATAATAACAGGCGAAGGATGTTCAGGTGGTGCTTTGGGTATTGGCGTTGCTAATAAGGTATTAATGTTGGAACATGCGTATTATACTGTTATTTCGCCTGAAGGGTGTGCTTCTATTTTATGGAGAGATGTTACAAAAGCTGAAGAGGCTTCAGAGGCCTTGAAAATTACAGCTTGTGATTTATTAAAATACAAAATAATTGATGATGTGATAAAAGAACCATTGGGTGGCGCACATATGGATTATAATGAAACAGCTAAAAATATGAAAGATATGATTTTAAGATCTTTATCTGAATTTGATAAAATGAAAGGGGAACAGATTGTTCAGCATCGTTATAATAAATTTCGTAAAATGGGTGTTTTTATATAATGACTGTTTATGAGTTGTCTATTCCGTTGAAGCTTCGTACTGAGCATTTGTCAGAAAATCAAATAAGTTCTATTGTTACTAAAACAACACAGGATGTTGTTCTTGAAGATGAAAAAGTATGTTGTCTTTTGGAAGAAGAAAATATTGGAAAAGAACTTATTATTAATTGGTTTTATCAAAATTATAACGTACTTGGAGTTGTTGAAGGTGAAATAACTTTTTTTAAGTTGCGACCTAAAGAGTTTAAAAATGTTTTGAAATTATATCTTGATGAAAAACCGCAAATTAATAAAATAACTTCAAATCTCCAAGAATTATTTCAAGAAACAAATATTGATATAAATGAATATGTTGAAAATATAAATAGTTTTTCATATATTGTTGTTGAAAACCAAGACTGGTCAAAAAAATGGAAGGAAAATTGGAAACCATTTAATATAACTAATAAAATAGTTATATGTCCAAGTTGGGAAGAATACCTAAAAAAAGAAAATGAAATAGTTATAAAAATAGATCCTTCAAATGCATTTGGAACAGGAACTCACGCTACAACAAGTTTGTGTGCAGAAAAAATTCAATATTATTTACCAATCTTGGTAAAAATGAATCCCGATTTAAAATTATTAGATTTGGGAACAGGAAGTGGAATACTTGCTATAATTGCTTCGATTTTAGGCTGTAATGATGTTTTGGGTGTCGATATTGATGAAAGTGTAATAAAAACAGCAATTAAGAATGTTAAGATAAATAATGTCAAAAACGTTAAAATATTTGAAGGAACTGCAAAAAATATCATAGGAACGTATGATATAATAGTTGCTAATATATTGCATAATATTATTGTTAATGAACTTAATATATGGCAAAAACTTTTGAAAAAAGGTGGTATAATGATATTAAGTGGGATTTTAGATGAGAAAAAAGAATTGGTTCTTGAAAAAATTAAGGAATTGAACTTGAAAGTTGTTTCAATTGAGCAAAAAAACGAGTGGGTATGTATTTGTGTTGAGGGTTGAAAATGAACACATCGTTAAAAAATAGCGAGAAAAAAGCAGCCATTATAATTCCTGCACGATATAATTCAAGTCGTTTAAATGGAAAGCCTTTGCTTGAGGTTAATGGAAAGACAATTATCCAATATGTATATGAACGGGCTATTATGGTAAAAAATGCACAAGCTGTTATTGTCGCAACGGATGATGAACGTATTTATAAAAAGTGTGTTGAATTTGGTGCAAACGTTGAAATGACAGATATTAATCATAAAAGCGGAAGTGATAGAATTGGTGAAGTTGCAAAACGACATTTGGATTTTCAATACATAATAAATCTTCAGGGTGATGAACCTTTAATAAATGTTGAAGATGTTGAAAAGATAATTGATACTTTAAAGAATAATAAAGATATACAAATGGTGACTCTTGCAAGAGAAATATTTGATAAATATGAAATAAATAATCCAAATGTTGTTAAGTGTGTATTTGATAAAAATAATAATGCAATATATTTTTCACGTTCTCCAATACCTTATCCTCGAAATGAAAATAATGCAAAATATTATGCACATATTGGAATTTATGGTTATGTCAAGGAGTCTTTGATTTCAATGATTGAAACACAGCAATCAATGCTTGAAAAAATTGAAAGTTTAGAACAATTGAGAGCATTTGATTTAGGTTTTAAAATAAAAATTATAGAAACAAATAAAAAGACTTTAGGTATTGATACTTTGGATGATTTTAATAATTTTAAAGAATTAATAAAAATATGATTGTTTCAAATTTAAGTTGAATGGGTATTGTATTTATGAAGAAGTGAAGGAATATTTTATGAGTTGATTTTTTATTTAAAACTGGTATAATGTTTTTAAAACAAAGAAAAAAATTTGGAGTATTAAAAATAGAAGAGTATACGAAAGGTGGTATTTTTATGAAGAAACAGGGCTTTACTTTGGCGGAAGTTTTGATTACATTGGTAATTATCGGTATAATAGCGGCGATGACATTACCATCATTGTTGGGTGGTACAAATAAACAGGAAATAAAAACCGGTTTGCAAAAAGCTATGTCAACCCTTTCACAGGCGATAACATTACATTATGCACTAACTGGTGAAGATTTTTCAACAGGAGGTGGTAATGTTAGTGGTTTTGTGACAACACGTCTTAATATTAAAGATAGGTCAGGCAATAATACTATAGTTGTATCTCAAGACGGTATGGTTTATGATTTTACAGAAGCTTTTGGAGCTGAAACTGCTTCATCAGAAAAATATGTATTAGTTGATGTTAATGGTCGAAAAGGACCGACTTCTTCTAGCACTTCAGGTTTGACTGCAGATACAAGTATGGATAGTCAAGTTGATAATCTAGCACAGATAAAAGATGTTTTTAAAATTTATACATATGGTACAACAGTTACTGTGTCAAAACCTACTACTAGTGGTGATGTTACGACTTTTACAAGAACAGCTGCAACCGATTTAATTGAAGATTGTTTAACTGCTAATGGTAATAGTTGTAGCAGTGGTTCTGAAGAAGGTGGAACTTAATAATAACAAAATATTTTTGGTAATATAAAATAAAACGTGGCACTAGTTCGGTGCCACGTTTTGTTTCTATAATATAATTGATGTTTTTTATTAATTTTTTTAATTATAACAATTTTGTTATAGTATAAAAGCTGTTTGTTTTTACTTATAAAATTACCTGAAGTTTTATTTTATATTATTATTTGTATTACAAAATTAGCTCTGCATCCTATAGAATATTATTTTTCACTTTTTATCTAGTTTTTATTTTTTATTTAAATTGTTTTTTTATATTAATTTTTGAAAGTTAATTTATGAGCCAGAGGTATCAAAAATGTCTCGTATTTTGTCACTTAAAATATTATAAGCAAGGACAGTAATAAAAATCATTAACCCACTAGCAAGAAGCCAAGGACGAGATGTTATTACAATATAACTTTGTGCATCTTTTAACAAATTTCCCCAGCTTGCATCTGGTTGTTGGATACCCAAGCCAATAAAACTTAAAGCACTTTCAGACAAAATATAAGATGGTATAGAAAGAGATACAGCTATAATTGTAAATGTTAAAGTTTGTGGAAGTATATGTTTTGTAATAATATTTAATTTTGATTGTCCAACAACCTCGCTTGCAAGCACATATTCCCTTGTTTTTATTGATAAAACCATACCTCTTATTATTCTTGATAATGAGGCCCAAGAAACAAAAGCAAGTATTGCTGTTATTAATATAAATCTTTGTGTACTTGTTAGGTTAGCAGGCAAAATACCTGCTAAAATAATAAGTAAATAAAAACTAGGAATTGACATTATTGCTTCAGCAAGCCGCATCATTACTATGTCAACCTTTCCGCCCAAATAGCCTGAAATTCCCCCATAAAGAAGTCCAAGCGGAACGGATATCAAAATGGCTATAAAACCTATAAAAAGTGATATACGGCTACCAATAACTAGTCTTGAAAAAAAATCACGCCCATTTATGTCAGTTCCAAGTAGAAAAAATTTCCCACCTTTATCAGTTCCATATAAATGTATATTAGTTTTTATACCTAAAAATTTATATTCATCACCTTTTACAAAAAGTTTTAACTTATATTCTTTTGATGTATCTTCAATATAATCAACTTTAAATTTTGATTCGTTGAAGATTCTTTTATAATTATAAGTATATGGAAATGTGAGTTTGTTATTTTTATCTAAAATATAGATATTGGAAGGTGGTACATAAGATAATTCTTTGTTTGAAGAATATGCACTATAAGGAGAAATGAAATCAGCAAAAATAGAACAAATGTACAAAAATATAAGAACAACAAAAGCAAAAAACACTATATTATCTTTTAGCATTAATTTAAATTTATTTTTTTTTGTAGTATTATGTTTCATATTAATTTATCCTTGGGTCTAAAAGTTTTAAAAGTATATCAGCAATAAGATTACCAACTATTAACATTATTGTACCAAGCATTAAAGAAGCCATAATCAAATTAGTATCAGTTCTTAATACAGCTTCAAGTATTAACCTTCCCAAACCTGGATATTGAAATACATACTCAGTCAAAGCAGCACCACTTAAAAGCGATGCAAATTCAAAACCTAAAAGTGAAAGCATTGGATTTAAGGCATTACGAAGTGCATGTTTATATAAAATTTTGAAATTTGAAAGTCCCTTTGCTTTTGCAAACTTTAAATAATCAGAATTCATAACATCAAGAAGATTACCTCTCATTTGTCTAATTATCGAAGCTAAAGAAATTATAATTAAGGTAACAGCAGGAAGAAAAAGATGATGAGCTATATCAAATACTTTATTCATAAAAGACATATTAGAAAAATTATAAGAAGTTAAACCACCAACAGGAAATATTCCTGTTTTAACAGCAAACATTAAAAATAACAAAGCAAGAAAAAATGACGGGATTGCCATGCCGATGGTTGAGATAATTATAATCGTTTTATCAAGTGGTTTATTTTGGTTAGAAGCTGCCAAAACCCCAAGAGGAACACCCATTGTCCAAGTGAAAAAAAATACAACAAAAGATAAAACCAAAGTGTTTGGGATGCGTTCTTTTAGTTTTTGTGAAACTTTTTCTCCGTTCGTTGTATAGCCCAAATCTCCTTTAATAAATCCTTTCATCCAATAAAAATATTGAATGTAAATAGGTTTATCAAGTTTCAATCGTTTTATTTCATAATTTATTGTTTCTTGTGAAATTGCAGGATTCAACTTCATTTCAGATAAAGGGTCGCTAGGGCTTAGTCTTATTATAAAAAAACTTAATAAGGATACAATAATTAAAACAGGTATTGCTTCAAGAAGTCGTTTGATTATAAACTTTAAGATATTCATTTTATAATTTTATAGCAATTTGTTAATTTTGCATATAGTTTATTAAGCTAAATGATTGAATACTAAAGTTTAGATTTATGATAAATTAAAATAAAAGTATGGAAATGATAAAGATATATGGAATTGGAAAGTAATGTTCAAAGGAATTTAACTTCTCGTGAGTTTGATGTACTTAATTGTGTTTGTCTTGGGATGTCAAATAAAGAAGTAGCTAAACATCTTGGATTATCAAAAGAAACTGTTAAATCCTATATGAATAAAATATTTTTAAAACTTAATGTAAATAATCGTACAAAAGCTTCAATGTGGTTTGTAAGTAATAAAAATAAAAGATTTTAATAAAATTTGACTCAAAAATTTGGTTTTGTTACAATTAGTAGGTCGAAAAAATAATAAATTTTAAAGGAAAAGTGAGATAGAAAATGTTAATTGAGTCAAAAAAAACAAAGATTGTGGCAACATTGGGTCCAGTATGTGAACATGAAGAAGGTATTCGTAATTTAATTGAAGCTGGTGTTTCTATGTTTCGTTTAAATACCTCACATGGAACTGAAGAAGATCATAGACGAAGAATTGAAATTATTCGCCGTGTATGTAAGGAAAAAAATATTTATCTTCCTGTTTTAGTTGATTTACAAGGACCTAAAATAAGAGTTGGAAATTTAGAAAATGAAATGGTTATAACAAACGGTCAAAAACTTGTTTTTAGTCCATCTGTTAAAGAAAAAGACATTATACCTGTTGATTATGCTGGTTTAGCAAATGACGTAAAACCAGGTGATATGATGCTTATTGACGATGGTAAATTAGAAGTTGTGGTTGAAAAAGTTGAAAATGATAAAGTTTATACTGAAGTTGTAAATGGAGGGGTTTTAAAATCACGTAAAGGCTTAAATATTCCTGGTTCAACCGCAAGTTTAGCAGCTGTTACTTCTCGTGACGTTAAATTTATTGAATTCGCAGTTAATAACAATGCTGATTATGTAGCTTTATCTTTTGTTCGTCAAAAAGAAGACATTCTAACAGCTCGTGATTACATCAAAAATTTTGGCGGCGATATCCCTATCATTGCTAAAATTGAAAAACCACAAGCAGTTGAAAATATGAAGGAAATAATTCAGGTTTCAGATGGTGTAATGGTTGCTCGTGGAGATTTAGGTATTGAAATATCTCCTGAAAAGGTACCTATTGTTCAGAAAAGAATTATTAATGAAGCATTACAACAACGTAAAGTGACAATTGTTGCTACACAAATGTTGGAAACAATGATTGAACAACCTATCCCAACTCGTGCTGAAGCTTCTGATGTTGCTAATGCTATTATTGATGGAACTGATGCTATTATGTTATCAGGTGAAACTTCTGTCGGTAAGTTTTATGCAGAAGCTGTTCATATGATGACAATGATTGCGGAAAATGTTGAACATAGTGATTTCTGTCGATATGATCTGGATTTACCAATTAATCCTTGTTATCATATGACTCGTCAAGCTGTTGTAAATGCGGCTGTTAAAATGGTAAAAGATATTGATGCTAAAGCAATCCTTGCTTTTACCCATACTGGCTATACTCCAAAATTGATGTCAAAATTACGTCCTAAAGTTCCAATTATTGTTATATCAGATTCTGAAGCAACTTGTCGCAGATTGAATTTATTCTGGGATATGTTCCCATTCTGTCGTAATTGGGATAGAGTGCTTAATCGTGAATTTTTGATTGAATTGGATGAATTTTTGCTTTCAAATACAGATTTAAAAGCTGACGACCGTGTTATTTTAACAGGTTCAATACCTAAATTGATAACAGGAAAAACAAACTTTATCCGTGTTCATAGAATCGGTGCAACTTCTGTTGAAGATGTATAGTTTTTGCTTAAACTAAATATATATAAAAAACGCTATATGTTTTTATAGCGTTTTTTTATTAAACATCTGTATTATCTTCGTTTAATAAATTTCTTAGTTTTGTCTGTTGTTTTTGTGAAAAGTATCTGTTATCCTTTAAATTATTTATAATAGCCTTTGCACGAGTTTTAATATCATTATCACCACAATTCATCAAGTTTCCAAGAGTGTCAATTATTGTTGTTTGCCTTTTATCCCAACAAGTTGATGTTGGAAGATTATCGATTTCTTGAGAAATTACTTCAAGGACTCGTATTTTGCCTTCATTATTTTTAAATGCTTTTAATAAATTAGTTATATTTCCATCTGAAAGTTCTTTCTTAATGTCATCATTTAAATTCTTTAATTCTTCTTTATCACTAACTTCTTCATTAATTTCTTCACTATTAAATTCCTCAGTATTACTTGAACCGAATATATAATGAACACCATGGCCAACAAAGTTCATTATGTTTTCTTTAATTGTAGCATCTTTTTCTTTTAAATTACCTTTATCATCAAGTTTGCCTTCTTTTTTATTTTCTTCATAAGTTTGCATTGAGCTTGAGCAGAATTTATAACCACCAAAAATGCCTAGACCTGTAAGTATTAGTCCAAAATTATCCGTGCAAAATTGTCCAATTTTAGAAAAAACAGTTTTAAAACCATCCCAAAATCCTTTTTCTGTTTTTTGATTGGAAAAACTTATATATGAATCATTTTCAAATGGAATATTTTGCGATTTTGGGAAATATGTTGATACAGTATTAATATTTTGGATAGGCATACCTACAACTTGCTGTTGTTGTATTCCCATTGGAATTAACTGTTGATTATTAGGTATATTAAACATTTTTTCCTCAATTTATATTTACTTCAATACTTTATAAAAAACAAAGATATATAAAAAATTGCTTATTTTTTATATATCTTTGTTACATAACTTAATAAATTATTAAATTATAAGTTAGCAAATGCTTCATTAATTATTTTTTGTATGTCATTTTCACAAATCAAACTTTGGTTTTGCTTATCTTTTTTTAAATGGATTAAGTATTCTATATTACCTTTTGGACCTTTTATTGGAGAGTAAGTTAAATTTATGATTTTTAAATTTAATATCTGAGTTTGATTAATTATATTGGAAATAATATTAAAGTGGACTTTTTTATCTTTAACAACACCATTTTTTCCAACATTTTCTTTTCCAGCTTCAAATTGTGGTTTAATAAGAGCAACAATTTCACAGTTATTTGAGGTAAGTTTGTTTATATTTTCTAAAACTTTTAGAATGGAAATAAATGATAAATCCATAGCACAAAATGAAGGAAGCGTGTCTTTTATATCATATAGTTGAGAATAATTACAATTTTTTATATTAGTTCTTTCAATAACTTTAACTTGTTTTGTATTTTGTCTTAATTTCCAGTCTAACTGCCCATATCCAACATCAACAGCATAAACAAACTTAGCTTGGTTTTGTAACATACAATCAGTAAACCCACCGGTTGAAGCACCTGCATCAAGACAAATTTTATTTAACAAATCTATATTGAATTCAACTAATGCTTTTTCAAGTTTAAATCCACCACGAGAAACATATTTTAAAGTTTTAATGTTTATTTTATAATTTTTATTTTCATCAATGTCAAAAGCAGGTTTATAAATTGTTTCACCATTAACTTGTACGTCACCAGCTATTATGGCATTTTGAGCTTTTGTTTTTGTATCAAAATATTGTTTTTCACATAAATACGTATCAAGTCGTTTTTTTTTCATAATAAATTATATATTCTTTATATTCATAAATGAATTTTCTCGTGATATCGCTACTTTGCCGCTTCGAACAAGTTCTTTTATGCCAAGTGGTCTTAAAAGTTCAATTAATGAAGTAATTTGTCGTTCCTCACCAACTGCCATTAGTGTATATGTTTTTGGAGAAACGTCAATTATTTTAGCATTAAATATTTCAGCTATTCTTAAAATTTCAGAACGACACTCATCTCTTGCTGTAACTTTAACAAGGATTAATTCATTGGAAACAGAATCATCATCAGTTACTTCAAGAACTTTTAAAGTTGGGATAAGACGATTTAACTGTTTTGTAATCTGCTCAATTATTCCTGTTTGTCCCTTGGAAACAATTGTAATACGAGAAAAATCAGTATCAAGCGTAGGAGCCACAGTTAAACTTTCAATATTAAAACCACGACCTGAAAAAAGATCAACAACACGAGATAATACACCAGCTTCATTTCTAACTAGAACAGATATTGTATGTTTTTGTTCATTTGTCATTATTTTCCTCTTTTTTTATAATTTCTTATATTTATAATTCTTCATTTTGACAAGGTTCATTCGATAAAAGCACCTGATTTAAAGGATGACCTGAGAGCACCCAAGGATAAACCATTTCATATGGTTCTACAATAAAATCTATAAATACAGGCCTTTTGGCATCGATTGCTTGTTTAAGAATAATTTCAATATCTTCTTCTTTTTCAACTCGATAACCTAAAGCACCGTAACTTTGTGCAAGTTTTACAAAATCAGGACTTGAAATTTTAGTTTGAGAATAATGTTTGTTAAATAACTTTTCTTGCCACTGTCTAACCATTCCTAGATAACCATTATTTATAACAGCAACAATTATTGGTAAATTATAATCAACACAAGTTGCAAGTTCTTGTATATTCATTTGTATACTTCCGTCGCCTGCAATATTTAAAACCAATTTATCTTTTTGACCTATACAAGCACCAATTGCAGCAGGAAAACCAAAGCCCATAGTCCCAAGACCACCTGAGGTCACTAAACGACGTGGTTTATTAAATTTAAATAGTTGTGCTGTCCACATTTGATGTTGACCAACTTCAGTACATATAATAGGATCATATTCTTTTGTAATTTTATATAATTTTTTAATAACTATCATTGGATTAAGCTTAGATGATTTTACCTGAGGTAAAGCACGTTTATTTTTCCATTCTTTTATTTGGTTTAGCCAATCTTCTTTATCTTCTTTATTAATTTGATAGGTTGATTCATTAAATTCTTTTAACATTGAGTTTAATACAAGCTTGGCATCACCAACTATTGGCACGTCAACTTTCACGTTTTTAGAAATAGCACAAGGATCGATATCAATATGAATAACTTGAGCATCTTTTGCAAAACGTTTTAAACAACCAGTAATTCTGTCATTAAAACGAGTACCGATAGCAAATAAGATATCACAATTGCAAACTGCAAAATTAGCCCAATAGTTCCCATGCATTCCAAGCATCCCCAATGACAATTCATCATCACTAGGGTATGTTCCTGTACCCATTAATGTATTACAAACAGGAATATTTAATTTTTTAGCAAGCTCAATAAGTTCTTTATAAGCATTCGATTGGACAACTCCACCACCTGAAATAATAACGGGACGACGAGCTTCACATAATAGCTTTAGTGCTTTTGACATTTGTCGTGGATGCCCTTCATAATTTGGATTATATCCTGGTAACTTTATTTTATCAGGATATAAAAAGTGTGATTTATCACTTAAAATACATTTTGGCAAATCTACAACAACAGGACCAGGTTTACCCGTTGTTGCGATATGAAAAGCTTCTTTTATAATTCGAGGTAAATCTTTTAAATCTGAAACAAGATAATTATGTTTACAACAAGAACGGGTTATACCAACTATGTCAGCTTCTTGAAAAGCATCATTACCGATTTGATTTAAACCTACTTGACCTGTAAATACAACAAGAGGATATCCGTCATAATATGCATTTGCAATACCTGTTACAGTATTACAAGCACCGGGACCTGATGTAACAAGTGCTACTCCAGGACGCCCTGTAACCCGTGCATAACCTTCTGCTGCATGGATTGCCGCTTGTTCGTGTCGCACTAAATAATGCTTTATGTCTGTGCAATTATATAATGCTTCATATATAGTTAATATTACACCACCTGGATAACCAAAAATTTCTTTAACATCTTCTTTTTTTAAACATTCAAGAAATATTTCAGCTCCTGAAAGTTTTTCTTGTTTTTCTAAATCTTGTTGTTCGGGGCTAAGTTTTTTCAAATTTGTCTTCTCCTTAAAATTTCAAATTTAAATTATTTATAATTTTAACATATTAAAAATTTATAGAAAAGTTTTTTTAAGTATTGTTACTATTTTAGACTTTTTCAAGCTGGTTTTTTATGATTCCAACAGATTTAGCCTTTATGTTTGTTACAAGCTCATTGTATGACATAACGGTAATTTGTGGATGAGTTTTTTCAATAAAACGGCGAAAACACATCCTTATTGGGGCAGAACAAAGTATAACAGGTGCTTGAGAGTGTTTTATTATTGCTTTTTCTATTTCTTTATCCATGTTTTTAATGAGTATGTTACTGATTGTCGGATCAAGTGTAAGGCTTTGACCATCTGGACTCATTCCTTGTGCTATTGCACTTTCAATATCAGGAGCAAGTGTAATTGCAAGTAATTCACCTGTTGCATTTAAATTTTGTTTGCAAATCGTTCGTGATAATGCTTGTCGAACATGTTCTGTTAAAAAATCTGTGTTTTTACTAACACGAACTTGAAGACTCATGGTTTCTAATATAGTTCTTAAATCTCGAACTGAAATCCTTTCTTTTAGAAGATTTTGCATAACTATTTGAACATCTGCAATATTTATTTCATTCATTAAGTCTTTAACATAGTCTTCTGATACTTCTTTTTTTAAATTTTCAATTAATTGTTTTACATCATTTCGTGATAAAATATCAGAAGCATTTTTCTTAATTATTTCGGTTAAATGTGTTGATATCACTGCAGACGGGCTAACAACAGTATAAGAAGCCATTTCTGCATTTTCTTTATCTTTTTCTTCAATCCAAATAGCACTTAAACCAAAAGCAGGTTCGATTGCATTTATTCCACTGATTGATGTATCATCTGCCATTCCACTTGCATTCATAGCTAAATATCTATCCGGATATATTTCCCCTTTTTCAATGGGAACACCTTTTAGTTTTATTTGATAATGATTTGGCGGCAATTGTAAATTGTCTCGAACACGTATTGAAGGTAAAATGATTCCCATTTCCAAGGCTGTTTGACGTCTTAATTGTGATATTCTTTCAAGTAAATCACCACCTTGCTCCACATTTAAAAGTGGAACAAGACGATAACCTATCTCAATTTCAATGGGTTCCATAGCTAAAAGTTCCATAACACTTTCACGTGAACCTTTTAATGCTTTTTTCTTGTTTTTCACTAAATCATTTTTTTTATTTTCTTCTTCTTGTTTTTTATCTTCTTCCTGTTTCTTTTTCTTCTCAATATTTTTCTTATATGCAACATATCCACAAACTGCTCCAATTAAGCAAAAAGGTATAGTCGGCATACCAGGAACAAGCCCTAGAAACAAAAGTAATCCTGCAACTACACCTAAAACAGTCGGATTTGAGAACATTTCTTTCTTTATATCAGAACTTAAAGAGTCATCTTGTCCGCTAGCTCGTGAAACTATTAAACCTGTTGCAAATGAAATTAATAAAGCAGGAATCTGTGAAACAAGTCCATCACCAACAGTTAATATTGTATAAGTACTTAAAGCAGTCATTAAATTCATTTTTAACTGCCATACTCCAATAATTAAACCACCAATAATATTAATAACAGTAATTATAATTCCAGCTGTAGCATCACCTTTGACAAATTTTGATGCACCATCCATAGTACCATAAAAATCAGCTTCACGTTCTATTTTCCGTCTTTTCTTCTTAGCTTCGTCTTCACTTATTAAACCCGAGTTTAAATCAGCATCAATACTTAACTGCTTCCCAGGCATTGAATCCAAGGTAAATCTTGCTGAAACCTCAGCTACTCGCCCTGCACCACCTGTTATTACCATAAAGTTAATTATTACAAGTATTGTAAAAATAACAAACCCAACAACATAATTACCACCAACAACAAACTCTCCAAAAGCACGAATGACATCACCTGCTTCTCCATGAAGAAGTATAAGTCGCGTTGAACTAACGTTTAATCCAAGACGAAAAACCGTTGATATTAATAGAATTGTTGGAAATGTTGAATATTCAAGTGGCTCTTTTGTAAATAAACAAACCAACAATATTATAACTGATAATGATATATTTATCGTAAGCAAAAAATCAAGTAAAGGACTTGGAAGTGGAAGTACCATCATCCCTATTACCACGACCAACCCAACAGCCAAAACTATATCATTATTTTGCAATATATCTTTTAATTTTAACATATTTAAAATTGTAACATTCAATAAAGATAAAGTCTATTTTATGACATATTGTTAAGGTTCTTGTTGTTTTCTTTTTTGTTTAACATAAATAGTATTGTGCTTTTAAATAAAACTCCAATAACGGTTAATAATGGTGATATTATTTTTGAAAAATGATTTTTAATTAATTTTTTTTTAAAGCCTCTGCATATTTTTTATTTTCAATTTTGTATTCTTCAATAGACTTTTCAATATTATCATAAAGTGGAGTCTCTCCTATTTTAATAGCTTGTTTCCCTGTTTTATATTTATTTGGAAAAGTTTTTACAAGGTATTGGTAATATTCTTCTTTTAAACAAACACCCTCCATAATTATAATTTTTAATGGTAATGTCTCAATTTGCTCTTTTATTTGAGGATATTCTTTTAATAGTTTTTCACTTTCTTTAATGGATTTAGGGATTTTTATTTTATTTCCAAGTCCAATATACGAATAAATATTTAAAAAAGAACGGTCATTTGTTCCATCTCCTGAGACAATAACTAAATCATCATTTTCTTTTGCTTCTTTTATTGCAATTATAGCATCCAGCTCTTTTGCAATTTCCTCTCCTGTTTGTTTTTCCTCAAGTTGTTTTCGTATTATATTCCTTTGTTTGTTTTTTTCAATATTTTCACTTAAAATAAATTTTCCTTCAATTTCATTTACATCTAAATATGTTTTTCCATTATTTACTATAATTCCTTCAATTTTAGGTTGGTTTTCTTTTTTTAATAGTGAAAATCTTTTAAAAATAAAACCGGCCTCTGTAAATCCATTACCTGGTTTTCTTCCGCTTGAGATAAATATTTTGAAATAATTTTTTAATTTTTTTTGTAAATCACTAAATCTCTTAAAATAAGGATTAGCTATGTCTTCATATTGTTTTACATCTTTTGGTAAATATTTATCTTCAAAAACTTTTGGACTAAATGTAAAATCAAAATCTGTTATTAAAGTTGTTTTTCCTGCTTTAAATGCAATGATTTGTTTTTTTTGCAACAAAACATCTGAATTAACTTTCATAAAATTAACCCTCTTACACAAATATATTACCATTAATATATTTAGAATATTGTATAAAGACTTATATGTCAATAGGTTATTTTCTATTTTTGTTATAAATATAAGCAAGAACTTCAGCTACAGCTGTATATAACTCTGGTGGTATCATCTTATTTATATCAACAAGTTTATATAAAGATCTAGCAAGTGGTTTATTTTCAACAATAGGCACATTATTATTTTGTGCAATTTCTCTAATTTTAAATGCCATAAAATCTACACCTTTTGCAACAACTACTGGTGCAGGATATTTTATTTTGTCATATTTTAAAGCAACTGCAAAATGTGTGGGATTTGCGACAATGACATCGGCTTTTGGAACGGCTGCCATCATCTTTTGGTTCATTATTGTCATTTGTTGAGCTTTTATTTTTGCTTTAATTTTTGGATCACCTTCTGTATTTTTAAATTCGTCTTTTATATCTTGTTTGCTCATTTTTATTGATTTGTTGTACTCGTAATCTTGGTACTTTTTGTCTATGAATGCAATAAATAACATAACTATACACATATTTAAAAGCATGTTAAATAAAACATCGCCCAAAACACTAAGAGCTGTTGGGATTGATTGTCCTATTAATTCAATTAAATCATTTTTACGGCTTAATATAACATTATAACCAACACTTCCTACGATCACCATTTTTAAAAATGATTTTGTAAGTTCAAAAAGGTTTTTGGGACTAAAAGGGTTGAATATTTTTTTTAGTTTGTCCATTATAGCACCGCCTGTCAGATTTTGCATTGTTGGTTTAATTTTTTGAATTGCAAATAATGTTCCAACCTGTGCTCTAACAAGAAATATAACAATTACCATTAAAAATCCCAAGAAAGGAACAAGACATTTTGATAAAAATATTGCATGCGGATATAAAATAGACAAAATATCCCTATATTCAATTGTTTTTGGATTTAAATTTGTAAATGTATAATATAACGAATCTTTTAAATGAATTACAATTGAGTCCCCAAAAATATAAAGAAGAATAAAACCTGATATAAGTACACAAATTGAAGATAAATCCTGACTTTTAGGAATATTACCTTTCTCACGTTCCTTTTCTCTTCGTTTCGGGGTGGCTTCTTCTGTTTTTTCGTTACTCAATTAATTCATCTCCTTTTTTATCATGAAAAGATTTTTAATAATGATATAAAATAGTTTTGTATGGTTTTTGTTAAAAAGCTAATCATTGGGCTTAAAAACATTAACATTAATGAAAAAGCTATAATAATTTGAAGAGGCATAGCTACCATATATATATTTAATTGAGGAATTATTTTGGAAATAAAACCTAAAAGTATTTGAAGTACAAATAAAACACAAAAAATAGGTAATACAAAACTTACAGAAAGTGTAAAAATATTTGAACTAAATTTTAATATTGTATTGATTAAATTTGTATTAAATATAGTTTCAAAACCTATTGGGAGTTTTATGAAACTTTCATAAACAGCAAGAAACATTGGATGATAAGCATTTAAAAGTATAAATATTATGCTTAACATATATAAATAAAATTCACCTAAAACAGGTGTTTGTTCCCCAGTTGAAGGATCCATAACATTTGAGGCACTCAAGCCTGATTGCAGGCTCACAACATGACCTGACATTTGCATTGTATAGAACAAAAAATTTGATAAAAATCCTATTGTAAACCCGACTAAAAATTCTTTGACTGTATGAATAATTAATACAGGCATTGATGTTGGAATTTCAATATTTGATATTTTTAAAACATACGGAAAAAATATATAAGATAATATTGCCATAAACCATATTTTTACTTGAATTGGTATAGGGTATGTTGAGAATATTGGGGCCACAACAAACAAACCTGATAATCTTGCAAAAATCAGAATATAAATAATGATGTTATTTGGAGTTAATATATTAAAAAGGTCATAATTCATAACTTTATCCATATCCTTCAGCGTTTATTGGAGCATTAAAGGTATTTTGTTAAAAAGATCATTTACACGTGCTATAAAAATATTTAACATCCAAGGTAAAGTTAAAATCAAAACTAAGACACAAGCTATGATTTTTGGAACAAAGGTTAAAGTTTGTTCCTGAATTTGTGTAACAGATTGAAAAATGCTTATAACTAACCCAACAGCAACAGCAACAACAAGTATAGGTGCTGAAAGTTGAATTATTAATATCAATATATCTTGAATAACTGTTAAAAATAAAGAACTATCCATATTTATTGCATAACTCCTTCAAGTAGTGATTTTGTAATTAAATACCAACCATCAATCATAACAAACAAAATAAGCTTAAAAGGCATAGCAACTACAGTTGGAGGTAAAAATACCATCCCCATAGAAACAAGTACACTTGCTACAACAATGTCAATAACTAAAAACGGTAAAAATAAAACAAAACCTATTATAAAAGCAGCTTTTAATTCACTTAAAATAAAAGCAGGAAGGATTATATAAGTAGGAACAGTTTGCCAATTTTTAGGTTTTTCCATTTTTGCCATTTTTATAAAAAGAGCAATTTCTTTTTCTTTTGTGTACTTAATCATAAATTCTCTTATTGGAACCATTGAACGTTCAATTGCAATTTCTTGGGTTATTTGATTTTTTAAATAAGGTTGTATGGCTTCTTGATTTATTTTATTATATGTAGGAGCCATGACAAAAAAAGTAAGTATTAGTGAAAGCCCTACAATAATTTGAGAAGGTGGTAGGCTTGTTGTTCCTAAAGCATTTCGAACAAGCGATAAAACAATGACAAATCTTATAAAACAAGTAGTCATTATAAAAATACTTGGAGCAAGTGATAGTATTGTTAATAAAATAAGTATTTGAACGCCACTTGTGAATTCTTGAGGTGTATTTACGCCATTAAATCCTATATTTAAATTTGGCATAGCAATTTGTGAAAATGCTTGATTGGCTGTAAATAAAAAGCATATAAATAAAATTATAAAAAGCTTTAATTTTAAATTAATATTTAAACTCAAAAAAATCCTCACAAAAATAAACTTTCCACTTAAATAAAATTATACTTCTATTTATAAGTTTTTTTAAGAACAATAAAAAATTTGTTTACAAATTGAAACATATAAAAATATCAAAAATCTTAAATCCCAATTATAGATTAAAAATTATCTTTTTACGTACTTGAATATTAAGAAATGTTAAAATAGTATATACTGATGTAAAGTTCTTTATTCGCAAATATTTTAAGCATTTTTATTAAGAAATATTAAGATAAATATATAAAAAAGAGCAATTTTTTATATATTGTAACGTTTATATATATGTAAAAGTTAAACAAAAAAACAAAGAAAGGTCGAAAAAAAAATGGCACAAGTCGCACAGGCATCATCAGTTGGACAAATCCAATGGTTAACATTACAAGAAAATCAATTAACTAGAGCTATTAGTGATAATAACCAAGAAATTGTTCGTTTAACTCGTTTAATTAGCGATATAACAACTGATATTTCATCGAAAGAAAGTCAAATTGAAGATTGTGAAGCCAAACTTGAATCAGGTAATGATTGCGGTGAAGCAACTTGTCAGGCTTTTGATGATATTCGTGCTATGATGCGTGAACTTGAAGTACAGGTTGACAATTTAGAAAATGAACAAAACAGAGCTGAACAGACAGAAGCTGAAATCCAATTACAAAATAATGAATATCAAACAAAACTTGATTATATTCAAACTAAAAAGCAAACTGCTTCAAGTTGGATAACAAGTGCAAATTATATAAGTAGAACATAATTAAATAAAAGAAAAAAGGGGAAATCTTTTATTTAGTTAAAATTAACAAAATACACTTTCGGGTATTACTAGATTATGGTATGGAGGAAAACAAAATGACTAATTTTGTATTTAAACAATGCACAAATTTCGTAGTTGATGCTTATAAAGAATCAAGTATTAAATTTGATGAAGCTCAAAATCAAGAAAAAGGTAGAACATATTCAAGTCTATCATCAATGTTAAAAGAAAATTTTTTCTTAGGCTCAACTAAATTTGGTGAAAATTTTATAGCTTAATATACACTTAGTGATTTAGAAATCTTTAATAAATATTCATTATTCGGTTGATTTTATATTAATTATATTTAGTTAAGATATGTTAAGTTAATGAGTTTTTATTAAAGGTTTTTATATTTTTATATGAATTTGAATGAATTATGTTTACTTGAATTTTTAAAGAGTTCCGAAGGATTAACACAACTTATTGTACTGTTAAATAGTAATTTCCCTGAAAATATTTTATTAACTTCTGTACAATATCAAAATTTTGTTATATAGTAAAATATTATGGGTAGTTTAAATTTTAATTTTAATAAAAAAAATTTAATAATATGTTCAATATTTATTTTTTTTATTATGTTTTTTATTGTGTTTAATTTTTCAAATATCATTAGTTTTTTTGATATTATTGAGAATAAAACTTTTGATTTAAGACAAAATATTATTGCTCCTTATAAAAAAGTAAGTAATAATATTATCATAATCACAATTGATGATAAAAGTTATGAGGGCTTGACGCAAAAATTTGGTCAATGGCCTGTTCCTCGTGGTGTTTATGCAAGACTTGTAAATGAACTTCAGAAGCAAAATCCGAAAGTTATAACTTTTGATTTAATGTTCGTAAATCCTATGCGTTATATGAAAGAAAACGATGTTGCACTTATTAATGCATTTAAGACAAATAAAAATTTATATACTGCTATAAATTTTGACAATCAAGACAGGCGTGCAAGAAAACCTGTTGAGCTTCCTGAAAAACTTATGACATCTGTTGTTTCAAGTTCAAAAAATATTAATTTTCAAAATGATAAAATAAATTTTAGTAATTGTCGTTCAATTTTGCCTGGAATTATAAATGCAACTTCAAACATTGGGCATGTCAATATGACAAGAAGTGATGACGGAATTGTTAGAACTTTTCCTGTGTTTGTAAAATACCGTGATGATTTTTATCCACATCTTGGTTTAAAAACAGTCAATGCATATTTAAACCAACAGTATCAAATTTATAACATTGATAAAAAAAGCAATTTGTTATTGCAAGATATTAAAATACCTCTTGATAATGAAGGTTTTGCTATTTTAAACTGGTATGAATCCCAAAATGGTAAAATAGGTGGTTTTAATACTTATTCCTTATTTGATATTATTGAGGCGATGGAACAAAATACATTAAATGAATTTGATTTTAAAGATAAAATTATTTTAATAGGTACATCGGCTTCATCATTGTATGATATAAAAAGTGCTCCTACGGATAAGTTTTTGCCTGGTGTCGGACTAATTGCGACGTTTATAAATAATGTATTAGACAACAATTTTATTCTCAAAATAAGTATTCAAACCAATTTTATAATTTCAACAATTTTAAGTGCTTTTATTGCTTTTGGACTTTTATACATAAATTCAACGTTATTATCAGTTGCTTTTGCCATTTCTCTTGCAATAGCTTACATAATTATTGCAACTATTGTTATGCATTATTTAAATATATGGATTGGGATTATTTTACCTTTATTGATGATGACAATAACCTTTATAATAATATATATATATAAATATTTATTAAAAGCTAAAGATTTAGAATATACATATAAATTAGCAACAACTGATGCAATGACAGGATTATATAACCATCGTTATTTTCAGGAGCAAATGTTTTTATCAGTTGAAACAGCAAAACGTTATGAAGGTGTTACATCACTTATTTTAATAGATATAGATTTTTTCAAAAAATTTAATGATACATATGGGCATCAAGCAGGAGATGCCGTTTTAAAGCAAGTAGCTCAAGTTATAAAACAAAACATAAGAACAACTGATATTCCTTGTCGATATGGTGGTGAGGAAATGAGTGTAATATTGTCAAATACTAATTATGAAAAAGCTTTGCTTACAGCACAAAAAATATGTGACGCTGTTTCTACAAAACAATTTAAGTTAAATAATGTTGTGACGGTTAATGTAACAATAAGTTTGGGTGTTGCATCATTTCCAAAAGATGCAAAATCAGTTGAGGATATGATAGAAGCTGCTGATAAAAATTTATATTTAGCAAAAGAAAACGGACGTAATCAAGTTGGAAATTTTGCAAAACAAAATAATAAAAATGACAATATTGATAATAATCAATAACTAATAGGTGTGGTGTTTTTTTTTAAAATATATTATAATAAAATGAGATAAGATAAAGAGAAGTTTAATTAAATGTTAGAAATGAAAGTAATGGGAATTGCAATTGATACACGTACAGGTTCTCCGATTGTAGTTTTACATGATTTAGAAAATAGAAAAGCACTACCGATATGGATTGGTTCAGCTGAGGCAAGTGCTATTATAAGAAAAATTGAAAATATTAGTGTTGTGCGACCTTTAACACACGATTTAATAATTGATATAATCGAAAAAACTGGTTATATAATTGATAGAGTTGAAATTAATGATGTTGAAAAAGATACTTATTTTGCTGATATTTGTTTAAAAGATAAAAAAGGTGAAAATGAAATAAGAATTGATTCACGTCCATCAGATGCTATTGCAGTTGCAATACGTGCAGATGTTCCTATATTAATTGGCACAAGTGTTATGGCTGAAGGGGCAATATCTGTTAATTCACAAAAAGAGGAAGAAGAAGCTCAAGAGTTTAAAAGTTTTATTCAAAATATAAAACCATCTGATTTTGGAAAAATTTTGGGACAAAATAATGAGTCCGATCAATAATAAAATAGAATATTGTTATATAGAAATAGTAAAGGAAATTAAAAATGGAAAATCAAAAAGTTACAAAAGATATGGGGATAATTGAAATTATTCAACTTAAACCGCAAGCTTTAGAAATATTTGGGAAATATGGCATGGGATGTATTGGTTGCGCTGCTGCTAAGTTTGAAACATTGGAAGCAGGGGCAATTGTTCATGGTGTTGACCCTCAGGCTATGGTTGATGAAATTAATGCTCTTGCTGACTAAACTTTATATAACTTAATGATTTAACCAATTAGAGTTATATTTAAAAAATATTTATGTTATAAAATAAATAATAAAATAAATAATAAAATAAAGAAGAATTAGTATAATTAATTAGGAGAATAAAATATGTCAGTTGGTTCATTTGTGTTTATGTTACATTCACATTTACCATATTATAGAAAAGCAGGTATGTGGCCTTTTGGTGAAGAAAATTTATATGAATGTATGTCTGAAACTTATATCCCATTGATTAAAGCTATTGAAGAGCTTTATAATGATGGAATTATGGCTAAGTTAACTGTTGGAATTACACCTATTTTAGCTGAACAACTTAATGATGAACATTTAAAAAATGGATTTGTTGCTTATCTAGATGAAAAATTGCGTGTTGCACAAGAAGATATTGAAAGGTATCCAAATGAAAACGTTGCTCATTCTCAACATTTACGATATTTAGCAGAATACTATCAAAAATGGTATACTGATATTAAAGATTTATTTGTTAACAAATATAATAAGGATTTAATTGCACAATTTAAAAAGTTTCAAGATTTAGGAGCAATTGAGATTACAACATCTGGTGCTACTCATGGGTTTTCACCTTTATTGTGTACGGATGCGAACCTAAATGCACAATTTAAAGTTGGTTCAGATACTACAAAAAGATTATTTGGCAAGAAAGCAAAAGGTTGTTGGTTGCCAGAATGTGCATATCGACAAGGTTATTTGTTTTGTTCTAAAACAGGTGATAAAAAATGGCGTCCTTCAATTGAAGTTACTTTGCAAAACAACGGTATTGAATATTTCTTTACAGAGTCTCATGTTATTGAAGGTGGTAATTCTATAGGAAATCGTAGAGTTATTGGTATGTATGGAAATATTGAATATATTCCATTGCCTGAACGTGAAAAAACAGGTTATGATACCTTTAGTGCTTACTGGTTACCAGATGCACAGGTTGCTGTTATGGGACGGAATGAAAGAGCTGGTTATCAAGTATGGTCAGCAGCTGATGGTTACCCTGGTGATGGATGCTATAGAGAGTTTCATCGCAAAGATTCTAACTCGGGCTTAAATTATTGGAGAATAACAAGCCCAACAACTGATTTAGGTGATAAAATGCTTTACGATCCTGTACTTGCAATGTCTCAAGTTAATTCAAATTCAGACCATTATGTAACTTTATTGTATCATTTATTAAATGACCATAAATTAGCGACAGGTGAAGAAGGTTTAGTGATGGTTTCATTTGATACAGAACTTTATGGACATTGGTGGTTTGAAGGTGTAGAGTTTATTAAACAGGTAATTACAAAATTAAGCAAATATCAAAAAGGAATTGAACGTTTGACCGCATCTGAGTATTTAGAAAAACATCCGCCCAAAGAGGCTATTCAAATCCCTGAAAGTAGTTGGGGACAAGGTGGACATTTTTGGGTATGGCAAAACCATTTAACCGAATGGATGTGGCCTATTATTCATAGTTGTGAAAAGAGAATTAGTGAGATTGTTTCTAATTATGAAAATATCCCAAATGATAAATTGCTTCATAGGGCTTTGAATCAGCTTTCACGTGAGAATTTACTTCTTCAAAGTTCTGATTGGCCATTTTTGATTACAACATGGCAAGCTAAAGATTATGCTACGGATAGATTCCGTGAGCATGTCGATAGGTTTGAAAAAATTGCTGATATGATCGAAAATAATAATATTAATGATGCTATATTATCTGAAATAGAGTCAATTGATAATTGTTTCCCTGACATTGATTATCGAGTTTATTTACCAATTGAAGAAGGTGTTATTCCTCAACAAGAATGTAAACTTGCTCCATTGTATCAATAGTTAAAAATTTCTTTTATTTTTTATTACATAAAATAAACGCTAATAAAATTACATTAATTTTATTAGCGTTTTGTTTTATAAAAAAATATTTATAAACAATATTTTTGAACTGCAAATACGAAACCATCTTCATCAATGGATTTTGTAATGAAATTTGCTTCTTTTTTTAATTTATCACTTGCATTTCCCATTGCTACTTTAATATTAGCACTTTTTAACAAATCAATATCATTATCTTCATCGCCAATAGCAAGAATTTCCTCTTTTTTTATATTAAGTAAATTACTTAAAAAATTAACAGCTGTGCCTTTGTTTGAGTTTTTACTAGAAATTTCACAAAAGTTTTTTGTTGAACGAACAATATAAAGTAAATTATTGTATTGCTTTTGCAGTTCATTTGTTAAATTTTCAATCAATTTTGTATCAAAGTCAATTGCAAGTATCTTATTGACTTGATTGTTTAAATCTAAATCTAACAGATTATCAACAATACTATATGGTATTAATCTCTTGTTTGTATAGTTTTTGATTATTTCATTATCATTTTCACAAAAAAGCTCATCATTTAAGTATAAGTTTGTATGAATATTTTTGTTTTTTAATACTTTAAGAATTTCAAGTGCTAAATTTGGTTTAACAGGGTCAACATATAATGTTTTATTATCTCCATAAGAATTTTTAATTAAAGCACCTTGATAACATATTAAAGGTGTGTTGATATCGAGCATTTTTGCAATTTTAGAAGCAGCACAATACATTCTACCTGTAGCAAGTACAACTTTTATATTTTTTTTTTGCAATTCTTTAATTATGTTAATAACGTCATTTGAAATAGTAAAATCTTTTTTTAAAATAGTACCATCAATATCTGTAACAATCATTTTAATCATATTTATACATTTAATTTTTCTTTTGTATAATTGATTAATCCACCTTTTTGGATTAAATTCTGTATTTTTTGAGGATAAGAATTTGTTTTATATTCTTTATTTTGTGTGACATTTTTTATTATGCCACTTTCAATATCGACTTCAATTTCATCACTATTTTTACATTCATTAACAAATTCTCTTTGTTCAAAAATAGGGAGACCAATATTTATTGCATTGCGAAAGAATATTCTTGCAAAAGATTTAGCAATAATACATGAAATTCCAGATGCTTTAATTGAAATTGGGGCATGTTCTCGTGATGAACCACAACCAAAGTTTTCTCCTCCAACCATAATGTCACCTTGTTTTACATTATTAACAAAATTTTTATCTATATCCTCCATGCAATGTAATGATAATTCTTTTTCATCACTTGTATTTAAATATCTTGCGGGTATAATCACGTCTGTGTCTACATTATCACCGTATATGTGAGATTTACCAAAAAATTTTTTTTCCATTTTCATCCACTTCTCCATTTACAAATCCATTTTTTTGTAGTATACATAAAAAATAAGATAGTTTCAACATTAATTTAATTAATGGTATTTAGAAAAATGAAGGAGATTTAAAAATGAATTATTACATTGGAGAAGCTGCTGGGAAAGTTTGGGAATATTTAAACAGCCAAAAAACTAAAGAAGCAACATTTTCAAAATTAGAAAAAGATTTAGATTTAGATGATAATTTTATAAAAATGGGTATAGGTTGGCTTGCTTATGAAGGAAAAGCTGACTTGTCTGGCAAAGGTGCTCGTACTAAAGTAAGATTAATTGAAAATTAAGCTTAATTTTTTTATATAACATGCCTCAAGTCAAGTTAAGATTTGAGGCTTTTTTATGTTTTAATTATAATAGTAATAATATTTAAAAGGTAATAAATATATGATGTATATTAGAAAATTAGATAAATATTCAAATCCTAATTCAGAAGGATTTTATGGAGAATATGGTGGGATGTATGTCCCAAATGATTTTAAGAATGTTCTAAAAAAACTTGATTTAACATTTGAAAAGTTTATAAAAGATGAAAATTTTTTAAAAGAAGTATATTCTTTGCTTTGTGAATATTCGGGACGTCCTACACCTTTATATTATGCTAAAAATTTGACACAATATTATGGCAAGGGAAAAATTTATTTAAAACGTGAAGATTTAAACCATACAGGTGCTCACAAAATAAATAATGTTGTAGGACAAGGGTTGTTGGCTAAAAAAATGGGGGTAAAAAAAGTAATAGCTGAAACAGGGGCTGGTCAACATGGTGTTGCTACAGCTACAATTGCAGCTTTGCTTGGGCTTGAATGTACTATTTTTATGGGTGAAGTTGATGTTGAACGTCAGAAATTAAATGTCAAAAGGATGGAACTTTTAGGTGCAAAAGTTGAAAGTGTTAAAATTGGCTCTGGTACATTATCTGATGCTTGTGATGCAGCTATTGATTATTGGATAAATAATAGTAATGATGTTTTTTATATTCTTGGCTCTGCTGTTGGTCCACATCCTTATCCCAAAATTGTGAGATTTTTTCAAAGTATTATAGGCAGTGAAATAAGACAACAGATTCTTGCAAAAGAAGATAAACTGCCTGATTATATCCTTGCTTGTATTGGTGGTGGAAGTAATGCTATTGGTGCTTTTTATGCATTTCTTGATGATGAGAACGTTAATTTGATTGGGCTTGAAGCTGCAGGGCTGGGAATTGATACTGATAAAACAGCGGCTTCTTTAACAAAAGGGAAAAAAATGATACTTCATGGGAAAATGCAATATGTTTTATGTGATGATTTAGGAAAAGTAAAAGAATCTTATAGTATTTCAGCAGGGCTGGATTATCCAGGGTGTGGGCCTGAACATTGTTATTTAAAAGATGTAGGAAGGGTTAAGTATGAACCTGTAACAGATGATGAGGCTATAAATGCTTTTGTACTTTTAAGTAAAAAAGAAGGTATTATACCAGCTATTGAATCCTCACATGCTTTAGCTTATTTAGAAAAATTAATGCCAAAAACTAAAAAAAATGATATCATTATTGTAAATCTCTCAGGTCGTGGTGATAAGGATGTTGAAAGAATCTTAAAATTATTGGATAAGAATAAAAATATTGACAAGATTAATAAAGTTTAATTTGAGGAAAAAGGAAACAATGGACGAAAAAGAAGTAAAAATTGAACAAAAGTTTATAGAACAAGCAAATATTATTGCACGAGGAGCTGAAATTATTCCAAATGGGGTTATGGAACTTGCAAAAAGACTCCAAGAAGCTCAAAAAAACAATAAACCTTTAAGAGTCAAACTTGGGCTTGATCCAACTCGTCCTGATTTGCATTTAGGTCATACTGTGGTTATGAGAAAACTAAGACTATTTCAGCAATTTGGACATAAGGTTGTTTTGATTGTTGGTGGAGCTACAGCTATGATTGGTGATCCATCTGGAAAGTCTCAAACAAGACCAAGTTTAACAAAAGAAGAAGTTGAAAATAATGCAAGAACTTATTTTGAACAAATGAATAAAGTTGTTAATATTAAAGAAGCTGAAGTAACTAATAATGCAGATTGGCTTCATAAAATGGGACTTGTTGAGTTATTAAAACTTGCTTCAAATGTTACCGTTGCTAAACTTATGACACGTGATGATTTTCAAAAACGTTACCAAGCAGGTCAACCTATCGCAGTTCATGAGTTTTTCTATCCTTTAATGCAAGCTTATGACTCTGTTGTCGTTGATGCTGACATTGAGCTTGGTGGAACTGATCAAATGTTTAATCTGTTACTTGGTCGTGAAGTTCAACTTGCTTATGGAAAAGAAAATCCTCAGTTAGTGTTTATGTTGCCATTACTTGAAGGAACGGATGGTGTTTTAAAAATGTCAAAAACTTATCCTCAAAATTGTATATCATTAAATGAAGAACCTAAAAATATGTATGGTAAATTAATGTCAATTAAAGATGAAATGATTATAAGATATTTTTCTTTACTTACTGATAAAACTTATAACGAGTTAAAAGAAATTGAAAAAAGATTAAAATCTGGTGAAAATCCTCGTAATATAAAAATGGAGCTTGCGTATTATATTACAAAAGAATATTGTGGGGAATTTAATGCAAATAATGCTCAAAATGATTTTATAAATGTTATTCAAAATCATCAAGTACCTGAAGATATTGAAGAAATATACGCAATAAACAAAAGTATTTTAGATATTCTTGTTGAAAAGAATTTTGTAAAAAGTAAATCAGAAGCAAAACGTTTAATACAACAAGGTGCTGTTAAGTTTAACGATGAAAAAATTGATGATATAAATTTTGTTGTTACAAAAAGCGGTATTATAAAATCAGGGAAAAGAAACTATGTCAAAGTTGTATAACAATGTTCTTGAATTAATCGGTAACACTCCTTGTGTCAGAATAAACAATCTTGTTGATGCTGGTATAAATCTTTATACAAAACTTGAATATTTTAACCCTGGATTTTCAATAAAAGATAGAGTTGCATATAATATGATTATGCAGGCTATGAAAGATGAGAAAATTAATCAAGACACTGTTATTATTGAACCTACAAGTGGAAATACAGGAATTGGACTAGCCATTGTGTGTGCAATATTGAAAATGAAACTTATTTTGACAATGCCAGAAAGTATGAGTGTTGAACGTCAAAAAATGTTAAAGCATTTAGGTGCAAAACTTATTTTGACTAAGAAAGAACTTGGTATGCAAGGAGCAGTTGATGAAGCCATAAAAATAAATAAAGAAACAAAAAATAGTATGATTATTTCACAATTTGATAATCGAAATAATCCAATGACACATGAGGAAAGCACGGCAATTGAATTATTTAATGATTTTAACGGGAAAATAGATTATTTTGTTGCTTCATTTGGTACAGGTGGAACAATAAGCGGAGTGGGAAAAAAATTAAAGCAACTTATTCCTGATATAAAAATAGTAGCCGTCGAGCCATATGAAAGCCCATTATTATCAGAAGGTAAAACCTCATCCCATGGTATTCAAGGGATTGGGGCTAATTTTATTCCTAATAATTTAGATAAAAGTGTTATTGATGAAATAATAACTGTTAAAACAATTGATGCGATTGAAACAGCAAAAAAAACTGCTAAAAAAGAAGGTATTTTATGTGGTATTTCATCCGGTGCTAATATTTTTGCAGCAAAAGAAATTGCAAACAAAAACAAAGGTAAAATAATTGTTACGATTTGTCCTGATTCGGCAGAGCGATATATTTCAACTGCTTTATTTGAGTGAAAATTTAAAGAAAGATAAAAAATGTTTAAAAAAATTTTAATAATACTATTTTTATTTTTTAGTTTAACATATATTGCAAATGCAAAAGATTTAAAATTTGCACAAATTGCTGATGTCCATTTTTCCTTAAGTCAAGAGTTAAATTCAAAACAAAGTTTAAAATGGGCAGTTGATGAACTAAATAAAATTGAAGATTTGGATTTTGTTGTTTTTTTAGGTGACAATATTGATAAATCAAATAAAGAAATATTAAAAAGTTTTTTAAATATTGTAAGTGGTTTAAATAAGCCTTATTATATTGTTTTAGGGAATCGTGATGCTCATAAAATTTCAGGAATAACAAAGGATGAGTATACGGAAATTGTTTTAAATGATAATAAAAATCAAAAGATATATTCATCGAATTATATGTTTATTCCTAAAAAAGGAATTAAATGTCTTGTACTTGATGGTGCTGTGCCTTATATGCCAAATAAACATGGATTTTATACTAAAGAAACTTTAAATTTTGTAAAGAAAAATTTAAAAAAATATAAAAAAGATAAGTTTATAATTTTTCAACATTTTCCAGTTTATGAACCATTTGATGATAAAGAACTCGAAATATATCAAAAAGAAGCATATATAGAATTATTAGATAATTTCAATAACATTTTAATGATAAGTTCAGGACACTATCATGTTTCAAAGTCGATTTATGATAATAAAAATATACTACATTTATCAACTGAGGCATTTTTCAAAGAAGGACATCATTTTGATATAGTAGAAATAAAATCAAAAAACAATAAAACTAAAGATTTTGATATAAAAATAAAAAATATTAAGTTACAGTAAATTAGTTTACAATTATCGTTTTTTAAACTAAAATTAAAATTAGAGGATGTACTTGGGGTTATTTATGTTGGATTTGAACGCTGAATACGAAGTTATTATATATGCTACAGGTGACACTAAAGCTGGTACAAAAATGGGAAAGCTTCAATTAAAAAATCTTGAAGATGAATCAATTTTAAACTGTGTATTATGGGAAGAAGCTTTAAATAGACTTGACTCAAAGTTGTTTAGATGTGGAAATATTTTGAAAATATTAAGTGGTACATATAATGAAAAGTTTAATAATTGTAATGTAACTAATTTAAAATTAGTTTATGAAGCTAAAATGGGCTTATCAGAGTCTATTATGGAAGAACACTATAATACTATTATGGACTATTCTTATAAAATAAAAAATCAAGTCTTAAAAAATTATATATTGAATTTATTAAATACATATAAAAAAGAATTAAAAATATCACCTGCAGCCAAGATGCATCATCATAATTATATAGGTGGTTTAATACAGCATATTGTTGAATGTCTTGAATTTTCAGATATTATAAAAGAAAAAATGATTTATAAAATTGATAGTGATGATATAATAGGTGCGTGTATACTTCATGATTTTGGGAAAATTTTTGAATATAAAATAGATGTTGAAACAGGACTTATTGATTATGATGAAAATTTTCGTGAAAATTGGCGAACTCATACTCAATGGGGCTATTCAAATTGTATGACAATGGGATTTTTGAATATTGCAAAAATGATAGCTGCACATCATTCAAGGATTGAATGGGGTGCTATTATTGATTTAAACGAAAAAAATTTAGATCCTATGTTGTATTTTATTCATCATATTGATGATTTATCAGCAAAATTTGGTAAAATATCTGTGAAGGATTTATAAAAAATAATTGAGGAGAGAAAAATGATATTAAAAATAAAAAAAATACTTGCATTATTTGTTTTTATAATTATATTTTCAAATGTAACATATGCAAATATAAATAAATCTTTTGATGCAAATGTTGAATCTAAAAGACTTGATGTTGGCACTTGTTTAAATTTAAGTCTTATAAATTCAATTAATACTGATAATATATTAGTTGGTGATAGCTTTCAAGCTATATTAAAAAATGATTTAAAAGAAGGTAAGGTTTTAATATTACCAAAAGGTACGCTTATTCGTGGAACAATTGCTGATATAAAGCAAAAAAGAAGACCTTCAAAATCAGCTGTTTTATATTTAAAATTTGACCATATTGTAACACCGAATGGTCGGCAATTACCATTTAAAGGTAGTTTATTTAATCTTGATAATTTAACAATAGACGGTGGTATTGATGGTGGGGGGAATTATTTTACTGAATTAAAACGTAATTGTAAATCAAGCGGTGAAATTTTAAAAACAACTAACGAATGGGGGTTCGACTCAGGTGAATGGTTAAACGGATATGGAAAGATTTTGACTTGTCCTGTTGCTTGGGTTGGAGGAGGTATAGGTGCGTTTGGATACTTAGTTGGTGATAGCATTGCTGATTTATTTAAAAAAGGGAAAAATGTTAATTTGACTAAAAATTCAAGCATTGACGTACTTTTAACAAATCCAATTGATGTGCCTACAAATTAAGAAAGAATTTTTTAATGTGTTAAAGATTATTTTTAAAATATTTAAAAATACTTGGAGTTATTATTTTAGCAATATTGAATTTAAAATTGGTAAGATTTTAAAAGAAAAAAAACTTAAAGTTTCAACAGCAGAATCTTGTACTGGTGGGCTTATTTCAAGCCGTTTGACAGATATTTCTGGAAGTTCAAATTATGTTAAGATAAATTTTGTTACTTATGCAAATGAAGCAAAGGAAAACTTTCTAGGTGTCTTATCCGAAACCTTGGAAAACTTTGGTGCTGTTAGTGAAAAATGTGCCTTTGAAATGGCTCAAGGGATATTGAAAAATGATCCACAAATTGATATAGCAATTAGTATAACAGGTTTTTTGGGACCAACTGGTGATTCAAAAACAAAAAAATTGGGACTTGTTTATATTTGTGTTGCTAGCAATGAAAAATATGTTGTAAAAAAATACAATATGTTTTCTCGAAATCCGTATAAAAGTAAAAGTGAATTTAAAAATAATTTAATACGTAAGTATTCTAAAGTTGAGTTTTCACAAGCTGCGTTAAAACTATTGTATGATTTTTTGTTAAAATATTATGCAAAATAAAAAAAAATTGATAAAATGTAATAAGTTATATATTATTTGAGGAATAGAGATTGGAAAAATTAAATATAGAGGAAGTGAATTATCCTTATTTAGAAAAACCTTTAAAAGTCATAGAGCGAGAAAATGGTCATAAAATTGTTTTGGGGTATAAAAGTGGTGGCTTGTGTAATATTTCAAGTTGGGTAAAAACTGGATCTATTAATGAAAATGATGCGATTAATGGAATTTCTCATTTTCTTGAGCATGTTATGTTTAAGGGAACTAAAACTTATAAAGCTGGATATTTTGATAAAACACTTGAGGCTAAAGGTGCTATTGTTAATGCTGCAACTTGGAAAGATTATACATTTTATTATGTAACTTTACCATGTGGTAAAAATGGAGAAGACTTTAAACTTGCTATAAAACTTCATGCTGATATGATGTTAAATCCTATATTTCCAGAAGAAGAGCTTGGACTTCCTTTTGATTTTGACAAAGAAATACCTGAAGTTAAAAGAGAACGTTCTGTTGTAATTGAAGAAATAGGAATGTGTGAGGACAATCCTTGGACAAAAGTTTACAATCAATGTAATCAAAATATGTATACAAATCATCCATATAAACGTGACGTTATTGGAAAGCGTCAGATTATATCATCTATACCCCAAGAAAAAATTATGGAATATTATTTAAAATTTTATACACCGAAAAACATTACAACAATTGCTGTTGGTGATTTTGATGAAGATATAATTTTAAAATTGCTTTTGAATGAATTTGATTTTAAAGGGCGTGAAAATACCCTTGAAGACCCTAAATATGAAATTGACCAAAGGAAAAAAAAGCAAGTTTTTGAACAAAATGCCAATGTGAATACTGGTTTTATGATGTATGGATTTTTGGGACCTAAAGCTTCTGAAGCAAAAGAAATCATTGCACTTGATATGATAAGTATTATTTTAGGTGAGGGCATAAGCTCACGTCTTCATCAAAATTTGATCGAGAAAGCTTCCAATTCTGTTTTTAATATGGTTTCATCTTGTCATTATCAGTTTAAAGATGGAAGTAATTTTTTTATACAGGCTAATTTTAAACCTGAGAAAAAAGATATTGCTTTAAATCTTATAAATGAACAGATAAATAAAATAAATGAATCAATAACTGATAGAGAGTTTAATAAAGCAAAGAAAAAAATTCTTTCTTCGTTTGCGTGTGATTCAGAAACAGTATCTTCAATATCTGAAACTATTGGTGATTATATGACTAAATTAAACGATATAAAACCAATTGAGGATTATTTGAAAATTGTTGAAAAAATATCAATTGATGATTTACTTCAAATTTCAAAAAAATATATAAATTTAGATTTTGTAACTGTTTCAATCTTACTACCTAATAAAAATGAAAAGGATAATTAAATAATGAATTCATTAGTTAAGACAAAATTAGATAATGGTATAAATATAATAACAAAGATTAACAAAAAGACCCCTAGAATAGCTTTTACATTATATTTGAAAATTAATGAAAAGGAGAAATATAGTGGTTTATATTCACTTTTAAACAGGCTTTTTTTTCAAGGGACTAAAAAATATACTTCAAGTGAGTTGGCAAATATTCTTGAAGAAAATGCAATTGAGTGTTATTCTAATTTAAAATCCGATAGTATACAGTTTAAAATATTTTGTTTAAATGACGATTTTGATTTGGCGTTGAATATATTAAGTGAAATAATAGAAAATTCTACATTTAATGAATTAGAAAAAGAAAAAATAAAACTAAAAGGAGAAATCGAAGCACGTTTAGATTCGCCTAAGAGTCTAGCTTATGACGCTTTTTATCGTAATTTGTATAATAATCATCATTATGGAAATACGATGACAAAAACTTTGGAAGACCTTGATAAAATAGAAAAATCTGATATTTTAGATGCTTATAATAAAATAATAAATAATTCTCAAAAAGTTATGTCAGTTGTTGGAGATTTTAATAGTGATGATATATTAAAAACAATTAATGACAAATTTAATTATCTTAGCTATCAAGATGTTGAGTCAAAAATTGATGAAGTAACTTTAAGTGAAAAAAAAATAATAAAGATAGAGAAAGATGATATTGCACAAGCACAAATAATTTTGGGATATTTATGTGAAAGTTATCAAAGTGAAGATTATGCTCCAATTCTTGTAATGAACACACTTCTTGGAGCATGTGGATTGTCTTCTCGTTTGTTTTTAGAATTGCGTGATAAAAAAGGATTGGCTTATGTTGTGAGAAGTACTTATGAAGTTTATAATAAATCAGCAAATATAAATGTTTATATCGCAACACATCCAAATAATATAAAAACTTCAATAAAAGGTTTTTTGCTTGAAATTGATAGAGTTAAAAAAACGGATATAACATTAGAAGAGCTAGAAAATGCAAAAAATAATATACTTGGTAAAAGAAATTTTTATTATGAAACAAATATACTTGAAAGTTCAATTTATAGCGGTTTTGAAATAAATGGACTTGGTTATAACTATGAAGAAAAATTTATTAAAAAAATAAAAGATGTAAAAATTCAAGATATTAAAAAAGTTGCCGATAAATATTTTAATGACAAATTTGTATTAACTGTTTTAGCACAAAATAAATATTTGTCTCAAGTTGATGATGAAAATTGTAAATAAAATTTAAAGGGGGCTAAGAAATGAAAGCATTAAAAATTGGGAATGATGTGAAAATAGAATATTTAAATGATAATGGTAATGTTTTATCTATTATATCCAAGATATCTAATATTGAATATGATAGGTTAGAGTTATCGACTCCAAAGGAAAATTATGAAGAAGCTTGTAAATATTTAAATGAAGGTACAACTATTTTGGTTTATATATATACCTCAAATGGTATACGTGCTTTTGATTCAATAGTCCTTAATCCTTTAAGGGAAAAATTGATTATTGATTTTCCAAATGATTATAAAAATATACAAAGAAGAAAATATATTCGTGCAAATTGGATAAGTCAAGCTATTTTAATTGACCCTAAAACAAATGAGTCATTTAATATAACAACAAAAGATTTAGGTGGCGAAGCTTTAAAATTTATTACAAATAAACCTTTAAATCAAGATGATGAATATAAAATCAGTTTAACATTGGATAATTTCTTGCCATCTGTTATTATTGAAGGTAGAATAGAAAAGAAAGCTCATTTTAAGGAACAAGAATATTTATTCTTTTATGAAAATATAAAAGATTCTGACCGAAATAAAATCATAAAAAAGTGTCTTGAACTTGAAGTTTGTGAAATGTGGGATAAATAATGAAAAATATTTATACTATGGAAAAAAATCAAAAAAGAATAAAAAAATCCATAAATAAAATGAAAAAGCAAGGATGTATTCAAGAAGCTATTGACCTATGTAGACAAGAACTTAGCTTAAATCCTAATAATGCTGAGATACATGTTAACTTAGGTGATTTGTATTTGGAAAAACATTTGGATTTGTCTCAGGCTAAAATGTATATTGATGAAGCAATAAATGAATACCAACTTGCTTTGGAGTCAAATATAAATAATTGTGATATTTTATTTAAATTAGCGATAGCTTTTTATTTTAAAGATGATTTTGAAAAATCATTACATTATTTTAATAAAGTTTTAGAACAAAAACCAAGATATGCAAAAGTGTATTTAATGATATCAAAAATATACTTAAAGAAAAGTAATTTCCATGAAGCACTTGATTGGGCAAAATTAGCCGTAAGATATGGTAAATTAAAGTCTTCAAGTGCACATTATTTAATATATAACATTCTCAAAATTATGCCTCATAAGGAGTTTAAGAAAAAAATTTCTATTTTAAAAGAATTTATTTTAGCGTTTTTAACTTTACCTTTTGATAAAGATGCAATAAAAAATAGTTTTAGAGCTTTTTCATTTATGAAATATTTGCCTTTAATAATTCAGGCATTGTATTTAGTTCAAAGCAAAAAAGCAAATGAAGCAATAAAATTATATCGTCGGGCTATTGATAAATCACCTAAATTCGCAACTTTATATTGTTTACTTGGCTATGTATATCGTATTTTAGGAAGACTAGATGATGCAATATGCGAATATAAAATGGCAATATGGCTTGATAGTTTAAATATTGGTGCATATCAGGAACTATGTCATTTATATGAAGAACTTGGTGATTATGATAATGCAATTTTAAGCTATTTAAAGTTAATTGAAATACAGCCTCATATAGCAGAATATCAAAGTAATTTAGGAAATATATTATATTTAAAAGGAGATATAACAGGTGCTATTTCACGTTATGAAAATGCAATTACTTTAAATCCCAACCCCTTATGGACAAGTGTTATTGCTCAAACTCTTGGATATGTGTTGCAAGAATCAGGAGCAAATAAAGATGCTGCTGTTTTAGCATATCAAAGTGCTTATCTTTTAACACCTAAAGACATTGATATATATGTAAATTTGGGCAGTATATTTTATGAAAAAAATGAATATGAAAATGCACTTCTTGTATATCGTCAAGCTTTAAATCTTCAACCTCATAATCCTAAAATCCATTGTAATATTGCTTTCTTGTACTGGGGAATTGGAAATACCGAAGAAGCTATTAAAGAATATGAACTTGCTATAAAATATGATTATACTTATGATATTGCTTATAATAACTTGGGAGTAATATATTTAGACGATTTAGGGCGTGTTCAGCATGCTATTGAATTATTTACAAAAGCTATTACTTATAATCCAAATTATGCACTTGCTCATTATAATCTTGCTCGTTCTATAGCATTGAGTGGAGATTATGTTGAAGCTGCAAAATTATATCAAGTCGCATATGATATAAATAGTATTACAAATGAAATGGACCCTATGGAAATAAGTGACAGATTAAATGAGTTGTTTAATTAATTATGATGTTAAATAGTTTTAATGTAAGGGTATATCATAGTGATACTGATTGTTATAATGTTGTATGGCACGGAGCATATATAAAATGGCTTGAAAAAGCTAGAGTCGATTTTATTGAAGCATTGGGGATTGATTTAGCTAGGTTAGAAAAAGATAATATTTTGTTTCCCGTGGTTGATTTGAATATACGTTACAAATATAGTGCAAAATTGAATGATATTTTAACAATTAATACTACTTTAAATAGTTTTTCTAAAATCGGTATTGAATTTTCTCATACAATTTTGAATCAAGAAAAGAAATTAATATTAAATGCTATAACAAAAGTTGTTGTTATAAAAGATGGTAAACTTTTGAAAAAAATACCAGACAATATAAAAGAGGCATTTTTAAAAGAAAAAATTTTGCAAAAAATATAAAAATATGTAATAATAAACATTAAAGCAGTAGAGCTATCGCTAAAAAAGTTTTCTTTTTTAGAGGAAAGTCCGGGCACTTAAGGGCAGACTGCCTGATAACATCAGGTGCAAGTAATTGTGAGGAAAGTGCCACAGAAACAAAGACAGCCTACCGTTATAATACATATAACGAGGCAAATGGTGCAAAGATGAGGTAAGAGCTCATTTCAAAATATCAAGAGATATCTTTGAGGTAAACCCCAGTCAAGTGCAAGGTTTGAAAAATATAAAGCGGCCCGCTTAATTTTCAATAATCCGCTAAAATATTAAAGTAATTTAATATATAAGACAGATGATAGCTAAAACAGAACCCGGCTTACTCACTGCTTTTTTAAGAAATGTTAAACAAATTAATAATGATTATTGTTTTTATTTTGTGTGTATGATACTATATTAAATGTAGAAAAATTAATGGAGGGAATTGTAATTATGAAATTTGTATGTACTGTATGTGGTTATACTTATGAGGGTGATAAGGCACCTGAAAAATGTCCGATGTGTGGCGTGGGTGCTGATAAGTTTAAAAAAGTAGAAGAAAATTCTTCAAATGTTTTATGGGCAGATGAACATAAAATCGGTGTAGGAAGTGGTATTGATGCTGAAGTTCAACAAGGATTAAAAGATCATTTTATTGGTGAATGTACAGAAGTTGGCATGTACCTTGCAATGTCACGTCAAGCTGATCGTGAAGGATATCCTGAAGTGGCTGAAGCTTATAAACGTATTGCTTTTGAAGAAGCTGAACATGCTTCAAAATTTGCTGAATTATTAGGTGAAGTTGTCACTGATTCTACTAAGAAAAATCTTGAAATGAGATATCAAGCTGAAGCTGGTGCTTGTGAAGCTAAATTAAACATTGCTAAACGTGCTAAAGAACTTGGTTATGATGCTATTCATGATACAGTTCATGAAATGTGCAAAGATGAAGCTCGACACGGTGCTGCTTTTAAGGGTATGCTTGATAGATACTTTGCTTAATTTGTTTAATATTATATTAATTATTATGTTAATGGTAAGTACCGTTTTGATTAAAGGTATTTGCCATTAATTTGTTATTATAATTTATTTAATATGCTAAAATAAATATTGTGTATTGAATATAGATGTAATATAGGAGTTATTATGGATGGTATAATAAGTTATAGTATATAGCATTTAATAAAAAAATACGATAGATGATGAAAAGTAAGAAGGAAGAGAAGAAGTTGGGTTAAAAGCGTTTTTTGTTGAAGATTATATAAAAAATGCTATCTAATGATTTTATTTGATCCGTAAATACCATTGAATTAAAAAATTTAAATGAGCGTTATTATGAAAAATAAAAAACGATTTATATAGTATTAAGTATTGCTAAAAGTCTGGGGTTTGATTTGACGGATAAGCATTATTGTGATATTAAAACCGCAGAAACATTGTGTGATATCGGGAATCTTATGATTACTGAAAGAATACTTGATAAAGAGGGTAAGCTTACTGATGAAAAAGTGGAATGTGGTTAATAAGCCTCCTAAATATAGTGTTCACATGTTAACAGAATCTAAAAAACAGAATTTGATGAATAGTCAAGAAATAAACAATGATATTTTGTCCTTAATTGAAAAACATAATGCCAAATATTTTAAATCTGGTAAGACACCAACTATTCAGGAACAATTAGTTGTTGCTATTAATAATTTTTTAGCGATGATACAATTAAGAGAATATAGAGACGGTTATGCTGAAAGAGGCATAAGTGCATCAAAAGCTGTAAATATACTTGAAAATACTTGTTACGTAGTTGAAAAGGGAAAAAAATTCTTGAAAGTGTCATTGACCTTTTTAGAAATGTAGCAAAAAATGTTGGAGTAAGTATATATTCTTGATAAAACAAGAAAAAAAGATATTTAATTTTTTTATTGTTCAATATATAATAATATATGTTATTATATATTGAACATGGTGAATTTTATCATATGAAAAAATTTAAAATATTTACAGTTACCTTGCTTTTTTTTATTGCTATTTTTTATTTTGTATTTTTATTTATATTGCCAAATGTTATAAATTTAAATAATTATAAAAATGATATAAATAAATTGGCAAAAGATACTGTCAATTTGAATGTCAGCTATGATAATTTAAAAATTGTGACAACTCCTTTATTAAAAATAGGGGTAAAGGCACAAAATTTAAGTGTTAAATACGATGATAAAAATGAATTTGTTAATATAAAGGATTCAAAAGTCTTAGTTAATATTTTTCCTCTTATTTTAAAATCAATAAGTTTTGATGAAATTTATGTTGATGGTTTAAGTTTAAATTTAAAGATTTTATCTTCTGGACAATTATATATTCAAAAATATATTAACGATTATTTATCTGCTAATCAAAATGAACAATTAAAAGAAGAAAATAATTCTCAAATGAATACTTTCCCTTTTAACTTTTCATATAAAATGCCGGATATTAGTATTTTGAATTATAATCTTAATTTAACCGATGAAAAACTTGTTGAACCACTTTCTATAAAAGGTGAAAAATTTTTTATAAAAGACTTTAAATTAAATGAAAAAATTAAAATGGATTTTGTCGGTACTGTTATTTCAAAAAATAAAACTTATCTTGATTATAATATTAAACTTGATACAATTTTGCCTGAAATTAGTTTTGAACAAGATAATGATGATGAAAAAGAAGTGCAAGAACCTATAAATATAGGACATCCTTTTTATAATATTGTCAAGTATGACTTTTATTCAAATATAAATTGCAATTTAAAAGTAAAAAATAATAAACATAATGATCTTAATTTAAATGGATATTTTAACATTGATAATTTCAATTTTGTTTTAAATAATGAAAAAATTGATAATAATTATTTTAAAATGAAATTTAATAAAAATAAAACCAATATTGATTCAAATTTATATGTTAATAAAACAGATAAAATTAACTTAAATGGATTTTTTAAATTTGATAAAAATAGTAAAACTAACTTAAATATTGAAGCTTTAAATATAAAAGTAGCTGATATTAAAAATATATTAAGTTCGTTACTAAAAATACTAAATTATGAGTTAGGACTTGATGATTTTTTAGTTAATGGTTTAATAAATTCTAAATTAATTATTGAGTCAAATTTAAAAGATTTTAATTCAAGTGGATTTTTTAAAGTTGAAAATGTAAATATTATTCACAAAAAGTTACCTTTAAAAATACTTAATATTAATTCAGATATTGATTTCTCAAATAATCAAATGAATGTAAAAAATACATTTGCTTTAATAAATGGTGCAAAATTTTTGGTAAAGGGAAATATAGATAAAAATGCTTTTGCTAATATAAATATAATGTCAGAACAAATTGATTTAAAAAACTTATATGAAGCATTTATGCCAAAAGATCTAAAGAAAAATTATAAATTAAAAAATGGAAATATTGAATTAAATGCTTTAATAAAGGGAAACTTAAATAATATTAATCCAATAATAAAATTTAATTATAAAGACTTTAATTTTGTTGATTTAATTAATAATATAAATTTGGTTTCAAATAATGGAATATTAAATATTAAATCTGATTTAAAAAATATTGAAGGTAATATAACCATACCTCATACCTATATTGTATTATCGAATTTAAATTCTAATATAAAAGTTAAAAATATAGACTTAAAACTTGATTCTAAGAATATAAAAATTAAACCTTTTGATGTGTTTATAAATAATTCACCAATAAGTTTTGAAGGAGAAATAAAAAAATATCAGTCAAATCCAAATATTAAAATAAAAGGACAAGGTCGTATTAATGCATACGATATAAAATCATTAATACCCAAAGAACTTAAGTCTATGTTCGAAGCTAATGGCACTTTGCCTATTATTATTGATATTAATGGAGATAGCGTTAAAAATAATATTGGGATGCAAATTCTTGCTAATTCTTCCAATAATTTAAATTTTATAAAAATTAATGATTTATATGGCAAGGCAAGTTTATTAAATATTTCATTAATATTAAATGATAATGAATTAATTCTTGATAATACAGGTATATATAAAATGAATTCAAATTTAAATGTACTATCAAACAATATAAAAGATAATTTAAATAATTCAAGTAAATTTATTTATTTAAGTGGAAAAATAAATGATATTTATTCAAAATATCCACGTGTTAATAATATCAAAATTCATACACCAACTGAAATTTCATTTTCAATCCCTCAATATGATAGCTCAAATCTTCTTGTTAAAACTGATATTAATATTAATGGTAAACTAGAAAGACCGCAATTGGGTGGATATGTAAAACTTATAAGTGCAAATATACCACAATTAAAAACAACTTTGTCTGATTTAAATATTACATTAAATGGTGAAGAAATTTTAATTAATTGTAATGATTTAAATTTAAATGATTCAAAGGTTAATTTTAATGCAAGTATAAAATCAATATATGATAAAATTATTACAATAAATCCTATTAGTATTAGCTCAAATTCAATAGATGCTGATAAGTTATTTGAAATTGTTGATAATATTTCAAAATTACAATCATCATCTTCATCTTCTTCGTCAAATGTTGCTCATCAATCATCAAATAATTTTGATTTACCTTTAAAAATTATAAATGGTAAAGGTGAAATCGTTAAATTTAAGATGGGGAATATTGTTGCTTCAAATATTAAATCTGATTTTAGTTTATCAAATAATGTATTTTATTTAACAAATTTAAATGCAAATGCTTTTGATGGAAGAATATTAATACCAAAAATTTCTTATAATCTTAAGAATACAAATATAAATGTAAAGATAAATGGTAAAGGAATAAAAGCCAATGATGCCATATATGCAACAGTTGGAATAAAAGATCAAGTTAAAGGAACTTTAGACTTTAATGCTAATTTGAATTTAAGAGGTATTGATTATGATACTCAGATAAAAACATTAAAAGGAAATGCTGATTTTTTAATTAAAAATGGACAATTAGGAGATTTAGGCTGTTTTGAGCATTTTCTTTATGCACAAAATTTAAATGGAATAAATTTATTTAAATCAAATTTAGCTAATACATTGCGAACAATTTCACCTAAAAATACAGGAGAATTTGACTATTTAAAAGGAAATGTTAGCTTTTCAAATGGCTGGATGAATTTAAATCCAATTTTGTCATCTGGCAAAAATATGAGTTTATATATAGATGGCAAAATGAACTTATTAACTAATGACAGTAATCTTGAACTTATGGGATGTGTTTCAAATGAAATAGTTTCATTGTTGGGACCGTTAAATGATATGTCTATTTCAAAACTTATTGGTAATGTTGGAAAATTTGGTAATACTATTTCGAATTTAATGAATACTTATAATCAAAAAATAGATGCTACATATATAAACAAAATACCAAGGTTGACGCCTGAAAATCCTGAATCAAAGTATTTTAAAGTTATAATTAATGGGAATATGTTAAATCCATCATCAGTTAAATCTTTTAAATGGCTTATGACACAAAATGATGAAAATCAAGCACAAAATGTATTATCAACTTTTGGTAATGTAAAATTGAAAACAAAAGAAGAAGTAAAAACAGAATTGGAACAAACAAAAAAACAAATTATAGATGATACAACAAACAAAGCAAAAGAGGCTATAAATAAAGCATTACCTGATTTATTGGATAATATTAAAAAGAATATCAATAAGCAACAACAAACACCATAAAACCATGCAAAAATAATAAAGGAAGAATAAAAATATGGAAAAATCTAATGAAATAAGATGTCCAAATTGTGATTATGTTATTGACATAAAGGATATTATTAAAGCAGGTGCAAAAGACGAAGTGAATAAAATGCTTGAAATACAGCAAAAAAAATACCAGCAAAAGATGGATCAAATGAAAATAGAACGTGAAAATTTGCTTAAATCAGCAACAAAACGTATGGAGGAAGTTAAACTTGAGCTTGAAAAAGATTATAAAGAAAAACTTTATGAAAATGAAAAAAATTTAAAAGAAAAGATAATGAATGAACAAAGTTTGCTCACAAAACGTTTAGAAGATGAGTTGAATGAAAAAACGCAAAAACTAAAACAAATGATTGAGCTTGAAGCTCAAAATATGAAATTGAAGCGTGAAAAAGAATCAATGAAAGAAGAATTTGAGCTTGAGTTGCAAAGAAAGTTAAATGAGCAAATTTTAAATGAGAAAATTAAATTAAAACAAGCTATTGATGCAGAAAATGAGCTTGTTATTATTCAATATAAAAAACAACTGGAAGACCAGGGCAAACTTATTGAGGAAATGAAACGAAAATATGAACAAGGTTCAATGCAGCTTCAAGGTGAAGTTCAGGAGTTGGCTATAGAACAGTATTTAAAAGAAAAGTTTATTTTAGATGATATACAAGCCATAGGCAAAGGCAAACAAGGGGCCGATGTTCTTCAAATAGTTAATACTCGTGAGTGTTTAAATTGTGGGAAGATATATTATGAAAGCAAGCGAACAAAGACATTTGGCAAAGATTGGATTGAAAAATTTAAAAATAATTGTCAAGAAAAAGGAGCTGATATAGGTGTTTTGGTGACTCAAGTTTATCCGCAAGATATGGAAAGAATGGGCTTAAAAGACGGGATTTATATATGTTCCTACGCTGAATTTAAAGGGCTTGTTGTTATTTTACGTGAAACAATAATAAAGTTGAATAATATAATAAATGCTCAAGACAATCGGCATGAAAAAACTGCATTATTATATAATTATTTAACCGGTAATGAGTTTAAGACACAATTTGAAAATATAATAAATGCTTTTGTTACAATGAAAAGTGATTTAGAAAAAGAGAAGTCTGTTTTTCAGCGTGAATGGGCAAAACGAGAAAAGCAACTTGAGTTAGTATTAAATAATACAACTGCGATGATAGGTTCGATACAAGGGATAGCAGGAAGCAGCATTGAAACAAAAGAATTGTTAAGTATTGGGACTTTGTTGAAAGAAGAATGATTTTTTTAGTTAATGAGCTAGTAAGAACGAACAATATTAATTATATTAATTTTTTAAAGTTCGCACATGCAAGCTAATAATGACAAAGTTACTCTTTTAAAGCTTGATAAATAGCATTAGTCATATTTTGTGTAAAATCTATGATATAATTAGCTGTTACACAACCATTTAGCACAATATGTGCATTATTTTTGTGTGGTCGGATATATTTTTTAGCAGCAATATTTACATCATTGAATTGAATCTTGGCGGCATCACCTGCTTTGCCTCGTGAAGCTGCACGTTTAAACCATCTATCTTTAATGACATCAAATGGGGTGTCTATATATACTTTTATATCAATAGCATTATCGAGTCTGTGGTTAAGAGCAAAAAGTCCTTCCAAGATAATAATTTTTGAAGCTTTTTTAACTTGACCTTTGTTAAGTTCACTTTTGCAAGTGACAAAATTGTATTTTGGTGAAGTTATGTCAATATTATTTTTGAGTGATTCAAGATGGGAATTTAGAAGTTCAAGGTTTAAAGCATTTGGTGTGTCAAAAGAGTAGCCCATTTTAAAATATTCTTGAAAACTACCGTTAACTTTATTAAGAGCTTCGGAGGTATCGAGATAATAATCATCGCAACATAAAGATGTGTAGTAATTTTTGTTATTTAAATGAGAAAATACACTCATAATAGAGGAAACAAAAGTGGTTTTTCCACAAGCAGACTCTCCTGCAATACCAATTGTGTGATTAGTATTTTGAGATATAAGCAAGTTAATAAACTTAGGTAGAAAACCATCTTGAATTGATAAAACGAGTGGTTCTTTTTGTTGTTTATCCTTTTTTAGTTGTTCGTTTATGACATTTAGTAACTTGAAAAGTTTGTTAATTTTGGGGTTTGAATTATTGATTGTTTTTTTATTTTCACAAAGAAGAAGTTCCATAAAAAAATTTGAAGTCCTATAAACGTTTCTTTAAAATTATAACATGGTTATAGTTAATAAAGTTTGGTAAAAATAAAAATTGTTACTTAAATTCAAATTTTTAACAAAAGTTAATATAAATGAAATATTGCTGGTATAGCATAAATACATTATAATAGGTATATGAGTAGCGATAAAATAGGTGTATTAAAAACAAGGGTTGAGAATAATATAAACAAAAGGCAAATGTCTATACAATAAGCAGCAATTGTTGTAAGTGGTACAATTTGGGTGTTATTTATTGATAATACATATAAATTAATATTAATACTAATGGGTTTATATTATACGTATATATTTTTAAGTAATTATATTGTCTTAGATAAAAAAATAGAAAACTTGATAAACGAAATGGAGAAAGAATTATGACGATTATAAACACAATATGTCAAATTTTAGTTATTATAATGGTAATTTATGCACTTGAAAAAATCAGTTCGACAATGCGAGATAACAAGTCAAACTGATTATAAATATATATATTGTATTGTATTGTTATTAAAGGAACTATGATTTTGCGTCGATGTCTTAGAGGTTATTGAGCCTGGTTTGGAGTAACTCCGCCCTCCAGTTTTTTAGGGCTTCCTCGAGGTTGGTTTTGGCGTTGGCGAGGGCATCTTTGAAGTCGTATTCGCTGTAGGTGTCTTCGAGGTAGTTGACATTGGCTTGGGCGGCGGCGAGGGCTTTGTTGGCGTAATCGGCGTAGACGTTGTAGTTGGTGACATCAGCTTTGATGGCGGCGGCACAGGCTTTGATGGCGGAGACGGCGGCGTCGATGGCGGAGAAGTTGGCGCTGACGTCGGCGGCGACGGCTTTGGCGACGCTGTCTGAGGATGTGCTGTATTTGCTTTTGAGGACGCTGACGTTGGCTTTGATTTCTTCGACGTCTTCTTGGGCGTCGGCGGCGGCGGCGATGGCGTCGTCGGCGGCGTTGGCGGCTTTGGCGGCGTCGGCGTCGTCGGCGGCGGCTTCGGCGGCGTCGGCGGCGGCGTAGGCGTCGTCGGCGGCGGCTTCGGCGTCGTCGGCGGCTTCGGCGGTTTTGGTGGCGAGGACTTCGGCGGTGCGGGCGGCGGGCTCCTCGTCCGGGCTCTTCATTTCGTCTGCTCCTGCTTCTGCTGCTGATGCTGCTGGTGTTGTTGATGGTGTTCTTGGTGATGGTGCTGATGGTGCTTCTAGGGCTTCGGTGGCGGCGGCGTAGGCGTCGTCGTAGGCGGTGTCGAGGGCGGCTTCGGCGGCGTCGAGGGTATCTTTGATGCCGTTTTTGTTGTAGGTGTCTTTGAGGTAGTTGACATTGGTTTGGGCGGCGTCGAGGGCTTTGTTGGCGTACTCGGCGTAGACGTTATAGTTGGTGACATCAGCTTTGATGGCGGCGGCACAGGCTTTGATGGCGGAGACGGCGGCGTCGATGGCGGAGAAGTT
>CALUYS010000002.1 GCA_944325065.1 Candidatus Gastranaerophilales bacterium | reverse complement strand
CCGTCAAAATTCGTCCCTACTGACAGTGTTTTACACCCCGAAGGGCTTCATCACACACGCGGCGTTGCTGCGTCAGGGTTTCCCCCATTGCGCAAAATTCCCTACTGCTGCCTCCCGTAGGAGTATGGGCCGTGTCTCAGTCCCATTGTGGCTGATCATCCTCTCAAACCAGCTACTGATCGTCGCCTTGGTGGGCATTTACCCCGCCAACAAGCTAATCAGATGCAGGCTCATCCTTGAGCACCAGAGTTTTCAAGATGCTTATTTCAAAGCAGCTCATATGGGGTATTAGCAGTCGTTTCCAACTGTTGTCCCCCTCTCAAGGGCAGATTTCCTACATATTACTCACCCGTCCGCCACTTTCCTCTCTAGCAAGCTAGAGATTCGCGTTCGACTTGCATGTATGAAGCACGCCGCCAGCGTTCGTCCTGAGCCAGGATCAAACTCTCCATTGTCAGAAATTATTTTCTAAACAACTTAAAGTTGTCTAAGACTCATTTCAAATTGCTTGGCTTTCGCCTTTGCGTTGTCTGTCTTCTTTTTTAAAATTAACAGGCATTTATCTTTTCGTCATTACTTTCTATTCTGTTTTCAAAGTTCAAATTATAAAGGAAAACACAAACTAGCCACATAAGCCTAACTTCGCATTCCCTTTTATCTAGCCTCTTTATATTATTTCAAAGAGATTTTTTTGTCAAGAGTTTTTTATTTTCTCACTTTAACAAAAAGAAACACTCGCTCAAATAGTTTATTCCAGACAACTTCCACTATTAAGAAGCCTTTTTGCTTATCCATAAGGGAGCTTTTTTAATATAACTCAAACACTTTTTATTGTCAATACCATCTGCAATAAATTTGGTTTTAAACCTTATTTTACCGCTTCAAGGTCAAGCCATTCATCGCTCAACACCAACTATTTAAGCATAAAACAAAATTTTACTTTGTCAAGTTTAATTTTTATATTTTCAAACATAATTGTTCTGGGCAATCCCACACTCTTTTTTTTAATTCTGAAGGCTATTGTAAAACCCTCTAGCAAAAGCTAGACAAATTAAAAGTTGAAACTATATCAGTTTAATCCTTAGATTCGAAACTGAAATTTATCAGCCCCAACTCTTATAATATAACTCACAATATTTTAAAAATCAAGTCCTTTTTTTTTATTTTTTTTTATCTTTCTTGAAAACCTTGTAAAACCTTGCTTGTCAGGTTAACATTTTTTCAATTTTTATAAGTTTCTGTTGCATTTCTATTTCTTATATACTCCAAAATTGCTCCTCCAACTTCTTCATTGGGATCAAAATTTATATTTCTATTTGGTTTTATACTATTTCTTATTAACATGCTACATAAAGGTCCAAATGCATCAGGAACTTGTATCTTTCTATATACACCCGCCAAAAAAACTTGCACATTTGGACTTTCACTTTCATTAAAACGCGATATTGTAGGATATATCCTCTCTACACCCTTTGTACCGTTCTCTATCATACAATCCAATATATATAGCCCTTCCACTATTTCTTTTTCATCACTTGCTCGCTCTAAAAACTTTTCTATATATGGCAATGCAACTTCTTTTTTATTTGCTATTTCTTTCACAAGTCTTTCATTAAATATACAATAATTTATCTTTCCATTTGGCAAAACAGTTCGCTTACCTATTTCATTTATCTTTTCATCCATGCTATCTAGTTTTGATTTGTTATTTTGCGAGCTAAAACTTATATTTCGGTAATTTATTGTTTTTATTATCATTTTATTTCCCTTATGTAAATATATACGGAGGTCCATTTTTTATTTCCATTAATATATTTTCTGCCATGACTTTTAAATCTTTGACGCCTTTTTCTTCTTTTGACTTTCTATCAAATTCACTCATCAATGGTGCTATTGCCGTATTTTTTTTAGCCTTATAGCTCCTTAATTCAACATCAACAAGCTGTTTTTGCATATTATATTCTGTTTTCGCATTTGCATTGATTACACCCACTTCTCTTATAGCTTCAATACATTTCGTCCCTATATATCCTATGCTTGTTGTTAAAGTCATGGCTAAAAATAAAAAACCCAATGTCGAATCACAATCATTCACTATCCAATTATAAAAATGCCCCCTCAAATCATCAACATGCGAATAAAATGTAGCTTTATTCCCAGGTTTCCCAGCAATCGCTTCTGAAGCAGTATCTGATATTTTTCTTACTTCTTGCTTTATTGTCTTTTTAAACTGCTCAAATTCACCTATATTTTTCATTTTACCTCTTAATGGTTCAAGCATGCTATCTATTTCTTTACTTTCAGGTGACAATGTGACCATACGATTTTTTATTTTCTCAATAACATCATATGATAAACTTGTATTCTTGGGCTCGTTACCTACATCTTTAATAAAATCCCTTACTGTGTCTTTTAGTTTAACTTGAAACTGTTTGTAATATTTATCGGCTTCTTTCAAATTCTTTTTAGTTATATAAGCCATAACACCTAAACCACAAAAAGTTAATAATCCTAAAACTAAATAATATATATTATCATTTTTCGATTTATCATTTTTTTCTTTTTTTTCGTTTGCTTTGAAATTAATTTTAGCATTTGCATGCTCTTTATCTTTATTTTCTAAAACATGCTCAAATTTCTTAGCACATTTTGCCATCATATCTCTTTGAATTTGGACTTTTCCTGCAAAACTATTGGTTTCTATTTCTATCAATTTGTTTTGCAGTTCAATTTGTGTTTGTGCTTCCTGCTTCTTAACCCAAATTGATTTAACTCCATCAACAAAATTTTTGGCAATAAGCCCTATAAATCCAAGCCCAAAGACACCTGTAACGCCAATTAAAGTTTTTGTTGACGGATTTTGTATCGCCATATATGTCGCAAATATCTTTTCATCATTTAAACATATATTTCTTGGGAGTTCAGGCAACTGTCGCTCAAATCCATTTTTGACTTTGTTTCTTGCAGATGCTTTTATCATTGCAGTACAAAATGCAATCAAACCTGACAACCCCAAAGAACCAAAACATGTCCCTATAAATACTTTTTTATAGTCTTTATTTGATGTGTTTTCTTTAATAAAATTTTTATCATTTATACAAAATTCATTAATTGATCCTTCGCTTGGGATAATTAAAGAATTATACATATCATTTAAATATCCAGCATTTAAAACTGCAGCATCATTGCCAAGCTTTTTCTTTTTTGTCGCATTTTGTACATGCTTTTTTTGTTCATTATTTTGTTGATTAATGTTTATGTTGGCTATGTTGTTTACCATTTTTATTTTTACCTTTTTTCCTTTTGTTATTATTAAATATCTTTCTCACCCAATCTTTTATTTTATTTAGTTCATTCAACAATTTCTCTTCTTTGCTAACTTTTTGATTTTCTTGCACTTGTTCATTATTAACATTTGCAAATCCAAAAAGTTTAAATAATTTATTTTTTATTTCATTAAATTTGTTAACTATTTGTCTTTCAAAAAAGTTTTTTAATTCACCCATAATTCCAATAAATCTGTCGCATGCTTCTTTAATCATGCCTTTTATTTGTTGAAAAGTGTTATTAATTATATTTTTAATATTATTAAATACATTTTTAAAAAAATTAAAAGTTGGAATGACTAATGTATTTATAATATTTTTAACATTTGTTTTTACTCCATCAGGTAATTTATTAAAAGCATTTAGTAGAACAGTTTGAATTTTTTGAAGCATATTATTCATATTTTTATAAAAAATAGCTATTTGCTCTTGCATTTGAACAAAATCATTTTTAGCATCAAGACGTCTTTGTTTTTGAGCTTTGAGCATGTTTCCAATAGCCAAGCATTGAGCATAACTCATTTCACCAACTTTTGCACTAAAATCTGCTTTTTTTCCACCACCTCCCATGCCGCTACAAATCGGACATGCTCCAATTGGATTTCCATGTGGACATGTTCCCACTCGCATTGGCGACACTTTTGATACTGTCGCCATTTATATATTTCCCTTTTTATTTAAAATTATCATTAATAAAAATCCCTTTCTAAATTTAAGCTTTTAACTTAAGTTTTAAAGCGGGATATTCAAGCTATTATTTATATTAAAACCTTAGATGGCTAAAAAGACTCATAACTGCTCGAAGTACCTTCGCCTAATTATATCAATTTTAAGCATTCCGACTTTACGGCCGCGGCCCGGCTTGGGAGTTACACCCAATTTCCTCAAAATTGTTTCTTTAAAACTATCACAAATGGCATGACCTGTCAATTTATTGTCCTAATTTACCACATTTTAAATTTCAAAAAACTTTCATTTAATTTATAATATATTTTACAGTCCCCAAGCTTATTGCATAGAAACTAGGCTTGTTTTTTGTTTTCATTCAACAATCATTTGTGTTTTTGATTTACCTCTAGCTTATACGCAGAGACTTGTTTTATATGCTTACACAAACCAAGACTGTTCTGACTCCCGTCCGTATTATCCGCCAGTAATTTTATTTTATTACCTTTCCTAAATCAGTTATTATCAGATATAAAAGAACAGCTTCACACCAGACAATCCCCATATATTTATAGATTATACTCAATATTAAAGCGTTTTACCCAGTTTATAATATTATCAATATTATATGGTTTTGGCATATATAAATCTGCTCCACTTTTTAAAATTGTTTGCTTATCATGAAATACAGTCGTTAAGATAATCTTTGTATCCTTATAATATTCCATGCTTTTTATCTTTTTACACAATTCCACACCTTCAAAATTAGCAACACTCCCTGCATCAAGAATTATTACAGATGGTTGAAATTTAGAATTTTCAAAAATAATTCGACTATCATCTACTTTTAATACATTATAATCATTTAACTTACATTGCGTTTCTAAAAGTAAAGACAAAGAATCATCATTTTCTATTATCATAACATTTAAATTATAATTCTTTTCAACAATAGAATCATTCGCTGCAAGCTGATGCCTTTCAATTAAATAATTTGAATCATCTTTTAAAGCAGAAAGTTTATTAATATATACAAGTGCATGCACAAGTTCATTTATATTTGTATATTTTTTATTACTATTAATTACACCACCTAAAAATATTTTAACAAAAGATGTTTTTGTTTCTTCAAAAATATCACCCTTTAAAATTAAAAAACCACGATTTAAATCATTTTTAGCATAAAACTTCTCTTTAACTTTGTTAAAAGCATATATCATATATTTGGCAATATTTTCAATTTTATTTTGTGAAGTAATAACCAAAAAACTGCTATCCTGATTAAAATGTCCTAAATAATCCTTTTCATCCAAACAAGAGCTTAAAATAGCAATAAAAGTCTGTAACATCTTTGAATAAGCAATATCACCATATAAATCTTTATATGAATCAATATTTTTTATAGTTATATAAAGATAAGAATATCCTATATTATCATTTAAAGTGCGTTTTAAAATCTTGGTTGTAATTTTATTGTTAAATAATAAAGTTACATCATTAATTTGAGTTTCATAATTCCGTCTTAGATGAGCTTTAAGACGCCCTATAAATTCCAAAAAATCGATTGGTTCTGACAAATAATCATCAGCTCCTGAATTTAATACTTCCAACTTATCATTAACATCATTTGATTTTGATAAAGCAATAATACAAGGTCTTGTTTTTGTGTTTATTGTTCTTAAAATTTTAATATTTTTATCAATATCATTATCTAAACTATCTGAAATTATAATAATTTCAGGTTCATGATTTAATATTATTTGAGAAGCCATGTCCAAATTTTTTAAATGAAATACCAAAAAATTGTTTTTCATTAAAATTTTTTTATATTTTGTTGACATAATATCACGTTTATCAATTAAAAGAACAACATTAGTAATCATTTTGTTGTCTCCTCTGTTGATAATTTAAAATTAATTTCATCATTAGGATTTAAAGTACAAAAATAAATATTAAAAATAGAGCCTTTTATATTATTTGACTCACAAGTTATTTTCCCTTTCATTTTATTCATTATATTTTTGGCTATATATAAACCAAGCCCACTTCCTTCAACATTTTGAGTGTTTATATTTTCCAATCTTGTAAATTTGTTAAAAATCTTTTTTTTATTTTCATCATTAATTCCACAGCCTTCATCATAAACTGAAACAAGACATTTTTCTTCTTTATTTTCAAATATTGTCTTAACTTTAACCTCTACTTTTGAATAAGATGGCGAATACTTACAAGCATTATCCAAAATATTAACAAGCACTTGCTGTGTTTTTTCAACATCTGCCCACACATAAGGGATAGCATTATTTTTATTAAAAACAAAAAAATAATCAGGATATTTAACTTTTAATATATGAATACAATCTTCAATTATTTCGTTTATATTAAAAGTTTTAAAAATAAAAGTATCAGCCTCATTATTAAATTTGGATGACATTAACATATTTTCAACAAGATGAATAAGCCTATTACTTTGCTCATCAATAATTTTTAAAAATTTAATTTTTTGCTCATCACTTAACTTACCATAGGCATTAATCATTGTTTGAGCAAATCCTCTTATTGAAGTTAAAGGAGTTCTCATTTCATGTGATAAAAGCTGTAAAAAATCGTTGTATTTATTCTCTAACTCACTATTTTCCATACAAAAGTATTATAACATTTCATATTAACTTTTGTAAATAATTATAAAATTCCTAAAATTCAAGATCAAAAATATACTTTATATATATAAGATATATAGGATGCAATATATTAATGACGATTAATTTCCAACAAGTAAATAATAATCCTTTTGTTGTAGGGCAAATTGGAGGGACCTACAGCCTAGGTGTATCTGTTGGAGAAATTGAAGAATTATATGAATTATTAGGCTATACAGAAAGCGAAGATATGGCATCTCAACTTTTATCTACTGCAGGATTTAGTTTAGTAGGTGCAGTACCTGAAGTTGTAAAAAGTGTAAAATATCGTGATGATGTTCGTGCTGCATATCGTATAGCAACAAGTGTAAGCGATAATAAGTTTGAACAATTTAACTTAAGCAATCGTTTTGAAGATTTATTAATTGGAGAAACAAAAGCATATAATAATGCTAATGGAAAAACTTTGTGGGGTAAAATAAAAAGTTGGTGGAATAACTCATCAACTTCTTCTGCTTCAAAAAGTGAAGTTTCTACTGCTAAAAATACAACAAACATGGCAACTGACGGAATAGTCCACCAAGCTTTAGGTATAAAAAAAGATGGAAATAATGATGTAAAAATTGGTTTAAACAAATTTACAACAGCAACAAAAGATAAAACTTTAACAACAGAAGACATAAAAACCAATATGAAAAACATTACACAAGAATTAGCTAAGACAGCAGGAGAAGCAAACCCCGAAAAATTCTCTAAATTAAGTGATTTAAATAATATTACTGATAAGACAATCAAAAATACAGCAGATGCAAAACTAGCAGAGAATGCTGAAGGTATTACAAAAGCTTTGGGCAAAGCAGCAAGTTCATCTGTATCGAATATAAAAACAGTTTCTAAATCAGTGGCAAAAGAGGCATTTAGTGGTGCAGGTATTGCAATAACAGCAATAACCGGTCTTTCAACAGAATTACCAAGTATTGTTACAGCATTTAAAGAAAGTTCAAGTGAAGGATGGGCACAACTTGGGAAATCAGCTGCAACAATTGCCATTAGTGATGTTGGACTAAGTGCAGCAGGACAAATACTTGGTGGTACGTTAGGATTTGCAATAGGTGGGTTACTCGGTCCTATTGGTGCATCAATCGGAGGAGCAATAGGAAAAGTAGTTGGTTCTTCTTTAGGTTCAGTTTTAGGTCGTAAACTTTCATCTTGGATTTTTGGCAAATCAGCAACTGAAAAGCAAGAAGAAGAACAAATAAAAGAACAAGCTCAAACAGTTGCAAGTTCACAAGCTAATTTACAATCATTATTAACTCAAGCAAAAACACAAGCAGCACAAGAAACTGATTCTAATAAAGCTCAAAAAATACTTGCAAAAGTTCAATCCATTGAAAATAAGCTTAATAAATCAACATTATCAACTTCATCAAATACTTTAACAAACCCATTTGTATCAGCAACATAAAAACTAATATATATGAAGACAAAATGAAAGGATTAAAAACATGAATAAATATTTAATTTATAATATTTTTAATTTTTTATATTCAATTATATTAAAAAAAGAACAGCATAATAATCAATGTCTAAGACTTTTAAATATTAAAGATAAAATTAATGACAAAGAATCAAAACAAAAAATATCAATGCTAAAACACTTGAGCAAGAAATTTAGCTAAAAAAAACTAAAGCGGAATATTTAGCTGTTGACCAAGTTGAAGTTTATTAGGATCACTCATTTTATTAGCTTCTTGAATAGCCTGAACCTTAGCTGGGTCATATTTACCATAAAAACGGACAACAATACTTTCTAATGTATCGCCAGCAACAACAGTATATGTTTCATTTAATGCAGGCTCATTTTTAGAAATCTTTTTATCAGGTGGTACTATAGTTAATTGAGAAGGTTTTAACTTAACTCGTTTTATCAATTTTGGAGCTTTAGATATATTATTTGAAATAGAATTATTATTTGAAGGGCTAATAAAACTCATGCATAGACTTAAAATAAGCATGCTCAAAAAACCAGCAAAAAATCCAACACCTAAATATATTCCTGGTGATTTTTCGGAAATACTTTGAGTTTGTGCAACTTTAAAATTTCTCCATAAAACATCCAATTCTTTTTGATTATGAATTGGAGAAGCTTGACGGGTATATTCTTTCATTTCTGACATTCTATTATTCGACAACATTGCATTTTTATCGTTACATTTTAAATCTTCCAAAAAAGAAACTCTATCTTTTGTCAAATTTGAATTATATAAAGTTGAATTTTTCATATTATTTCCCCGTTTTTTATTTCAAAAAAATTTGTCTTAAAATAATAATTTATATTTTAATTATATGATATAAGTGTTAAAAATAAAAGTCAAGTTTATTTTAAAAATTCACATAACTTAACTATTTAGCATATTTTAAAAATTTCTGAACCTTTGTGTTCATGGATTCTTCAATTATTTGCCATTTACCATTTTTATTTTTTTGGACAATAAAATAAACAGGCAAACGATAGCTTTCACCAGATGGTTGGCGCAACCCTGAAACCTTATATCCATTTGAGACTTGAGTTACTTTTAAATTAGTATAATAATTTTTATATTTTGTAACCCTTGCACCGACCGCACCTAATTTAAGTTGTTTTATATATTCGTCCATGTCTGTAACAACTGATGCCTTACCGCCATTTGTTTTTTCGACTATTCTTATTATCTTTGCATTTGGTGAATAATAAGTTGGTAATGTAGTACTATATGTATTTGCAGCATTAATATAACTTTGTATAAACTTTAATGCTTCACTTGAATCATCTGCAGCATATGACATTAAACCAAGTACTAGTAATGATAAAGTAAATATTATATTTTTCATAATTTCTCCTTTTTTTTGAATAAATTTTGCATGTATAATTACATAAATATATATATTTTTTTATAATTCTAAACATAAACAAATATTGATAATAAATAAAATGGTGGTATTATAAAATACCACCATTTTAAAATTATTTCAAGCTACTCAATGTTAAAATCAGGAGTTCCAAACATACCTTCAATTTCTTCTAAAATGGCAGCGGGCTTTCTTGGTGAATTTTTTAAAGCAGCACGTTTTAATGCTTCTTTTTCTTTTTCTTCATTTGCATTAATCAAATGATGAAATCCCGTACCTGCAGGTATTAATCTACCAATAATAACATTCTCTTTTAAACCGCGGAGTAAATCACGTTTACCTTCAACAGCAGCCTCGGTTAATATTCTTGTTGTTTCTTGAAATGATGCAGCTGAAATAAAGCTTTCAGTATTCAAACTTGCCTTTGTGATACCTAAAAGAACTGGTTCATATGTTGCTTCTTGTCCTTCAAGTTCTTTAACTTTTTTATTTTCAGCTTCAACGAATTGAATTTCAATAAGTTCGCCAGGCAACAACTTAGTATCTCCAGGATCAAGAACTTTAACTTTCTTAGTCATTTGACGAACAATAATTTCAACGTGTTTATCAGCAATTTCAACCCCTTGTGAACGATAAACTCTTTGAACTTCATCAACTAAATATTGTTGAGCAACCTCAGGACCATTTAACCTCATAACATCATGAGGATTTAAAGGTCCACTTGTTAATGGTTGACCTACTTTTATTTTTTGATTATGAGAAACAATAATATTTGAATCAATAGGATATTTAATCTCATGACGTCCATAATCATCAACTAAATATAAATGAGTGATATCATCTTCAACTTCTAACTCTACTGTTCCTTCAAATTCAGCGACAATAGCACTTTCTTTAGGTTTACGACCTTCTAAAAGCTCTTCAACACGAGGAAGCCCTTGAACAATATCACCTGTTTTTTGTCTTTCAAATACCAAAGTTGCAACAACATCACCACGAAGAACCAAAGCACTATTGTCCACTTGAAGCATAGTCCCTGGACTTATTAAATAAGGACGACCTATACGAATTGATACATTATTATCATTTACTTTTATAACTTTACCAGATACCGGAGTTCTATCACCATTTGAAGAAATAATGCTATCACGTTTAATAAAAGCTCCCTCTTTAACTTGCGGATTACCCTTAAAAGACACAATTTCTTCACTATCTGATGACACAAGAAGTAAACGACGGAAATCAGTTGTACCATTCTTTATATTAGCTACAGCAGGGTTAACAGCAAGTACCTGTGTTTTTGCAACAGGTGACTTTGATTCAATAATATCACCATTTTCAACAAGTAATTCTGTTTGTAATGCATTTTCAATTCCTTGAGTACCCTCAGTTTCACGTCGAATAATCAATGTCTCAAGCACTACAACTTTTAAATTATTATCCTTATCTAATTCAACCATGCCTTTTAAATGGCTTAAATAACCACCCATTTGCAATACTAAGCTTGTTCTTGTCAAAGTTGCACCATCAAGGTTGCGAACACGAGCACCGTCTTTATATTGTAACTGGGTAACAGGGACTATATCAATTGATTCCTCTGTTGAATTAAATTCAATAGATACATCTTTTGGTTCTATCATAAACGTTTTAACAGGACGTATTAAAATTTGAACTGGCTTATTTGATAAGGTATCTTCATCCATTGCCAATTCAAGTTCTTCATCTAAATCATCTAATGTAATGTCTGATTCAGCTTCAATAACAGTAACGACAGATGTTTCTTTGGCAATAATATCTTTTGTTATATACTCACCTGCTTGTACAACTTCACCTTCATCAACTTTTAAATCACCTAAATTACTTAATGTATGTATTTCACCAGGACGAATTACAACTTCATGTATTAAGTCGTTAAATTCTTTTATCTGAACAATACCATCAATATGAGTATATAAATCTTTAACAACTTCAGTCCCAGCTGTAACAAATGTACCTGATTCAACCATTTTTAATGAAGAATCTTTATTAACCTGATAAACTTCTTCAGGAATAAATATAACTTCGCCAGATTTTGTTATTATCTGATTTTCATCAACTTCCACACCATTATAACGAATTTCCCCACTTGAATCAACTGAACACTCATCACTAATCAATTCAGCAATAATCATACCGTTTTCTACAGTTGTATCAATAGGAGATTTTACAATATATTTTTCATTACTATTTTTAACATTCCATATCTGTTCTTTTTTAGTAGCTTCAAAAACAGCGTTTTTAGGCATAATTGATGCAATAACAATTGTTATTTCTTTGCCCTGAATAACTTTTTTAATAGTTTTTCCATCAAATTCAACACTTTCAATAACCAAATCGTTTCCTAAACGAACTTCACCACCATGCTCTGATACAATATGAGTTTCAGCTAGTTTTTCACCAGCATCAACAAATTGTTGGTCTTTAACCAATACTTTTGAACCACCGGGTAAATTATAGACATCTCCACCTAATACCCAAATAATCCCCCCCTTATTTGAAGTTCTTGAAATATTTCCTTGCCTATCCTTTTTCTCATCTGCAACAAAATCTTCAAAAATAACTTCACCTGATATATCTGTTGTAATATCTTTTGTAGCTTTTTCAGTCAAACGACTTCCATCACCTTGAGATTGAGGTTCAAACTCTGAAAGCAACTGTCCCTTTTTAACAACATCACCTTGCTGAATATACATTATTGCATTTGAAGGAACATGATGTTTTTCTTCACCATTCGCTGTTCTTATAATAATATCAGATTCGTGAATTGTCACTTTTACGACATCACCATGTCGAGTTCTCAACTCCTTAATCAATATTTTAGAAACAATTTCACCATCATCATTTGCTTCAACTCGTCTCATAGCACCTGAACCTTTAAATACCCCACCTGTGTGGAATGTCCTCATTGTCAATTGTGTTCCTGGTTCACCGATTGATTGTGCAGCAATAATACCAATTGACTCCCCAATATCAACAAGTTTTTGAGTTGTCATAGCCCAACCATAACATTTTTGACAAACACCATATTCAAGTTCACAAGTCAAACCTGAACGTACCATACATTCTTTTAAATTCAAATGTTCAATCTTTTTAATATCATCACGAGACATTGTCGTATTCGCTTCAACAATAACTTTTCCACTTTCATCAACAATATCTTGTGCTATTGTTCTTCCAAGCAGACGCTCTGTTAAAGGCACAATAGCTTTTTCACCATCAGAAATAGCCATCATTTTTATAGCTTTTGTGGTATGACAATCAGCATCACGAATTATAACATCTTGTGCCACATCAACAAGACGTCGTGTCAAATACCCACTATCCGCAGTTTTTAAAGCTGTATCAACAAGACCTTTACGTGCACCATAACTTGAGATAATATATTCTGTTACACTTAAACCTTCTTTAAAATTAGATTTAATAGGTAAGTCAATAATTTGCCCTTGTGCATCTGCCATCAAACCACGCATACCAACAAGCTGCGAAACCTGAGAAACATTACCACGAGCTCCTGAAAATGCCATCATATAAACAGGATTTAATTTATCAAAATTTTCAACAACTTCCTGTGTCAATTTTGCAGTTGTCTCACTCCAAGTATCAATAACTTTTGTATAACGTTCAACTTCAGTAATTTCACCTTTTAAATATCTCTGAGTTGATTTTTCAATTTCATCCTCAGCTTCCTTTAATAACTGAGTTTTAATCTCAGGAACATCCAAATCCTTAATTGATATTGTTGTCCCAGCTTTTGTTGCATATTTATAACCTAAGTTTTTTAAATTATTTGCCAACGTTGCTGTTTTAGCACCACCAAACTCTAAATAAATTTGGGATAATAACTTATTTAAACCTTTTTTGTCAACAATTTTGTTTATATAATCAAAGTTTTTCTTTACATTTTTTTGAGTTGAGTATGTATTCATTTTATTATAATTTCCTTACCTTATTATTCCTACGATGCCAATATTGAATTTTGAACAACTTCGTTAAATATAATACGCCCAACAGTTGTCTCTATTCGTTTATTATTATCGTCACGAACAACTATTTTATCGTGAAGTTTTATTATACCTGCTTCATACGCAGAAATTGCATCCTTAAAGCTAAAGAAATGCCCACATATAGGAGATTCTTCATCTTTAAGAATAGTTAAATAATATATTCCCAATACCATATCCTGTGATGGAGTAATAATTGGTTTACCAGTAGCCGGTGCAAGTATATTATTCGTAGCTAACATTAACATCCTTGCTTCAGTTTGAGCCTCAATAGATAAAGGAACATGAACAGCCATCTGGTCGCCGTCAAAGTCAGCATTAAATGCTGTACATACAAGCGGATGAAGCTGAATAGCACGACCTTCAACCAAGATTGGTTCAAAAGCCTGAATACCAAGCCTATGCAAAGTTGGAGCACGATTAAGCAAAACAGGATGTCCTTCAATTACCTCTTCAAGAATATCCCAAACTATAGCTTCTGAACGTTCTATTTTTTTCTTTGCTGATTTTATATTCTGTACATGACCTCGTTCAATTAACTTATTTACAACAAATGGTTTAAACAATTCAATAGCCATTTCTTTCGGCAAACCACATTGATTTAACGCCAGCTGAGGACCAACAACTATAACTGAACGACCAGAATAATCAACACGCTTACCCAACAAATTTTGACGGAAACGACCTTGTTTACCCTCAATAATATTACTTAAAGATTTCAAAGGTCGATTATTTGGTCCAACAACCATACGACCACGACGTCCATTGTCAATCAAAGCATCAACCGCTTCTTGAAGCATACGTTTTTCGTTACGTACAATAATTTCAGGTGCTCCCATCTCAAGTAAACGTAATAAACGATTGTTACGATTTATAACACGACGATACAAATCATTTAAATCAGATGTAGCGAAACGTCCACCATCCAATTGCACCATAGGACGTAAATCAGGTGGCGTTACAGGCAATACATCCATTATCATCCAAGTTGGTTCAGTTCCACTTTCAATTAAAGATTCTATTAAACGTAAGCGCTTAATCAACTTCGCTTTTTTTTGAACAGAACCACCACTTTGAGCAAGCTCATTGCGAACTTCTTCAACCAATTCACTTAAATTAATTTCAGCTAGCAATTCTTTTATAGCCTCAGCACCAATTCCAACTTTTAATTCAGAATCTTCATTTTCCAATATATAATCTTCATAATCTTCTTCAACAATTAACTGGAATTTTTTAAAATCACTTTCTCCTGGATTTATAACAACATAGTTATTAAAATAAATAACCTGCTCCAAATCTTTTAAAGTCATATCAAGTAATAAACCTAAATAAGAAGGTATTCCTTTTAAAAACCATATATGACTAACAGGAGCAGCCAATTTTATATGCCCTAAACGATGACGACGTACTTTTGAATCTGTAACCTCAACACCACATCGTTCACAAATTATACCCTTATGACGAACTCTTTTATATTTACCACAATAGCATTCCCAGTCCTTTGAAGGTCCAAAAATACGCTCGCAAAATAAACCATCACGTTCTGGTTTTAATGTACGATAGTTTATGGTTTCAGGTTTAGTAACCTCACCATATGACCATTTAAGTATACGTTCAGGTGAAGCGATACTTATTCGTATATAGTCAAAGTAATCAATACTTGTAGACAATTTTTATCTCCTTTATTTTTTATAATAATATTATCAAAATTTATTTATCACTTATCATAGAAGGCGTTTCAAAGAAATTTATATTTAATAATTCAGAATCAATATCCGATAAAACACGCTTTGGTGCTGATTTTCTCAAGTCATCAGTATCTGTCATTAAATCAACTTCTTCACCGCCTTTTTTAGCTACGGTTATATCAAGCCCTATACTTTGTAATTCCCGAACAAGAACCTTAAACGACTCAGGAATACCAGGACGAGGGATATTATCACCCTTAACAATCGATTCATAAGCTCGTGAACGACCATTAACATCATCTGATTTAATTGTTAACATCTCTTGTAAAGTATAAGCAGCACCGTAAGCTTCCAATGCCCAAACTTCCATTTCTCCAAACCTTTGACCACCAAATTGTGCCTTACCGCCCAATGGCTGTTGAGTAACTAAAGAATAAGGACCTGTTGAACGAGCATGAATTTTATCATCAACCAAATGCACAAGTTTCAAAATATATGAAATACCAACCGCAACAGGCTGATCAAAACGTTCGCCTGTACGTCCATCAAGAAGATACACTTTACCATCCTCGCGAACCCAATCACAACCAGATGCTTTGATACCTTTTATCAATTCTTCTTTTGTTGCTTTCTCTGATTGATTTGCTCCATACATTTCATCAAATGGTGGCGCCTCATAATAATTCTTAGTTAAATATGAAGCCAAACCTAACAAACACTCATACGTTTGCCCTACATTCATACGAGAAGGCACACCAAGCGGATTTAATACTATATCTACAGGTGTTCCATCAGGCAAAAATGGCATATCCTCTTTTGGCAATATCCGTGAAACAATACCTTTATTACCATGACGACCTGATAATTTATCACCAACTGACACCTTACGCTTTTGAGCTATGTAAACCTTAATAACAGTATTAGCACCAGGCGGTAATTCATCACCCTTTTCTCGATCAAAAACTTTAACATCAACAACACGACCACCTTCACCATGTGGCACACGCAATGAATTATCCTTCACATCACGAGCTTTTTCAGCAAATATCGCACGAAGTAATTTTTCCTCTGGAGGATGCTCAGATTCACCTTTTGGAGTCACCTTACCAACCAAAATATCATCAGCATAAACTCTTGCTCCAATACGAACAATACCACGCTCATCTAAGTGCCTTAATGCCTCTTCTGAAACATTTGGTATTTCACGAGTCGTTTCTTCAGGACCTAATTTTGTTTGTCGAGCATCTATTTCCAACTTTTCAATATGAACAGATGTAAATACGTCATCATGAACTAGACGTTCAGACAACAAAATAGCATCCTCAAAATTATAACCCTCCCAAGGCATATAGGCAACAAGAACATTTTTACCCAAAGATAATTCACCACCATCAGTTGAAGCACCATCAGCTATAACATCACCAGCTTTTACAACATCACCCTCTCGAACAATTGGCCTTTGATTTATACAAGTATCCTGGTTACTTCTTACATATTTCATCAAAATATAACGATGCACACGCCCTTGATTGTCAGTAATCTGAACTTCATCACCAACAACTCGAGTAACTGTACCATCAACATCTGTTACAGCAACCATACAAGAATCTTTTGCTGCCCTATGCTCCAAACCTGTACCAACAACTGGTCTATCTGTAATCAAAAGTGGCACAGCTTGACGCTGCATGTTCGAACCCATTAACGCTCGGTTTGCATCATCATGCTCAATAAATGGAATTAAAGATGTCGCAACAGAAATAATCTGAATTGGCGAAACACCCATAAAGTCAACAAGCTTTGATTCACCCATTGTAAATTCAGCTCGATAACGAATAGGAACATACTCATTTTTAAACGTTCTATCCGGATTCAATTCCACATCAGATGGTGCAATACGCAAATTATTTTCTTCATCCGCACTTAAGTAAACAACATCCTCTGTCACCTTTCCATCTTTAACAACGAAATATGGAGTTTCTATAAATCCATAATCGTTAACTTTGGCATGTGTAGCCAAAGAACCTATCAAACCAGCATTTGGACCTTCAGGTGTTTCAACAGGACATATCCTTCCATAATGAGAAGGATGAATGTCACGAACAGCAAACCCTGCACGCTCACGCACCAAACCACCTGGTCCTAATGCCGAAATACGTCGCTTATGCGTTAACTCCGCCAATGGATTTGTTTGATCCATAAATTGTGACAACTGCGATGAACCAAAAAACTCTTTTAATGATGCAACTAAAGGCTTCGTATTCAAAAGATTCAATGGAGTCAATGTATCAGAATCTTGCAATGTCATACGTTCTTTTACAATACGCTCAATTCTCGACAAACCAACTCTAAACTGGTTTTGCAATAACTCTCCTATTGATCGTATACGACGATTCCCTAAATGGTCAATATCATCAATCGCACCTTCATCATACGTCAAATTTATCAAATACTCAATTGAAGACACAATATCTTGGACAGTTAAAGTCCTTTGGGTATCAGGCAAATTCAAGCCTAATTTTTTGTTAATCTTATAACGACCAACACGACCTATATCATATTTCTTTTCATCAAAGAAACGAGCTTCTAATATCTGACGCCCACCGCCTGATGAAGCAGGATCTCCAGGGCGCAATTTTTTATAAACTTCAATCAAAGCCTCGTCAGTTGATTCAGTCGTATCTTTATCCAAAGTTTTCTTTAAAAATTCATAATGAGTAAACAAAGTTTCCATTTCAGCAGGCGATATACCCAATGCTTTAAGCAATGTCGTTGCTAAAATTTTTCTATTCTTATCTATCTTTACATGAATTATATCATTGTTATCAGTTTCTATTTTTAACCATGCCCCTCGATTTGGAATCATAGTAGCATTATAAAGACGTTTACCCGTTGGAGATATTTCACGTTTAAAATACACACCAGGCGAACGTACAATTTGCGAAACAATAACACGCTCAGCTCCATTAACAATAAAAGTACCCTTGTTTGTCATTGTTGGTATATCACCGATATAAACCTCTTGCTCTTTTATTTCACCTGTGTCACGGTTAACCAAACGAACCATAACTCGAAGCTGTTTTGCATACGTTGCATCATGTATACGTGCCTCTTCAACTGTATACTTAGGATTATCAAATGTATAATTTGGCAAAAAATGCAACTCTAAACGCCCAGTATAGTCCTTTATAGGCGAAAAAGACAATAACTCTTCCTTTAAACCTTCTTTTAAAAACCACTCAAACGATTTTTTTTGCACTTCAATTAAATCAGGTAAATCCTCCAATCTTGTATTGGGTATTCCCATTGGAGTAACTCTTTTTTTGTATTTTATCGACATTTATATACCTCGCTTAAAACATGCTCCACAATTTTATATTTTAGTTATTTTCTCAAATCTTAATTATAATCGTTAATCATAAACAACAATACGCAAATGTACATTATAATATCATACTCACTAAAACTGCTTCGTCAAGTCAAGATATTTGAAATATATTTTATGCTTAATAAAACTTAATGTTACAATTTATTCAAATATGATATAATTTATAACTATGAAAAAAATAAGTTTTACTACACAAAATAAATTGATACTAACAGGTCTTATTATAAGTACTGTTTTAATTATATCTATTGCGTTTTTTGCTATAATCAATATTCAAGAAAAACTTGATTCAAGCTATACAGAATTTGGGAAAATGATGTCAAAAACACTTGCCGTTGAAAGTTCAGAAATAGCTAAAGATTATGGTCAATATGATATTTATGATAAAATAAGCAAAAATATAAAATCATTATTGCAATCTAATAAAGATATTGCATATATTGAATTTAAAACTAATGATGGAGAAATTATTTATTCAAGCAAAAACGATTTCCCTAATCGTGCTTTACAAACAAGAATTACCGTTAGTTCTCCTATGATTATTGAAAATTTTGACCAAGAGAAAAACAATGCAAAAGTCATTGGTGCTGCAATCATTGGTTTAAGTGGTCATACTATTCATAATATATCGAAAACCACCAGAAATTCAATGCTCGTTGTCTTTTTTGTAGCTTGGATTGTTTTTACAATCACTGTTTTAATTAATACTATATTAATTACAAGAGAGTTAAATACTTTGCAAATGGGAGTTAAAAATATATCAGGCGGGCATTTTGGTTATAAAATAGATATTAAAGGTGTGTCAGGAGAATTAAAACAACTTGTCGAAGCTTTTAACGATATGTCTGGTCGGTTAAATACCTATGAAAAACAAAATATTGAACAGCTTACTTTGGAACGCAATAAATTTGAAGCGGTTTTAATGAGTATTGCTAATGGAGTTGTTGTTTGTGATAATTATGATAATGTTGTTTTAATTAATAATGCCGCTCAAAAATTGCTTGATGTTGAACCTCAATTAATTAATTCAACTAAAATTCAAAAATATTACGATAGTGACGGAAATTTGTGTTTTAAAGAAAAAATAGAACAATTTAAAGACACTCCTCTTGATATTATGGAGAAAAAACCACTCGAATTTAATATCGAAATTGACAAACGGATTTTAAAAGCTGTTATATCTCCAATGTTTTCAAAAAGTCAAGATTATCTAGGATATATAATTGTTTTGATTGACATTACAAAAGAAGTTGAAATTGACAAGATGAAAAGTTCTTTTATATCAAATGTATCACATGAACTTCGAACACCTGTTACGGTTTTACGCACTTATGCCGATACTTTATATAATCACTCTTCTGAATTTGATGAAGAAACAAAAAATGAGTTTTTAGCAATTTTAAACAAAGAAACTGACCATTTACATAGAATGGTTAATGAAATACTTGATTTTTCTCGACTTGAATCTACAAATGTTGTTTTACATAAAGAATTTTGTGATATAAATGCTATTATCGAAAGCTCAATTGACTCTATGCAAATTCTAGCTGAGGAAAAGGGACTTCGTTTTTCAATACTTAAAGAAGACAATTTACCAAAAGTATTTATTAATGCTCAAAGCATTGAAAGAGCTTTAAAAAACTTAATATCAAATGCTATTAAGTATTCAAATAATAATGATAAAATAAAAATACGAGCTGAAGTTTCAAAAGATCCAAAATACCTTGAAATATCGGTTATTGATAATGGTATTGGAATTGAAGAAAAACATTTAAGTAAAATTTTTGATAGGTTTTATCGTGTTGAAAATGCTACTCATTCTATTAAAGGTACAGGTCTTGGTCTGCACCTTGTAAAAATAAGTGTTGAAAAACATAATAACGGTTTTGTTAAAGTTAAAAGCAAAATTAATGAAGGGTCTATATTTTCCATGTTATTACCTACATTTGAAACTACTGATGTAAATAAAGAAGAGGTTATTTAAAAATATGTTACAAGATATTGCTTTCTTCAATAAATCTCAAAAAATTAATATTGCTTATGAAATACCTTTTTTTAACAAAGATGATGATATATATTATAATACTAATAGCTTTTTAGACAATTTTAAAATACGATTTAAAAAAGCTTTAAATGTTAAATCCGATATATTATCAATAAAATTTAATTTATCTTTAAAAGATTTTGAATCCCAATTTAATTTGGTAAAAAAAGCAACAACAATAATTAATGAAAATACAGATAAACCTTTAATTCTAAGAGGAATGAATAATGAAAGTTATGATGTAGATTTATTAAATTTTCTAGCACAAAATATAAAAAAAGAATCAATAATAGCTTTTGCACAAGAATCAAATTATCGTGATATTATACCAACTATAATTAAAACAGCTCATAAAATTGTTCTAAGAACCCCCATCGATATAAATTTAGCCAAGGAACTTAATATTTTATCAATTAATATGGGATTGCCAAAAGATAGAATAATTATTGATACAGACACAGGCGGTCTTGGATATGGCTTTGATTATGGATATTCAATGATGGAAAAAGTAAAACTTGAAGCATTAAAAGGTGATGAAATGCTAAATTTTCCTATTATTTCATTTATTGGTGAAGAAGTTTTTAAAGCTAAAGAGTTAAAATCTAATAGTTTTGATGAAAATTGGGGAAAATTAAATAATCGTATTGATTTGTGGGAAATAACGGCTGCAACCTCAATTATTGCTGCTAATGCAAATATTGTTGTTGTTTGGAATATAAATACTGTTAATACTTTAAATGAGGTTATTAAAAATTGAACGCAATTGAAATATTTAAACATCTACCTGGAGGCTTAAAAATTGAAAATGCAAATTGTAAAGAATGCGGTTTCCCAACTTGCATGGCATTTGCTATCAAACTTGCCTCAAAAAATACCCAAATTGAAAAATGTCCTTTTGTCTCTAAAGAATTAAAACAATTGTTTGAAGAGGCAAATATCATCCAACAACATGAAATAAACTTGGGAAATGATATTAAATCAGGCGGTGAAACCGTTATGTTTCGACATGAAAAAACTTTTGTTAATCCAACACGATTTTATATAACTTTGTCTTCTAATGATATTCATTTTGATACTAAGCTTAATGATATTGCAGATTATGAAATTGAACGCGTGGGTGAAACTTTTAAAATTGACGGCATTTATCTTATTGATAAAGGAAATATTAATGAAACAATTCATAAAATAAAAGCTAAAAGTTTAAATGTAATTTTAAAAACAAAAAAGATAACTGAAGAGTTTGAAAATGTTGACAACATTATTATTGAAGCAGATGAATTTTTAGATGTAAAAAAGAAAAATACCATAGTTGTTTCATCTGATAACATTGAAATTTTAAGTCAAAAAAGTGATACGGTTCAAAAAGAAGGTTTCAAATCTTTGATTTTAAAATATGAAAACATTGAAAATAAAGATATAAAAAGTGTTATAAACGATTTAACTAATATAAGATTTGAAGCCATCGAAAATAAAAATCAGGCGTTTGCTTATCCTGTTATGACAAGGATTAAGGAACAAGATATAAATAAAATTGCAGCAATAGCCTCTTTGCTTATTTGTCGTTACTCAAATGTTATAGTTTTCGATGTTTTTGATAAATCTTTATTTTCAGGTTTATTCACATTAAGACAAAATATATTTACTAATCCACAAAAACCACTTCAGGTTGAAAGTAAAATTTATGAAATAAATAATCCAAAAGAAAATCTTGATAAAGCTATTGTTGTTATGACAACAAATTTTGCATTAACATATTTTGCTGTTGCTAATGAACTTGAAGCTATTGACACACCTACATTCCTTTTAATAACTCCTTCTGACGGAATGAGCGTCTTAACAGCTTGGTCAGCTGAAAAATTTACCGCTGATATGGTTAAAAAAATGGTTAATGAAAATGAAATACTAAATGGTTTAAAACATAAAATTATTATTATTCCAGGACTTTTAGCTAGTATGAAAGAAGAGCTTGAAGAAATTTTACCTAACTGGAAAATTATTGTTGGAACAAATGAAGCTTTTGAAATACCACAATTTATAGAAAAACTTAATAAACAAATAATAAATGTTTAAATTATGGACTTAAGTTTAAATTAATATCATTAAAAATACGGTAAATTAAATTATAGTCAAATAAGTAACTATTGTTTTGCGGTGTAATTTTTAGCTCACTTAAATTTGTTGTAACTTTTACAACTTGAGCTAAAAACTCTCTTCCATAAGCACTAAAAAGAATGTAGCCGCTTCTTGTTTGTATTTCAAGAATTTTATACTTTGCATTTGAAATAGCTGATAAGGTTAGATAATATAAACTTTCTTCATCTATTTTATAGTTTTTTATGCAATTATTATAATTTACATATGCAGATATTGTATTGTTTGAAATTGATGGACTATCTGAATATGCTTGATTGTTTACATTCAAACCTAAAAACAATAACAAGATAAATATTAAATATTTTCTACCCATTGATAAATTATTCTCCAAAATTAATCTTTCATCCAGCTATCACCTGTTGTTACATCAACAACAAGAGGGACTTTAAGGGGTTGGTTAAGCTCCATAGCCTCAACAACCATATTTTTTACAATATCCAATTCCTTATATAAAACCTCCAAAACAAGTTCATCATGAACTTGTATAATCATTTGGGATTTTAAATTATCTTCTTTTAATTTTTTATTTAATTCAATCATAGCAAGTTTGATTAAATCAGATGCTGTTCCTTGAAGTGGAGAATTTATTGCAGCTCTTTGTGCAAACTCCTGTATTTGTTTATTTGAACTTGTTAATTCCGGTAAATATCGTCTTCTTCCATATAATGTTTGGGCATATCCATGGTTTATTGCAAAATTTATATTATCATCCATATATTTTTTAACATTTTTGTATGTTTGAAAATACTTATCAATAAAACTTTGTGCCTCATCTTTTGATATATTCAAGACACTTGCAAGTCCATATTTTGTTTGTCCATATACAATACCAAAATTGACAGCTTTTGCATGACGTCTCATATCTTTTGTAACATCTTTTAATTCAACACCATAAACTTTTGAGGCTGTAAGTGAATGAACATCTTGATTATTTTTAAAAGCTTCAATTAAATTTTCATCATTTGAAAAATGTGCTAAAAGCCTCAATTCAATCTGTGAATAATCAGCTGATAAAATAAGTGATGTTTCTTTATTTTTAGGAACAAAAGCACGTCTTATTTTAGCTCCAAGCTCAGTACGTATCGGGATGTTTTGCAAATTTGGATTAGTACTTGAAAGCCGTCCTGTATTTGTAGCAAACTGATTATATGTTGTATGTATACGATTATCTTTTATGTTTATAAGTTTTGGTAAAGCTTCTATATATGTACTTTTAAGTTTTATCAAATGGCGATATTCAAGAATCTTTGATGCTATTTCATAATTTTCAGCTAATTGTTCCAAAACCTTTGCATTTGTTGAATTCTTAGCAGATTTTTTACCTTTCACTTTCAAACTTAGTTTATCAAATAAAATTTCTCCAACTTTTTTAGGAGAATTTATATTAAATTTTTCACCTGCCAATTCAAATATTTTATCTTCAATTTCTTTTGCCCTTTTAGAAATATCTATGTTTAATGTATCTAAATAAGATACATCAATACTTACACCATTTTGTTCCATAATTGAAAGTATAAAAGCTAGTGGAAGTTCAATATCAAATAATATTTTCTTTTCAGTATCACTTAATTTATTAAGCCAATAGTGAGTTAAGGCATAAATAGCATAAGCATTTTGACATCCATAACATTTAAATTTATTTAAATTAAGTTGACAAAATTGTAAAGCATTCTTTCCACGCCCTAAAATATCCTCACTTGAATCAATAATATAATCAATATTTTCCTGTGCCTGTATATTTAAGCTATGACGCCTATTTGCATCATAAACATAAGAAGCAAGGACAACATCAAATAAAACACCCTCTATTTTAATGTCATATTGACTCAATACATTTTGAGCAAACTTTATATTATTTGCTGTTTTTCTTAAATTTATATTTTCAAATACAGATTTTAATTTGTCTATTATTTCTTTACTTTCAAAATCAAAACATTCTCTATGATTTAACGGAATAAGATATGTGTCTATATTATTTTTATAATGTTCATAATTTTTATAATCTTCAAATAAATTAAAACCATCAATAAAACAAAATACTATACCATTTATATTGGAATTAAAAACATTTATTTCATCATCAACAAGAATATCAAATGCAAAAAATGTTTGTTTTTCCAATTTTGATAAAAATTCATCAAAATCATTCTTATTTAAAATAATTTTTTGTTTAAACTGAGCATTACTAAAGACATTTACTGTTTTTATATCATTTAAAAATTCATTTTCTTCTTCATTATTTGTATTATTAATTGCAAACAAATTTAATTGTGAATTATTTGAAATGCCATCTTTATTTTTGTCATTTTGAACTTTCAAATTAAAAGCACCAAAAATAGACTCAATATTTTTAATAAATCCATATAATTGATATTTCTTAAAAAACGCAATAACATCATCCAAATTAGTTATATCAAGCTTAGCATCATCAATATTAAAATCAATATCAACATTTTTATCGATTGTTGCAAGGTATTGACTTAAATATACATCTTCTTTTCCATTAACAAGTTTTTCTTTTAATGATTTTTGATGAATATCATCAATATTTGCATAGATATTTTCTAAATTTTTGTATTTTTCAAGTAAATTTGAAGCTGTTTTGGGCCCGACACCTCGAATACCCGGAATATTATCAGATGTATCACCTGATAACGCTTTAAAATCTACAACTTGATTAGGGTATACTCCCATTTTTTCATATACTTTTTGCCAGTCATAAAAAAGTAAAACACTATTTTGAGGAATAATAACAATTATATCCCCATTCTTATCAACAAGCTGAAATGAATCTCTATCACCTGTTAGAATATATATTTTATTACCTTGATTTTTAACTTGCTTTGAAATTGTACCAATAACATCATCAGCTTCAAAACCTTCTTTTGTGTATATTGGAATATTAAAAGCTTTTAATCCTTCAATTATTAAAGATAATTGATTTCTTAAATCATCTGGCATAGTTCCTCTATTTGCTTTATACTCTTTATATTTATCAACACGAAAAGTATGACGTCCGACATCAAAAGCAACAGCTATAGAATCAGGTTTAATATCTTTATTTTTTAATATATCAAATAAAGCACGAAAAAAACCAAAAACTGCCCATGTTGGCACACCATTAGTTGTTTTCATACCTGTTCTTTCCAATGCATGATAACTACGAAATGCAAGTGCATGACCATCAATTAAAATTAACGTTTTTTTATTATCCATTTATTATATAGCTTTCTTAGTTTATAAAATCATTATTTGTATATTATATCACACTTAAATATAAGATTATAGGACAATATAAAAACTTTTTTTTTGCATATAATATTAATTATAAGCATAAATGAGGAATTTATTTTATGAAAAAAGCCTTAATAATATTGACTCTTGTCTTGTTATTTGAAAATATATCTTTTGCTCAAAATATTGATGTTATAAATGCATATAACCTTCAAGGGAAACAATATTTTGAAAAACATCTTTATACAGATTCAATAAATTCATATAAAAGTGCATTAAATCTTGATTCAATAAATAAATATGCAAATGCGGGCATAATAAATTCATACCTTGCACGTGCAACATATTACTACAATAAAAAACAAAACTTTAATGCTTGTGTTGATGATTTAAAAAGTGCTTTGTTTTATTTAAAATACAGTAATGATTTTTCATCAAAACAATTAGATAATGCTATAAGAACAACAGAAGCAAATTTAAATGATGTTGTTAAACAAGCAAAAAAAGATACCTCACCAATTGGTTTATTTAACGAAGCAAAAAGGCTAAAACGAGAAGGAAAACTTGAAGCAGCAGCCACTACTTATCATTATATTTTAAATGACTCAAAATATCAGTTGGAAGCACATTATGAAATTGCAAATATTTTTTATGTTTTAAATAATATTGATAAAGCAAAAGTATATTATGAAAAAGTTTTAAGCTTCGATAAAAATCATTCTCAAAGTTTGTTAAAACTTGGTAAAATTTATGAAACTTTAGGCGATAAAAATATAGCAAATAATCTTTATACAAAAGCTATGAATGGCGATATTAATGATAAAGGGGTTTTAAATAAACTATATTTTGAATATCAGAGTAAAATAAGTCAAAATCCAAAAGATTACCAAAGTTTAATAAATTTAGGTGCTATTTGTCAAAAGCTGAATAATTTTGATGAAGCTTTAAAATATTATAATCAAGCGGCAAAATATGAACCTTCATCAACTAATATTTCAAGAATTAATATTGGCAGTTTATATATGAATAAAAATGACTACCAAAATGCTTTAAAAATATATAGCGAAATACTTTCAAAAAGTCCAAATAACCATCGAGCCCAATTTTTAAGAGCGTTATGTTATGAAAAATTGAATAAATATCAAGAAGCCATAAACGACTATAAAAAATGTTTGGTTAATAACCCTGATAATACTGAAGCAAAAGAGAATCTTGACAATCTTCTTATGAAAAATTTAAACTCAAATGATTTAATAACTTTTCTAAAACAAAAACTTAATTCAAATCCAAATGATGCAAATTTAAATTACCAAATTGGCTATGAGCTTCACAAAGCTAAACAACCAAAAGAAGCATTATATTTTTATAAACGTTCAATTGAACTTGGTAATAATGATGCAAATGCATATTTAAATTTATCAAAAGCACTATATGAATGCGGAAACTTAAAAGAAAGCCTTGAACTTGCAAAACGAGCACAAAATAAATTTCCAAATGACAAAAATTTAAAAGCACACTTTGATGAACTTTATAACGTAGATTTAAATCAAAAAATTGATGGAGCTGCAAAACTATTTGAACAACAAAAATATAATGAAGCTTTAAATGCTTATAATTCAATACAGGTTAAAAATGAAGCTGTTTTACTTGGAATAGCAGGGTGTAAATTTTATTTAAACGACCTAACTTCTTCAATTGATTATTATAAAAAAGCACTTGAAATAAATCCTCAAAATGCTGATACTGCTTATTATATTGGACTTGCTTATTTTAATTTAAAAGATTTTAATAATTCAAAAAATTATTTGAATAAATCAATTACAATTAATCCAAACAATAAATACGTAAAAGAACTTTTAGCTTTATTGTACTATACATTAGGTCAAACAAACGAGGAACAAGGCAACAAAGACTTAGCTATTAATAATTATTTAAACGCTTTAAAATTTGATACTAACTTAAAAGAAGTATATTATTCTTTGGGTGTAACCTATGATACAATAAACCAAAAAGAAAATGCCATAAGGTATTATAATGAATATTTGTCAAAATCACAAAATATTAAAAATGAACTAACTGATTATGCAAAACAACGAATAACCGAATTAACAAATTAAAGATGATAAAGTGAGCATGGAATAAAAAATAATGAGTAATGATTACAAAATAATATCAAATAATTTTAAGCTACCAAAAACAATTTTAGCCCCAATGGCAGGTATTACCGATGTCGTTTTAAGGAGTATTGTGAGAAGTTATTCCGAAAATACATTGCTCACAACTGAAATGATTAGTGCCGAAGCATTGTGCAACAAGCCTAATGTAAAAATTTCGGAAGTTGTTGAAAATGAGGCACCAATATTTTGTCAACTTGTAGGGCATAAAATCGAAAAGATGACAAAAGCAGCCAAAATATTGGAACCTAAATGCCAAGGTATTGATATAAACATGGGGTGTCCTGTAAAAAAAGTTACAAGTGGCGGTGATGGATGTTCTTTAATGCTAAATCCTAACTTAGCTTATGACATAGTGCAAGCAATGAAAGAAACAGTTAAACTACCTATTTCCGTAAAATTTCGTTTGGGATTTACAAAAGAACAAGAAAATTTTATTGAATTTGGACAACTTATGGAAAAAGCAGGAGCCAATTTTATAACCGTCCATGGAAGATATCGTAGTCAAATGTATTCAGGTACATCAAATTGGGACAAAATAGGAGAACTTGTTAAAAATGTTTCAATCCCAGTTTTTGCAAACGGAGACATCTTATCTTATGAAGACAGTCAAAAATGCCTTATGACAACAAACGCTTATGGTGTTTCTATCGGTCGTGGGATCTTGTATGATGTTTCTTTGCTTTCTAGAATTGAAAACAATGATAAAAATGTTATGAGTTTTCAAAATAAAATCAAGGTTTTAAAAGATTATATAAAAAAAGAATGTAATTATCGAAGTGAAAAAGTAGCTATAAAATTTATGAGAAAATTTTATCCTTTTTTTATTAATAATTTAAAAAATGCTTCAAAATATCGACTTGCTTTGATGAGCGAAGAAACTTTAAATGGTGTAAATAAAATTCTTGATGAAATTTTATCTAACTATCTGCTTGAGGTATAGAATGGAAGAAAAAAAGCATTTTATTTATGTTATTTTAACGCAAAATAATAAACTTTATTGTGGTTATACAAATGATGTTCTAGCACGATATAAAAAGCACGTTGAAGGTAAAGGTGCAAAGTTTACACGTTCAAACAAACCCAAAACACTTGTTTTTCAAAAAGAATTTCAAACCAAACACGATGCTCTTTGTGAAGAGATAAGGTTTAAAAAACTCACAAGAAAGGAAAAAGAGGATTATATCGCTATCAACATTGACTAAATTTATGTTAAGAAGTCCAATCGTTGACACTTCTTTTTCTGCCTGAGGCAGGGGATTCGCCGTTGACCTGTCTTGGATTTTCTTCAAGCTCGAAACACTTCGTTTGCCGCCCTTTGGGCTGTCGGCTCCGGTTTCTCGCTCACCGGGACTTCGCCAGTCCGAAAATTCGCTTGCCTGATTGTGAGGAACGGAACGGAGTGTAGCAATTTGTCAAAATTGCGAAACAGAGTTGCATCGTTCCGAACTCGCGGTAATCCAAGGCATGGCGTCTTCACATTTTTGAAGCCTCTAATCCAGTCTTTGGATTTGCTCCAAGCTCTCACGAAGCCTCACATTTTGAGCTTCGCTTCATCCGTCCATCAGCTCATCTTGTAGGCGGAACGAAGTTGACCCGTACAAAAAAGGATCCACCTTTAGGGGAAAATCTACCGACGAATTATTGTTTTATGCAGGAGGAGCCTTTGGCTCCCCCTGCATACCCCTTAAATACTACAAACTTATATAAAAAAAAATAGAAACAAAAGAACATCCTACTTTTTCAAACTTCTTCCTTATTTTCTTGTTTTATAAACTGACTCGCTTATAAGCGAAAAAGTCAAACGTTTGACACTTCCAAAAATTTTATACTATCCGTTATTTTCTTGCTTTTGTTCTTTTTTAAACTTGTCCAAAGTGAGTTTGTTGGAAAGAAGCGTTAAACCACCAACAACACCTGCAACCAAAGCCCCACAAGCAAGACCTTTCAATGCATTTTTTGTTTTGTAGTCTTTCTTTTTTATAGACTCGTCTGCCATATTTAACAAAATACTTGTTGTTACTCCATATGTAGCTCCATAAATAGTGCTTCCAATTATAGTATTTTTGGTTAATTTTTCTTTTATACTCTTTTCCTTATTTTCATCATTCTTTACAGACATTTTTATAGGATTATCTTTGTATAAATTTAATGAGAATACTAAAGTCGCCAAAGTTAAAAGAGTATAATATTTAAAAGGTTTGTTCTTTTTGCAATTTTGAATATTATCAAGCATTGTTTCAAGAATGCCATTTCTTTTATTTTCCTTGGCTTCATTCTTTAAACTTGGTTCTATATTTTTTGTTAAATATGTATCAATATAATCAACAATTCCAACTGTAGGAGCAAATGCTACAAAATTTGCAAGCATATGCATTGGATGTTTTTTTAGTTCAACACAACACATCTTATTATTTTTATTATTTGAGTTACTAATGGTATTATAATTATTATTTATCATATAACAATCCTCAAAATATTTATATCATTTTATTATGTTTTAAAAATAAAATCATCAAAGCATCATCCATCGCTTTTTTTGACACATCAGGTTCTTCTGGTTTTAAATAATTGTTGGATTTTTTTTGATGCTTATCTTTTATATCTTTATTTATTGCTTCATTGTCATTATTTTTTTTAAAATTATTTTTTATATTACTTTCTTTTTTATTACCATAAAAAGAATTTGCGTAAAATGTTTTTATTTTCATATAACAAGCTCCATATTATTTTTTAAGAATAATCACCAGTTTCTTTTTGAAAATATTTAATGGCTATATGCCCAACAGTTTCGGTTGTTGCCGCTGCTACAGTAGCATTTATGCCATTTCCAAGTCCGGGAATTAACCCTACAATACTTTTAAAAATACCAGTACCAAGTTGATTCCCTAATGCACTCATAACTAATGATTGAGCAACACTTTCATCAATATCTTTATCATAAACTTTTCCAATAGCAAGTGTCATTGCAATATCATTAGCAATAAGCGGCATCTGATCTGCCATTGGGACTTGTGCCATACCGGCAGCAATACCTGCTGCTGTTGCTGAAAAGCCTGCAACAACAAGTTCTGCTTTTGCTTTTGTGCCTATACCAAATGAAACATTGGAAGATTCTACTATGTTATTAATAGCGACTTTATTTTCTCCATAAATCTCATTTATCCCATGCACCATTGTTTTTTGGTTGACAAAATCAAGTTTCTGTTTTGTTTCATCATCAACAGTTTTTAATGATGCAATGGCACCTGATATTTGAGCATGATTATCCACAAGTCTTTGGGCAATCGCTTTGTGACCTTTTAAACTAGGGTCTTTTGAAGCTTTTATTGCATTTAAATATTTTATTACATTTTTATTCTTAGCGTTTACTTCTTTTATTAAAACATCATTTAATTCACGATTTATAACGTTTTGTTTTAAAAGTGCATTCAAATTATTCAAAGCTTTTTGTTCTTGAGTCAAAACAGTTTCCTTGCCTTTAAACAAAACAACATCCGCAAACACTTGTGGTTTCAATTTCAAATTTGAATATCTTGGCATGCTTTTATGCCTTTTTGATACTTGTGATTGATTGATTGATTGATTAGTTGTCTCAAATAAAATACCATTCAGTTTCATAAATTTTATCCCCTTCTATTTTAAATGCACTAGACCTAGCAAAAAGATGCTTATATTTATGGTACATCTTAAAGTAACAATGTCAATCAAATTTTGTATACATTCTTAATATCTTTTAATATAAAAAAAAACTCCCTATATCCAAAGAATAAGGGAGTTTTTAAATAAAAACATAATTTATTTAATTCAAGAATTATGCGTGACCTGCTGTTCCTAAAACTTCCATTTTATGTTTAACAAGTTCTTTAACAGCAGTTCTTCCTGGTCCCATATAACCACGAGGGTCAAAAGCTTCAGGTTTTTCAACAAACAACTTGCGAATAGTAGCAGTCATAGCAAGACGTAAGTCTGTGTCGATATTTATTTTAGCAATACCGTTTTTTGCAGCAAAAGCAAGCATTTCTTCAGGTACACCTTTTGCATTAGGCAATTTACCACCATATTTATTACATTCTTCAACTAAATATTGAGGAACAGAAGAAGAACCGTGAAGAACAAGTGGAAAATCTTTAAACCCAGCTTCTTCCAAAGCTTTACGAATTTCTGCAAGTCTATCAAAATCCAATTTTGCTTCACCAGAGAATTTGTAAGCACCATGACTTGTTCCAATTGCAATAGCAAGAGAGTCACAGCCTGTTTCTTTCACAAAACGAACAGCATCTTGAGGATCTGTAAATGTAGCATCTTTTGCACTAACATTAACAGCATCTTCAATACCAGCTAATTTACCTAATTCTGCTTCAACAGAAACACCACGTTGATGAGCATACTCTACAACTTTTTTTGTAACAGCAATATTTTCTTCGATTGGAAAACGAGAACCATCAATCATAACTGAAGAAAAACCACCATCGATACAAGCTTTACAAATTTCAAAATCTTCACCATGGTCTAAGTGCAAAGCAATAGGCACTGTAGTTGTAGCTAGTGCAGCTTCAACTAACTTAATTAAGTAAGTTTGATTAGCATACTTACGAGCACCAGCTGATACTTGTAAAATAATAGGTGAACGAGTTTCCTCAGCAGCTTCAGCAATAGCTTGCAATATTTCCATATTATTTACATTGTATGCACCAATAGCATAATTTCCTTCTTGTGCAGCTTTGAACATTTCATTTGTTCCGACAAGTTTTCTCTCTGTCATAATAATCTCCTTTTACTTAAAACTGTTCTTTATTAAATTAACTCAAAAAATTTAAATTTACAAGCTACTTGCAAGTTCTTTTGTCATGTTATAACTAATACCTGCGTCTTTCATACGTTTTAAAGCTTCTTTTAAAACATCAACGGGCTTAGTTATAGCAATGCGTATAAATCCTTCACCACAAGTACCATATCCATTTCCAGGCGGAACAACAACGTGTGCTTTTTCAAGCAATAATGTTGCAAATTCTTCAGAAGTAAAACCTTTTGGTACTGGAATCCAAATATAAAAAGTAGCTTTTGAAGGTTCAACATCCCAACCTAACTCTTTTAATCCTTCTTCCATAACTACCTTACGTTCTTTATACATTTTATTTAATGCATCAATTTGGTCTTTTGGAGCATTATAAGCTTCACTTGCAGCTTCTTGAATAGCTTTAAATACACCTGAATCAATATTATTTTTAATTGTCCCCAAAGCTTTTATAGCATCTTTATTACCAGCTACAAATCCAACACGCCAACCTGTCATGTTATATGATTTTGAGTGTGAATAAAATTCAATAGCAACATCTTTAGCACCTTCCACTTGAAGAACAGATGGTGCAACATAACCATCATATGTCATTTCACAATATGCATTATCATAACATAACAAAATATCATATTTCTTACAAAAATCAACAGCTTTTTTCAAAAATTCTAAATCACAAACAGCACCAGTTGGATTATTTGGGTAATTTAGGAACATTAATTTTGATTTTTGTGCAATATCAACTGGAATTTTATCGAAATCAGGAAGAAACTTATTATCTTTTGTTAATGGCATAGAATAAGATGTTCCACCTGCTAAAATAGTTGCATTTTTATATACAGGATACCCTGGATCTGGAACAAGAGTATAATCTCCTTCATCAACAAATGCAAAGAAAACATGTGCAATAGCTTCTTTTGAACCGATATTAGCAAGGATTTCTGTTTTAGCATCAACTTCAACGTTAAAACGTTTTTTCATCCACTTTGCACTGGCTTCCTTAAATTCTACTGTACCATCATACGGTGGATAATCATGATTTTTGGGATTATCAATTGCTTTATGCATTCTTTCCACAACTGCAGGAATTGTTGGTTTATCAGGATCTCCTATCCCAAGTGATATAATATCAAAACCTTTTGCTTTCGCTGCCTCGATTTTTGCATCAATCTGAGCAAATAAGTATGGCGGAATTTGATCTAATCTTCTTGAATGTTTCATATAAAATTTATTCTCCTTAATTACATTATACAAAAAATTATAACAGAAAAAAATAATTAGGAACAATTATTATCTATTTTCGTCTAATTTTTATATAATAAATATATAAAATTAATTTACTAATTTATTAAAGAGGAAATGATTGTGGATATGGAAAATAAAGAAGAGTTATTTGAACCTTATGTTTTACAGGAAGATGAGTGTGAAATATTAAAATCAGAACAACAAAATTTCACATCAATTTCAAAAGAAGATGACGTTTTACAAATATATTTAAAAGAAATTGGCAAAATAAGTTTATTAAAACACGATGAAGAAAAAAAACTCGGGAAAATAATTAAAGAAAATAAAAACCCGCAGAAAGTTCTTATAGCAAAGAAAAAACTTGTACAAGCCAATTTACGTTTAGTTGTCAGTATTGCCAAAAAATATACAGGTCAGGGTGTTTTATTTATGGATCTCGTACAAGAAGGTTCATTAGGACTAATCCGTGCAGCTATGAGATTCGATTATGAACGTGGCTTTAAATTTAGCACTTATGCTACTTGGTGGATAAAACAAACAATAGTAAGAGCAATAGCAAATAATGCCCGTACAATAAGAATCCCTGTTCATATGCTTGATAAAATAAGAAGCTTAAGAAAAGCTACAATTGAGCTTATTACAAAAACAGGTAAAGAACCTACAAATGAAGCACTTGCTGAATTTATGAAATTACCTATAAAAAAAATAGAGACCATAAAAAATGCAATGAAAAGCGATCCTTTAAGCTTAGATACACCTGTGGCTGAGGATTTAACTTTGGAAGATTATATCTCCTGTGATGAATCTAAACAACCAAACAATGAAACACAAAATATTTTTTTAAATAATGATATTTATAAAGCTTTAAATCTTCTTGATAAAAGAGAAAAAACAATTTTAATAAATAGATACGGTTTATTTGGAGAATCAAGAAAAACATTGGAAGAAATAGGACAGATCCTTGGTTTTTCAAAAGAAAGAATAAGACAGATCGAAAATCAAGCCATAAAAAAATTAAGGGAAGAAAAAGACATAGGACATCTAAAAGAATATATTGCTTAAATAAAACACTTGCCAACATATTATCTTTATGCTAGCCTAAGTTTAGAAAAATAATTATAAAGGTGGTGAAAAAGAAAATGCCAGAAGTACGTGTTGGTGAAAATGAAAATATAGAAAGTGCGTTGAGAAGATTTAAGAAAAAAATTCAAAAAGCAGGTATATTATCTGAAATTAAACGCCGTGAACGATATGAAAAACCAAGTTTAAAAAGAAAACGTAAGTCAGAAGCTGCTCGTAAACGCAGAGTTTAATTATTTATACAAAATTTAAACATAAAGAGGTATTTAATAATTTAAATACCTCTTTATGTTTTTATATACAAAATATATGTCTTTTTTTAAACATTCAGCAAATTTATTGATTTTTCGGAATTATATTAAGTTTTGTAACAAAAAATGTATATACTAGAAATTCGTTTGTAAAAAATGTTTTTATATATATAAGATTACAAAATTAAATGGAGGCAAATGATGTCCTACAACTATACTAATACTTTACCAATGATGAATACAACTATGAATACCACAGGTACTATGCCGATAACAGGCACTATGATGCCATATGCAACTTTAGGAACATATGGAAATGTTAATTCATATTATACAGGTGGAACAAATAGCGTTTTTGATTATGCATTGAAATCACAAGATACAAATCAGACTATGACCTCTCAATCAATGACAAATAGCTATAATAATGCTTATCAAGGTAATGTATTATCAGCAACCGCAACAGCACAAACAGCTGAAGTTCAAAAACTTGCTACTGATATTTGTAATTTGGTACAAAATAATCAACTAAGCCTATTTAAAGAAAAGTGGGAAGATTTTAAAACAGCTGTCGCAAGTAATTCTATATATTCTCAAGCTGTTGATACCAGCAATAGCAAAGAAATTGCAGCAATGGCTGAACAGGTTTTCCAACAACTTACAGGTTATAGCATTCAAGAAATACTTAAAAATACAAGTGACAGTTCATTTATGAATGGTGTTAAATCAGGAACTTCACTAAGTATTTGGGGCAGTGGAACTTCACAAGATGATGCCTTAGCATATATAAGCGGAACAGAAGTTAGAGCCTCATCCCAAATTGCTGAAGGTTTTGGTGGTACCGTTGGCGGTGCAGCAGGTGCAGCTTCAGCATCAATGGTTGGTGTAGGTTTATATAAAGGCATAGCAACAGTATTTGGGAATAAAGATTCTCTACCTATATCAGGTCAACTTTTAGGTCGAATAGCCACAGGTGCTGGCATTGTAGGTGCTGTTGTTGGTCTTGGAAGTTCTATCTATAGAATGAACCAAGACGATAATTGATATTAATATTTTTATAATTGACTCATAATACTTAAAATGGTAATATTTTATTGTATATTATTTATATTTAAGTTATCAAGTTGGAATTTATATATGAGTCAAAATTATACATCACAACAAATAAAAATCAAAACGTCAGTTTTGTTATTTATTAAAGGAGCAGCCGCTCCTATTGTTTTGTATGTTGAAAATCCTGAAGAAGTTTATAATGAATTTATAAATATTATAAATAATTATCATACGCAATCTAAATTAATTGAAAAAACTTCTTTGGGACCAATAAAAAAGGTTTGTGTTTTTTCAAACCAAATCTCCGCTGTTGCAATGCAAGATGAACCTTATTTAAAATAAATATACAACTCAAGTTTAGAAGAAGGTTTTATATTATGTCACATATTTTTACTGACCCAGGTATTATTTTAGTTATAATATTTTTTATATATTGCATAATTTATCTTTTTACTAACTTTAAAAAAATTAATAAAAATTTAAATGATATTTTAATAGTTCTTAGAAGTTTTAAAGCTGATGAGTTGATATATCGTTTTAAAGAATTTGATAATTGTTTAATGGAAAACAATTATATAAATTCATATTGGTTAAAATATAAAGAAAATTTAATATTTAATCGCAGCAAAACTTCAGATGTTTCATCCATTAGTTTAAATATGAAAAATATTAATAATGATGAAAATATTCAAACAACAGATGATCCTTTGTTTTATTTTAATGAAGATACACTTGTTCATTCTAAATATAATTACAAATTTTTAAATGCTACACCAACTATCTTAACTGGTCTTGGTCCTTTATTTACATTTTTATCAATAGCTATAGGGTTTTCAAATATTGATTTTTCAACAAATGAAAAGACCTTAATTTCAGTTACAAGTTTACTTTCTGCATTAAAAGTTGCGGCAGTGGTTTCTGTCTTAGCTGTATCAGGTGCTTTATTATTTACATTAATTGAAAGAATTTATTATAATAAATTATGTATCCAACCATTAGATCTTGTTATTAAAGAGTTTAACCGTTTATTTGAACGTATTACTTCTGAAAAGTTTTTAGTGATGTTACTTCGCGATAGTAAAGCTCAAAATGTAGAGTTAATAAAAGCTATTACAAAACTTAATGAATCTATTGGTTCCACTTTTACATCACAAATTAACCAAATTGAACCATATTTAGAAAATATAATATATAGCTTAAATAAACTTCGTATAACTGTTAATAATAAAGATGCAGAAAGTCAGCTTTTTGAATAAATTATGAAACAGTATTTTAACAAAAAAAATGAAGAAATTGAAGAAAACATATTTTGGGTAACAATGAGTGACCTACTTTTAGGACTTATGATTACATTTATTATGCTATTTGTTTTAGCTATTTTAGGATTTAGTACCGAAAAAGTAACAAAACAAAATAAAAATATGCAAACTATGGAAAAAATACATGAAAAACTTACCAAAAACAATTTAAATATTGAAATTGATAAACTTGCAAATATTGTTAAAATATCAAATTTAGAATTATTTGAATCAAATAGTTGGGAACTTACTCAAAATGGTAAAAACTTTCTTGATAAATTTTTGCCATTATACTTTGATGTTATTCTAAATGATAATGATATATCAGAAAAAATATCACAAATAGTCATCGAAGGGCATACGGATTCAAACAGTTTTCATCAAGCAAAAAATGAAAAAGATAATTATAATTTAAATTTAGAACTTAGTGCAAAAAGAGCTTTAAGTGTATCAAAATATATTTTAAGCAAAAATTATAATGAAAAAATAGATAAAAATTTATATAAAAAAATAAGCATTAATGGGAGAAGTTATTCAAACCCTGTTTTAAACAAAGATGGTTCAGAAAACTTTGCAAAAAGTCGTCGAGTTGAGTTTAAAATCATATATAATGAACCTTCATTTATTGAAAATATTTTGAAAAATAAAAATATTCAACAATAATAATTGTAATTTATTTTAAATAACTTAGAAAATCTTTTTCAATGACTTTAAAACCACAACCTTCATGTAAAATTGGTTTAAATTTTAAGATTCTAACAGGATACCGCTTACACATTTCAAGCCTTTTATTATATTGAGAACAAAGCCCTTCCTTTGTTAAGTATTTGCAAGCAAATATTAAATTCCCAAAATCATCACGACCTTTAATATAAAATCTTTTATATTTTGGGAATAAAAATTGCATAAATTTAAATTCTTTTTCAGTATATGTATCATAGCTATACATATAATTACAACATTTACCACATCTTTTACAATGCCCTTCAATTTTATAAACGACCTTTTTAGGAACAAAATACGATTTAAATTCCCAGTATATAGATTTTACAAAACTTAATAAATAGAAAAATTTAGGTGTTTTTGTTACCATAATATATAAGTATAACATAAAAAATTAAGAAGAGATAAAATGTATGAGAAGAAAAAAACATATAAAAGACAATATATTTATAAACATGATAAAAAATTTATTTACAGCCTCTCTTGCGATTTTATTTGCATTATATGTAGGATTTAAATTTTATATAGCATCACTTCCCCCAATTGAAAATTTGGAATCTTTTACCCCAAATATAGTAACAAAAATTTATTCACAAGATGGTGATATAATAAAAACTTTTACAGCCTATAAATTTGAGCATATAAGTGTTGAAAAAGTTCCTAAACACTTAATTGAAGCAATAATTGCAACTGAAGACAAAAATTTTTATTCACATAATGGTTATGATCTTTTTGGTTTATTACGTTCAACATTTGCAAACATAAAAGCTGGTTCATTTGTTCAAGGAGCTTCAACAATAACACAACAACTAGCCCGTATACTTTTTTTGAATAATGATAAAACTTTTGACCGTAAAATAAAAGAATTTATAGTTTCTTCACAAATTGAAAAAACATTATCAAAAGACCAAATTCTTGAAATGTATTTAAATAATGTATATTTAGGCTCAGGAGCTTATGGTGTTGAGGGTGCTTCGCAAATATATTTTAATAAATCAGTTAAAGATTTAAATCTAGCACAATGTGCATTAATTGCTGGTTTACCCCAAGCTCCTTCAATTTATTCACCATTTAATAATCCAGAACTTGCAAAAAAACGGCAAAATCATGTTTTAAAACGTATGTTAAAAATGGATTATATAACAAAAGAAGAATATGATATAGCATTAAAAACACCTTTGTCATTAAATAAAAATCCGCATATATACTCGTATAATAAAGCTCCTTATTTTATTGATTTGGTTATGAATGAATTAAATACTTTAGGGTTTGATGAACGAGATGTATCATCAGGTGGTTATAAAATAACAACAACCTTAAATTATAAAGCTCAAAAAGCAGCTGATGAAGCAGTAAGAAGATACTTACAATCCTATGGTTTAACGAAAGACAAACAACAAAGTGCTGTATATGGTTTATCACCTTTAACAGGTGAAATACTTGTGTATGTTGGTGGTAAGAATTATGAAAAAAGTCAATATGATAGGATACAAAATGCAGTTCGTCCTCCAGGATCAGCATTTAAACCATTTGTATATGCAGCAGCGCTACAAAAAGGTTGGAAAATTACCGATACTTTAGCAGATCGTCCTATTACAATTGGTGATTGGTCTCCAAGAAATTATGGATCAAAATATCGTGGGAACTTACCATTATACAAAGGTTTAACATACTCATCAAATGTTATGGCAGCCCAACTAATAAAAGATACAGGTGTCCGTCCTGTTGTATCTCTTGTTCGTTCACTTGGAATATCTACACCAATAGAAAATGATTTAACAATAGCATTGGGCTCGAATGGAGTAAAATTATCCGAAATGGTTGTCGCATATGGAGCATTTGCAAATGGAGGATATAGAGTTAAACCTTATTCAGTTTTACGTGTTGAAACATCACGTGGAAAAATTCTATATGAAGCTCCAAAAGCAAGAATTATGAAAGCAATAAGTACAGAAACGGCATCTGGAATTACGCAAATGTTAAAGACTGTTATAAAAGAAGGTACAGGTCGAGGTGCAAATATAAATAAACCATCTGCTGGGAAATCAGGGACTACTGATGATTATAAAGATGCTTGGTTTATTGGTTATACACCTGATGTTGTTCTAGGCGTTTGGGTTGGGAATGATGATAATTCAAAAATGGGTATACCTTTAACCGGTGGTTCTGTTCCTGCTTTAATCTGGAGAGATACCATGAAAGTTGCAACAGAAAGTTATGGTAACGTTGATTTTAGCTATGAACCAATCGACATAATAAAAGAAAAACCTCAAATTGAAAGTAATTATATACCAAGTGAAGAAATTATGGAAGATGAAAGTGATGAAGAAAATAATCAAAATATTAATTCGTCTTCAACAAAAAGTCATACAGTAACTACTGATGAAGCAATAGATAATACTCCTACTTCTTCTTCTAGTGTCACTAACAATAACTCTGTAAATATTAAAACAACTACAACAAAACAAATAAATGTTGAGAATCATCAAGAACATCAAGCAAATACAAATCTTCCTGAGCCAAAACCTTCAGAGGGAGATTAACCACAATAAAAAAAGACTTAATTTAAAGTAAACTAAGTCAAAAGAAAAAGTATCGTATGAAAATAAATGGGAATAGAAATAAATATTTTTTATTTTAGCCTCCAAAAGTACCGAAACTTGATTTAATATTAGTATCAATAACTTTTTTCAAAGCTTCAAGTTCTGTTTGAATGGCACTATGTTCTGTATCAATAGATTTTAATTGAAGTTCTAATTTTTTATCTTGTTGTTGAATAGTTGCAGTTTTAGCATCGATATCAGCAATTTCTTTTTCATATTTTTGGAGTTTAAATTCATATTCTTTGTAAGCTTCATCGTAGGCATCTTGATCTATTTCCTGACCATATTCAAGAGCATAAGTTCCAACTCCAGCAATATTAAGTTTAGATAATCTGCCATTTTCATCAACAAGGATATTAGCGCGTCCTTCAAGGATTTCATTTTTGCCGGTATAAGATTTTTCATAGGCATATGAACAAACAGCATTTGCATCGTCTTCATCCTTTGGGAATACGTAGTATTTAATAGGATTTGAAAAATCAGTGTCGGAATCATCATATGTAGCATAGATTATATAATCATCAAGATCATAAGCATCAGCAATGGTAGAAGGGACATTATCTTCATTAACAACACAAGCAGTCATTCCTTCAATTTTGTATGTGTTATTTGCGTTATATTGACGTGTCGAAGTAAAATTTGCGGTATTGTCATTATCTAAAACATCATCTAGTTGATATCCATTAGCAACATCGTTTCTAACAAGATAGTAGCTACCACCAGTACCTGTCTCATCAGGTACATAGTAACAATCATATTCACTAGGTGAATATGTAGATCTTTCTATCCCTGAGGGCCATTCTGTTTCATCAATTAATTGAGCTTCATTTCCATCGACTGTAACTTGTTTTTGAGCTTTATAAAGCCCCCAGGATTCAGAAATAACACCACTTGTCGAAGTCGTTATTTGTTGTCTCCAAACATCACCTGTTTGTTCATCCATATAATAATTATAGGTAATAGCAGATTTATTTGCATTATCTCCATTTGTAGCACCAGTTTTATTTTTTTCGTCAGCTTCTTCAATACCAAGTTCTTCTAACTTTGATTGATCAATTTTAGAAACTTGATGTCCATTTAAAGTTGTTATTGAACCTAAACCATTTTGAGAAGCTGTTGAATAATTAAAACTTAGTTTTTCTGAAGCAAAACTAAACCCAGAAAAATACACACGGTCAGTAGATTGGTCGGCACTAGTACCAGTATATAGGTCGGAAAAATATACCGCTTCGTTATCAGGAACATTATTGCCCTGTCTCTTAGCAGTAGTATCCTGAGTTAACCCCAAAATATCAGTTAACTTGTATTTTTTTATGGTTGTACTATCTGCAAACTTATAAGGTGCACCCTTACCTCCAAATAGCGTGTCGGCACTATTTGTTCCTGAAGTCATAACATAGACATCACCATTTTGATCCATATAAACTTGAGATGTTTGAAAATCTCCGTTTGTTATAATATCTTTTGTTCCTAATATTTTTTCAAGTAAACCGCCTGATGCATTATACGTTCCAGTGTCTGTGTCTCCTGACGCGGAACCTCCAAAGAAGTCTTCAAGTTTTTGGTTTGTTAATCTATGAAGAGATAATTTCTGTTCACCATCGTCATAAGTAAACGTGTTAGCATTACTACTAGTTCCTATCTTAGATTTATCAACAGTAGTACCATCAGAAGAAGTAGCATAATTAAAGTTATACGATTTTTTCAACTGTTCCCAAAGTTTACGATTTGTATGCTCACCACCAAAACTTATATTGTTTGCTTGGTAGGTTACGGGATTCATCGTAATCAATCTAGACTTTTGCGGAGATTGATTAGAAGTAAAAGTTTCGTCGCCGTCAGCATTTTTATACCCGACTTTAATTTTTACAGGCTTACTTATATCATTATTTCCTTGAGAAGCTTTTCTAGTTACAGATTTTTGTACTTCAGATGTAGTGGAAGCTGTTAATTGTTGTGTCGATGCAGGTTTAGAATAAAGTATATCATACCCATATCCGTCTTTACCCATACTTAATTTATAACTAGATAATGTCGTATTATCACCATTCATAGAAAATGAATAAACATCTTTCATAAAATCAGTTTCAACTGGTGGGGTGGGCACTGACATAGACAACATACTTGAATAAAGATTAGCACTTTGATTTGAAAGCATTAATCTTGATTGGTTGATTTGCTGCCCACGAAACTCTAAATCAGATTTGCGTGCAGTCAAACTCAAATATCTAGCTTGTGAAGCCGACATACCCATAGTTGATTAACATTCCCTTTTTGTTTTCATTAGAAACTAATTATATAATTAATCTCTAATTTTCCTACGATACTTCATATTTATCGACTTACTTTAACAAAAACTTTAATATTTTATACTTATTTTTAATATTTTTGTTACAATTCTTCATATTATAATCGTTTTTCTTATTATATTCTAATTTCTTATACTATATCTACAACCACAATAATCTTGTCGATAAAACCTTTCAAATTTAGCATTATTTATTGTAATTAAATAACCATTTTGTTTTTTAAAATTATATTTCATAAATTCAATTTCATTATTAAATTCATTTTGAACTTTTTCACCAATTTTAAAAATATCTTTTGTATTTTTATGTGGACTAACTGTTAATGTTGTTGTAAAAAATTTTATTTTTTTATCTATTGCAAAATTTGCAGTATTTTTTAAACGAAAATAAAAACATTTTTGACATCTTAATCCTTTCTCAGGCTCATTTTCAAACCCCTTAACAAAATTTTCCCACTTCTCATTAGCATAGTCATTTTGATAATACTCTAAATTATACTTCTTACAATATTTAATAAGTTCGTTTTTTCGTATTTTATATTCTTCATAAGGATAAATATTTGGATTATCAAAATAAATAATAGGATAATATCCCTCTTTTTTTAACAAAGCAATAGGATAAGTTGCACAAACAGCACAACAAGCATGAAGAATAATTTTATTTAACATTATTATTACCGTTTAAACATTCTTTAAATTTAATCGTAGCTTCTTTTGGTGAAGCTGCATTCATAATTGCACGAACGACTGCTATATTTTTAGCTCCAGATTTTATAACATCATAAACATTTTCTTGATTTATACCCCCAATAGCATAAAATGGAATATCTAAGATATTTTCGCTTGCCCATTTTACATACTCAAGTCCAACAGATTTTCTTCCAGGTTTTGTTGGTGTTTCAAAAACAGGTCCAACACCAATATAATCCGCACCTTCTTCAACTGCTTTTATAGCTTGATCTGGTTGATGAGTTGATATACCAATTATTTTATCAAAACCTAAAATTTCTTTTGCATAGTCTATTTTAACATCATCTTGTCCTAAATGAACACCATCAGCATTAACAATTTTAGCTATATCAACTCTGTCATTAACAATAAATAAAGCATTATACATGCTAGTAAGCTGACGAATTTTTTGCCCTAATTCTATAATATGTCTTGCATTTGCTTTTTTTTCTCTCAATTGTATAATATCAACACCGCCATCTAAAGCTTGTGCAATCGCATCCAAAAATTTATCATCACTTTCAAACAGATCACTATTTGTAACCAAATATAAATTTTTATTATTTAATAAATATTTTTTTAAATCCAATTTTAAAACACTCCACATTTTTTTTTCAAAATCGTAAATTTGATAACGTAATTCTTCATAAATAAAAGAATTATTTATATCATATTCTTCCAAAACCCTTAAACTTTGTTGTACACGTTTAATATTTGCTTTAAAAATCGACTCAATATCAACCCGATTATCAGGATTTTGTAAATTAGGTCCAATATCATTTAAACTATCACGAGATATTAAAAGATTTTGATAATCTGCCTCTTGTATTTGACAAATTTTATGACGTACATTTTTTAAAAAAGACGAAAAAACACGGTTATTTAAGACAAACCGTGAAATTTCCTCTAAAATTCTTAGCCCTTCGGCTGTACGATTTAAATTTACATCAATAATTCGTTTCACAATAATTTTATTATATCATAAACTTATTTTGTACTATCGTTCAAGTTTAATTTATGTCTTACATCTTTTTCCCCACCTAAAGCATGCCTTCTTCATTTTATAAAGTCGTATAGCTTTGTCTTGAATTATGACGGGGGAGAAACTATATAACTTTCGTTTCACAATTTTTACAAAATTGTTTCACTCCGTTCTGTTCCTCACAATCAGGAAAAGCAGATTTCCGGACGGAAAAAGTCCCGTGTGGAGCAAAAAGCTGGAACCGGTAACCCGCAGGGTGACAGGCGAAGTTCTTTGTGCTTGAAGGAAATTCAAAACAGCCAAAGAGGAATCCGCCAGCAATCATTCAACTACTTCGCTTTATATTCGGAAGCTAGGTTGTTCCCTCGTCTAAAGCTCCGTAAGGATTACGCCTTTTTTACTTAGAATCAAGAAGTTGTTTTATTCCATCAACAGAGCTTAATAATCCACTTGCTTCATAAGGCATATAAACAACTTTGTTATTTTTACCCTCAACCATTTGTTTTAAAGTGTCAATATATCTTGTAGCAATTAAATATTTATCAGCCGGTCCTGTTTGACCAATAGCTTCAATTACTTTACTAATAGCTTGAGCTTCAGCTTCAGCTTGCAAAATACGTGCCTTCGCTAAACCATCAGCAACTAAAATTGCTGCTTGTTTTTCACCTTCAGCTTTATTAATTTTAGATTCTTTTTCACCCTCAGCTTGAAGAATAGCAGCTTTTTTTAATCCTTCAGCTTCTAAAATTGCAGCACGACGATCTCGTTCTGCTTTCATTTGTTTTTCCATAGCTGTCTGAATATCAGTTGGAGGGATTATATCTTGCAATTCAACACGATTAACTTTAACTCCCCATTTTTGACTTGCTTCGTCTAAAATTATTCTTAATTTCGCATTTATTGTATCACGTGATACAAGTGTTTGGTCTAAATCAAGCTCACCAATAATATTTCTTAAAGTAGTTTGTGTTAATTTTTCAATAGCTTCTGGTAAGTTTTGTATTTCATAAACAGCACTTTTAGGGTCAACAATTTGAAAATAAATTAAAGCATTTATACTAATTGATACATTATCTTTTGTAATTACATTTTGACGTGGAAAATCATAAACTTTTTCACGCAAATCTATTCTAGGACTTTCAACAAAATAAGAATATGTTTGTCCATCAATTCCTCTTGTTGATTGTTTAACTATTATTCCACGAGGAGTTTCAATAATTGGAATAATAAAATGAAGCCCTGAATCTAAAGTTCTTTCATAACGTCCTAGTCTTTCAACAATCATAACTTCAGCTTGTTTTATAATTTTAAAACCACTTAAAGAAACAACAATCGTTGCAACAATTAAAACAATAATTAAAATACCCATAAAAAATCCTCTCTTAATTCTAATCTAATTTTTCAACAATAAATAAAGTACCTTCATTTGCAATAATTTTAACTTCATCGTTGACATTTACAATTTTATTATCCTTTTCACGTGCCAACCACCTTTCTCCATAAATAGTTATGGCACCTTGAGAATCATTGATTTCTTCAATAACTTTAGCTTTCCTATTAATATATTTTTCTTCAATCCCTGTTTTTTGTATTTTTGTTTCTTTTTTTAACATATAAGGTTTTAAAATCAATATACCAACAAGTGACATTATTGCAAATAAAATAACCTGTAAAGTTATATCCAAATTAAAATATGCAAAGAACGCAACAAAAAATGAAGCAAAAGCTAAATTCAAGAAAAACATAGCAGGTGTTAAAACTTCGACAATTATAAAAATAAAAGCAACAACACACCATATTTGCCAAATTTCCATAATATTTGTATCTCCCTTATAAATAATAAAGTATATGATACTTTTGTCAGTTTAAACTATTTTTTTATATAAGTCAATAATAAAAACAACACTATTATATATTAAACAGAAAGGTAAAGTTATAATTATATGTATGTGATAGATTTAAATATAAAGAAAATATTAAACTCACTATAAAAAACTTGAAAATTAAGCTATATAGGTGTAATATATTAAAAAGGATAGGTAGGTTTAGGAGAAAAATAAATAATGTTTGAACGCTTTACTGAAAAAGCAATAAAAGTAATAATGTTAGCTCAAGAGGAAGCGAGACGCCTAGGACATAATTTTGTAGGCACAGAACAGGTTCTTTTAGGGTTGATTGGCGAAAGTACAGGTGTTGGAGCAAAAGCTTTAAAAACAATGGGTATAACTTTAAAAGATGCTCGTGCAGAAGTTGAAAAAATTATTGGTCGAGGCTCTGGTTTTGTGGCTGTCGAAATTCCTTTTACTCCAAGGGCAAAACGTGTTTTAGAGTTATCATGGGATGAAGCAAGGCAACTAGGTCATAATTATATAGGAACTGAGCATTTGCTTTTAGGTTTAATACGTGAAGGTGAAGGTGTTGCTGTTCGTGTTTTAGAAAACTTAGGTGTTGACCTGAACAAGTTAAGAAGTAGCATTATAAAAATGCTTGGAGAAACAAGAACTCAACAAACAGCAACAGCAGGAGCAGGAGCAAGTGGTGGAAAAACAAAAACACCAAGTTTAGATGAATTTGGCACAGATTTAACACTTGCAGCTCAAGAACAAAGGCTTGACCCAGTTGTTGGAAGAGATAAAGAAATTGAGCGTGTTATTCAAATATTGGCACGTCGTACAAAAAATAACCCTGTTTTAATTGGTGAACCAGGAGTTGGTAAAACAGCAGTTGCTCAAGGGCTAGCAATAAGGATTGCAAATAGTGAAGTACCTGATATATTAGAAAGTAAAAAAATTATTCAGCTTGATATGGGACTTTTAATTGCGGGAACTAAATATCGTGGTGAGTTTGAAGAAAGATTAAAAAAAATAATGGATGAAATACGCCAAGCAGGGAATATTATTCTTGTTATTGATGAGATGCATACACTTATTGGAGCAGGTGCAGCTGAAGGAGCTATTGATGCAGCGAATATATTAAAACCTGCTTTATCTCGTGGTGAAATTCAAGTTATAGGTGCAACAACTTTGGATGAATATCGAAAATATGTTGAAAAAGACTCAGCACTTGAAAGAAGATTTCAGCCTGTTACCATTGATGAACCTTCTGTTGAAGATACAATACAAATTATTCGTGGATTAAAAAGTAAATATGAAGAACATCATAAGCTTATTATTTCAGATGAAGCAATTGTACAAGCTGCACAACTTGCAAATAAATACATTACAGACAGATTTTTACCTGACAAAGCTATTGATATAATCGATGAAGCAAGCTCAAAGGTAAGGTTAAATATGAGTTCATTACCACCTGAAGGAAAAGAACTTGAAAAACAACTAAAAGATATTGTAAAATCGAAAGAAGAAGCTATTCGTAAACAAGAATTTGAATTAGCCTCACAGCTTAGGGAAGATGAAGCTGATTTGAAGGAAAAAATACGTGAAGTTTCTCAAAGATGGCGAGATGAAAATGATGCTAATAAACCAACTGTTACTCCTGAACAAGTGGCTGAGGTTGTTTCTACAATGACAGGCATCCCAACAACAAAAATAACAGAAGGAGAAAGTCAGAGATTATTAAAACTCGAAAATACGCTACATGATAGAGTAATAGGTCAAGATCAAGCTGTTGTCGCTTTATCAAAAGCTATAAGACGAGCTCGTGTCGGATTAAAAAGTCCAAATAGGCCAATTGGGTCATTTATTTTTTCAGGTCCAACAGGTGTCGGTAAGACTGAATTAGCAAAAGCCCTTGCAGAAGCTATTTTTGGCTCTGAAGACAATATGATACGTGTTGACATGTCAGAATTTATGGAAAAACATTCAACATCAAAACTTATCGGTTCGCCTCCTGGATATGTAGGTTATGATGATGGTGGAAATTTAACAGAAACTATACGTAAAAAACCATATAGCGTTGTTTTATTTGACGAAATTGAAAAAGCACATCCTGATGTATTTAATATTATGCTTCAGATATTAGACGATGGGCGTTTAACTGATTCAAAAGGACGTTATATAAACTTTAAAAATACAATTATTATTATGACAAGTAATGTTGGTGCAAGTATGATTACAACAGGTTCAAAACTTGGTTTTTCAGTTGGTGGTGATGAAGCAAAAAAAGATAAATATGAACATTTAAAAGAAACTGTTATGGAAGAAATGAAAAAATCTTTTAGACCTGAATTTTTGAACCGTATCGATGATATAATAGTATTTGCTCATTTAAATAAAGAAGAAATACGTGAGATTGTTGATTTAATGCTAAAAGACCTATTTAAACGCTTAGAAGATAAAGAATTTTCTATTGAAGTTGCTGAAGAAGTAAAAGATTATCTTGCAAATGAAGGATACTCTGAAGCTTATGGTGCTAGACCACTTAGAAGATTGATTCAAAAGAAAATTGAAGATGGACTAGCTGAAGAAATTCTTATGGGTGCTTATAAGCCAAAAGATAAAATGCAACTTGTTATGGATGAGGATAAAAAATCTATTACTTTCAAAAAAATAAGTGCTCAAAACGAAAATCCGCAACCTATTGAAAATTAAACAATTATTACAAAAACTCGAGGCTTTTTTAAGCCTCGAGTTTTTTAATATTATAAATTATGTAAATATTTTGAATTTTTTTTATAATCGTTATAAAATAAAAATAATGAATATAAAGGAGATATTTAATGAAATCATATACAATTGAACAAATTAGTGAAATTGTTGGCGGGATGGTAAATAAAATAGAGGATGTTAAAATAGATAAAATACTACCGCCTTTAAAGGCTGATAAAAACTCTTTGGCTCTTGCTCTATCTGAAGAAGAAATAGAAAATTTAAGCAAAACAAATGCAAAAGTTGCACTTGTGCCATTGGGCGTAAATTTAGATAATATAAGTACAATTGAGGTAGAACGTCCAAAATTAGCAATGATGAAGCTTTTGCATTTGTTTTATATACCACCTGAAACTTGTTTACATACTCATCCAAGTGCAGTTGTAGCTGAAGATGTAACTTTAGGTAACAATGTTTCAATAGGTGCAAATTCATTTGTCGGCAGAAATGTAAAAATTGGTAACTCAAGTAAAATAATGCCAAATGTTTATATTGGACGTAATGTTGAAATAGGAGAAAACTGTTTAATTTACCCTGGAGTTTATATTGGTGATGATGTCAAAATAGGTAATCGCGTTATTCTTCACAATGGAGTATCAATTGGTGCTGATGGATTTAGTTTTGTTACAGAAACACCTGATAATATTGAACAAGCAAGAAAAGAAGGTGGCGAAATAAAAGATGTTAATCAAAAACAAAAAATATTTAAAATCCCATCAATAGGATCTGTTACAATAAATGATGATGTTGAAATAGGTTCAAACACATGTATTGACCGTGGGACTATTGAAAATACAGTTATTGGTGAAATGACAAAAATTGACAATCTTGTTCAAATAGGTCATAATTGCAAAATTGGTAAAGCTTGTATGATAGTCTCACAAGTTGGTATTGCGGGAAGTTGTGTTATAGGTGATAGGGTTGTCATTGCTGGACAAGCAGGATTGGCAGATCACATTGAAATAGGAAGCGATTCTATAGTTATGGCTTCAACAGGTGTTTCAAAAAGTTTCCCACAAAAGTCAATTATTGCAGGAACACCTGCGGTATTGAGAAAAGACTTTATTAAGCAAATGAAGTTGATGAAAGACGCAGCAAATGTTGTTCAAAAATTTAAAAAATATGAACATTTGTTGACACAGTTTGAATTAAATAATGTTGAAAACGAAAGCGAAGGCAATTAAATGACAACGATAGCTAAAGAATTTGAAATCACATCAAAAGGTTTAATGACAGGTCTTGATTCAAAAGTAAGATGTGTGCCTTCAGACGATAAGGGGATTCGTTTTCATGTTGAAAATGAAGTTGTTGAAGCAAAAGTTGATAATGTTATAGCAACTGATCATTGTGTTGTTATAGGAAATCAAAATACCAAGGTTATGTTAATTGAACATTTTATGGCTGCTTGTGCTTTTTCAAACGTTGACTCGCTTGATGTTTATTTGTCTCATTACGAATTGCCTATTCTTGACGGTGGAAGTGCTCAATGGATAAAGCTATTTGGGATAAATAAACCTGATGATAAATACTTTACAGTTAAAGAGCCTGTTTATTATGAAAACGGAAAAACATCACTTGTAGTATTGCCTTCGAACGAATTTCTAATAACCTATGCTGTAAATTTTAACCATCCTCAATTATCTCAAAAATGGGTGAGTTTTAATAATCAAGATGAAAAACAAAGAAATGAAATTACTGAAGCAAGAACATTTGGATATTTAAAAGAGCTTGAAACTTTGCAAGAAAAGGGGTTTGCTCGTGGTGTTACCGTTGAAAATACATTAGGTCTGACAGATGATGGTTATACAAGTATTTTAAAAAGTGATAATGAACCGATAAAACACAAAATTCTTGATATTATAGGAGATTTTTATTTGAGTCAAAAAAATCCTTTAAAGTTTAAAGCAAATATACTTGTAAAAGAGGCTGGTCATGGTGTGCATGTTAATGTATGTAAGTCGTTAAAAAAGTATTTAATTGAAATATAAAAAATAGGGGGGAAAATGTGTAAAAATCAAGATATTTTACAATTTAATATTATGGATATAATGAATATGATACCTCATCGTTATCCATTTTTACTTGTAGACAAAATAACAGAATGTGTTCCAATGAAATATTGTAAAGGTTATAAGAACGTGACAATGAATGAAGAATTTTTTCAAGGTCATTTCCCAAATAATCCAATAATGCCTGGTGTATTACAAATTGAAGCTATGGCACAATTAAGTGCAGGCGTTGTTATGACATTGCCTGAATATAAAGGTCGTCTCGTTTTATTCGCAGGTGTTGATAATTGTCGTTTTAAAAATGTAGTGCGTCCAGGTGATAGGTTAGATATGGAATCAAAATTAGTTGCAATAAAAGGTCCCATATTAAAAGCAGCTTGTCAGGCTTTTGTTGATGGTAAATTGACGGTTAAAGCTGATTTAATGTTTTCAATAATTGATAGTTCAAAGGTTGGTTAAAAATGATAGATGATAAAGCAATAATATCAAAAGATGCACAAATTGGTAATAACTGTGAAATCGGTCCAAATGTATATATAGGTAAAAATGTAATACTTGGAGATAATGTAAAAGTATGTGCAAATGCATATATTGAACATGCAACAATTGGTGAGGGGACAATTATATCGCCTTTCGCCTCTATTGGCACACCACCACAGGATTTAGGTTATAAAAACGAGCCTACACAAGTTATAATAGGTAAAAATTGTCAGATAAGAGAATATGCAACTATACATAGAGCATCAGGCGAAGGCAAATTAACAATTATTGGTGATAAATGTTTGCTTATGGTATCGTCTCATGTAGCTCATAATTGCGAACTTGATGATGAAGTTATTTTGGCAAATCTTGTTACTCTAGGAGGACATATAAAAGTTGGCTTTGGTGCTTTTGTTGGTGGGATGAGTGTTTTTCATCAAAATATTAGAATCGGTAAAATGAGTATTGTAAGTGGATTTTCAGCAGCACGACAAGATATTTTACCTTTTTCAAAAGGTGAAGGACGTCCACCCGTTCCAAGAGCATTAAATGTAGTTGCCTTAAAACGACGAGGTGTCGCTTTAGAAGATAGAACAAATCTTAATAAAGCTTTTAAAATTTTAATATCACCTGATTTAAATACTACACAAGCTATTGAAAAAATTAAAAATGAAGTCCAAATTAATAAATATATTGAGGAATTAATTCAATTTATTCAAACTTCAAAAAGAGGTGTCACTCTTCATAGTCATAAAAAAGGTTATCAATCTCTTGAAGATGAAGAATAGGAGTAAAAATATATGGATAGTAATATAGTAAAAAAATATGCAAATGTTCTTGTAAAATATTGTGTAAATGTAAAAAAAGATGATTTAGTTGTAATTCGTGCAACAAGCAACGAGGCAACACCGCTTGTTAAAGAAGTCTATAAAATAGTCCTTGAGCTTGGTGCAAATCCAGTTGTAAAAGTTTCTACAGATGGGTTAAACGAAATATTTTTTAAATATGCAAATGATAATCAACTTGCTTACATAGATCCTATGACAGAAATTGAATATCAAAAAGCTGACAAAATGATATCGATAGGTGCTCCAAAAAATTTAAAAGAGATGGCACGTGCAGACCATAATAAAATGGCAAAACGTTCAAAAGCTACAAAGAATTTATCAAATCTTTTGCTTAAACGTTCTCAAGAAGGAACATTAAGCTGGGTTATAGCTGATTATCCAACAAATGCACTTGCTCAAGAAGCTAATATGTCGCTTGATGGATATAGTGAATTTTTAATAAATTCTTGTCATTTAAATGTTGAAGATCCAGTTAAAAAATGGGAAAAAATAGGCAAAACACAACAAAAATTTGTAGATTACTTAAATAACAATAAATCAAGAATAAGACTTGTTGGTGAAAAAACAGATATAACATTTTCCATAAAAGATCGTAAATGGATAAATTGTTGTGGTTTGAACAATTTTCCAGATGGCGAAATATTTACATCTCCAGTTGAAGATTCAGCAAATGGGACTGTGTTCTTTGATTTTCCACAAATATACCGTGGAGTTGAAGCAAAAAATATTCTTCTTACATTTGAAAATGGTAAAGTTACAACAATAAAAGCTAGTCATAATGAAGAGTATGTAAAAAAAATGCTTAATATGGATGAAGGTTCAAGTTTTGTAGGAGAAGTTGCTATCGGCACTAATGATATGATTCAAGATATTACAGGTAACATATTATTTGATGAAAAGATAGGGGGATCTATTCATATCGCACTTGGAGCATCATATCCTGAAACAGGTGGCAAAAACGAATCCGGTTTGCATTGGGATATGATAAAAAATATGAAAAATGGTGGTAAAATTTATGTTGATGATAAACTTATTTATGAAAATGGTAAGTTTATAATATAAAACATGATAAGGGGCGATGTCTTGGATTATGCCGAGTTTGGAACTATACAACTCCGTTCAGTTCCTCACAATCAGGCTAAGCCAACGGTAAATCCGTAGCCCGTTATATAAAACCTAAAACAAAAAATTTGAAGGAAAGAATGATAGAAAATAAAAAAGTTAAAATTAAAAATAATATATGCAACCCATATACAGCTGCTAATAATTATCACTTAACGAAACATCGTCAAACAGCCGATTGTTTGAATGTGAAGCACGAGTTTAGGCTGCTTAAGTTGAGTTTAGTGAGAATATGAGCAGCAAATCGGGTTGCGTTTTTGTGCAACTTTGTCCGTACAAAGTTGCCCCATTCAGAGAACTTAATAATAAATTTAAATAAATTAATAAAGCTAAAATCATTCCACATTGGGATAAGAATAGAAAGGATAAGAGGCGTTAGCCCGTTATATAAAACATGAAAAAAATACAAGCACAAAAAGGTACAAAAGACATATTGCCATCAGAAATCATAAACTGGCAATTTATAGAAAATGTAGCTATAAATACATTTAATAATGCAAACTATCAAGAAATAAGAACACCGATATTTGAAGCAACTGAGCTTTTTTCAAGGGGTGTAGGCGATTCAACAGATATTGTCAATAAAGAAATGTATAGTTTTGAAAAAAACAATAGAAGCTTGACTCTTCGACCTGAAGGAACAGCGTCAGTTGTAAGAGCATATATAGAACAAGGCTTTTTTCGTATGCCAAGCCCACAAAAATTTTGGTATAAAGGTCCAATGTTCCGTTATGAACGTCCGCAAACAGGACGACAACGACAGTTTCATCAAGTTGGTGTTGAATTTTTTGGTGAAGAAAAACCAACAGCCGATGCTGAAGTTATTTTAAGTGCTTGTAATTTTTTAAACAATTTAGGGCTAAATCATTTAACTGTTGAAATAAATTCATTAGGTTGCAATAAATGTAGGAGTCATTTCAGAGCAAATTTAAAAAAAATTCTTTTACCTAAACTTGATAATTTATGTGATGATTGCAAAATGAGATATGAAAAAAACCCTCTTCGCATACTTGATTGCAAAAACGAAACTTGTATGAAAGAACTTACTGCAAATGATATTGAAGAATTTATTCAAAGTGACTTTATTTGCGAAGAATGCAATGAGCACTATTCAATGTTAAAAAACTACTTAAATCAACTTGATATAAAATATATTGAAAATAAAAAGCTTGTTAGAGGTCTTGATTATTATAATCGTACAGTTTTTGAAATAAAATCAAACAACCTTGGTTCACAAAATGCTATTTGTGGAGGGGGTCGTTATGATAATCTTGTTGAAACACTTGGCGGCCCTAAAACACCTGCTATTGGTTTTGCTATGGGACTTGAAAGATTAAATTTATTAATTAATCAAAAAAAACCGTCAAAACTTGATTATTTTATTATTTCATCAAATGCAATTGAAGCATTAAAACTTGTTAATCTAGTACGTAGACATAACAAGTCAGCTGATTTTGATTACAGCAACAAAAAATTCACTAAACAATTTGAAAAAGCAGCTAAAGTTGCCAATTTTGCATTGATTTTAGGTGAAGATGAAATAAAAAATAACACATTAAGTATTAAAAATTTAAACACATCAAACCAAAATACAATAAAGTTTAGTGAATTTTTAAAATCATTATAGTTGTTTTTTTAAGCAACTAAATTTAATTTTGAACCTGCTACGCCAGTTTCACGACCCATTTGACCGGTGACAGTAACACCACCTTCAACACCATCTCTACCTGCAAAAGATAAACCAGATGTTTTTTGATTTAACATTGCACTAGATTGTGTTATCCCTTGAAATCCAGCTGTGCCGATACCTTTTGATTGTAAAGCACCTACTTGAGAATTTTGACCCTGAATTTGTGGTTGAACACCTTGAACCGGTTGTTGGTGTGGATATAAATTAGGCTGAAAAGGGTTTATATTTATTCCCACAATTTTTTCTCCTTTTGTTCTTATACATATATAAAAACGTTAAATATAAATAAAATTGCTAGTTTGTATTAATTTTGTTACAAAAATTTACAAATAAATAAAGGTGAATTCAAGAAGCAATCACAACACTATGAAGTTGAAAAACTTGTTCAGGTGTCATATAATTAAGAACTTTCATCGGTCTATTGTTAATCCAATTTTCAACATACACGATTTCTTCCTCTGTTATTGTATCAAAGTTTGTTCCTTTTGGGAAGAACCTTCTAATTAGTCCATTTATATTTTCCACTGTTCCTTTCTCATAGCTTGCATAGGCTTACAAAAATATGATTTAATGTTAAACGTCTTATTAATTTTTTCATGTTTCTAGAACTCATATCCATTCTCATATCTTATACTTTTAATTGTATTTAGATACAACTTCATTGAACTACTTATCGAATGGGATGTGATGTTAGATACTCTTGAGGTCGTTTTTTAATAATAATTTTACGGTTCAATTTATCAAACATAAAGGTTAAACAGCTTGATTATTTCTTTTTTATTCTTCTTAATTCTATTTTATATGCTTCAAAATGAACTAAGTTCTATTTACTTGCTTTTTCAATTCTTAAATCGATGTCTACTCTATTGGGAATATTTTTACCTGTTCCACGATAAGAAAATCTTCCTACATTTCTTGTTTGTCTTCCATTTGGGCGTCTTAGTAATAGATACCACAATTTTCTTTTTGAGAATAAGGTATGTTTATATTATCTAGTGAAAAAGTGTTATTCCATATTTTTTTCAGAAGATGAGATATTATTTCTAGAATATATTCATCTCTTAAGTTATTTTTAATAGAATCTTATACCCAAAATAATCATAGATTATGGCTTCTTATCATTTTATGTGGTTCTTTCCATTTATTTTTTACTCTGATGTCTGCTTAAGAGCCTATGTATTTACCTCTGTAATAAAGACCTTCTAAACAATTTAATTCTCTTGATGTTTTACTTGGTCTTCTTCTTAGCTGTTTTGATATTTCTTTTATTAACAATCCTTTGTCTTAAAATATTGTTATATTATCTTATTCGCTAGAACTTAAATGCTATAAATTGTTTCATCTTTACTAGCACCTTTTTCTTACTATTCTGCTTGTTCTTATGTAATAAGACTGGGATTGCTTCTTAAACTGATGTATTTTCTAATGAAATATTTGAGTAAGAATATTTTCTTTTACCGTAAATAATATACTTTCAATGTTTATACCATCTGAACAACTGCCTGAACCTTGAGCATAATTGGATTTTCCGCCACCTTTCCCATTTAGTTTTTCAAGTATTTGATTTAAAATAACTTTTGCATTGATATCCTCTGATACATATTTATCATGTATTTTAACAACAATTGAAACTTTTTTACATACTTCATCACAAGATAATAGAACAATGATACTTTCTTTATATTTATCACTTAACATATCAACTAAATTTTTCAGATATTTAGAATTAATATCATTTAAACATGTTACAAGAATTTTACCAATACCATCATTAATATCACAAAATTCATCAGAAAGTTCTTTTATTTTAGATTTAATAATCTCCGACTCAAGTTTTGCTATTTCTTTTTCTAAATTTTTATTATCAATAATTAATTTATTAACACGACTTAAAATTTCACTATGTTTTGCTTTAAATAACTCAGTTAATTTATCCATTTCATAAGCTTTTTCATTGATATATTTAATAGCATAGTTTGTACAAAGAGCTTCGATACGACGTACACCGCTTGAAATTGCACTTTCCTGAATTATTTTTACATATTTTAAATTACCAGTATTACTTGTATGTGTTCCGCCACAAAGTTCACAAGATATATCACCGATTCTAACCACTCTTACTTTTTCTTCATATTTTTCATCAAATAATGCTATAGCACCTATTTTTTTTGCTTCATCAATATCCATAATTTGAGTGTTTTGAACTAAGTTTTCATTTACCCAATTATTTATAATATTCTCAACCTTAGTTAACTGTTCCTTTGTCAAAGCATGTGAATAGGAAAAATCAAATCTTGTTTTTCCTTCTTCAACTTGAGAGCCCATTTGATGAACCTCATTTCCTAAAACTTTTATCAAAGCTGCTTGAAGTAAATGTGCTAATGTGTGATGACAAGCTATATTTTGTCTTTTTTCTTTATCAATTTGAGATAAAACAATATCACTAACCTTTATTTCACCTCTTAAAATTTTAACTCTATGAACAAATAATTTATTAACCTTAAAAACGTTAAGAACATCACCTTCAAATTTATCATTATATATTTTGCCACTATCACAAATTTGTCCACCACTTGTTGCATAAAACGGAGTATTATCCAAAATTATATCCACGATATTGCTATCATTTTTATTTTCAACGATAGCAACAACTTTCGCTTGAACATTATTTATATTGTCATACCCAACAAAATTTGTAAAACCATATTTATTTTCAATTTCAACATAAATCAAATCGTCTGTTAAAATAATTTTTTGAGCAGAGTCTTTTGCACGTTGTTTTTGTTCTTGCATACAACGTTTAAAACCTTCAGTATCAACTTTAACATTATTTTCATTTGCTATTTCAACTGTTAACTCAAGTGGGAATCCAAATGTATCATATAACTTAAAAGCATTTTCGCCACTTATAACCTTATCATTTTGATTTAAAAGTTCATTTAATAATTTTTCACCACGTTGAAGTGTTTTTTGAAATTTTTCTTCTTCTTCTTTAATTACACTAACAATTTTATCTTTCTTTTCTTCTAATTCAGGGTATACAGTTTTATATTTATTAATAACAAAATAAACAAGATTATACAAATTTGGTAGTTTTATATCAAGAATCATAGCATGTCTTAAAGCTCGTCTTAATATCATTCTTAAAACATAGTTGCGACCTTCATTTCCTGGTATTAAACCATCAGCAACCATAAATGTACAACATCTAATATGGTCAGCTATAATACGTAAGCTTATATCTATTTTTTCATTCTTATTATATTCAACATTGGCTAATTTAGATACTTCATTTAAAATAGGAAACAATAAATCAGTTTCAAAAGTTGAACATTTGCCTTGACATACCATAACAATACGTTCTAACCCCATACCTGTATCAACATTTTTTTTCTTTAAAGGTGATAAGTTTCCATTTTCATCCTGAAATAATTCCATAAATACAAGGTTCCAAATTTCTACCCATCTATCACATTCACAGGTTGCAACTGAACAATTTTCTGAACATTTATATTGTTCACCTAAATCATAATGTATTTCAGTACAAGGACCACAAGGACCTGTTGGACCAGGAGGACCCCAAAAATTATCTTTTTTCCCTTTGCGAATTATACGACTTTCTTCAATCCCAACAACTTCATGCCAAATTTTATATGCTTCATCATCCTTATTATATATGGTTATATAGAGTCTATCTTTGTCAAGTTTTAAATAATTAGTAACAAACTCCCAAGCCCAAGGTATGACTTCTTTTTTAAAATAGTCACCAAAACTAAAATTCCCCAACATTTCAAAAAAGGTGTGATGTCTTGGAGTTCTTCCAACATTTTCTATATCAGAATCTTTTCCTCCAGCTCGTGCACATTTTTGACAACTTGTTGCTCGTGGCGGATTATATGGAGGTTTTTCAAACCCTAAAAATATTGGTACAAATTGCAACATTCCTGCTGTAGTTAACAAAACAGTTGGATTATCAGGAACTAAACTTGAACTTTTAACTATTGTGCAATTATGTTTTTCTTTAAAATAATTTAAAAACATACTACGTATTTGTTCGCTGGTTAATTTTTCCATATTATCACCTTATTATTTAACTTTCTTAATTTTATTTTATTATAAAAATAAATAAAAAAAAATGAGAGTTTTTGTATACTCTCATTTTTCATTTAACATATCCCCGATATCTACAGCTTTGATAGTACATTCATAAACGAAGGCTGTTGATTTTGATCATTTGCAGCTGTTTGTTCTTTTTGAGCTTCATTTAACATACTTAGATATAATATTTTATTTGCTGTTAAAGTATCTAAATCTGTAAATTTCAACCCTGCAATGTTATTAGATTGATTAACTCGCATAACTTTAGCTGTTGCATCTACCTCTATTCCTTTATAAGCAAAGCTAACCTTTACTTCATCGTTAAGTTTTAAATTACCATCAGTCTTTACAGCTAAACCTGTTTTAGATATATCAACTATACTTTCAATGTGCTCGCTTCCTTCGTTTAACGATAATGAATCTCCATTAACTCCATATCTTATTGATTCACGTTTTAACTCTAAGAAATTATTATCTTGTTCACGATCATATATAAGCCTTGTTGGATCATTATCTTTTAATTCTGGAGTACTATTTGGAGTTGGAACAGGCGTTGGTGTTGGTGTTGGTGTTGGTGTTGGGATTATAGGAGAAGGGAATGGATTACGTGTCACATCAAGTGTTATATATGGGTCATTTGATGGATTACGTGGTGTTTCTATACCATATTCATGATCTTTTATATCTCCGTTTACATTATTAGGATTATTGATATCTCCGCTACCATTATTTTCAACAAGTACATCATTTCCGTCAACATTACCATTTATGTTAACTTCACCGCCATTATCAGAATTTGAAATTGTTACATTATCACCATCAACATTACCATTTATGTTAACATCACCTCCATTATTAGTGATAGCAACATCACCGCCTGTAACATCACCATTTGCTATTATGCCATCATCACCTGAATTTTGTATTTTTGTATCTTCATTGCCTGTTATATCACCATCAATTATAATTCCGCCATCTTTATTTGGTGTATCTTGATCTATTCGATTTACATCAAGTGTAATTAAACCATCATTATGTTTAAATTGTGGGGTTTCTATGTCATATGTTTGATTTTGAACAGATATGTTTCCGCCATTCACATCACCACCTATTGAAAGATCCCCTGAACCTGCATTTTCTATCAGAACTAAATTTGTTCCTGTTACATTTGAATCAATTGTAACACCGCCTGTTCCTTGATTTGATTGCGAGATAATAACTTCATTTCCACTCACAGTGCCACCATTATTCAAACTTATTGCACCACTATTATTAGTTATTGCAACTACATCATTACCTTGAATATCACCATTTGTAGTTATACCATTATCTCCTGAATTTTGGATATAAACTTCATTACCACTTATATTACCGTTTGAGATTATACCACCATTTTGATTAGAAGATGGTATTTCGCTACGTTCAACACCTAGCAATATATTATCTCCTTCAGGAAAACGTGGCGTTGCTATATCGTATGTTTGATTTTCTACAAGAACACGATCGCCTGATAAAGCACTTGTTATGCCTAATTCAATGTTGCCATTTCCTGCATTTTCAACAACAACATCTCCATTGTTTGCTTGTATGTCAGCTGCTATATTTATACCACCTGTAGCATTGTTTGAATTTGAAATTACTACATCACGATATTGAGCTACAATATCAACATTTCCGATACTAATCCCACCATTATCATTAGTTATCATTAAATTATCGGATGTTATGTTATTATTTACAGCAATACCTTCACTACCTGCATTTTGTATAAATATATCGCCTCCATTTATTGTACCATTTGCAACTATACCACCATCAACATATTGTGATGCTTGATTTATTCGGTTTACATCAAGAACTATATAATCATTATTAAATGAAACACGTGGTGTTGCTATATCGTATGTTTGATTTTCTACTATAATATAACCGCCATTTGCATTTAAATTACCATTTAATAATATTGAACCAGGTGCTGCATTTTCTATTGTCAACATACCAGCATTTTGAGCTGTAATATTCGAACCTACAGTTATACCACTATTTGCATTATTTGAATTTGAAACAGTAATATTATTACCAATTATATTCTTACCCACCAAATTAATACTTCCAGCATTATTTGTAATCAACACATCACCTTGAGATGTAATATTTGAATTAGCTTCAATACCTTGATTACCAGAGTTTTGAATGTAAATATTAGCACCACTTATTGCACCTGTTGTATATATCCCGCTATTTGTATTTTTTGATGCTTGATTTATTCGGTTTACATCAAGAACTATATAATCATTATTAAATGAAGCACGTGGTGTTTCTATATCATATGTTTGATTTTCAATCAATACATTTCCATTATTACCTGTAAGATTTCCATTAACGATAATATTACCACTACCTGCGTTTTCAAGTAATAACATTTCTTGGGATATTATATTGGAATCAATATTTATACCACCTGTTGTGTTATTTGATGCTGATACTATAACACTATTACCTGATAGGTTACCATTTTGCAAATTAATATTCGCATTATCACTTGTTATCATTAAATTACCAGATGCTGTTATATTATTGTTTGTTAATATACCATTATCACCTGAATTTTGAATATATATATCATTACCTGCAAGCGTTCCATTTGCTACAATTCCGCCATTCTTATTAGGCGAATCGACACTATTACGTGTTAATGAAACTGCATCAGAATTTTCTACATCAGTTTTATTTATTGCTATTTCATAATTTTGATTTTGTATTGATAAATCTCCATTATTCGTATTTATATTTCCATTTAAAGCTATATCTGTATCTGAAGAATTCTCTATCAATGTAAAACCATTTGTATTCATATTGCCAACATTAAATGAAGAACCATTTACATTGCTTATTACTGTTTTACCTTGTGAATTATTATTAATAGCTCCTGTTATATTCAATGCACCTTCTGCACCTTGAACTATTAATGTGTCACCATTTGTTGTAACTGAACCAGATATATTGATATCACTACCATTTACATCATTATATATTGTTGTTTTACCGCCTGCAAATGTATTAGAAATATTGATATCATCTGTCCCATAATTTGCCACAAGAGTATCTCCAGTTGAAGAAACAACCCCTTGCATATTTATTCCGCCTTGTCCCTCTTTAATAACCGCAAGAGAACCAGCATTTATATTTGTATTATTACCAATATTTATACCTACATTACTTGTATCTTTTATTGTTGTTTTACCAGTACTTGTAGTATTTGTTCCATTAGTTAATGTTATTCCTTGTTGACCTTTATTGCTTATTGTTAAATAACCAGAAGTTGTTATATCTTTTGAAATTGATACCCCACCATTTACTCCAGCATTTGCTTGCTCTACTGCTATACCTACAATATTATCAACAACATCACCTGATATATTTATTAAACTATCCCCTTTGTTTGTTATTGTTGTTTCATTCCTTGCACCAATAGCTCCAGAAACATTTATACCACCCACATTTGATGTTTCATTAACAATTTTAGTTGTTCCATTTGTTGATGAATTATTTAATGCTCCTGATATATCTATTTTGCCACTTGTATTGTTACGAACAAGAACAGTACCTGAACTATTTATTGTTCCCGAAACATTTATGTCTCCTTCGTTTTCATTTTGTATTTCTAAACCACCTGTATTTAGAGTTTTATTTATATTTATACTAGCAATACCAGTGTCATTAATAAAAGTATTCCCTTGTGCAGTGATTATATCATTATTAAACATTATTCCTCGATTACCTGAATTAATAATATCTAACCCACCTGCACTATTTAGATCACTATTTATATTAACACCACCGTCTATACCTTTATATACTAATGATATTTTTCCATCTGACCCTTTACTTTCTATAAGAGCTTTATTCGATATATATAAATCTTTAGTATTTATAACATCTCCATCAAAATAAACAAGAGTCGATTCTTCATATTCAATCTCGTTTGGAGTATCAGAAAGTGCAACTGAGCTTACCATAGAAACATTGTCAATAAATTGTGTCTTAAAATAAAAATATTCAGGTTGCGAAGAAACCTTTAGCTCACCAGTTCCACTATGTTCTATATTAATATTTTTGTCAGAAGTTAATTTACCGCCAACAGTCAATTGACCTCTAGAATTTTCAGTTGTTACAATATTGATACCATTATAATTAGAATTCCCATTATCCGTACTAGCTATTGTACCATTAGCTACAATACCCCCTACTTCATTTTTAATATCAATATTACCATTTGCTATAATAGTCCCTAAATTATAAATATTTGTATCTGGAATTAGAGCCAAGTTATCATTACCATCTATAGTATTACCATAAGGTCTAAATTTAGTAATATTAACATCTCCATTTTCAAGATCAATATTACCATTTAACATTACTCGACCACCTACAACACTGTTATCACCAATAATTTTAGAATAATCACTTATTGTAAGATTACCCTGCTCTTTTATATTTATCGTATTTCCAAGTAAATATATTCCACCATAGCCACCTTTAGCATCGTTCATCAAGTTATCAGCCATACTAATATAAACATTACCATTTGTCACATTAATATTAGAATTTTTATCAAAACCAATAGATGAAGCTGAAGTATTTGGACCTTTAAAATTAGTAATCACATTTAAATCGCCATTATTAACAGTTATATTTCCATCGATATAAGTCCCAAATGTATTACCAGGTCCTACATAAGCAGAATTATTTATTATATTTATTCCAGCACCAGCAACATTATTATAATTATCTAAATTCAAATCACCTGCTACAATCATTTGCAGACCATCATTTTCTAAATTTATACTATTTGTTGCATTTAATTTACTATTTTCAAGAACATGCATATTAGAAGAACTATTATGTTCCCAATCATTAAGTTTAGCTATTACATCATCAGATATCTTATTTTTTATTGATATATTTTTAGCGTTAATTTCCCCTGTCACCTTAATTGTTGCACGACCACTTGCGGTTTCTCCTTTTCTATTAACAAAAGTATCTTTTACAATTGATTCGAAATTATAATCATTTGCAACATAAGTCTTGCCACCTAACTCATGTATACGATTGTCATCTAATATATTGCTTGTGTCTTGTGTAACCATATTATTTGTTTTTATATCAACATTGCCATTAGCAACCATTGTTGCATTCTTAAAATTATAGTTTGAACCTGTATTTATGGCTACATTACCATTTTGTGCCGAAAAATCAATATCACTAGAATTAAAATTATTCTTACCACCATTTACTATAAGCTCAAACAATTTGCCAGCATTATTTCTTGCATTTTGAACATCTAATTGTGAATATTGTGCTATAGTATCTTGTGAGTACTGACTATTATTAGACTTAAAACCATGAGCCATTTTTGCATTATCCCCAATATAAACACTAGGAGAATTTAATGTTATTCCCTCACGAGTTAATATCATTCCATCAATGGTTATATGACCGTCACCAACTAATCCATATCCGTTCAACAACGCATCAGACATTTGATCTAAGGATAAATTTTTAAAAGAATTATAAGCAGCAAGTGTTGGCGTATAAACACCTAATGATCCAACGTTAACAACACCACTTGACCCAACAACAAAACCTCGGGGCGAAACAAATATAGCTCTACCATTCGCAAAAGCACCGCTTCCATTAACACTATTTAATATACCATTAATGGTTACTTTATTATCAACCGCATTTATAAATCTATTTATCCCGTTAAATATTAAATTAGCAGTATGACCATTATCTAGCGTAAAATTTGTATATTGACGATACCCCGTTGTTCCACTTGTTTGTGAAGGGTTTATATTATATACACCATTATTTCCAGTTATTCCTGTTATATTTGAAGCAAAACCAACTAAATTAGCTTGAAAACCTATCGTGGCAATCGCTAAAAATGAAGCAACAACCCTTTTCAAATTTCCTTTCTTCTTTTTCAATTTGTTAAGTCTCATAATAATTTTATCTCCTGATTTTTCTAATTTTTCACTCACATTATATTATTTCCACATATTATTAAAAATATAACATAAAAATATATAATCAATACCTTTTTTTATTATAATAATAAAAAAGTCTTATTTATATAAAAATTTGCGATATTTTTTTGAAATTTTTACAAATGTTTACATATTAATTCTCCTGAATTATTACACGCGATTCTTCAGTATGTGCAACATTTGATGCTCCTGCCACTCCTCCTTCTAATTTAAATTGACCTTCTCCTAATGGCTTTATATATAAATAACCGTTATCTGCTGCCACTTGACCATATAAATTCTGAGAAGGAATCCCAAGAACTTTTATATCCTTGTCTCCATAACTTATAAGCTCAATCTTTGAATTTATATTATTAACATATCCATGTTCCTTAATTGTTATAGCACCTGTTTCAGACATAATACTTATATTACCACCCGAATTCCCATAAACTAAACCGTCTATTACTATATCGCCGGCATCACTATTTAAACTAATCGTTGAAGGACCACCCCATAAGTCACTGTCATCTTTCAAAGATATACTTCCTCTATCTAAATTTATATTACCTGAATCACTAATTGTAAAATATATCCTTCTCGATTCAAGATCACCTTCTATATTTAAATCACTTGGTGTATATATATTCATCTCACAATCACTAGATAATGTACCATCTAAATTTATATCGCCATGTTCCTTATTTGCTCTTTTAATAACTATTAAATTTTGTGTTTCTAATACACCTGTATCTTTTACATTGATCAAGTCTCCATTACTGTCAGCAATTCCATCATGATGAATATTGATTACACCAGTAATCACTCGCAAATATCCATCATCACTTACAACCCAAGTTCCATTATTCTTTATGTTACCACTGATATCAATTTTGCCGACTGAATTTTCATTTTTTGTTAAATATATATTACCATTATCACTTATAATAGTTCCTTGGATATCTATATCACCATACCCATCGTTCACAAGTTGAATATTATAATTAGAATTAATAACCCCATCTTCTTGAACTATGATATTCCCGTTATTTTCATGCCGAATTAAAGAATTTATATGAGGTCGAGTTATAATTTTCATTTCATCATCAATGATAATATTACCTATTCCATTATGCTCCACATCCAGAATACTGTTTGTGCTTTCAAATATACCACTTAATTTGATATCCCCGTTACTTCCATTTTGCGAATTACTTATAGTACTCCCTGAATAATTATGTTCAACACCTATAAGCTCTGTAGCTTTTATTTTACCATCAATATTTATATTTCCTTCTCCATTATGGATTATCTTTACGTTATTAGAAACATCAACATTTCCATTTTCTTTTATTAATATATCCCCTTTATTTCCATGCTCAATAATAAAACTTTTATCGCCACTAGTTTCTACCGCTACATTATTTTCAACAATAATATTTTCAATGCCATTATTAGTGATTTTTATGTCCCCTTCTGTACTTTTTAAATCACCGCCTACATAAATATTGCCCTTATTCGCACTTTCTGTATATTTACCATAAGGATTTTGATTAATTAACATATCGTTTTTTGATTTTACTTTGCCTGAAATATAAGTATTTCCATTAGAATTTTGTTCAAATTCAATCTTACCATTTGTATTAACATCTCCATCAATATATAAATTCCCAGCCAACGATCGAGCACTTTGACTTACGAAATAATCACCATTAACATATTGTTCGCCAGCTATTTTTACATTATACCTATCTTTATTCAAAACAGAAATATCACCATTCGCAACTATAGTGGAATTTTCAATAATAGTTCCCCTATTTGTCGTTAAAATCAAATCGCCATTTGAAGAACTTATATCAATATCATTATTACTTACGTTAAAACCATATTTCCCTGTATTAACAAGAATATTAAATAATTCTTCAGCTTTTATTGGAGCATTCGTTTTAGTTTTTTGCTGAGAATATTTTGCTATTCCTTTTTGCGAAACTAAATTATTCTCGTCTTTATTTTTAAATCCCGTAGCTATTTTTGCACCTTCGTTAATATATATATTATTACCCTTTAATGTAATATTTTCACGAGCTAAAACCATACCGTTAATTTTAATGTTCCCATTACCAAAATATTTATCATTTGATAACTCTATATCAGACATCCTATTAACAGATTTTTTTTTAAATTCATTATAAACTGAACTTGAAGGAGTATAAACCTCTAAAGCTCCTACATTTACAATGCCAGATTCTCCAACAACAAAACCTTTGGGCGATACAAATATAGCTTTACCATTATAAAAATTTTTATTTGCATCTACTGTATTTAATATACCATTAATTGTAACTCGATTATCAACTGCATTTATATACCTAGTAATTCCATTCACAAACATTAAACTTGCAGTGTTACCTTTATCAAGAGAAAAATTTGAATACTGTCTAAAACCCGTATTACCACTAACTTTCTGTGGCTTTATATAGTATACACCATTAAAACCTGAAACTCCAGTTATATTAGTCGCTAAGCTAATTGAATTGAATGATAATGATAAAACAAGACTTGTGAAACATAAAATCCTGAACTTACTTACTACAAAATTCTTTTTCATCTTTCCCATAAATTTATTTTCCCTTTTTTTACTGTCTATTCCTAACTACCGTATTAGTATAATAAAAAAATATTTAAAATACTACATATAATATTAAGAAAATTTACAAAATGCAATAAATATTTAAAATATATTTGCACAATAGCATGTTTTTATTACAATAATATTTATAAATTTATAATAATTATATAAACTTAATTTATATATACGATTTTATAATACTTAAAGTTAATATAATTAAATTTAACAAAAGGTAAAGGGAATATGAAATTTAAAAGTAAAAAAGTTTTATTGTGTTGGATTTTATCAGGTTTAATACCTTTAAGTGTTGCACAAGCCGCACCAAATATGAATATGCCTCAACTTCCTCAAGCTGGTGGGATGTTTGACGCTGGAGCTTTAAACAAACATCAAATTGATTATTTAAAAAACAAAGAAATGACAGATCAAAAAATTAAAGATCTTAAAAATAAACAAGAATACATTCAAGATGATAAAATGGAGGAAAATAATAATAAAAATATTTTGCCTATAAATTCAACGCCAAATGCAAATGAGGTTGATTCTGAGTTACAAATGACAATTGAAAAATATAAAACAGAAGGCTTTTATATAAAAAACATAGAAGTTGATGAATCATATATTTTATCAAATGATGAAATTAAATCAGTAATTGAACCACTTGTAGGTCGTGTTGTCCAATTACAAGAGATTAAAGATGCCATTGATAAAATTAATATGTTATATGCAGAAAAAAATTATATTACGGCTCGAGCATACTTAGAAGATCAGGTGATTGAAGATGGGACAATTAGAATATCTTTGCTTGAAGGTCGTATAGGTGAAGTTAAAATAAGTGGTAATAAATGCACGACAAAAGGCTATATTATGCGTCGGATTGAAGACATGGATATGGGTAATTTACTTGAGTTAAGGCAACTTGAGCAAGATGTAATTCAATTTAACCATGTTAATGAGGGTATAGTAATAAATGCCAATCTTGTTCCTGGAGAAGTTGTTGGGACTTCTGATTTAGAGATTAACGTTCGTGAAAATTTCCCATTTCACATTACCTTAGCAACAGATAATGCTGGTCGTGAAACTATTGGTCAAAATCGTTTTGGTGTAATTGGGCAAATAGATAGTCTTACAGGTCATAGAGATAAATTAACTGGTGGAACGTATTTATCATCCTCTTCTGTGACACCATTTATTGACTATAATATTCCATTAAATAAATCAGGTGGTCGCTTGGGTGTATCATATTCTGCAAGTAATATGGACGTAACAAAAGGTGATTATGCTATGTTTGACATAAGTGGTAAATCACAATTAGCACAATTATATTATTCTCAACCAATTATTGACAAACCTTGGTTAAATTTAACTAGCATTTCAAATGTTTCATATAAAACAGCAAGTACTGATATTGCAGATTTTCAAATATATAAAGATAAGGTTATTACACTAGGTACTGGTATAATGGCTCGTAAGGACAGCCGGAGAGGTATTTGGTATACAAATCACAATGTATCGTATTCTTTTCCGCTTGATCATAGCTTTTATGATCCATATTTTCGTTATGAAGGTGGTATTATTCGTGTTCACGACTTTGGGAAAGGTATTGTTGGACAATTTAGAGCTTTATGGCAATATTCTCCTGAAAAATATATCCCATCTCTTGACCAATTCCAAATCGGTGGTGTATCAACAGTAAGAGGTTATAGCGAAGGTGGCTTAATTGGACGTACTGGTTATTTAACAAGTGCTGAAGTTATTTTCCCTATTACTCCTACAGAATGGAAATTTAAATTACGTGGGAAAGAACGTATTATATATCCAAGAAACTTAATAAAAGGTGCCGTTTTTGTTGATCACGGTGCTGTATTCCCTGGGGGAGAAGATACTACCGTTGATAATTTTATGGCTTCAGCAGGTTTTGGTCTTCGTGTTAATTTACCATTTGATTTAACTGGTAAATTTTATTGGGGCTTTCCATTCTTAAAAAGCGATTATCTAGCTTACACTTATATGCCTCGTTTCCATTTCGAAATTACAGCTAGTCCTGATTTTGACCGCTTAATTGACTTTAAAAATAAAAGAATGGAACAAAGAGTACAAAGAGCACCTAAATCAAAGAAAAAAGAAGCTCTTTAACAAATTTATTGATAAAAAGGAAACAAATATTTGTTTCCTTTTTATTTACATTTATTCATAATTAATATTTTTTACATTTTTTATAATATAATAAAGTTAATATTTTATAGGAGATTATTCAATTAATGAAAATAGGGATACCACGTGCATTGTCATATTATAATTTTTATCCATTTTGGCTTGGTTTTTTTTCAGCTTTAGACATAGAAATTTGCTTATCTGATTATACTACAAAGAACACTTTATCAAAAGGTGCTAGTTTAGTCGTTACTGAAACTTGCTTACCAGTTAAAGTTTATGTCGGACATATTTTAAATTTGATAGATAAAGGTGTGGATAAAATTTTTGTACCTTCCATTCAATCATTGAAAAATAAAATATACAATTGCTCAAAACTTCGAGGCTTGCCTGATTTAATAAAAAATATTATAAAACAGGATATTACAATTATTGATGCAACTTTGGATTTATCTGAAGATAAAAAACTTTATGATTTTTTATTTGAAATTGCTCAATATTTTAATATTAAAGACACCAATAAAATTAAACAAGCTTCAAAACAAGGATTCCAAATGTATAATAATTTCTATATTATGCGTCGTTCAGGAATTGATTATAAAACAGCTCTAAAATATTCTAGTCAGAATAGAGTAATTATACCAAATGTTGAAAAAGAATATCCTATTAATATAGCATTAATTTCTCATGGATACAATATTTATGATGATTTAACATCCATGAAAATATTTAGTAAAATGGAAAAACTTGACGTTAAAGTTTATACAGCTGAAAATTTATCAAACGAACAAATGACCGAAGGTATTCAAGCTTTAGATACTCAACTATATTGGGCTAATGAACTTGAAATGACAGGTGCCGCTGGACATTTTCTTCAAAATAATAAAATTGACGGTTTAGTTACAATTACTGCTTTTGGTTGTGGACCTGATTCTTTAATGGTTGAAAAAATAAATAAAAATTCTAAAATTTATAATAAACCTATTCTAAATTTGACAATTGATGAACAAACTGGTGAAGCAGGATTTGTCACCAGAATTGAAGCTTTTGTTGATATGCTGTTCCGTAAAAAACGTGCTAACATATTAAAAAATATTGATTTTAATAATGATGATATTAAATTTATTAATAAACAAAACCTAAAAAAAATAAATAACAAATAATTTGTTATTTATTTTTTTTATTATTAAGAAACACATTTAAATTTATTTTATTTGATAAAGTTCAATATTTTGAGAAGTTTTATTATTTTCATCCTCAATATTATATAATCCTATAGTTAAAATTTTAAACTTTTTTAGACCAAACTCATTATAAATATTATAAAATTTTTCATTTGTAATAAACTTAGGTGTAAGGTTCATATTCAAAATTTTAATTATAAAGTTTTGATTTACTTTATTTTCAGGTTTCAATGGTTCAATATAGCATTTAATAGAAGGTCTATATTCATTATTTGAATATTTTGTTTTAATAATTTGTGACAAATTATTTATTGAGTCAATATAATCTTCAATATCACTAAAAGATTTTGAGCGTATAATTATACAATCCTCATTTGTTGAAAAGCTTTTTACTGTTGTTGCATCAATATATTTTCTTACTTCTGCAACAATATCAGAATGTAACTTTGATACTTCAAGTTGAGACAAGCTTTGATATATTTGATGTTCATTAACTTGAATTTTAATTTTTATTCCTATGACAAGTTGATTATATTGTAAATAATCTTGTCTTAATTCATTTCTAGCTTTATTTTCTTCATTTATATCTTTTTTCTCTTTAATATCAATAATTAAAGAGCTAATATTATCAATTAACATATTTATATTTTCTGTTATTTTAGATAAAAGATTTGATACAAGCATACAAAGTACAGAAATGATAATTAATGTCCAGTCAACATCCTTTGGAGAATAAAATTTATTAACAATATTTTCAAAAATTACAAAATAATCATTTAAATCTTTACATAAAGGACAGTGGCTTAATGACAAAAACCAAACTATAATTGCAAAAAACGCATAAAAATACAAAAATACCTGTATTATTTCTGATATTGTATTAAATAGTGTTTTTATTTTTTTTAACATAAATTTAAGTCCTTTTTTATACTATTTTATCATCTTATTTATAATAACAAATTGTCAATTAAACGAATATTATTAACTTTTGCTGCAATAGCAACTAATGTATTTTCTTTAGCCTCAAAAGTATTTTCTAAATTATTAAAATCTATAAATTCAAAATATTCAATATCAATCATATTATCATTATTTAAACCTATAGCTTCTTCAAATAATATTTTTACATTGGTTATACCTCTTTCATATAGATTTTTAACTTTAGTGAGCATTTTGTTAATAATTAAAGCCTTATTATATCCGTCATCATCTAAATATTTATTACGACTTGATAATGCAAGACCATTTTTATCTCGAACTATTGGAATACTTTTTATATCGACATTTAAATTTAAATCTTTAATCATTTTTTTTATTAGAAATAATTGTTGAGCATCTTTTTGTCCAAAATATGCTTTTTTTGCTCCTGTTAGGTTAAATAATTTTAAAACCACAGTTGCTACACCATCAAAATGACCGACTCTTGATTTACCACATAATTTATTAACTAAAAAATAAGGAGGGCAAACATACGTTAAATAGTTATTTGAAAAATTGAAATTATCTTTTTGATTTTCTTCTATCCCATACATTTCACAAGCACTTGGCACAAAAACAACATCAACTCCGAGATTTTCACAAAAATTCACATCCTCAGTTAAAGTTCTTGGATACTTATTATAGTCTTCATTTGGTCCAAATTGAATAGGATTTACAAAAATTGATACAATTACTTTACCATTTTGATTTTTTTGTTTAACTGCTTCTTTTATTAAAGCACCGTGACCTAAATGTAAAGCTCCCATTGTTGGGACAAGTGATATATTATCATTTTTAGCTGTATATTCTTTTAATTCAGATATTGTTTTTATTACTATCATTTTATGCCTCTTTTACATTTTATTATTTAATTTATTTAACTCTTCATCATTTAAACAAAAACAATGATTTTCACTAGGAAAATGCTTATTTAGAACATCCTTTTTATATCCACTTATTGCTTGCACCATTATTTCATAAACATTTGCATATTTCTTCGCGAATTTTGGTGTAAAATTACTATACCTTCCAAGCATATCATCAATAACCAAAACTTGACCTGAACAATCAACACCAGCTCCAATGCCAATAGTCGGTATATTTATATTTTGAGTCACATACTTTGCACTTTGACATGGCACCATTTCCAAAACTATTGCAAAAACACCCGCTTCTTGCAATTTTTTAGCATTTTCAAGCATTTTAATTGTTTTATCATAAGTTTTACTTTGAACTTTAAAACCACCAAATGTATTTATATATTGTGGAGTAAACCCTAAATGTCCCATAACTGCAATGCCATTTTCTGTAAGAGCTTTTATTTCTTTTAATATTTCATTATTAGCTCCTTCAATTTTAACAGCTTGAGCTCCTGCTTTAATCAAAATACCAGCATTTTTAACCGTTTCAGAAACACTCACACCACAGCTTAAAAAAGGCATATCAGAAACAATAAAACTTTCATTTGCTCCTTTTGAAACAGCTTTTGTAAATAATTCCATTTCATTAATAGTAACATTTATCGTATTTTCATGCCCCAGCATAACCATCCCCAATGAATCACCAACAAGTATCATGTCAATATTGGCTTCTTGAGCTGCTTTTGCAGTTGAATAATCATAAGAAGTTACCATACTTATTTTTTTATTTTCTTGATAAAGCTTTAATATTGTAGAAATAGTCTTTTTCATATTATACTCCAGTTTATATTTATTAATTTAATCAGATTTTAATGATTTTTTATACCAATAATAAATAGCACGGGCAAGACGGTTTGGAGAATGTCTTACAAGTGATGTTGTATTATCTTCTAACAATTTTCGTTTAACTACTTCAATATCCATAGATTTAACAAGTTCAATATCAAGATTTACTGGATATGCATTAACTTTTTTATAATCCTCAACTAAACTTTCATTTAAAGTATCATTTACTAAAACAGCATCAATAATATTTTTATTTACATTTGCATGTTCATTAATTGTTTTTATATGGTCAGAAACAGTAAATCCGTCTGTCTCACCAGGTTGAGTCATAATATTACATATATATATTTTTTTAGCTTTTGATTTTGCAAGAGCATACGAAATATCCTTAATTAACAGATTAGGAATAACACTTGTATACAAACTGCCAGGACCAAGAATTATTAACTCTGCTTCTTCAATTGCGAGAATAACATCCTTTAAAGCTCTACAATTTATAGGATCAGTATATATTTTTTCGATTTTTCCTTTTGCTTCAGGGATATTTGATTCACCACATACAATTTCACCTGTATCCATTTTAGCTACAAGTTTCATATCATCCAACGTTGATGGCAAAACTCTTCCACGAATAGACAAAACTTTTGAAGATTCCATAACTGCATTAACCATATCACCTGTTATTGAACATAAAGCTGACAAAAATAAATTCCCAAAGCTATGACCTTCCAAACCTTCACCAGTTTTAAAACGATATTGGAATAATTTTGTTACCAAATCCTCATCATCAGCTAATGCAGCAATACAATTGCGAATATCACCAGGTGGCAAAACGCCCAATTCATGACGCAAGCGACCGCTTGAACCGCCATCATCTCCAACTGTTACCACTGCTGTTATATTATTTGTTAAATTTTTTAATCCTTTTAATAATGTTGATAAACCTGTGCCTCCACCAATTGCAACAATCTTTGGTCCACGATTAAGCATTCTGCGACGATAAACAGATTCTAATAATTCATGCCGTTTACGACTATCTGATGCTCCAAGCAAAGAATAGTTCGCATAGATCCAACCTTTGATAAATAAAAAAACTCCAAATAGTATACATACAATACCTATTATTTCACTTGAAAAATTTTGAAATAGTTTTATCATAAGTGTCATTAAAAAATAGACAGGTCGTAAATTCATTAATATTAAAACACCTATTATTATTGCACTTGTTCCAAAAAATATTAAAGCAAACCACCTTTTAACCTGAAGTCCAGGAAGCAACCACAACATGTCTTTTGGAGTTTTTATATGATTTTTTATAAACTTTTCAACATTTTTTTTCATGATAATCTTATACCCAACCTGAAGCCTGAACTTTATTGTAATTAACTGGGCTTGGTTTAACTAAGCTATTTGCAATTTTTAGTATATTTAAATTTTTGAAATGTATTGTATCACATTTTAATGATACAAATTCACCATTTATTTTGTGTATTTTTTCGTATTGCAAATAAGCTTTAACACGATGTTCCAATTTTTCAACATCGATATTTTGATTAAGATGCTTTAAATTTTCATCATAAACTTTTTCAATATTTAACTCAAAAGCTGTACGAACATTAAGTTCATTTGAAATTAAAGTTAAATGCTCATAATCCCCACCATAGATAATTAACCACGGATCTGCTTTTTTGCAAGCTCTAGCTAAATTTAAAGCAAAATTTGAATTACGATTAAATTTATCATACATTGCACCATGAAAACGTACAAATTCAACTTCTTTATTATATAATCTTGCAAAACTTTTTAATGCCCCTATTTGATAAACAACACAAGCTTCAAGCTCATCTTTGTTTAATTCCATATCACGATAACCAAAACCTTGTATATCGGGAAATCCTATATGTGCTCCAATACAAAGATTTTTTTCTTTTGCTAAGGTTAATGCTTTTTGAATTTTCATCGGATCGCCGCTGTGAAAACCACATGAAATGCTAAGCGAACTTACATAATCGTATAATTTATACTCATCTTCATTTTGATAAAAGCCATAGCTTTGTGCTGCATCACAATTATAATCTACTGCTTTTATTTTATATTGTTGATTATTTTTTACTTCTTCCAATTTCACTTTCCCAAATACTAACTCTACTTTATTTTATTATACGTCACACAAAAACATCAGTCTATATTTTATAACAAAATATTATGATTACTTTTTAAGTCAATCCCATATTCTTTCAATTGTTCAATTTGTGATTGTATACTTTCATTTCCGTAAAAATCATTACTTATTTCAGAAAAAATACTTTGAACCTTTTTAAACTCATTATACAATTGGAAATATCTATTACCTAAATTTATAGCTATCTCAACAATTTTATTGATATTTTCTTTTTGTTTAAATTTTAAATTAAAGCTATTTATTATTTTTAAAATACAACTTAAAGAACTGGGAGAAACTATTATTATCTCTTTTTGTAAAGCGTAATTAAACAAATTATTGTCATCATCAAATAAAAACATATAGACACTTTCTATTGGGATAAACATTAATGTAAATTCAATTGAACTATTTAAATTTTGAATATTATGATATTTTTTACCACTTAAATTTTTAATTTGTGATTTTATAGCTTGCTTTAATTGTTTTAATTTTTTATTTTTATCTTTTTCATTAACTGCATTTACATATTCATAATAATCTTTAAGATTAGCTTTTGAATCAATACATACAAATCTTTCGTCAGATAATTTAATAACGACATCAGGCTTTTTATCACCAAACTGTTTTTGAATAAAATATTCTCTATCTTTTTTTAGCCCTACAGATTTAAGAATATTTTCAAGAATATATTCACCAAAAATACCTGTATTTTGATTATTTAAAAACAAAAAATGTTTATTATAATTATCTAAGACATTTTTAAAAATATTTTCAAGCTTATTACTATCATTTTTTAAAAATTTAAATAAAATTAAAACAATTAAATTACCCAAAATAAACCCCGAAATAAAATAAACACATTCCACAAACAATTCCTCTTTTTTATATAAGTATTTTTATATTAACATTTGTAAAGTTTTTTGTAAATTAAGCAATTTCTATTAACAAAATCGTTTTTATTAATAAGTAAAAAATCTAATAAAGGATAAATACTTATGGTAGAAAGTTTACAAACAATTTCTGTTCCAACGCAAAAGACAATTACAAAGGTTAATGCTAAAAAAATAGAACCCAATATTTCAAACAATTTTGAAATTACACAAAATTCAACAAAAATTATACAAGATTTGCAAGAAAAAATTAATGCAAAATCAACTCTTATTTTTTCTTGGCAAAATCTTGCAAATATTATAACTAATAAAATATTATCAGGAAAATTATCCGAAAGTGATATACGTTCATCAAAACATATGGTTAATGATTTAGAAATACAAATACAAAATACAAAAAAAGAAATTGAAATATTAAATACAAAACTTGAGATAGAAAAAAACAAAGCTTCACAAGATAACATTACTAAAAATGAATCACAAAAAACACAAGTACTAGCAAAAAATGCATTAGCACTTAAATCAACGGTCGAACAACAAAAATAACCTAAAAAAAAGAAGGTCTTTTATTATAAAAACCTTCATTTTTTAAGTTAAAAATATTTATTCTCTAAATTCAGCATCAATAACATTGGTTGCATTGCCATTTATTTTTGATGTTTTTTTTGAAGCTTCTTCACAATCTATCTGTTTATTAATCATAATTGTTTGAATAACTTGAATTATATTACTTGAAATTAAATAAAGTAAAACCCCAGCTGGAATTGGGATAAATACAAAAGTTGCTGTTAACATAATAGGCATCATTGTTCCCATTGATTTTTGAATAGCTTCCTGCTGTGGATCAAGCTTTTGATTTTTATTTGAAGCCATCATTATTTTTTGAGAAATATACATAGTTAAACCAAATATAACAATTAAAATTAATACATCCATGTGAAAATTAGTTTTTGATATAATAGTTGGAACTTGAGCTTTTAATATATCTCCATCACGTGTAAATATAACTTTTTCAACTTCACGTGTTGTTGAATCTGTTATTGTGGTTTCAATTTTTTGAACTTTTTCAAGTTGAGAATATTTTAAATCCAATTCATCCAAACTTATTTTAAAATCTATTGTTTCTCCTGGTATTATATCACCTTGAACTTTTAAGGCTTTTTTTGAATTAAACTTAACATCATCTAATTTATTACCGCCATCAAAATAAACAATTGCTGTTTTAGATGTATTAAAATAAGCATTTTTGGACGAAGCAAAACTACCATCATAAGGAACTCCTGCATTTCCTCGAAGAGTTGCATCAAGCCTATTTATAAACAAAAACTTCGAATCTCCTGCCATTTGTATAAACTGCGGACTCATTAATGCCGAATACAATAATATAAAAACAGGTAATTGAATTAACATTGGTAAACAACCTGCCATTGGATTAAATTTATGATCTTTATAAAATTCCATCATCTTTTTTTGAAGCATTTGTGGATCTGATTTGTATCTATCCTGAAGTGCTTTTAATTTAGGTTGAAGTGTTTGCATCATTCTCATTGAACGTTGTTGTGATACACCTAATGGCCACAATGCCAACCGTATAATTATTGTCAAAAGTATTATGCCAAAACCATAACTCCCTACAAAACTACTTAACATTTTTAAAAAAGATATTGTTAATGCTACAAAATCCATATATTTTTATTCCTCTCTTAAACTTATACCTTCTTCACTATTTATAATATATTTTTTATCCTCTAAAATTATTTTGTTTATACCATGAGAAGTTTTTCCCCATTCCATAGTTTTTTTACCAAATATAATTTTAAAAACAATAAATAACACCAAAGGAAACCAAACAGCAATAAAATAAATACTTGTTTGAAGACCTTGTTTTAATGTTTGAATGCGACTTAGATTATTATAACGTCGAATGCTATATGCTATTCCTATCATATAAAATACACAAATAACTCCTCCTAATATAATTGAAGCAGGAAACGTATTTGAATAATGAAACAAACTTCTACCCATCTGAAGTAAAAATTCTGAAACAGCCATAAATGGCAAAATTACTTCAGTTAGATATGCAATTAAATCAACACCTGTTCTAATAGACATATCTTTTGAAAATAAAATTGGTCTTATATTTTCTAAATATCTTCTAATAGAACCTTCAACCCAACGTCTGCGTTGCCTATATAAGGCTTTAATTGATGTAATACCTTCTTCATAAACACAAATATTAGGACAAAAACGAATATCCCAACCTTTTATTTGAAGTCTTGTAGACATATCTAAATCATCTGTAATTGTATAATTATTCCAACCTTGAATATCGTTTAAAGCTTCTCTTTTTATTAATTCACCATTACCACGAAGTTCAACAGCACCTTTAACAGCATCACGCCCTACTTGAAAATGAGTGTCAAGAGCATACTCATTATCCTGACATCTTGTTAAAAAGTTTTCTTCACGATTCATTATGACCTTTCTTGCTTGAACTGCTCCTATATCGTGAGGTTCTAAAAATGGTACAAGTTTACAAAGAAAATCACTCTCGACATATGCATCAGCATCAAAAACAAGAATTGCATCACCTTTTGCCCATTTCATTGCTTCGTTTAAAACAATAGATTTGCCTGGAAATGCATCTTTTTCACGTATTAATACTTTTACATTATCATATTTTTTTTCTAACTCAATTAAAATTGAAGCTGTATTATCCTCGCTTCTGTCATCAATAACTATTACTTCATAATTAGGATATTGAAGTTTTAAAACATTTTCTACTGTAGTTTTAATTACATTTTCCTCATTATGACATGGTATCATTATTGAAACAAATGGTTTATACTCTTCATTTATTGATATAGGATTTTTTCTTGCTTTACGCTTTTTATATTTATAAGCAATTTGCATATAAATTGCATATAAAGTCATAATCAATAAAAGGCTTAATACTGCATAAAAACTTGAAAGTCTATTTTGGAATATATCCAAAAAAAGCCACACACCAAAAATAATTAAAAGCAACACAACACGCTCCGTAAAACCACGCAAACCCTCTTTTATTTCTTTCAAGCTTTTTTTTACTTCAATTAAGTTTTTTATCATAATTTATATTTTATCAAAAATAAATTAATTTTCGTTTTATGTTACATTTTGTAAATTTTTAATAAAAAAAATATCAATAATTTTATTTACACTTTATTATAATTGTAGAATATAGGAGAAATATAAAAATGAGTATAAATTTTTATAACCCAATTTCAGCTAATTCTAGAATACAAAAAAGCCACCACACAGATAATGTTGGAAGTCCTTCTAATTCTAGTACGAATAATACCTCACAAACTACGCAAGCTGATAATTCATCAAATACAATGCGTCCTGCGGTAAAGAATACAACAATTCTTGCTAGACCTAGTAGACCAAAAAGCCACCACACAGATAATGTTGGAAGTCCTTCTAATCTTCCGGTAAATTTTATTGACCATAATGAATTGCTAAACACTGTTAGCGATATAAAAGATCTTGATTTTGACACACTTGAAATATCAGGTACGACAAATGAAAATTTAAAAATAACAGGTGCTAATGAAAAACAAACACAAGCATTAAAAAAAATATTCAAAAAAATCCCAGGCTTGATAAACACAATAGGAAGACAACAATTGGGTCATTCTTATACTGTTGATAAGCACATCCTTGCTGTTACAAAAAGTGTATATAATGATCCCGATTTTAAAACACTAGATAATCACGATAAAAAATTATTACTTACTGCAGCATTAATGCATGACATTCAAAAAAAGGCAGGGGGACGTGATTTTTTTCATCCCCAAAAAGGTGCAGCATTTGCTTATCAAGCATTAAAAAATCTTCCTGAATATACTGAAGATGATCGTACTACAATATCAAATTTAATATATAACCACCATTTTAATCAATATATAGACTACAGTGCAAGTGCAAATGAAATAGCAAAATTATGTGCTAAAGAAAAAGATCCAAATAAATTTTTAACAATGCTTAAAATTTTAGGTAAAGCTGATTTAAATGGCAATCCGCAAATTTTACAAAACCATCCCAATTTTATGTCAAAGATTGAAGGTAAAAGTATACCAATGCTTGAACGTTTAGTTCAAAACTTAACTCAGTCCGAATCAACAATGAAATCCCAACTATCTAAGATTCCATTTCCTTTTAAATTAAAATAATAAATAACTATAAAACAATCAGTACACAATATGTATTGATTGTTTTATAAAAAACCATTATAATTTGAATGTATTATTGAAAATAGGAAGATAGAGGAAAAAAATGGATTTAAAAAAGAAATTTAACCATTTTGTTTTATCTGCTTTTGTAACAATGTTTCTATCAGGTTGTTGCACATTTGCAGGTGAAGCGGATTTGGTTGTACCTAACTTTTCAAACCATCCGCAAAGTTTTAATTTACTTTTGCTGGGCATTGGAATTAGCTTTTTAGGACTTATTTATGGTTTAATTGAATTTGTGAAAGTTAAAAATATTAAAGCTCACCCTTTAATGTTAAACGTTGGCAATTTGATTTTTGAAACTTGTAAAACCTACCTTATTCAACAAGGTAAATTTTTATTTTTGCTTGAATTTTTTATTGCAATCTGTATAGCGTTTTACTTCGGCATTCTTCAAGGTATGGGAATAATGGGTGTTGCAACAATTTTGTTGTGGTCTGTTATTGGTATTTTGGGCTCATATGGTGTCGCTTGGTATGGCATACGTATGAACACGCTTGCAAATGCAAGAACTGCTTTTGCTTCATTAAAAGGCAAGCCACTTGAAGTTATGAATATACCGTTAAATGTAGGTATGAGCATTGGTGTCTTGCTTGTAAGTGTTGAGCTTATTTTAATGCTTACAATTTTGCTTTTTGTTCCAGGGAACCTTGCCGGTGCTTGTTTTATAGGTTTTGCGATAGGTGAATCTCTTGGTGCTAGTGCTCTCCGTGTGGCTGGCGGTATTTTTACCAAAATTGCAGATATTGGGTCCGATTTAATGAAAATTGAATTTAATATCAAAGAGGATGATCCAAGAAACCCTGGAGTTATTGCTGATTGTACAGGTGATAATGCTGGAGACAGCATTGGTCCGACAGCTGACGGATTTGAAACTTATGGGGTAACTGGTGTTGCTCTTGTAAGCTTTATACTTCTTGCTGTTCAACCTAAGTATCAAATTCCATTATTAACCTGGATATTTACAATGAGATTTCTTATGATTATAACTTCAGTTGTTGCTTATAAGATTAATGAATTTTTTACAAATATTAAGTATAAAGAAGCTAAAACAATGGATTTTGAAAAACCTTTAACTTCTTTAATCTGGTTAACTTCAATATTATCTATTATTATGACTTTTGGTGTAAGCTATGCTTTACTTAAAAATTTAGGACCAAATTTATGGTGGGTGTTATCAACAATTATTAGTTGTGGAACATTAGGAGCTTCATTAATCCCTGAATTTACAAAAATGTTTACCTCAACAAAAGCTTGTCATACAGTTGAAGTGGTAAATGCATCACGAGAAGGCGGTTCATCATTAACAATTCTTTCAGGTCTTGTTTCAGGGAACTTTAGTTCATTTTGGATTGGACTTATTATTGTTGTACTAATGGTTATATCTTATTTTGCCAGCCTTGCAATACCAAATGAAATGATGATATATGCTTCAATCTTTGCTTTTGGTTTAGTTGCATTCGGTTTTCTTGGTATGGGACCAATTACAATTGCAGTTGATAGCTATGGTCCAGTTACAGACAACGCTCAAAGCGTTTATGAGCTTTCATTGATTGAGGAAGAAGAAAATATTGCTTCAAAAATCGAAGAAGAATATGGTTTTAAACCTGATTTTGAAAGTGCAAAAACAATACTTGAAGAAAATGATGGAGCAGGAAACACCTTTAAAGCAACTTCAAAACCTGTTCTTATAGCTACAGCTGTTGTTGGTGCTACTACAATGATTTTCTCACTTATTTTGTTAATTCAAAATACGTTATCGTTGAAACCTGAATCTATTTTGAACTTGTTAAATCCTTATACACTTATTGGTTTTATTTTAGGCGGTGCTGTAATTTATTGGTTCACTGGAAGCTCAATGCAGGCTGTTACAACAGGAGCTCACCGTGCTGTTAAGTATATAAAAGAACATATAGATTTAAACAAAGAAGGCGGCAAAGCAAATATTGAAAACTCAAAAGAAGTCGTTAAAATATGTACACAATATGCTCAAAGTGGTATGTTTAATATTTTTATAGCATTATTTTCATTTGCTTTAGCTTTTGCATTTTTCTCATCACCAATAAAATCAGCGGATGCTATTTCTTTATTTATAAGTTATTTAATAGCAATTGCCGTATTCGGATTATTCCAAGCTGTATTTATGGCGAATGCAGGCGGTTGTTGGGATAATGCAAAAAAAATAGTTGAAGTAGACTTAAAAGTAAAAGGTACACCGCTTCATGATGCAACAGTTGTTGGTGATACAGTTGGTGACCCGTTTAAAGATACATCATCTGTTGCCATGAATCCTATAATTAAATTTACAACTCTATTTGGTTTACTTGCTATGGAAATTGCCATTTCAGCAAAATTTCAAAACATAGCTCCTTATGTAGCTATATTCTTCTTTATAGTTGCATTATTCTTTGTATGGAGATCCTTCTACGGTATGAGAATTAAAGAACATCAAGAAAATTAGTTTATTTTAATACAAACTAAAAAGTCCTCTTTATTAATAAAGAGGACTTTTTTATATTCTCATTTTAAATTCTATTTTAAAAGTTTATTTAATATTAATATAATTTCATCGATTTTATTCTGTTTTTGAGCTTCATCATTATTTTCAAAAGTCTCACGAACACAATGATTTAAATGATTTGACAAAATTAATAAATTAATTTTCTTAAGTATTGACTGAGTTGCCATAAGTTGAGTTGAAATATCGATACAATCACGATTTTCGTCTATCATTTTTAGCATTCCATCAATCTGCCCACGAGCTGTTTTTAACAATATTTTAATTTGTTTATCATCATGCATTAATAAAAAATTCCTATATAATAAAATAAATAATAGCACAAAAGCACTCTTAAAAGAAAGAGTGCTTTTTCTGTGGTTAAAGCTTAGTTATAGAAAATAAAAACTATTTAGATTTTTTATTTTTATTCATTTTTTTACAATCACAACTTTGTTTATGTTGGCAATTATTATTTTTTACACATTCGCAGTTTTTATCTTCACATTTGCAATTACCTTCTTTACAACAATTACAATTACAATCATCATCACATTTGCAATCACATTTTTTAATGACTTTGTGGCATTCACAATTGCATTTTTTAGCACAATCACATTTTGTACAGTTATTTTCTTCTGCAAATGAAACATTAATTGCTAATAAAGCAAACATTAAAACTAACGATAAAGTTGTAAATAATTTTTTCATTTTTTTCTCCTTTTTCAACTAATATTTATATGACTTGTGGATTTTGCCTTTAATACTTTAATAAATATTCATCATTTTTGTATTGCTTTATCTTTAACACCACGATTGACATTTACTTTTTTGAGGGATTATATTTTGTTTCATACCCCACCCCCCTATGGTGGATAAAGTACAAAAATATATTATATAAAAATAGAAAAAATGTCAAGTGATTTAAATCATTTGACATTTAAGAATCGTAAAATACTTTGAAAAAATCCTTTTAGACCTTTATCAATTGGCACATTAGCATCTTTATAATAATCTTTATAATCAGCTAAAATATCTTGAGGGATAGGTTCACCTTGGATTAAAATATTAGAAAGCATTTCTAAATAATTATCCTGTTCTTCTTTATAAAATAAATCATTTTTACGAATATCTTCATCTGCTTCAAAATGACATATAGCATGCCAAGCACATTTTAAAGAAGCATCGGTAAAACCTTTAGGAAATAATAATAAAGCATTTTTGACACTTAAATTACGTGTCAAGACCTTTATTATTAAATCACCAACTTTTTTTCTAGCACTAATAATGTCTTTGTCTAACATTACTTATTTTTTAAAGAACAAACAAAATATTTAAATACTATAAAGCTTGATTGAATTCTTTCTCAACAGTTTGAGCTAATGATCCCAAATCGTTGCGGAAATATTGACTTGCCAATTTTTGAATAGCCAACTTACCCATCTGCATACGAGAAGATGTTGATTTATAACAGAATTTTTTACCAACTTTGTAACGAGTTAATAATTCTTTGTTAACCAAACGATCCATAACAGTTTTAACTGTAGTATAAGCTCTTGTTGAGCCATTACCGTTCATTCTTTCTAAAACAGTATTAACGCAGATATTAATATCTTGATTGTCTTCTTCCAAAGCCCAAACCACATTCATAATATGATTTTCAAGACTACCATGTGTGTAATTCATAAATTTCGTCTCCCTTTTTCTCCCTGATTTCTAAATAAGTTTTGATTAATATTACAACGTTAAAGTAAATTTGTCAATAAATTTTTAATAAAAATATGATTATTGTAAAATTTTTGCAATAATTCTTATTTATTTTTATTTTAAACATGTTATAATTAGATAGTTATTTGAATTAATAAGGAGTAATATTAATGCCTATTTTAGATACATTAAAACAGACTGATAATGAAATTTATAATTTAATAAAAGAAGAACTTTTTCGTCAACAAAATACAATCGAGCTTATTGCAAGTGAAAATTTTACATCTTGTGCTGTTATGGAAGCTTGTGGAAGTGTTTTAACAAACAAGTATGCTGAAGGTAAGCCTTATAAACGTTTTTATAACGGTTGCGAAGTCGTAGACAAAATAGAAGAGATTGCTCAAGAACGTGCAAAAAAACTTTTTGGTGCTGAACATGCTAATGTTCAACCTCATAGTGGAGCACAAGCAAATATGGCGGTATTTTTATATGCTTTAAAGTCAGGTGATACAGTTTTAGGCATGGATTTATCAAATGGTGGTCATTTAACACATGGTTCACCTGTTAATTTTTCAGGTCTTTATTTTAATATTATAAGCTATGGAGTTAATAAAGATGGTGAAATTGATTATGACAAAGTTGAAGCACTTGCTAAAGAATATAAACCAAAACTTATAATTTGTGGTGCAAGCAATTATTCTAAAATTATTAATTTTGAACGTTTTGCAAAAATAGCAAAAAGCGTAAATGCCTTCCTTATGGCAGACATTGCACATATTGCCGCACTTGTTGCAACAGGTTATCATCCAAGTCCTATTCCTTATGCTGATTTTGTTACAACAACCACACATAAAACTTTAAGAGGACCAAGAGGTGGAATAATTATGTGTAAAGAAAAACATGCTCAAGGTATTGATAAAGCAGTATTTCCAGGAGTTCAAGGTGGACCATTAGAACATATTATAGCCGCTAAGGCCGTTGCGTTAAAAGAAGCTTTATCTGATGATTTTAAATTATACGCACAAAATATTATTAAAAATGCAAAAGCATTATGTCAATCATTAATGGATAATGGTATGGATATCGTTGGACAAATGACAGAAAATCATTTAATGACAATGAACTTAACAAAATTTAACAAAACAGGAAAAGATATAGCCAACATCCTTGAGAAAATACATATAACAGCAAATAAAAATACAGTTCCAGATGACCCGCAAAGTCCTTTCGTAACAAGTGGGGTTAGACTTGGTGTTGCTGCAATTACAACTCGAGGATTTAATGAAAATGATATGAAAACTTTAGGAAAAATTATTGCAGAAGCTGTTAAAAACAGTAACGATGAAAAAATATTAGATAATTTAAAACTTGAGGTAAAAACACTTTTAAATAAATATCCTTTGTATTAAAATTATATTATGACAATAATTCAATTAAATGAAGCTCATATAATAGGTGCAATAATTTCATACCTTTTAGGTGTGTTTGTTGTGCCGTTTGTAATTTATTTTTCAAGGAAAAATAATTTAGTTGACATGCCTGGTGAAAGAAAAATACATTCTCATCCAATATCAAGACTTGGCGGTATTGCAATATGGGTATCAACAATGCTCACATTCTTGCTTCTTGTCGTATTAAGTTATTATCCTTATGGTTCATTACTTTCTGGCATATTGCTTGGAAGTAGTTTAATGTTTTTACTCGGACTTGTTGATGATATATATTGCTTAAAAGCTAAATTTAAGCTTTTTATACAAATTGCAATAGCCACAATAGTATTTTTACTAGGTATTCGAATTGAGTCAATATTTAATCCATTTGGAGATCCAATAACTTTGAATTTAGTCTTTTCATACATTGTAACAATATTATGGATTGTTGGAATAAGCAACGCTGTTAATTTTATTGATGGTGTGGATGGTTTAGCTGGTTCAATAATCACAGTAAGTTCAGTTACTTTAGGACTTATAGCTGTCACTATGGTTCCTTCAAGTCCTATAAGTGCTTTAATCGCCTTTATTTTAGCTGGTTCAATGCTTGCATTTCTGACTTATAATTTTAACCCTGCTAAAATATTTATGGGTGATAGTGGTGCTTTATTCGGTGGATTCTTACTTGCAACTTTATCAATAACAGGTGTAATGAAAACTGCAGCTTTATCAATGATTGTTCCGCTGTTTGTCCTAGCTGTACCTATTATTGATATTACATTTTCATCATTACGACGCATATTGAAAGGATCGTCTCCTTTTATTGCTGATGCAGAACATATTCACCATAAATTATTAAAAGCAGGTTTTTCACAAAATAAAACAGTTTTGATACTTGTTTTAGTCGCAATAGCAATGGGTACACTTGCTGTTATTATTGTAAATGCTTCATTTATTAAATACTTTTTATATGCAGTTGCATTTTCTGTATTTATGCTATTGCTTAGTTTTCTTGCACGTGTTAAAAGCAATCAAAGTAAAGAAAGTAATAAAGAAATTTTAAATTAATTAATAGGATATTTTATGGCTATAAAAAAGGTTTTGCAATATGGTAATGATATTTTAAGACAGAAAAGTAAAGAAGTAACTAAAGTTTCACGTAAAATTCAGATTTTATGTGAAGATTTACTTGATACAATGTATGCTCAAAATGGCGTCGGTCTTGCAGCACCACAAATAGGAATCAATTTAAGAGTTTTTGTAATCGACGTTTCTAATGGGAATAACGAAAAACTTAATCCAATGATTTTTATTAACCCTAAGATTATTAAAAAATCAGGAGCTGTAAATAGTTATGAAGGTTGTTTAAGTTTCCCCAAAGCATATACAAACGTCCGACGATATAAAAATGTTGTTATCAAAGCTCTTAATCAAAAAGGAAAATCATTTATATTGGAAGCTAAAGAAGGTGAACTTCTAGCTCGGGCAATACAACATGAATTTGATCATCTTGATGGTATACTTTTTATTGACCATTGTAGAAATAGATTTGAAGCTGATAGCATTTTAAAAGAAAATAATCTACCGCCTATTTCTATTGAAAAGCTTATTAAAGAAGATGAACTTGAAGATGAAATACAAAAACAACAAGCAAAAAAAGAAAATCAAAATGAGGAATATGAATAAATAAAATTATGTTAAACGTTGTTTATTTTGCAACTCCACAAATTGCAGTTAATGCTTTAAATAAATTAATTAATTTTAATGATATAAATATGGTATATGTTGTTACTCCAAAAGATAAACCTCAAGGACGAGGCTATAAGTTGTCTGCTCCTTGTGTAAAAAAAGCTGCTTTAAAAAATAATTTAAAAGTACTTCAAACGGATTGCATACGTAAAGATGAAGAAATTATAGAAATTTTAAAAACCTCAAGTATTGATTTTTTTATAACCTTTGCTTTTGGACAAATTTTATCACAAGAAATTTTGAATATTCCAAAATATGGTACAATAAATTTACATGCTTCTCTTTTACCAAAATATAGAGGAGCAAACCCAATTCAAAGAGCTATTCTAAATGGAGATAAAATAACTGGTATAACTACTATGATAACATCTTTAGGACTTGATGAAGGTGATATTTGTCTACAAGAAGAAATTAAAATTGAAGAGAACATGGGACTTTTAAATCTATCTCAAAAAATTTCTGATAAAGCTCCTTTTTTACTTTATAAAACAATAAAAGGCTTATATAATAACACAGTTACTCCACAAAAACAAAGTAATTATGAACATTTAATTTCTTACGCAAATAAATGTTCAAAAGAGGATATGATTTTAGATTTTAATCAAACAACTTCTGAATTTTATAATAAAGTTCGTGCTTTTGATTGCTGTGGTAATGCTTATTTTTGTTTTAATAATAAAAAAATAAAAGTTATTTATGCTTCTCCCACTCAAATATGTGAAAAAAGAAAACCAGGTGAAATAATTAATATCTCAAAAGATGGTATTACAGTAAGTACAAAAGATAATGCAATAATTTTAAAAAGAATAAAACCTGAAGGCAAAAGTGAAATTGATGCTTGTTGTTGGGTTAATGGTGCAAGGGTTAAAGTCGGAGATTTTATAAGTAATGATTAATAATTTTTATACTCGTGGCATTCGAGGTGCTATAACTGTTAAAAATAACACCATTGAAGATATAAAAAAAGCTACAATAACTTTAATTTCTGAAATGATAGAAAAAAATAATATAAAAACTGCTGATATTTCACATTGTATTTTTACAATGACAAATGATTTGGATGCAGCTTATCCTGCAAAATTTGTTCGTAGTGAATTAAAATTTGATCTTGTTCCTCTCTTGTGCTTTAATGAGCTTAATATTCAAAATGGTTTAAAAATGTGTTTAAGAATTTTAATAGTTATAAATACAGAAAAAACTCAAGAAGAAATTAAACATATTTATCTTGAAGGGGCAAAAATTTTACGACCTGATTTATAAATACTTGTGAACTTCTTTTTATAAAATTAAAGTTTTTTAGAATTATAGTAATATTATTAAAATGAAAATACTAAATATTTAAATATTATTAAAAACAAAAATTTTGCAACAAAATACAAATTAATAATTAGAAAAAATATTGATTAAATATCAGAAATTTAAATTTATGTGGAATAAATAAACTTTCAAATATTTACAGCATAAATATGGACAAAATGATTATAATAGAATATTAAAAGTATTCTATGGAATATAATATAATCACTCAGTAGTATTGTATTTAAAAAAAATTGTAAAGTTTTTTTAATAATTAACTAAAAAATAGCAAAAAATATTTTTAGGTGCATTATACAAGTATAAGTATAAATTTATGAGAAAAAATAATTTCCAAAGGAGGAAAAATGGCTTTAAAGGTACCGTTTGGATGTGCGAATTGTATACAAGGACCAGCGTGGGGAGAAAATAGCGGACAATATAACGCTGTAAAAATCGATATACATCAACCGGAAGTTAAAACAAATGAACAAATAGTTGACAAAAAACTGTATGAATACCCTTCAGCAAGCGTGTATGATACTAATGCACAAAACAAAGCATCCATAACTCCTCCTTTTGAAGTTAAACCAAAAGAAAATACTACAACAAATGATCAAACGCCAATTTATTTTGCAGAAGGAGATAGCATTGATAATGAACAAAATTTAAATAAAAATTTTAAAACACATAATCCTTTAAATCATCAAAATGTTGACAAACAAAAACTTGCTTTTGGTGCAAATGAAAAAGTAAAACAAACAAATAAAACATCACAAAATTCTAAATTACCAGAAACAAATAACGATGCTGAACCCATATTTAATACCGATGAGGTTGTAAAAACACTTAATTCAAAAGATTTAAAAGAACAAACAATTGGGCTTGCCACTATTGCATTTATTTGTGAAGAAAATCCAAAAATAGCAAAACAATTTTTAAACCCCCCAATTGTTAAAGCTTTAACTGATATATTAAAACAAGATTCAAAAAAATTATCAGGTCCAACACCACAGCAACTCAAACTTCGTAAGGAAGTTATGGAAGGTAAAAAAATTTCAGATGAACAAATGAAAATAGCATCACAAAGTTCACCTATGGAAATGAGTGAACGCAATAAACAATTTGCTATTTATACAATCGCTTTACTTGATGGTATTTTAATTAATGAATTTGATAAAAATAATAAAACTTCAAGTGAAAAAATTGATCTAGAAATGCGTGATTTGCCTGGAATGGATGATGTAATTAATGTCTTAAAAACAGATCCTAACCCTGTTTTACGAACTACTGCAGTTGAAGCATTATTTTTCATTGCAAAACCACAATTTAATCCTGTTATAAAACCAATATTGAAAGCAGCTAGTAATGATAAGGATATAAAAGTTAGTGAAACCGCTAAAAAAGCCCTTGCTAATATTGATAAAAAAGGACAAAATATACAACAAAAACAGTTGCAACAAAATCAAAAAATAAAGACTAAATAATTAGTATTCTTATTTTATTATAAAATTAAGTGTTATAATTATTATATGAAAAAAATATTTGATCTTTGTAAAAATATTACTCCTATTCATATTAATGATTATAACATTTTAAATAATTATACTGCTTTTTTAAACGGTTATGTTTTTTTTATTGAAAACAATTTACCCTGCTTTAAAAAAGCTGATTTGTTATTTTATAATAAAAAACTAATCGCTATTGATTATGTTAAAAACGATTTTCAAATAGATAATATAAAACTCAATGTAATTAATGCAAAAAATATGTATCTTACACCATCCTTCATCGATCAACATATACATGGCGGATATGATATAAATTTTCATAATTCAAAAGAAGAAGAAATCAGATATTTTTTAAAAAAATCAGCTCAGTTTGGGTATTCTTATCTTGTCCCAACTTTATTACCAGATAGTATTGATAATATAAATAAACAACTTAAAATTATTAGAAATATTATTAATTCACCTCAATTAGGTTCAACAAAAATTTTGGGAGTTCATCTTGAAGGACCATTTTTAAATCCTGAAAAAGCTGGGATTCACCCAATCAAATTGCTTATAAAACCAAATGTTCAAGATTTTAAAAAGCTAAAACATAAGGATATAATAAAAATAGTCACACTTGCACCTGAACTTGATGAAAATTATTCACTATGTAAATATTTAAAAGCAAATAATATAATAAGTTCAGCTGGTCACAGTGTTGCAAGTGCTGTTGAAATCCTAAATTCAAATGTTAAACAAATAACACATTTATTTAACGCAATGGCATATATACATCATCGTAAATTTACAATAGCTAATGAAGCTTTATTTAATGACAATTTATTTATTGAAATTATATCTGATTTAAAACACGTCCATCCAAAAATGTTAAATTTAGTTAGAAAGTTAAAACCAAAACACAATATTATATTTATATCAGATGCTTTGCCATGTGCATATTCAAAAAATAATATTTTTTATATGAATAATGTTAAAATTAACATCTCAAATGGACTTGCTCTAAGTGAAGACGGCACAATAGCAGGTAATAACAAATTTTCTTGTGATAATATAAAAAAAATCTTAAACGAAACTGACTTTACTTTCGAAGAAATTATTGCTTGTCTTTCAACTAACTGTGCTAAAAATTTAAATATTGAAAATAAATTTGAATTTAAATTAAATAATAATCTTGATTTTATAATTTGGGATAAGAAAACATTAGATATAAAAAAAATATTTATTAATTAAAAAATGGCGTAATAACCGCCATTTTTTATACTACTATTTCTACCTTAATTACAATTGTGCTTTATTTGCATATGAATATTTTATCATTTGAAGCAAAAGCTCTTGAGCTTTAGCAAGTTGCTTATCATTTTTATTTTTTACATCTTCTTCTGTTAATTCAACAACAACATCAGGTTGTATACCTTTTTTATTAATATCAGTACCATTTGGAGTCAAATATTTTTGGATTGTTATATTCATTCCAGCTCCGCCCATTAAAGTGTTAACTTCTTGAACAAGACCTTTGCCAAATGAACCTTCTCCAACAATCAATGCACGATTGTTATCTTTTAATGCACCTGAAAAAATTTCACTAGCCGATGCACTACCCTTATTAATAAGTAAGATTACAGGTTTATCTGTTGCATATTTTCTTGTAGCACGTATATTTTCTTTATATCCGTCACGGTCAACCGTTGATACAATAACTCCTCCATTTAAAAACATATCAGAAATAAAAATAGCATTCGATAACAAACCACCAGGGTTTGACCTTAAATCAATTATATATCCTTTTTTATCAGATAACTGTTTTAATGCACTTTGAAATTCTGCTGTTGCATTTTTGCTAATAAAAGAACTTAAACGAATATATCCAACTTCAGGAGATATTTTAGCATTCTCAGGTATTTTTAAAGATACTGATTTTAAGTTTATCTCAGCACGAACAATACGATATATTTTATTTTCGACACCTTTACGTTTTATTAATAATTCAACAACCGTGCCTTCCTTACCACGTATTTGATCTGCTGCTTTATCAACTGTTATCCCTTTTGTTGATTTACCGTTTATTGATAAAATTTCATCCTCAGCTTTTAAACCAGCTTTTTCACCTGGCGTGTCTTCCAATGGGGCAATAATAAGTAATTTGCCATCCCGAACACCAATTTGTATACCAATACCTTTTAAAGAACCCTTTATTGAACTTTTTTCTTCTTCAAATTCTTTTGGATCAAGAAATTTTGTATAAGGATCATTTAAACTTGCTAGCATTGTATCAATAGCAACATAAGAATCTTCAGGAGTTTTTATGTACTTTGAATATCTATTTTTCCATCTCATCCAGTTTTGTTCATTATTGGTTTTGTCTACATATTTTTGATTAATATTATTCCAAGCTTGAATATATAAATCAAAATCGGATGATGCAAAACATCCCAAATTTAAAAAACCAAATGACAAAATAACACTTGATAATACAATACTTAATTTTAAATTCTTTGATAAACCTGCCAAAATAATATCCTCACTATTTTCTTTATATAAGAATATTATATCGCATTTTTATTTTTTTTTTTCAAATATATGTGTTATTTTTGTTAAGTTATGTTGAGTTAGTACTAATTTAAATATTTCCTTTTAAAGCTTGGTTGGTTATTTCTTTTTGTTAAAGGATTGGCGGGAAGCCTACCTTTTATTAATGTTATTTTCATACTAAAACCTTGGGGGATTGTTTCAAACTTTTTTGATTTTTTATAAAATAAAAATATAAACTTAAAATAGTTCCCATTAAAACTGTAATCGGTAAAATTATTAGCCCAACTTTAATCAATTTTTTTTTAAATATTTTTTTATTTAAAGATTTTTTAAAATATTTGTTTTCATTTTTATAATTTTCAATACATTCCTTTATTGAATTAAATAAAGAATTTTTATTAGATTTAGTCTCTTGTTTTACATGTTTATATTTATTAGGAAAAGTTTCTACTAAATATTTATAATACTTATCATTTGTGATGTCACCTTCAACCGTCAGGATTTTTAAAGGTAAATCATCTATTTGTTTTTTTACATCATTATTTTTTAACATTTTTTTTGCATTTTCAATATCTTGAGGTATCTTCATACCTTTTGGCAATTTAATATAAGTAAAAATATTCAAAAAAGATTTGTCGTTATTCCCATCTCCTGCAACAATAACCAAATCATTATTTTTCTTTGCTTTTTTAACTTCAATCATTGAATCTAAGTCTTTTTTAATTTTTTGACCTAAATTTTTTTTGTTTTTTTTCAAGTGAAATTCTTCACGTTGTTTATTATATTTGGAATTAATAACTAAAATATCATTTCCATCTTGTTTTCTTATATCAAAAAAATTTCCACCATTATTTTCGATTATACCTTTAATAAAGGGTCTATTTGATTTTTCTAAAAGTTTAAAATCATCAAGAATTTTTATACAACTTTGTTTTTGAGCATTTTGATGTCTACCAGTTGTAATATAAATATCAAAAATATCATCACCTTGTTTTTGGAAACTGCAAAATTGAGCATAATATGGATTTGCAATTTCTTCATATGTTTTAGGTGGGTATTTCAGTATTTTAGGTTTAAATGTACCATCGTAATCAGTCAAAAAAACAGTTTTTCCTGCTTTAAAAGATATAGTTTGAATATTTTGTACAATATTTATTTTCATAATCAACATTTACCTATCTGAAAATAATGTTTCTATCTGAGAATCCATAATTTTTCTCAAGTCTTTTTCAACTTTTTCTTCTCTTGGATATGGCATTGAGGATGAATGTTTATGCATTAAATTTATTAAATGTGCTTCTTCTGCTAATTCCATCCCGATATCAATATGACTTGCATTATAAATATTTTCAATCATCTGAGTTGTAAATGAATCTTTTCGTCGTCCTGATAAATAGTGATCCAAATTTTCAAATAAACTAAATTTTTTAGAAAAATCGTATCCAAAATCACATAATTTATATCGTTTATCGTATAAATCAGATATTTCTGAAAATTTTTCATCATGATTACATCTCGATGAAACATTATACGGAATGTCTAATATTCTTTTTAAATCACCAGCACTATCTACTTTTACTATTTTGTCTTTATCGAAATATTCATTATTATATTCATAACCTTGTATATGATTCAATATACTTCTTGAAGTTTGTTTAAATGGTTTATTGATAAAATTACTCCAGTATTGACCATATCGTTTCATATATTTAAAATATGTTTTTTCATCTTGAGACATATAAGTAGGGAGCTCTAATTCTTTTAATGTTTCGGCTGATAACTTAAGGCTTGCAGCATGAACAAAAAATTTTATAAGATTTTTGGGTTCACCACAAATAGGTAGTTCTGTTACTGAATGTTGTTTACGAAATTGATGCAAAATATTTATACGTAACAATTCACAATTAATTACACTTTCACTTGGATTTCTAAAAACATTTGCTTTAGCTTTCTCAAATTCTATTCTTTCTTTCTCATAATTATAACCTCTTGTATTTTTTTCAAGAATATGAGCTTTTTTTTGACAATATTTTGATTTTTTTATTAAATAGTTTTCTATAAATTCTTTACAACTTGAATATGATTCATTTTTACTCATTTCGTTTAAATAAGAACCCAACGCACAACTTTCAAATTGAGTATCATTTGCAGGCATTTCAAAATCTGGAAAAGGTTGACAATTTAAAGAAGTCGCTAAAGAATTATATGTAAAATCAGGAATTGCCCACTGATAATCTAAAAAAGTCGGTTTAGAATTTGAATCTAAAAATATATTGCCACAAGCCATATCTGTTTGCAATACACCATTTTTATCAAGCCTATAACAAACTCTCAAAATTCTATCTAAATCCTTAGAATTTAATTTTCTTTCATTGTAATTAATTTCATTACCATATGCAAAACTTGAAATTAAATATTCATTATTATTTGCTGTTTTTATAAAGGCTATTTGTTTTTGAGAATATTCTTCAACTTTTGGATTGAGTTTTTTTAAAACTAAATTTTCATGAAATAAACTTCCCATAGATGTGTTGCCTATTTTGCGTGCAAATTTTTCAAAATTTTGTTTAATAACAAATCCAAAGTCTTTAATATAATATGCATTAGAAGTTTGTCCATTTCCTAATTTATATGCATTTTTTGTCGAAGACGTTAAATCATCAAAATATTCTATAAATTCTTTTGAAGCTTGTGATAAATACCTTGGTCTTTTTGTATCAATATAGGTTATTGGTGCTCCAAAACTCATAATATCTTTTTTCAAATTTCCTTTTTGCATTTTTGGCAAGCCAAATTTGGACATAGTAAAATTGTTTTTAGCTTTTCTTTCTTTTTTTACTTGATTTTTGTTCTGGTCTAATTCCACTCTCTCAAGTTTCATATTTTTTTTCCTTTCCTATTTTCTCTTCTTTTTATGCTAAAACTATGCACAAATACGACATTTATACTATAAATATTAGCCTTTTTACCATTTGTTTATATAATGCCTGAACATAAAATAATTTTCTAATTTACGCTTGTAGCTTTACAAAATTTAACATTAAAATCTAATAAAAAAGGCATAAATTCCTATAAAAATAATACATAGAATAGAAAATAAAAGAAAAATTCCAACTGTTTCAAAAATAGCTACAATTTTAGCTGGTTCTTTTGATAAAGCTTCATTTATTACATCTTTTGAAAAATTTTTTGGCATTTGTTTTTGTATATTGCTATAATTATCTTTTAATAATTTTTCTAATTTAATATAAGGTTTTATTGTATCATTGGCTAGTTTCATTTTGTCACAGTAATTTTTAAACTCAATCATTTCAACATCATTCAACTCATTATCTAAAAATGCGGATATGTTCTTTTTAAAACGTTCATGTTCACTTATCTTAAAATTAAGATTTACTGATTGATGGTTATTTGTTGTATAAACTTCTTCTTTAATTTTTTTATATGAGTTTCTTAAACTTGAAATCATGGATTTTAATTCTATATATTTTCTTTGACAACGATTACAAGAAGCAAGATGCAACGCAACTGAAGCTTCTAAATCAGAGTCAAGTTTGTGGTCTATATACATTGATAATAATGCCTGAATTTTATTGCAAGTAAAAAAAGTCATGTTTATATCCTTTCATCTTTATATTTATCTTTATGCTACATAATTTTTTAAATATTCCTGAAGTTTGTTTCTAGCTCTTGAAATTCTTGATTTTACTGTACCTACATTTACATTTGTTAATTTTGCAATCTCATCATAACTTAAACCTTGAAATTCTCTTAAAACAAGTGCCAAACGAAATTGATCTGGTAACTTATGAATTGATTTTTTTATTAAATCATTTAATTCTAATGACAATGTATGTTCCAATGGTCTTGGATGATAATCCTCCAACTGAATTGGCGATGTTACATTTATTGTGTTATTGTCATCTTTATCAGTATAATTTGAGTCAATTGAAATAATATTAGGTTCTCGGTATTTTTTTCGCATATCATCATAAAACATATTTGTTATAATTTGATTTAACCAAGATTTAAATAATTTAGGATTTTTTAAATTTTTTATATTTTTAACAACACGAAGTAAAACTTCTTGAGTAAAATCATTAATGTTTTCTTTTTTAGGATCCAAATAAAAAATTGTAGCATATATTGAACTTTGAATACGTTTAATGACTTCTTCAACCGCCTTAATATCATCATTTTGTGCAAGTTCAATTAATTTTGACATATTTAAACTTTTATATTTTTTTTTAAACATTAAAATTTCCTCAAAATTAAAATATCGTAAAATTAAAAATAAGACTTTAAACACATAGGTAAACATGTATTATACTTCTGACTTAATTACTTATAAAAAACTTTTATTATTGATTTATTAATATTTTTTAACTAGAATTTAAATGTAGTTAAAGTAATGAGGAGAAAAAAATGACAAGACGTCCTATAATAGCTGGCAATTGGAAAATGCACAACTTGGTTAGTGATTCAATTTCTTTAGTTGAAGAAATTATGAACAAATTAAGTGATGAAGACATAAATGATCTTCCAACAGTGATCGTAGCTCCTGTTTATACTTCACTATTTAGTATTAATGAAACTATAAATAAATGTGGTTGTGGAAAAGTTAAATTAAGTGCTCAAAACTGTTATTATGAAGAAAAAGGTGCATTTACAGGTGAAGAATCAACTCAAATGTTAAAAGATGTTGGATGTGAATACATAATTATTGGACACTCTGAACGTCGTGGGTATTTTAATGAAACTGATGAATTGATTAATAAAAAAGCAAAAGCAATTTTAAATAATGGTTTAATTCCAATAATCTGCTGCGGTGAAAGTCTTGAACAACGTGAAAACAACGAAACAGATACTCATATAGCTTCTCAAATAAAAGCTGCTTTATATGATCTTTCAAATGACCAAATAGCCAAATCAGTAATTGCTTATGAGCCAATATGGGCTATTGGTACTGGCAAAACTTGTGATGCTGTTGAAGCTAATCGCACAATAAAAAATATAAGAAAAACTATTGCTCAAATATCTGATGAACAAACAGCACAATCTGTTCGTATTTTATATGGAGGTAGTGTAAAACCTGAAACAATAAAAGAACAAATGGCTCAATCTGATATTGATGGAGCTTTGGTTGGAGGTGCTAGTTTAAAAGCTCAAAGTTTTGTTGATATAATTTTAGGTGCTAAAAAATAAATTTTCTTTAATATTTGAAACTATCGACTGAAAATTATAACAAGTCGATAGTTTTTTTATTGCAAATTTAAAATATTTCATATGGAAAATTCTACTAAAAATAATAAATTATTTTTCCTTAACTTATTTCATAGCTTAAGTAAGATAATAGGCTAAAATAATTTAAAATGGCTTATAATCATTATTCCAATATATTTCATCATCAAAATTCCCTGTCTATTTTATTGACAACAAAAATTAAATACTATATTATTAAGTAATAGTAAGTTTTTATACATTTAAAAAATATATGGAAATTTATCAATATAATTTTACAAATAATAATTTCTCATTTAAAGGTAGGGGAAAAAAATTAGCCTCTTTTAATAAACTTAACACTCAATATCAAAGAACAGATTCTCAGGTAAGAATAGAGTTACCAATTTTACGAAGTGATTATCTTATAATGTCCAATGGTGATTTAAAATGTAATCATTATAGGGAAGGAAAACAAATAGAAAATTCTGACTTTTATGAAACTATCGCTATAACACCTATTGATAGTAATGAAGATGTTCTTTATAACCCTGCTTGTGATTATTCTTGTATAAATTTATCAGATAAAAATTTAAATCAAATAAAACTAACAACAAAAGAAACAAAAAATTATGCTGACTCATTATCTAAACGCATTTTGAACTACGCTTCACAAAACAAAGATTTGCTTGGCGATGAAAAATCTCAAAGTTACTTTTATTCTTTGTTAAATAATGATTTTAGTATTTTGAATGATAAATCAAAAAATATTATATCAAAATATATATCCTTAGATGATAAAATAAGAAAAAAAAAATATGACTCTTATTGTGCATTATTGTCGGAAAATATTATGCATAAAGAAAACAAGGTTTTTTATAAATATTGTATTAACCAAAAAAAACTTTTATTTGCAAAAGAAAATGGTCAAGTCTATGACAATAAAGAAATAATTTTAAAAAAATTAAGTGAACATAAAGAAGAAATAAATTATTTGTGGGTCAATATTTTTACTATGACGTCTATGTTTAAAGGTATTTTTATAAATTTTTTTGATTTAAGCGACTTGCCCTGTTCTTGTTGTGGTAAACCATTAAAAAACGATGAGATTTCTGTTGAACATATACGTCCTCATAGTATAGGTCGTAAACTTATGAGAAATATTTATCAAAATGATAAGTTTAATATTGTTAATCAAAAGTTTAACTCTCCAAGAAATTTTATTTTTGAACACCAAATATGTAACGGAAAACGCGGCAATATGGATTTTATTAATTTTTTAAATAGCACAGAAGAAAATTTTGGACATAACGTAATAAATAATATTAACGGAATTATTGAACTTATTAAAAATGATGAAAATCTTTTAAAGTCTTTAAAAAGTTATAAAAACTTTGTTAAATATAGTTTAAAAGATATTTTATTTTATTATAAAAACAAAACACCTTTATTAAAAATACTTGTAAAGAGTTTAAAAAAATATCAACATAATAAACAAATTACTAAGAATAATATTTTAAATGAATTGAACTATATAATAAAAAAGAAAAACTTTTCAAATTATCGTGTAATAAATTCAATAAAAAAAGATATTGAAAAAATTTTTAATAAACCATATATTAAAACCATACATTTAAAAAAAATATTAAAAAATCAAATAAATATAGAAAAAGAAGAAAGTAAAAAACCAATAGTTAAAAAAATATATAGACTTCTTAATTCAAAATATTTAAATAAAATAATGACAAAAAATGAAATTGATAATTTGTTATATTCATATTTAAATCTTTCAAACATAAATAATGCACCTATAATAAGAGAGATAAAATATTTATACAACCAATATTGTGTATTAAAATACTACCCACCTGTAATTTCAAAGACAATTTATCGTGAAACAGGTGGTAAAATTAATATAGGATTATCATCTTGGGCGGATTTAATGGATAAAATTGATAATAGCAGTATACCATTAAAAAAAATAACATTTTATTCAAAATATATAAAGCCCATTGGCAATTATATAGCATCATTATTTCCATTTACACAGACAAGAGTCTCAAACTTACCAAGAATATAAGCATTAATTTCAATTTGAGCAATATTTTCTGCCATAATAGTCATATTATAGGCATCTTTTATATTTTTCGCTCCTAAGACAAATCCGTGGTTTAACAAAAAACAAGCATTAACATCTTTATTTTCAAAACAAGCTGCAGTATTCATCGCAAGTTCATAAGAACCAGGCTTAAAATATGGCACAAAGGGAACATTTTTAAAATAATAAATATTTTCAGCTAGAATACAACTTAAATGTTTATGAGCAACAGCAAATGCACTTAAAGCACTTGAATGAGAATGTATTATCGCATTTATATCAGGTCGTTTTTTATAAATAAGTGTATGAATGCCTATTTCAGATGTTGGTTTCTTTTGTGTTTTTTCAATTATATTGCCTTCTATATCAGTCAGAACAATATCATCATAAGTAATAAAAGCACTTGATGAACCAGATGAAGTTAAAAGAATTTTATTATCATTATATCGGATAGAAACATTTCCACTTGTACCAGGAAGTAATTTATTTTTACCAAGTTTTTTTACAATTTTAACTAACTCTTTTTTTGATTCTAAATAACACATATAAAAAACCTTTTTTTTTAATTATAACATAAAAAATATTTTAAAAAATATTAATAAATTTGTTACATTTGATTGAAAAATAGCTTTATATTTGATATATTTAAATTATTAAAATAACTTACACGTTTCGAACATTTTAAATTTAAACTCATTAAAATATCGGAGAAATAAATCAATGAATATAAATTCCCTTAAAAAGGACTTTTTAGCGTCAATAATCGTATTTTTAGTAGCTTTACCACTAGCGATAGGTCTTTCAATAGCTTGCGGTCTACCTATTTATTGTGGTCTGATTTCAGGTATAATCGGCGGAATTATAGTAGGTGCATTATCAGGTGGATCATTTCAAGTTTCAGGACCTGCTGCGGGGTTAATTTTAATAGTTGCTGATATTATTACTAATATGGGAGTACAGCAATTATTTTTAACTATTTTGATTGCAGGAATTATACAAATTGCTTTTGGGTTGCTACAATTAGGCAATTATTTTCGAGCTATATCACCAGCTATAATTCAAGGAATGTTATCTGGTATTGGCATATCAATATTTTTATCACAATTTCATATAATGCTTGATTCAAAACCATTAAGTCACTTTTGGGAAAATTTAACAACCTTATGGCAAGTAATAGCTTCTTCAATACAACCATTTGATTGGTCAAGACATCAACAAGCTTGTTTAATAGGTATTTGGACAATAAGTTGTATTGTTTTATGGAAATCATTAAGAACTTCAAAATTAAAAGTTATCCCTTCAGCCTTAGTTGCAGTTTTATCAGCTTCTTTAATAGCTAATATTTTTCATTTTGATATAAACTATATTAAAATGGATAGTAACTTTTTTAGTGATATTACATTTTTAAACTTCAATAAAATTTCTCAAATATTCAATATAAAAATTATTATGATGGCTTTTGTAATAACTTTTATTGCAAGTGCTGAAACTCTTTTAACATCAACAGCAATAGATAAAATGGAACCTCGTTCAAAAACTGATTATAATAAAGAAATAATAGCTCAAGGTGTTGGGAATTCAATTGCAGGCATTATGGGTGGATTGCCCATTACAGGTGTTATTGTTAGATCTGTTGCAAATATAAATGCGAATGCACAAACAAGATTATCACCTATACTTCATGGATTCTGGATTTTACTTTTTGTTGTATGTTTTCCTCAAGTATTAAACTATATACCAACAGCATCATTGGCCGCTATACTTGTTTATACTGGTTTTACTTTAATTAATATTAAATCCGCAAAATATTTATTTACTTTAAGCAAAGGTGAATTTATTATATATTCAATTACTTTAATTTCAATTTTATTTACTAACTTATTTGAAGGAATAATCATTGGATTTGTAAGTGCATTTATAAAAAATATTTATAAAGTTTTAAAAACTAATATCCATAAACATTATTTAAAAACTCAAAACAAAATGGTGATATGTCTTCGTGGAAACATTACATTTTTGCAACTTCCAAGTTTAATAAGTATTTTTGAAAGTATTCCAAATAACACAAATGTTGATATATGTGTTGATAAGTTATATTTTATTGACCATGCATGTGCTGATTATCTAAAAGAATGGGAACAAAAACATAAAACTCAAAATAATGGTAATAATATTATTAACATTGACTGGAATGAAATAAAACACACTTATCCTAAATTTAAATGGCAACAATTTCACAATCATAGTGGATTTAATCATTAATAATTTATATTCATTATGGCAAATTTAGTCCAACGGTTAATAATGATATAATTACTGACCCTAAAAGTGCATTTAAAAAACCATCAACTTCAAAACCTGGAACTAAATAAGCTGCAAATATTAATAATAGTGCATTTATAACAAGAGTAAATAAACCTAATGTTAAAATATTTATTGGTAATGTAATTAATATAAGGATTGGTTTAATAAATAAATTTATTAAAGATATTACTATTGCAACAACAAATGCCCATTTGAAATTTTCAACAGAAATTCCAGGCACAATCCAGGCTGTAAACATTATTATTAAAGCAAAACCAATAAAGCGTAAAAGTAGCATTAACATTTATACACCTCCAAATAATACTTATTATGTATTATAAAAAAAAACAAAACAATATAACAAAGAGTAATTTATTGGGATAAAATTTCAAGATATTTTTTTGCAAAATTTTCACAGGTTAAATGAACGACAGAATTATAAGCATTTATAGACATTTTTTGATAATCATTATTTGCCATATCAATCATTTGTTGCATTTTTTTGTCTAAATTTTTATTATTTGTAATTAATCCATTAACGCCATCTTTAATAATATCAGAAACACCTGCAATTTTAGACACAATAACCGGTTTTGTGTTCATCATAGCTTCTAATGCAACCATACCGAATGGTTCAAGTATTGAGGGCATAAGTAAACAATCAATTGAATTATAAAAATGAGACATATCCTTTTGTATTGGTATAAATTCAATATATTTTGATATTCCATAATACATAGTTAAAAATTTAATATATAAATTTTCTTTTTTTAGAATAATTTTAACTTTAAAATTAGAATACTTTTGTTTTTTTAATTTTGTAACTGCTTTTAATAAAAAATATCCACCTTTTCTTTCAAATCCAATAGCACTTAAGCCAAATATAAATGATTTTTTATTTTTTATAAATTTTTTAATAGGTTGATAATCAACAGGAGGTGGAATTATATAAATCTTAGAAGCTTCTATTTTATAATTACGAATACAATCATCCTTTAACACATTTGATGAGACTATAATTTTTTTTGTATTTTTTAAGTGTTTTTTAATACTTTCGTCAATTTTTTTTCTTTCAATATACTTTTTTCTTGATATAATTTTATAAATAATATTATAATACCATTTTTTATACATAAACTTATATCTAAATTTATTACTATGATCGTGTAAATAAGTAACATCTGAGCCAAATATACCTTTTTCAGATAATACTAATTTATACTTTTGAGCAACTGTTTCATTGAACATCTCATATGGATAAATTTTATCAGGCAAAGAAACATGTTTGTCATAATATTTAGCATATACATCAAAAATAAAGTCATCTTTTTCTTTAAAATGCTTTAACAATAAATAATTTAATTTTACCCCACCTGAGGTAAAACAATCTTCCTGATATAATGAGGTAATGAATGCTATTTTATTTTCTAAATTAATATTTTGCATAAATTAATAATATCCCAAATAAAAAAAATTATATATACATATATAAAATTTTATAATACTATGTTTTTTGACAATAATGTATTAAATCATATATAATTAAATTGTGGGATTATTAGTGTTTTTGGATTTAAATTTATGACTTGTAACAAAGAAAAAAGCAATAACATTTATGGATTAATATTAGCAGGTGGAACCGGTTCTCGTTTATGGCCATTAAGTCGTGAAATGTATCCAAAGCAACTTCAAAACTTCAACAAAGAAAAAAATGAAACTTTATTTCAAAATACATTTAAACGTCTTACTTTAAATATTGACGATAAAAATATATTAACAGTTACAAATATTAAACATCAAAATGGTATAAAATCTCAACTTGAAATTTTTAAGGAAAAATATTTTAGGGACAATGATTATAAAATAATAACAGAACCTCTTTCAAAAAATACAGCTGCAGCTATTTCTTTGGGAGTAAAATATATATGCAAGTTTTTAAGTCATAAAAATCAAGACCCGATAATTTTTGTAACAGCATCAGATACAATAATTGATGATATAAAAAGTTTTGCTTCAACTTTCAATAAAGCTGTAGACTTAGCTACAAATGGTAATATTGTTATGTTCGGAACAAAACCTAAAAAAGCTGATGAAGGACTTGGTTATATAAAAGTTAAAAATAACAAACAATTATCAGAAAAAGTCAAAACTGCTAAAAAAGTTATTGAATTTATTGAAAAACCTGACATAAATACTTGCAACAATTTAATCAAAGAAAAAAATTGTTATATTAATAGTGGAATGTATATGTTTAAAGCTTCTATTTTTAAATCTGAAATGAAAAAATATTCAAATGAAATTCTTGATATAATTGAAAAAGCACAAATTGATGAAAATAATTCCCCAAATATTCAATATAATATTTTCGAAAACTTACCAAATATATCAATTGATTATGCTTTAATTGAAAAATCAAAGAAAACAGTTATGATAGAACTTGAATGTGATTGGATGGATTTAGGCTCTTGGGAAGCAATTTATGAAAATTCTAAAAAAGATGAAAAGAATAATTGTTTTTTGGGCAATGTAATAGATATTGATTCAAAAGATTCGTTCGTATATGCAACCTCAAAACTTGTGACAACAATAGGTTTAAACAACACTTGTATTGTTGAAACAGAGGATGCACTTCTTGTTTGCGATAAATCAAAGTCAAATGAAGTCAAAAGAATATATGAAAAGCTAAAAGATATAAATGATGAAACACATAAAGTTCATAAAACTGTTTATCGTCCTTGGGGTTATTATTCTGTGCTTCAAGAAGGTGAGGGATTTTTAACAAAATGTATATGTGTTAATCCCTATTCAAAATTAAGCCTTCAGTATCATTTTCATAGAAGTGAACATTGGGTTGTTTTAGAAGGAAATGCAGTAGTTGTTAAAGATGATATAGAATATAACTTAATACCAGGTGAAAGTATTGATATAAAAATAAAGGAAACACATTCACTTCAAAACCTAACTAATAAACCTTTAAAAATTCTTGAAGTTCAGAAAGGTGATATTTTAGATGAAAACGATATAGTACGTTTATGTGACATGTATGGTCGAGTTTAAAATATAGGAACAACTTTTTTTATATGAAACAAAATGAAGTTGAAAGTTTAAAAGATAATGTAAAAAATACATTAGATAACATTAAATTATATAGTTTTAAAGGCACCGTTGCCAAACTTTTAGGATTAACTGTTGATGTCAAATTACCGGGGCTTAAAATTGGGGATTTATGCTATATAGAAACAGATGAGGGGCAAAAAAAAGCAGCTGAGGTTGTTGCTTTTAAAGGTGATGCTGCTCAGCTTATGCTGTTATACGATGGAGCAGGGATAGGACAAGGTAGTCTTGTAACATCAACAGGTCGACCTATTATGATACCAGTTGGTGATTTCCTTCTTGGCAGGCTGATAAATCCGCTTGGTGAGCCTATTGATAATATACCACTTGATACAACAAATGCAAAATGGATAAAAGTTGACAATGACCCACCTGGAGCTTTTGAGCGTCCGATTATAAAAGATATGTTCTCAACTGGTGTACGAGCTATTGACTCGACATTAACATTTGGTTGCGGACAGCGTATGGGATTGTTTGCTGGTTCTGGTGTTGGGAAAAGTACTCTTCTTGGTATGATTGCGCGAAACTCTGATGCCGACATAAACGTCATTGCACTGATTGGAGAACGTGGACGGGAGGTTAAGGAATTTGTTGAGGATGCTTTAGGTCCTGAAGGTATGAAAAAATCAGTGCTTGTTTGTTCAACAGGTGACCAACCACCGTTAATTCGTATGAAATGCCTTCTTACTGCAACTGCAGTATGTGAGCATTTTCGTGACCAAGGTAAAAAAGTCTTTCTTATGACTGACACTGTTACACGTTGTGCTATGGCGGGTAGGGAAGTTGGTCTTTCTATTGGTGAACCGCCTACGATGAAAGGATATCCCCCTTCAATATTTTCATGGCTGCAAAAAGTTTTAGAACGAACAGGAAATAGTGAAAAAGGTTCAATAACCGCTTTTTACACTGTTCTTATGGAAGGTGATGATATTAATGACCCTGTTGTTGACACAGTTCGTGGGATTGTCGATGGACACGTATTCTTATCACGAAAAGTTGCTGAAATGAACCATTATCCAGCTATTGATATTTTGGGAAGTATTTCCCGTTTATTTACAGCTATTGTATCAAACGAACAAAAAGAAGCAGCTTATAAATTGAGAAAAATTCTTGCTATGTACCGTGAAAACAAAGACTTAATTGATGTTGGTATGTATACACCAGGCTCAAACCCAAAGCTTGACACAGCCATTGAAATGATTCCCAAAGTAAACGCTTTTCTTCAACAACGAACTTCAGATAGTGTAACTATGCAAACAACTATCGATACTTTAATTGACATGATGCGAAATGTTGATATTTAAATTTGTAAAAGTTTCTTAATATTTTTCTTCTAAACTAGCAAATTATTTTTTTTATGGATTTTATATAAGTATAAATATAATGTGCTTATATGTTTTTAGGAAGGGATGAGAATGAAATGAATAGTGTTAAGGTTAAAACAAATTTAATGGGCAAATTTAATGGGCAAAAAACTAAATCATCAATAAATCCAAAAGCAAATCAAAATTTTGGACATTCTTCAAATCTACTTGCTTTAAATCCAAAGTGCTATTTGGGAAATTTAAATCTTGCTTCAAATGCTGATAAAATTAGACTTGAACATAAGAAAAAATTATATGAATTTATAAAAAATTCATCAAAATTAAAAGAACATGATAAAGGTGTCGGTTTATTAAAACTTATAAGAAATGCTTATATTGATGAGCTAAAATTTATAAATCAAGGGTTAAAAAGCAATTATACGAAAAATGGGACAAGTGTTGAAAATATAAAACAAACAATTCAACAAATAGATGAAGTTTTAAGTGTTGATGAAACTGAAAACAAAAGTATTGTTAAAAATAAAAATGATATATCATTTGGCGGAAAAAAATATATTTCAAGTTCTCAAAAAAGCGATTGTCATGCGATTATACACACGACTGCTTTAATTTGTGCAGGAATCTCAGCAGCCATGGGGGAATTATGTATGGCAAAAGCAGACTTACCTTTTTTAATGACCGCTGAAATGGGCATGTTTGCAGGATTAATCGATGTGCTTGATGCAGATCCAATAGCCGGAATGTTACATGCAGGAAAACATTTTGTATCGGGTGCAACAGTTGGTATGAATATATTACAAGGTATTTGGAATGTTTGCGGTTTTGGTGCTCATATAGCAGCGACCATGACAACAGCAGGTGCCGGAAATGTTGCAGTTTCAGGTGCTGTCCGTGCAGGAAACGGCTTATTATCCGCTACACTTTGTGAATCTATGGGCTGGGCTTTTGTTAAAGATTATGAAAATGGCAAAATGAATGTTGTAGATAAAAGTTTAGAAGCGTTTGCATATGGCGTATTTTGGGGACTTGATAAAGGTTTTGATAATGTTTTAGATTTAGAGCACCATGCTTTGGATTTAAAAGAATCAGCAGCAAAAAGTTTAGGTGCTGATATGGTTAGAAATATGCCAAAAGGTGTCGGCTTTTTTATTAAAGAAGCAAATGAAATAATTCAATCTGATGCAACAAATTATGCAGCCAGGGGGCTTGAACTTGTTATACCTCAAGTTGCCCAACATGCTATTGAGTCAAAAGGAAACATTGATGATAAGACTTTGGAAGATATAATAAAAGGTTCTTTATTTTCTCTTGTCACAAAAGATGTAATTGGTGTTTCACAAAAATCAAAAGATGACTTAATTCGTGATGAAATTAAACCTGTTATGAAAACATTAATGCAAGATAGTCGAATAAATAGCCTGTTTAAACAAGAGTTAGGTCGACGAGGGATTATGGAATATGGAAGAATTGTGCTTAATGAAAAATCAGCGAATGAATTAGGAAAAATTTATGAAAATCTTGTACCTGAAATTAAAAATATTTTAAGAGGTTTAGGATTTTAGATAATGAAAATTAATACTTTTCATTATCTTTCTTTTTGTAGTTCAGATGAAAATTATAGAGATAAAAGAAGAAAACAATATAAGGAACATATAGAACATAAACAAGATAATGATTATGCTTATAAAATTTATAATGACCCGTCATCTGCTCCTGACTTTCTTAAATATGAAGCTGAAGGGTTTAACCTGGCTTATCCAAACTGGCGAAATAATCCAATGATTGTTCATCAACTTAAACAAGACACCATTTGGGCAAGAGCAACAGGTAAAATAAATCCGGGGCTTTTTGAAAGTCATTTTGTTCCAATTTACGGTATTTTATTTGGCATATTTTTAATGTTTGAACCACTTATTGTTAAAAAATATAAAATTAAAATTTTTCCTAAAAAAAGTGATAGCTTTAATAATGTTGTAAATATGTTAATATCATTACTTGGAGTTTATATGGCAATTGACGATACATGTTATATTTTTACCGCTAAAAGATTAGATAAATTAATAAGGGATAAATTTAAAAAAAATAATAAAGAGCAAATATCCATTGGAAATAACTCAACTACACAAAACCATAACATTCAAAAACAATAATAATCAAGATGACATGATAATTCATAGTCCCGAAGACAATGATTATGTTTATTATGCAATGAAAAATCCGCAAACTGTTAATGATAGATATGGTCAACGTCAGGTTGCAGCATTTAATCTTTCAATGCCCGATTGGGAAAAAAGCGATATATTTGTTCATCATTTTAAACAAGATACTATGTGGTCTCGAGCAAACGCTAAATATGACATTACGGGAAGAAAAAATGAAGGAGTTAATTGGATACAAGTAGTTTTTGGTCTTATGTTTAATCTTATTTTATTAAATTTGTATTTTAAAGATAAGAAAAAATTTATGAATGAACTTTTAAGCAATACTTTTTGTAAAATCGTTATACCACTTGGTTCTTTACTTATATTTTTAAATTCTATTGATTGTTTAAGATATATAATTAAAGGTGAAAAATTTTCAAAGTTAATTAAAAGGAAAATAAAGGAAAATAAGGAAAATAAAGGAAATTATATAGTCGGAAATACAAAATTTATGGATAAAAACAGAATAAAAAATTATAATAATCTTAAAATAATAGATAAATTTTCGCTTTTAAAAAAAATACAAAAATATAGATGAATATGATAAAAATAACATGTTATCCATTGATACCCTTTACGAGATTAAACCTTTACTTGACCCGGATATGAGAATGACAGATGAAGAATTTATGATAAGAAGTCTACAAAATATTGCAGCATCAATACCCGAATATTCATCATGTGTAATCATACCAAGTGATGCAGAAGTGATAGCAAGAAAGAGAAAAAAAAAGAGCTTAATACTGATGTACCTTTACAAACCTATAAAATATGGCAAGATTAAATACTATTAAATTTAAGTATTTTGATTTAAAAGGTGGATATCAAACTTCACAACACAACTCAATAACTTCAGAAACAGAATAAGAGTCTTCAATAATATATATTTTTGAATTGAGTTTAGTTTGCAAATCTTCAACCGTCATATCATCTAAAAAGCTTGTTGTATAAGGTTTTAACATTATTGAGGGTAAAACTATATTTAAGTTTTTCTGTTTTTTTAATGTTGATAATATGTCACTTCCGACAATCAAACCTGAGACATTTATATCATCACCAAAAAATTTACTTTCAACAACAACTTTAACAATATTCAAGTTTTCAATTTGATTTAATCGATTGACAATAATATCAAATGCTTTTAAACTTGATTTTGATAGAATAAAATGAAAAGTCTTTTTATCTTTTATTTTATTTGGCAATTTTTTTTCACATTTTGCAAAATCATCTAAAATAAGTCTTGTTGTGCCAACTCCATCGTCAAGCTGAGAATAATTTTTATAATACTTTTTATCAGGAATTTTACTATTAGTTAAAATAAAAAACTCATCACTTAATTGTACAAAATTAGTTTTTTTCTTTGTATTAAACTCATTCACAATTTCAATAGTTTTTTGGGCAACGTTATAATCAACTTTTTTTAAATCATTATTTTTACGATATTTTGTAATCCCAACAGGAACAATAGCAACAGATTTAACGATTTTTTTATATTTATATAAATCGTTTAATGTTTTTATGAGTTCGTCATTGTCATTATAACCTGGACACAACACGATCTGACAATGGATAGGAATGTTTATTTTTTTTAACCAATCAAGCTCATCCAAAATTTTATCAGCATTTTTGTTATTAAGCATTTTTTTACGCAACTCACCATTTGTAGTATGAATAGAAACATACAAAGGTCCTAAATTAAGCTTTTCAATACGTTCTTTGTCTTCTTGCTTCAAATTGGTTAAAGTTATATAAGTTCCCTGAAGATAAGAAAGTCTATAATCGTCATCTTTTATATACAAAGTCTTACGCAAATGTTTGGGTTGTTGGTCAACAAAACAAAAGATACATTTATTTAGACAACGTTTAACCCCATCAAAAACAGCCGATTCAAACACAATCCCAAGTTCTTCATCGTCATCTTTTTCAATTTCCAATACTTCAATTTCACCTGTATCTTTTTTTTCAACAGTTAATTTATAATTGTTCAATGCAGTTTCAAAATTGAAATCAATTAAATCAGTAAGTTCTTTATCATTAACTTTAATAATTTTATCACCTGCAACAAGTTCTAATTCCCAAGCTATTGAATTTGGCTTAACTTCACTTATTATTGCATTCTTCATCAAAGTTTTTAAACCTTTCAATATGTTTTAATAAGTCTTCAAAAATACCAATTTGATATTTTATTAATGTTTTTTGATAAAAATCAAATTTAAGATACTCATCATGAAGCGTATTATTAGCATCAACAATAAACATTTTTAAATTTTCTATGGCATTTTCAAGAAAGTTTTCTTGCATTTCATTATTAGCCATTTTAAAACAAGCAAGTTTTGAATATATTTCATTTACACAGACACTTGGATTATTCGACAATGGTTTAATAAAAAGTTTTGAAAAATGTTTTAAACTATCTTTATTAAAATAAAAATAACTTAATTTTTTACCACCTTCCGTTAAAATTTTTTTTTCATCAATAATTTTTTTTTGAACAAGTTTTTTTAAAAGCGGATGTAATGCACCGCTTGAAGGTTGAATAAAAGTACCGAATTTTTTTGTTATTTCTTTCTTTATTGAATATCCTGTTTTTTCAAAGGTATTTAGAGTATATAATACTAATAACTCAAGCATAGTTTAATTAATATAACCCCATTTCAATAACTTTTTGAGCAAGCCTTACAGTATTCAAAGCTGCTCCAATACGTAAATTATCAGCGACACAAAAAAGAGTAATACCATTATCAAATCCAATGCTTTTACGAATACGCCCAACGTAAACAGGGTTTTTATTTTCACAATCTCTTGGTGTTGGGTAAACATAGTTATCAATATTATCAACAACTTCAACCCCATAGGCGTTGCTTAAAATTCCACGAACTTCGTTTACATCAACATTTTCTTGAAATTCAATTTCAACGGCTTCACTATGTCCGACAAAAACAGGAACACGAACAGCTGTACAAGAAATTGGAACATTTTCATCCAAATGCAATATTTTACGTGTTTCATTTGTAACTTTCATTTCTTCTTTTGTATAACCATTTTCACAGAACACATCAATCTGAGGTATTACGTTATAGGCAATAGGCTTTTTAAACGCTTTATTTTCAAAATCTTCACCTTCATTAAAGGCTTTAATATTTTCTTTTAACTCATTTATCGCAGCAAGCCCAGCACCTGAAACGGCTTGGTATGTCGAAACAAGAAGTCTTTTAATTTTATATTTGTCATTTAATGGTTTTAATACAAGCATTAATTGAGATGTGGAACAATTTGGATTAGCAATAATACCATTGTGTTTTTTTAAATCATCATCGTTAACCCCTGCTATAACAAGTGGGACATCTTTTTCCATGCGAAAAGCCGAAGAATTATCAATATAAACACAACCTCGTTTTTTAGCTTCAGGTGCAAGCTTTAAACTTGTAGAACCACCTGCTGAAGCTAAAACAATATTTATTCCTTCAAACGCTTCTGGTGTAGCTTCAACAACTGTATGTTCAGTACCATTAAACATTATTTTTTTGCCTGCACTTTTGCTACTTGCCAAAAATTTTATTTCATTATACTCAACCTTATTTTCTTCTAATATGCTTAAAATACGACTTCCAACAACACCCGTTGCACCTAATACTGCTAAATTTGGTTTTCTCATTATTTATATTCCTTTTCTCATTATTTATTTTATTTTTTAGTCAAAACTCAAAATATTTTCTAAACCATAAACAAATTCTTTATGCTTATAAACATAATCTATTGAAAGCAAAACACCTTTCATATAGCATTCACGATTCATAGAATCGTGTCTTAAGGTTAAAATTTGACCATTTTCACCAAAAATAACTTCCTCAGAAGCAATAAATCCAGGCATTCTAACTGAATGAATTCTCACATTTGAATCTGCTTTGGCTCCACGGGAACCTTTTATAAGCTCAACTTCCTCACAATTTTCATTCTCAAAATTATCTTTAATAGATGCTATCATCTTCGCAGTTTTAATTGCAGTACCCGATGGTGCATCTTTCTTTTGATTGTGATGAAGTTCAATAATTTCAGCATTATCAAAATATTTTGCAGCCATTTTCGAAAACATCATCAATAAAACAGCTCCCGTTGAAAAATTTGGAGCTATTAAAGTTGAAACATGATTTTCATATGTTAAATTCTTTAATTCTTCCAACTGCTCATCATTTAAACCGGTTGTACCAATAACTAGATTAACTTTTGAATTTAATATTTTTTTTGCATTATTATATATACTTGAAGGTTGAGTAAAATCAACAATTACGTCAACATCTTTTGATTCAATAGCATGACATAAATCTGATTCTATTTTTACATCAATTTTTTTATTAAGAACTATTTCTCCAATATCCAACCCAACATTAAAGATATCAACAGCTAAAACAATTTCCATAGTTTTATTGTCAAAAACAGCTTTGACAACTTCTCGTCCCATTTTGCCTAAAGCTCCAACAACACCAACTTTTATATTTGACAATTTAACATCTCCTTAATTTTTCATATTGTAAATCATATAAATTATACATCAAGAAGGTTATTTTTCAAGCTCTTTTGTAATACCAAATTTAATCTCCAAAACATCAACACCTAAATCATTTAATATTTTCATAGCCACACATTTAGGTTCTTGAGTAATTGCTAAAAGTAAATGTTCTGACCTAATTTTTTTAACTTTATATTCACGAGCTATTTTACTTGACAAACTTAATACATTTTTAGCACGTTCGGATAATTTTAAATTTTTACTAGCATAATCATCAGATGGTGTCACAAGTTTCTCAACACAAGTTCTTATATCTTTTAAATTTACACCAAGTTTTAAAAGCACTTTTGCAGCTATTGATGTTCCCTCAGCTACAATTCCAAGCAAAATTAATTCAGTACCAACAACATTCTGCCCTAGATTATAAGCTTCTTCATGAGCCAAACGCATAATTGTGGTAACTTCATTCATCTGCCTTTCTATTGGCTTTATTACATTTGAAGCTATTAAATCAAAATCAACATTTAGCTCTTTCATAATTCGATAAGCAATGCCCTTTTTTGACTTTAATAATGATAAAACAAAATGTTGCGGCATTATTGTTAAATCACCAAACTCTTTTGCTGTTTCATAAGCAACAATAAGTGTTTTTAAAGCATTTGGAGTCAATACAATTTGTTTCTCTTCAAATTCTTCGTTTCGATTTGTTATTTCAGATAATTTATTTAAATATTTTTCCAAACTTAATCCAGTTTTATTTAGCATTTGTGTAAATTCAGAACTTTTATCCTCAAGAATAGATTGCAAAATCTGTTCTGTTCCCAATATTTCATAATTTGAAGCAGTAAGTTTTGCCATTGCTGAATTAAAAATACTTGAATTTTTAAAATCTTCAAATATTGTTGCAAGCTCTGAACTTTCATTTTTTGTTTCCAATGCAAAATCTTCCTCAGGGTGTATGTTTTCAGTTTTCTTATTACGTTTAATTAGTTTATACATTAAAGCTTTATTTTTATCGACATCAAATCCAAGTTGAGTTAAAATGTCTTTAACATAACATTTCTCATATTCTAAAAGTGCAATAAAAATATGTTCGGGTGTAACATAACTTTGAGTAATAATTTTTGCCAAAGAAATAGCACTATTTAATACACTTTTTGTACTAAAACTAAATGGAACATTTTGTATATTCTCTTCATTTAATCTCTTTGAATTAAGTTTTTCTTTAATTAATTCTCTCAAGTTTTGAGAATTTATATTTGCGATATTAAGAAGCCTACAAGCATAACAATACTTTTGAGACAAAAACCCAAGAAGAAAATGCTCAGGGTATACTTTTTTATGTTTTAAAGAACAAGCTTCAAATTGTGCTTCAATTACCACATCAACGGCAACTTGAGTAAATTTTTCAAACAAATTTTCTTCCTTATAAATATTAATTAAAGTATTCTTTTAGAATAACATTCTTAAACAAAAATTTCAATAATAAATTAATCAATTTGAGATACAAGTTCTAAAAACTTTTCTTTAATTAAAAGAAAATCCTTATTATAACATTGTGCTTTTACAATAAAAACTAAAGATAAATATTTATTAATATTATAAATTTCTTTATTTAATACAAAATTCCTATATATTTCTCTTAATTGTCGTTTTATTTTATTACGTTTTGAAGCAAGTTTAATATTTTTCTTAGAAATTACAAACCCAACCTTTGTAGAAATATCAATTTGAGCCGACTTAACTTTCCCTAAATACAGCACAAAAAAATCGTTACTCACGATTTTTTTGTTTAAATATGTATTGATAAATGCACTATTTTTTGTAAGTCTATATTTTCTTAAAAGCATTATTAGGCAAGCTTTTTAGCAATAATAGCAAGTCTATGACGACCTTTTGCACGTCGACGATTTATAACACCACGACCACCTGGCGTTGCCATACGAGCACGGAAACCGCTCACTTTTTGTCTTTTTCTTTTTGTTCCCTCTAATGTTCGTCTCATTTTATTCTCCTTTTTATATTTATTTTTATTTTATGTTATTCTTATGATAGAATACACATGCATTTTAGTCAAATAATTATATTAGTAAAGGTAAATTTATATGAATAAAAAATTAGGTTTTATTGGTGCTGGGAAAATGGCAAATTCTATTATGAACGGGATTTTTAATTCAAAATTATTTATTAATTTTTCATTTTTTGATATAAATAATCAAATAGTTGATGAAATAAAACAAAAATATAATGCTATATTTTATAATTCAATTCAAGAACTTGTTAAAAATAATGACATCATTATGATTTGCATAAAACCATTTATTATTAATGAAGTTTTAGATGAAATTAATAAAGAAATTAATGAGAAAAAACTTATAATCTCAATAGCTGCTGGCGTTTCATCACAAAAAATAGAAACAAAATTAAACAATAAAGCAAAAGTAATCCGCATTATGCCAAACACACCTGCACTTATTAATGAAGGTATTTCAGGTTTATGCAAAGGTACTTATGCAAATGATGAAGATTTAAATTTAGCTCAAAAAATCATGCAAAGTGTTGGCAAAACTGTCATTGTTGATGAAAATAAAATTGATATAGTAACAGCACTTTCCGGATCTGGACCAGCTTTTTATTATTATATTATTAATGAATTTGCAAAATCCGCTTATAATCTTGGATTAGATTATGAAACATCTTTAAAATTGTCCGCTCAAACAGCTATCGGTGCTGGCAAAATGATATTAAACGGAATGCAAAATAATATTAATATAGAAAAATTAATTGAAAATGTAACAACAAAAGGCGGATGTACAGAAGTTGGAAATAATGTTTTAGCAACAAGCAATATAAATAACATTTTAAATAAAACTATTATTGATACTATGGAAAAAGCTAAAAATTTAGCTAATTAAATATTAAAATTGACGTTTTGATATATTAAATATCAAAACGTCAATTTATTTATTCCAGCTATCTTCTTATTTGCACATCAGAAAAATGAATATCAGATAGTTCAAGAATAATGTCATTATTCCGCCAATAAAGATGAACTTGATCTGTATGATCTGTATCATTAGACTGATCCCAATCATAGCTAGGTAAATTATCTGCGGTTATTTTTTGATTAGTTTCAGACGTAAAATATAAAATCTGCGAAATAGTGTTATCAGATGTTTCATTTGATTGTTCTGCTGGATTAAGTTGATTATCTTCAGAACTATCTGACCATCCTGTTTCAATTTCTTGCATATCGTATGTATAAATTTCTGAAATTCCATGGATATCTTTAAAAGAATGCTGTTCTGGATCAAAATAAGTTTTGTCTACATTTGTACTAAAACTAGAGACTTCATATATATTTGCTTTTAATCCTGTAATTTCCTTTCCTGGTTTAGCCTCAAGTCTAAAATTATCTACTTTACGATGGGCAAAATCATCACTATCATTACTATCATCTGCTGTATATAATAGTTCAAATGTTGCTAATTGAATATTGCCTAATTCAAAATCTCCAATCTTAAACCCTAATATTTCATCGTTAGATTCCTTCGGAGTAATAAATATAGTGTATTCCATTTCTCTTTCTGCTTCAGATACATGATAGATTTTAGGATCTTTAGCAAATGCAAAAATATTATTATTCATAAAATCTGGGGTTATTAAATTTTCAGCCAATTTAAAGAATTTATCATGCCCTTCAACTTTAGAAAGTAGTAATTTTTCTATCAACAGTAACTTAGCAAAAGAATTCATAGCATTTTCCCGTGATGAAAAGTTTAGTCCTGCTCTAATGTTATTTAAATTATTTAATAAAGTTGGATCATTCAGAGCATTTGATCTTATAATGTTTAATATACTATTGTATCGAATTCGAGAAGCGTTAATAGCACTATTAATATAACCCCTAACAGAAGGATTTATGTTTATATTCGTATTTTGTGGGTTTTGATTTTCTATTGGAGTATTAACATTTGCTAAATTACGCCTTAAATTTTGCATTGCATTGTTTACCCTTGTTATAAATTGGCTTCTTCTTTCACGATATGGTAAATCCTCCCAAGCTCTCCTGACATTTTGTGCTATAGGTATTTTTTTTTGAGTAGCTTTTTTATTCTTATCAAATGGTAATGCTTTACCAAAAGAAATACTGTGATTTTTTAAAGCAAACACTACATCCTTTGAATATGGATAGTTATTACTATTAATATTCAAATTTTGACTAGTTTTTGTTACCTTATTTTTTTTATTAAAATCATAATTTAGATTTGTGTTGTTTAATTCCTTAAAAGTGTTAAATTTAACTTGCATTTTTACCTCCTTGACTGTTACATATTAGATAGTAGTATAAAAAAATAAAAAAACAAGTAGTAAAAAAAATAAAATATTTTTTCCCTCTTGTTATTGATAAATACTTATGTTAAATTTTTAGTCAAGAAGAAGAATTTGGAGAATGAATAAGCGATGACAAAAATTGAACGACAAAAACCAAAAGAACAGGATAAAAATACAAGAAGAAACAATTTTGAGGCTGTTGAAAGTAACTTTCTTCCCGACCAAGCTAGGCTTGAAGCTTCTCGTTGTTTAAATTGTAAAAATCCACGGTGTGTTCAAGGTTGTCCTGTTAATATAAATATTCCAGGTTTTATACAAAAAGTAAAAGAAGGAGATATTGAATCAGCTGGAGAGATTATTAGAAAAACATCAATGCTTCCTTCTGTTTGTGGGCGTGTTTGTCCTCAAGAACGTCAATGTGAAGGGTCTTGTGTTTTAGGTATTAAAGGTGAAAGTGTTGCTATTGGAGCACTTGAAAGATTTGTTGGTGATAATTCAAAAGCAAAAGAATGTACAATTGTACCAAGCGGAAAAAAAGTTGCAATAATTGGTTCTGGATGTGCAGGCATGACAGCTGCTTGTGATTTGAGAAAAGCAGGTCATGATGTTACCGTTTTTGAAGCATTACACAAATTAGGCGGAGTTTTAAGGTATGGCATTCCACCATTTAGACTTCCACGTCAAGTTTTAAACCGTGAAATAGATAACCTAAAAGAATTAGGTGTAAAATTTGAAAAGAATGTTGTTGTTGGGAAATCCATTACAATAAACCAATTAAAAGAAGATGGGTATGATGCTATATTTATTTGTTCCGGTGCTGGGTTGCCTAAAATGCTTAATATTAAAGGTGAAAACCTAAATGGTGTATATAGTGCAAATGAGTTTTTAACTCGAGTTAATTTGATGAATGCAAATGATGAAAATTCTTCAACACCATTAAGAGTTGGCACAAAAGCTGCTATTATAGGCGGCGGGAATGTTGCAATGGATGCTGCAAGAACTGCAGTACGCGTAGGTTTTAAAGAAGTTTATATTGTTTATCGTCGCACCGAAACTGAATTGCCCGCAAGACTTGAAGAAATTCGTCATGCTAAAGAAGAAGGTGTTATATTTAAACTTTTGCATTCTCCCAACGAAATAGTTGGTGAAAATGGTTATGTGAAAACTTTACAACTTGAAGTTATGGAGTTAGGTGAGCCTGATGAATCAGGTCGTCGTCGTCCTATTTCAACAGGTGAAATTGTTGATATGGACGTTGATACTGTTATTGTTGCTTTGGGAACAGGTCCAAACCCTATTATTCAATCATCAGCAAATGAGGAAGGTTTGAATTTAATTACTGACAAATATGGCTATATAATTATTGATAAAGAAACGGGCAAAACATCGATCGACGGAGTATATGCTGGTGGAGATGTTGCTCCAAACGGTGAATCAAACGCTATAAATGCTATGGGTGCAGGGAAACGTGCCGCTTGTGCAATAAATGAATACTTAAAAGAATGCAAATAACAGGCGGTAAATTTAACGGACGGAAAATTATTGCTCCAAAATCTTTATCAGTTCGACCAACTTTATCTAAAACGCGTCAAAGTGTTTTTAATATTCTTAATAATTTAATTGGGAATTTTGACGATAAAAGCTTTTTGGATATGTTTGCAGGTTCAGGTATTATGGGTCTTGAGGCATTATCAAGAGGTTTTAAAGATGTTGTTGCCGTCGAAAATGATTTTAAGACTGCCAAAATAATAAAGGAAAATTATAAAAATTTAGGGCTTACTCCAAATTTGTTTATTAAGAATGCTTTAAATGTAAATTATGACAAAAGTTTTGATATAATATACGCAGACCCTCCATATTTTAAGGGACTTTATCAAAAAATTATTGATAAAGTTAAAAATGATAACCTATTAAATGATGATAATTCTTTTTTAATACTTGAAACAAGTGTTGATGTGACAATTAATTTCAATTGTTACAAAATTTTAAGTGAGAAAAAATATTCAGATACAAAAATTATCTTTTTAAAACTTAACATTTAAATGAAAAATAATGAATGTCATGTCTTTATCCTTTAAAATAATAATATGGATATTATTAAATTGATTAGGGACTATAATTTTGATGAAGAACAAATGCGTTTTGTTGAGTATTTACGGAACGTTGAAGATGTCTTATACTGCGAAGAAGAAATTAAAAATAACCAATATTTAAGACAATATTATAAATCAAAACATGAGGATTTAAATATTTATAACAACACTATGCCGGGGGCTTCCCCAAAAAGGCTTGAGATGTAAATGCATAAGGAGTATAATATTTAATATATAAATACTTTCTTGGTTTTGTTGTTATTACTGATTTAAAATATTTATTAAGACCATATTGTGCTAACACGTCTTCAATGGTAGTTTTATTTTTTTTGTATACAATTTAACCTCATATTCTTCTGCAAGTTTTATTATAAATTCCTTTTCATTTTTTAAAACATCTTGAAAACTACCCCAAATATGTCTTTTGTAAATAAACATATCATTATCAAGATTTAAAATAACAGTTTCTTTTTTTTGCTTCATAAATATTTACCTTTGTTACTATTAAGTTATAACATAATAGTAATCTTTTGTCCAACATAATGTATATAATATTATTATATATAATTAATGGAAAGAGAAAATGCATAAAAAACTTCGTAATATAGGAAATAGTTGGGGTTTAATTATTCCAATATCAATTCTTGATTTATTAAAGGTCAATCCGGCTATTGACGAAGTTGAACTCATTGTTGAAAAAGATAAGTTAACAATTCAAAAATATAAAAAGGCTCATGATGATGAGTAGTTGTGCTTTATATTCATTTCAAACTCCGATTATAACGAATTGAAAAATAAATTTAATATATTAAATTTTATGCAAGGATAAGTTTCATATTTAAAAATTAATTCCTATAAAATACTTTGATTTCTTTTTTAAACAGATTTTTTCGCTTTCATTAATTGATTATTTGTAAAGGCTAAAAATGATAATAAACAAAAATTTATCATCTGCAAGTTAACAATATTTATAAAGACTATCATAAATTTTGTTTTAGGAATGCTTGAATACGGAGTAAAAAATGTCAAGTAATTTAGCTTCATTCTTCTCATTTATTAATATCGTTATATTTGGAATACTTATGTTGCATATTGCATCAGAAGACAAAATAAAATTCCTTTTCAAAAAAAATAATTTATAATAAAATTTAATTTTCAATAAAAACGATGATTTCCGTTTATCATTACCCAATGACCATCATTTGAAGATGATGTAGACTTTTTATTTGTTTTTTTACCATAAGAAGTATCTTGTCTAGTTTTTATATCTTTTTCATTTTGATTATTTTCATTTTTAAGTAATAAATTTTTTTATCATATTTTCAATTAATATAGCAAGTTCTTTATCCTCTTGTTTTGCATATATTTTGGAATAGGAATAATAAAGTTATATTCTTCTTTTGACAATATAACATCCAATAAATAAAATAAACAAAAGAATTAGCACTATAATAAATCTAAAAAATCCAAATAATATTTTTCCCGTAAATTTATTTTACCTTAAAATTTTACGTCTTTAATATAAACTTTTTTCACACTCTTTTTAAATTCTATTATCCACATACTATTTTTGTTGATATATAACAAAAACAAAAAATAATGCAACAATGTTAAGTTTTATTAACAAGGCAAAACATTGACACTATTAAAATACACTTTACATTATAAAAACAATTCAAATCTTTTTGTTAATTAATATTAATATAGTAGGAAAATATTGAAAAAAATGTTATAATAAGAAAGTAAGTTAAATAAAGTGTTGGGATAACAATTATTAATGAAACTTAACAATCTTGAAAAATTTAGCAATTTTTATTTAATGAAATACTTTATATAAATGTGTAGTGTGAATTATTTAAATGCTGGAGGAAAAGCATGTCAATTAGTGTGAATTCAAGAAAAAAACAGTCAAAAAAAACATTTGTCGAATTACTTGAAGATTTACAAACTAGCAATTCAGAAAAAGTTCGATATAATGCTGCCCGTGTATTAGGCGAAATGGGTGATATTAATGCAGTTGCCCCCTTAATTAATGTATTAAAAAACGATAAAAATGGTTCTGTTCGTTTATATGCAGCCCGTGCTTTAGGAGAATTAGGAGATTGTCAGGCAACTTTACCATTAATAGAATCGCTCCGTGAAGATCGAAATGTTGATGTACGTGTTCGTGCCGCTCGTGCTTTAGGACGACTAGGCGGAGAAGAAGTTGTTGAACCTTTAGTCACTGCTTTAAATGATGAAAACCCACAAGTATGTATTACGGCAACTGATGCCTTGATCGAAATTGGTGACATTGCCACCGATGCGTTGATTGAATCGTTACACAACGAAAAAATAAATGTTCGTTGTGATATTACCCGTGCTTTAGGCGAAATAGGAAATAAAAAAGCAGTTCCTCATATTATTGAAATGTTAAAAGATGAATGGGTAAATGTTCGTATTTACGCTGTTACATCTTTGGGTAAATTAAACGATAAATCTTCTGTTCCAGCTTTAATTGAAGTTATGCAGAATAAATCAGAAAATGATTTAGTTCGTGCAGGTGCTGCAGCTGCTTTAGGTGTACTTCGTGACCAAAGAGCTTTACTACCTTTACGTCAGCTCATTATGGAAGCTGAAGAATTAGGTGAATTAGAAGATACAGCATTAAAGTCTTTCAAAAAAATTATGGCTGCTAATTGGCAACAAATTCCAGGAGCTATGCAAAGTAAGAAAATTAGTGCTTAATTTAAATATTAAAATAAATCTTAAAATGGGCTAAATTTTTAATAAAAAATTTAGCCCATTTTTTAATGAAAAATTAATAATAATTAAAAAGGCTTTGTTTGATTTAATTTATTTCTCAATTCCTTAAACTTGCTTAATTGTATTGAAAAATCTGGTGTAGGTTCTTTAAACAAAGCTTGAGATATCGGATGCACCATTAGAACATAATCCATATGAACCTCTAAAAAATTATATCGACGTGGTGCTTGAGAGGAATTACGAGGTAATATCTCAGCATTTGTTACAGCTAAAAAACGCCTTTCTTTATCATTCAATAAATCTGTTAGTTCACGATTTGAATCTGTATATTTTGCAACATACACAGTGCCTTTAATATCATAATCAGCTGTTAATATATATACTTCAATTGGCGTTGTATCAATATGTTTACTCATCTATATATCCTCTATTCCATTCTTGTTTAGATTATATTACAAATTTATAATAATTTCCACAAATTTACAAATTTTTCATACATATATGTTATAATAAACATTATGATAAGAGTATTTATTTTAATTGGATATTTTTTATTTTTGAGTATTTCTTGTGTTTTTTCACAAGAAACTCAAAATTATAAAAATGACTTAAGAACTTTATTTTTAAATAACCAAGCAATAATCTATGAAATTAACCTGCGTACATTCAATGCAAATGATGCTAACAATAATGATATCATAGATTTTGATAATGAAAATGAAAGAAAAGGTACTTTCCTTAATGCAATATCTCGACTTGATGAATTAACACAATTTAATATTAATACACTTCATATTCTTCCTATAACTAAAATAGGCAAAATAAAATCATTGGGAACAGCAGGTTCTTTATATGCACTATCAAGTTTCAGTGAATTAAACCCAGAACTTAGTTATTCAAGTGATAGTGAAACTATAAAAAAAGAAGCAAAAAAGTTTATTGAAGAATGCCATAAACGTAATATACGCGTTATTATTGACCTCCCTAGTTGTGGAGCTTATGATTACTTTTTAACAAACCCTAATCTTTTTGTAAAAAATCATAATCTTCAAAGTATTATACCGCTTGACTGGGTTGATGTTAGACTATTTAAAACAAAAGATGACAACGGTAAACTTTTTGATGATTTATACAAAGAACATATTAAATTTATTAATTTAATGCTTGAATTAAATGTCGATGGGATCCGTGCAGATGTTGCTGCTATTAAACCTTATCTTTTCTGGAAAAATTTAATTGATTATACAAGATTAAAAGATAGTGAATTTTTATTTTTGGCTGAAAGCTCTGATAGTTGGAAAAAGCCTATTTCTGATTATGCACCTTATACTAATTATTTTAATCTTTTAAAAGCAGGTTTCGACGGATATTATGGCTCATTTTTTAATTTAAAAAGTTTTAAAAATATTACACAATTTGAAAAACTGATTTCTTTCAACAAAAAATTATTTAAAAAATTTAATAATAAAAAATCAGTAATTGGATGCTTTTCAACACATGACGAACTCAGCCCTATATTAATTGGAGGAAAAAATTTCTCTATTCTTACTATGTGGCTTAATGCTACTTTGAATATTAATCCTTATTTTGTTGATGGAATATATGGGGCAGATAACTATATTTATAAATTCTCTAATAAAAAACTAAATTATACCTTTACTGATAATGATATTGCATATGTTCATGAAGGCAAACTTGATATATTTAATTTTTCACGTAAACCTAAAAATGATGATATTGATTTAATAAACATGTTCAAAAAAGCACTTGATTTCCGTGTTAAAAATCAAGCAATTATAAATAATGGTCGATTTTCAATTTTAAAAACTTCTAATAAAAATGTGTTTGCTTATCAAATCGAATATAATAAACAAAAAATTATTGTTTTATTTAACAATGATTATGATAAATGTTTTAAAAATGTTTTTGTTTATGTAAATTATAATAATAGTTTGAAACAAATTACATCATTATCAAATAAGACAATATATAGTAAAAATAAAATAATTACAGATCTACAAAATGCTGAAATCCAAGTATATAGCGAAAACTTATAATAATTCTTTTTCAATAATCTATTTAATGTATTTATAATAATATTATTCCACATAAAGTATGATGTAGAATTTTTTGATTATTGCTATTATATCCAAGTAATCGGTTGATAATTATATTCAATAACGATACACACATATCCCTAATCTGACTAGCTATGAAATATATTATTCATAGCTTTTTTTTATATTTTTATTATTTTTTATTTTATAGCCGAACTGTATATAATCACTAAGTCAATGTTTGTTAATTGAATTTATAGGATACTTTTTTTGGTATAAAAATTAGAAAATTTAATAAGGAGAAAATTTATGAACATTTGTGAGAAAATATACAAATTAGCTAAGGAATCAAATGATACTGATAAAATTATTATATTTACTAATAGTTTTAAAGTTTATGGAACATTGTATGGTGGAGAAAATAAAGAAAAAGATATTTTAACGTTACAAGATGCTATGATATGTGACTCATTTGATGATTGTGATTTTGGAGATAACTGTTCTTGTGATGAATGTGGATGTAATGATTATCCTTCTTATGACTGGTTAAATATCACAAATGACAATATTGTTGCTTTCTCCTTACTTAAAGAAGATTTATAATTTTTAATAAATTATAAAACCTTTTCTTCTTAAAGAAGAGAAGGTTTTATTTTTATTTAATTATGATTATTTTTTATAACATATAAAATATAGAAGTATTTTGGTCTTTAGCTTTTATTATTATATTTCCACCGCCTTGTTTTTTGATAACACACTTACCATCTTTTTTATTTTCAACAACATAAATTGTTTTATCATCACCCTCAAGCTTAAATTTTGAGTCTTCTTTAAATTGGAAAGGTGAGAAACGAGGATCTTTTTTATTTTGTGGATCATATATAACAAGTTCTTCAAGTTCCAAATCGTGATTTTGAACTTCATCTAAATAGTTCCCATTATTTATACCTTCGAAAGAATACACATTTATTAAAACACTACCATCTTGATGAGTATATCTTAAAAATGGAGCAAGTTTAACTTTTGTTCCATCTGATGTTTTTGCAACATTAACATTACTCTCTTTTCCTTGTGCAAAAGGTAAAGCATGTGTATCACCATCAATTAACGGATTTAAATATTCTTTTTGTTTCATTTGTTGTATTTCATTAATAGGATTAACCAAACATTCTTTTAACCATTTAGGCAATTCGTTTTTATCAGGAATAGCAGCACGACATTGCTGATAAGGATTTTTCGATAATGCTTCCCATCCTGTTAGACCCATTTGCGTTCCTAAATAATCAGTTGTACATCCAGGCAATGTCGAAAGCATTTTATATAAACGAACATATTTGCTTGCTGCTGGTTTTATTATTTGCTCTAAAATATTATCTGCAATTTTAGCTTTATCTTCATTTGATTTTGTTTTCAAAGAAGCTGTTTCTTCCAAAACATCTACAATTGCATCATTTAATGGTTTTACACCAAATGCTTCATTGTTTTGTTTTGTATAATCACTTGAAAGCTTACCAATAGTTTTGCGTAATTCAGAAACTAATTTTGCATCCAATTTCTTAGCATTTAATAAAGAATCAAGTGCTTGATTTAATCGATATCCCATTGCTATTGATTTTGCATTTAATTTTGTAAAATCAATAGCACTATAATTTTCATTTTTAAAATCACCGTTTACAACTTTTGCTGCCATTTTTTTATGTTCTTCTTTATCAAATTGTGAGAATAATAAACCAACATCCATGGATAAAGTAGATAATATTCTTGGTTTATCGTGATTTTCAGTAAATGTATATGATTGGTTTACATTACGGATATCATCTGAATTTGCAAACCCCGGATTAGCTACCCATCCTTGAGTAACAAATCTTCCAAACAACCAATCTGCACCATAATCACCATGCAAATTGCCATTTGTTGAATCCGGTCCGAAAAATTCTTGCAAACTCCAAGTATAATTAAAATTAGCACAAGATGTCATATTCGAATTTTTCCGAATTTCCATTTCAGCTATATCACCTGTAGGATATTTTGAATTTTCATCTCCATTATATCCTTCTTTTGTATCTTCTCCAGGATTAAACTCACCCATATCAGTAAATTCACCTACAATATATGAATGTGTATTTTGTGAATGAACTACTTTTTCAAATTTACTCCAAAATCTTGTTACATTATCCATGACATTATCATATGTTTCCTGATGTGTACGAAGAAGATTAATATTTGAAACATCTTTAGCTGCATCAAGTCTCCAATCAAGACCTGTTTCTGCCTTATCGATTAACATTGATGCCAATTTTAAGGATGTCTTATCGTAATTAGCAAAACGCTTTTTCAATATATCACCAAGTTCTTTTTTATCAGAATCTGTAATATTTTCAAGACCATTTTTTATTGAATTTATGACATTTAACGCATCATACTCAGGATTTGTCCTATTAAAACTATTTAAACTACGTAAACTTAGTTTTTCTCGTTGTTCATCTGTTAAATTGAAATACATACGACCAGATTTCTGATCAATAGTTGGTTTAATTTCTGGATTTAAAGCCTTATACATTGTGAATTTAAATATATCAGGTGCCATAAATTTTACAGCATAACGACCCACATCAGTAAGTGAATTACCATCAAATATTTTTTTATCATCCGTTTCAATAGATTTTAAAATATCTTTTGCAATTGGTAAAAGGATTTGTGTAAACATTTCATCCGTAGCTTTATATGATTTTAAATCTTTTTCATCGACATTTTGATAAGCTTCGACATCATGATCACCATCATTATAGCCTTTCATAACTTCAAAACGTGATCTACCAACTTCACTTTCAACAGATGCTCTTTTGCTTATTGCAGAACTACTTAAAATAGCAAGCAATGATTGTGAAACATCCAATGTTTCAAATGGATTAGACATTAACTCTTTTGTTATATAATCATCTGCATCTGAAAAAAAATCAACATCTTTTATGACATATTTATCAGCAAGTGAATTTTCAATACTTTTTTCATCTATTTCATTTGGCGCTGTTTTAACAAGATTTTTTATTTGTGAATCATCAGCTTTTATCATTTTTAAAATTTCAGAAGCACTTTTCCCCATCACTCCCATTTTATGCAAAATACAAGCTGTATCTTCACTAATTACATTTGCCACTCTTTTGGTTGAATAACCACCTGCAAGAATTTCAGCATCTTGAACTTTCCAACAACCTTTTTGGCGTTTTTCATAATCACCTTGCGTTAAGTTGAAATCAAGATTATCAAAATTATCCATATAAAATTTTTCTTTTACTAAATCTTGCATACCATCCCACTGATCAAAACCAACATATTTTGCTTTTGTTATACGATAATTTTCAAATTCTAAATTATCTATATCAAAATTTTTCTCTTTTCCATTTGTCAATTCATTTGGATTAACAGGGAAATAATATGGAACAACTGCACGATTTGAACCAATTAAATCATTTTGGTTTTCTCTTTTTATATCATCATTATGATACCCCATAATAAGTTTGTTTGAAATAGCTTCTTCATCTGTCACTAAACGCTTATCAAAAATCTGGACATAAGTATCTTTTTTAGGATCATAGTCAGAACGGTTTGGACTATTTATAAACTTAAAGCCTATATTTGTCGTATCCTCAGTTAATACACCAATATCAATTAAACCATTATTTAAATTATTGATACTATAATAATCCCAATATGGTGAATCTTTACCTCTTAAAAGTACGTCTTGAAATTGATAGCTCACAATACCTGTTTTACCAAAAGCAGCATCTGAAATTGTATTTATTCCGTGTCTATTAGCTATAGCAATCATTTCATCATAATCTTTTTCTGTTCCCAAGCCTTTATCAGTCTGGTACAAATTAACTGCCCAATATTTATGTGATGACATAGGATCAGATGTTGTTGGAGTGAGAACCAAACGATGATACCCAGCTTTTTGGAAATCATCAATCATTTTTGTAATATTAGCTAACTTTCCTCCAAGTTGATTTACACAATTCCTTTTTTTATCACGTTTATCTGTAACTGAATCAGGAAAGATTAAAGTCATGTTCCCTGCCTTATTAACTGTAACATCCCCAAAATCACTTAATATATTAACCATTTTAGATTTATCAGCAATCGTTTTTAAATCACCTTGGAATAAATTATTTATTCTTCCTGCATCCAAAACTCTTTGTCCATCTATTTGAAAAAAATACGCTCTATCAGATTTTGAAGTTGGTATCTCTATGCTTGCATTTTTTTCATCTTCTTGTTGCAAATCATAAGTCTTTGTAGAAGTCTCATCTACATTATAAAAACTCATATTTTTATATTTCCCAACACCTAATGTTTGAGCTACTTTTTGCATACATAGCTTAATATTCGATGCTTTTATATTCTTAGGTAAATAAAATTTGTCGACTAAATGACCATCACTCCCAACAACAGTTCGCATTCCTGAAAATGAAACTGTGTCAACATTTAAACTTTTTCTATATTTTAAACCATGATTATCTTGAATGATTTTGCTATTATTAAATTTATTTTCACAAAAACTCTGTTTTCTATCAATTTTCATTCGAATAACTCCTGTGTAGCAGACAAACGTTCAATTATATAAAAACTCTAAAAACAAAATTTGCTAGTCTTAAGTATTTTTTTTACAAAACTTTACATTTATTATATAATAAAAATAAAAAAATAATTTTAATGGAGTTGAAATTATGAAAATAGCTGTCATTTCAGATATACATGGAAATATGCAAGCTCTTGAAGCTGTCTTATATGATATAAATAAAGAAAACTGTCAAAAAATTTTTTGTTTAGGTGATATTGCTATGGCTGGACCTGAACCTTGCCAAACTATTGATAAAATTATTGAATTAAATAAAAATGAAAATTTTTATTTAATTGCTGGAAATACCGACAAAATGTTAGCATCACTTGAAAATGAAAAAATTTATCAAGATCTTAAAATTAAAAACGATATTATGGCAAATGCATATCTTGATGATTTAAAATTGTTGAAAAAATATCAAATTGAATTTTTAAATTCACTTCCAACAACTTTGGCTTTGAAATTTGATGAGAAAAAAATACTTCTATGTCATGGGTCACCAAGACGAATTGACGAAAATATTCATCCCGATTTAACAATTGAAGAAGTTGAAGAAATTATTAAGAATTGTGATGCTGATATTATTTTTTGCGGTCATACACACTTGCCATGCGGTTTTCAAACAAATACAGGAAAAACAATTGCTAATGCAGGTTCTATTGGACGTCCTTTTAGTTTAAATCCCAAAAGTTGTTATATTATTTTAGAAATTAATGAAAATAAAAATTTAAATAATTTTACAATCCAACATAAAATGATTGAATATAATGTTAAGAAAGCATCTCATATTTTGAAAAATAGAAAGTTCCATGGTGCAGATAAACTTGCCAAAATGCTGATTTCTGCAACTTCACGATATCCACAATAACATTTTTTTCTATTAATTTAATATTTTGACAATTCCTATTTGCTTTTTTAAATTTTTCGAAGTTTAATAAATAATACAAAGAAAATAACCTAGATTATTAAAAATTATTTAATATATTAAATTACGAAAACGTTTTTTGTCGTTTTTTTTATAAGATTGGGGATTATTAGTTATGATAAATAAAATTAATACTCTTAAAGTAAATACAAAACAAAATAAAAACATATCATCTGGAAATTATTACCAATTATGTAGATATAAATTTAATTTAATTGAAAGATTTGCTGATTGGAGTTGTATTTATTATACTAAAAATATAATAAAAAATTCAATTATAGATATGATTTTTAAAACTAATATAATTAGCGAAAAAGAAATATCAAATGTTCAAAATGCTGCAAAAGAAAATATTAAAAATAATCAAAAATTAAAATCAAATAATTTAAAACTTATATATGTAAATCAACAAAATTTTAAAAATTTAGAGCCTGAATTACAGAATAATAATGTAGTTAAATTAATTAGAGAAGGTAAAAATGCTGCTTTCTTTTCAAAATACAACAAAATATTGATGCCAGAAAAAAAACTACAACTTTCCATTTTTCATGAAATAGGGCATGCTTTAAATTATAATTATTCAAAATTATGGCAAAATCTTTGTAAATTTTCAAATTACTCTTCTATTTTTATGTATTTAATTTTTGTAGAAAAAATATTTAATACCTCTAAAACACAAAAACAATCTTCCTCAAAAAAAGATGCATTAATTACATCAATTCCAGTAATTCCCAGTATAATTGAAGAAGGTCTTGCAAGCATAAAAGGGTCTTTTGAAGCTAAGAAGCTTGTCAATAGAGATTTATATAGAAAGATACTTAAAAATAATGGATTATCCTTTTCAGTATATCTTCTTAAATATGGTTTTACGTTTATAACTTTAAAAATGTTTTTTGATTTGAAAAACTTAATTCAAAAAAATTAAAAAAACATTGTATAATAATTATTATTATGGATATTCAAGAACAATTAAAAACTCTGCCAGATTTACCAGGCTCATATCAATATTACGATAAAAATAATGAGATAATTTATGTAGGTAAAGCAAAGAATTTAAAAAAAAGAGTTTTAAGTTATTTTCACAAAACTTTGGACACTCCAAAACTTCGTGTATTGGTTCCACAAATTGTAAAAATTGAATTTATAATTACAAATACTGAAGTTGAAGCTTTAATATTAGAATCTCATTTGATAAAAAAATACAAACCAAAATATAATGTACTTTTAAAAGATGATAAAAAATATCCATATTTTGTAATAACAGATGAGGATTACCCTCGAGTGATTGTTGCAAGAAAAGGGAATAGAAATACTATTAAAGGTAAATATTTTGGACCTTATACGGATTCCCGTGCGATGTATGCTACATTGGATTTATTAAAAAAAATATTTCCATTAAAACAATGCAAGACACCAAAATTTAAATCAAGACCTTGCATGTATTATGATATTGGTCGTTGTTGTGCACCATGTCAAAAAATGGTGTCTATTGAAGACTATAAAAAAATATTAAACAAAGTTGAGTTGTTTTTATCAGGCAAAAAAAGTGAGCTTATTGCAGAATTGAAAAAAGAAATGCAAAAATATTCCGACAATTTTGAATATGAAAAAGCAGCAAAATATCGTGACAGCTATTTAGACATTGAAAAAACACTTGAAACACAAAGGGTCATTTTTGAAAATACTAACAAAAACCAAGATATTATTGCTTTTTTAAATGATGGAAATTTATTTGTTTTCACTTTACTTCAAATTAGAGAAGGAAGATTAATTGATAAACGTGAATTTTCTTTTGATTTTTCATCACTTGATAATTATACTGAAGTAATTGAATTTTTTTTAAAGGAATATTATGAAATTTTGTCAAATATAGACTTTCCCGATGAAATTATAATAAATTATCAACTTGACGACGACACTATAAAACTTTATAACGATTGGTTAAGCTCAAAAGCAAAAAAAAATGTAAAAATTATTAAAGGCACAACAAAAAAATATGAAGACTTAAAAACATTAGCCATAAAGAACGCAAAAAGTTATATGGAAAAATTAAAACAAAAGAAACTAAATGAAATTCAAACTGATTATAATGAAATAGGTTCTTATCTTATGGAAAAGCTTTGTTTAAATAAATTTCCATCGCTAGTAGAATGTTTTGATATTTCTCATATTCAAGGAACAAATACAGTTGCTTCAATGGTTGTTTTTGAAAATGGAATAAAGAAAAAATCCGCATATCGTAAGTTTAAGATAAAAACTGTAATTGATAAGCCTGATGATTTTGCCTCAATGAGTGAAGTTGTGCAAAGACGATATTCTAAACTTTTGAAAAACAATGAAAAATTTCCAGACTTAATAATTATTGATGGAGGGAAAGGTCAGCTTTCTTCTGTTGTGAATATTTTTGATGAACTCGGGATAAAAAATCAAGATATTGTATCGCTTGCAAAACGAGAAGAAGAATTTTTTTTGCCACATATAAAAGACGCTATTATTTTGCCACGTAATTCAAAAGCTTTATATTTTTTTCAACAAATCCGTGATGAAGCACACCGTTTTGCTATAACTTTTCATCGAGATTTAAGAGGAAAGTCCTCTATAAAAAGCCAACTTGATGAGATTAAAGGATGTTCAAATAAATCAAAAGAGCTTCTTTTAAAAGCTTATCAAAGTGTTGAAGTAATAAAAACCAAAACGCAAGAAGAGCTTTCACTTATTGTTAATAAACGAACAGCTAAAGCGGTTTTTGAATATTTTAAGACAACAAGTAGATAAAAATATTTATTTTATTTTTGTTTTATTTATTTCGTTTATTTTTTGTTGATATAATCCCATAAGATGGGCAACGCAAGATGATTCTGTTGTTGTTTTAATATCTAAATTATATGCTTGCATAACAGCTTTGTCATTTGCCTGATGAGCTTTTCTAAGTTCAGGAGGCATAGTTAAATCATCATATAAATCAGCTAATGAACATTGAGGAAACAAAGCACGGGCATCAAGGATGGCTTGTGCTGTTTTTTCAATTTTTGCTTTTTGTTCATCATTTGGTTCACACCAGGGGAAATTGTTATAAACAATGTCTTTTGAATAACGGTAGTCACTTTTCAATCTTCCACACACTGCTCTCATCCAAGCCATGTGGACATTTGAGGTCAAAACTCCAAAATGATACAATTTTGCATCAGGCACAATTAAAACACCCATAACAGGAATTGTATTTTTATCTAAAAAACCAATCGGAATATATTTTCTTCTTTCAGATGATACACAAGGTATCAAAAGATATTGCTCGGGATTAATCTGTTCTCTAAATAAATTAGGCGTATTTGCTAATTTTATAGACTCTGCTGTATTCGCGTCTAATCTTGCCTGCCTACATTTTTCAACCCTATCTAAGACTAATGACATAGATTTTAATTCTTTTGGAGAGCAACCAACTAACCACAAACAATATCTATCTTTGTTGTTGATAAATTCCTGTGCTCCGACCATTTTTTTTATCCATTTAATTGCTTGCGGGCATTTTTTTATAAAATCAGAATATTCACTTGATTCTATTTTTAAGTTGTTATAATCACATGGTTTATTTGGTGCAATCATTTTCTTTTTGCCACTTATCTGTTTATTATTACTTTCAATAAAAACATTAGGAGCATCAATTAAATAAGCATTAATATTTTTAGCTTGTTTTTGTGTACCATTATCATATATTATTTTTTGTTTATCACATTTTACAGCACTAAATCCAATAATTACGCAATAAACATGTGCTTTCAAACTTGCTTCACTATCCCAGCGAAAGGTACGGTAAGCAAAATTAATTGTTATACCTTTGTCAAATAATGGCTTCCACAATATAGCAACTTGTTCCCCTTGACAAATAGAATTAGTCGAAACAAAAGCAACTTCAATATTAGTATTTAAAATATAATCCACTGCTTTTTTATACCAGCTACAAACATAATCTAAAGTTCTATATTTTATTTCTTTCGAATGGTTAAAAACAAAATCCATATCTTTTTTTTGTAATTCATTTGAATATTTTGAACCAACAAAAGGCGGATTGCCCATAATATAATTAAGTTTATCTTTTGGAATAACATTATTCCAATCAATACGAAGAGCATTCCCTTCAACAATATTTGCATAGGTTTTTAAGGGCAAAAAATCTAAATCCATTTGTACAATATTCTCAGTTTCTTTTAACATTTGTGATTCTGCAATCCATAAAGCTGTTTTCGCAACTGTAACAGCAAAATCATTTACTTCAATCCCAAAAAATTGAGAAATAGAAACCTTTATTGGATTCTCAACTAAACCAAATTTTATTTGCCCTTTTTGTAATTCATATAAAATCTCATTTTCAAGTTTACGCAATGAAATATATGTTTCTGTTAAAAAATTTCCACTTCCACAGGCAGGATCCAAAAATGTCAAGGATGCTATTTTGTTTTGAAACTCTTTTAACTTTGATATTTTTGTTTTTTCCTGTTTTATATTACAAATGGCAGCAAATTCATTTTTTAAATCATTCATAAACAAAGGATCAATAACCTTATGAATATTTTCAATAGAAGTATAATGCATCCCGCCTTTTCGTCTAATCTCAGGATTTAATGTACTTTCAAAAACAGCACCAAAAATGGTAGGGCTTATTTGTGACCAATCAAATTCAAAACCGGTCTTGTTTATAAGTAAATTTTTTATTTCATCTGTAAAATTAGGTATTTCAATATCTTTATCAGCAAATAAACCACCATTTACATAAGGAAATGATTCAAGAGATGCATCTAAATATGGATCCCTATGTTCAAGTTTCGTATCAAGAACTTTAAATAAATCAATTAAAGCATTACGCATTTTCCTTGCATCAAATTCTCTTAAATAATCACAAAAACAATTATGTTTCCCAAAAATTCCAGCATCCTCAGCATATAAACAAAATACCAAACGCACACATAAAATATTTAAGCTTTTTAGTGTTTCATCATTATCCGGATTAATATATTGTTTCAAAAATGCATCATATAAAAGTCCAACCATTTTGCCAGCATCTATTGAGACTTGTATTTCTTTCTCAATATGTTCGTTAGTTTTATCAACCAAAAATTGAAGTCGGTAATACTCTTTTGGTAAATCCTCAAGCTTAATAATTTCAGGTTCACAATTTGGGCGTTCCATATCATAAACATAAAACTCAGAAAAATTACAAGTTACTACCCAACGAGGATGTTTTGATAAGGGCAATTCTGTTATATATCTCTTAGCTTGTTGAAAAGGGCTTAAATAACTCCCATCAGATTGTTTTATCGGTTTATTCAAATCCTTACCCAAACTTTTTTGCTCAATTAAAACTTTTGTTTTTTCAATATATCCATCAATAAAACTTGTGTTGTCTAAAAAAACTTTGTCTTCGAAAGAAATATATTTCTCAGGATGGTCAACATCAAAAACATCCTTCAATAAAGAAATCCAAAATGGCTGACTTTCGCCTTTTTCATATCCTCTATCTTTCCAATATTCAACAAATTCTTTTATTGATTCTTTCTGTTTAAATCCAGTTTTTATCATATTTTAAACTTTTTTCTTTTAATAATATCATAAAATATGCTTTTTATAAAATTATTTTCGATGTAAAGATTTTATAAATATTTCTTAATTTTGTAAAATATCCGTTTATAATAAAATTAAGGAAATATAGTAATGGAGATTAAAAATATGGCAGCAGGTTTGGCTATCAAAAGTAATAAAAATTATAATGTAGAAGAAATTAATTTTATAAAAAAAACATCAGTTGAAAAATTAGTTGAAGAACTTTTCATGACAGAAGATAGCAAAACTCGTGCAAAAATTGAAAATGATATTGTAAAATTAGGCAAAAGTGCTGTCCCATATCTTGTTAATTCTTTAAATGAAGTTAAAGGACAAGTCCGTGGAATTGTTGCTATGAGCCTTATTCGTATTGGACTTGATGCTGTTGAAAATCTTAAAGTTTTTGCTTCAAAAAATCATCATATGGCTTGGGTAGCTAATTATTTAATTTCTGAAATTGAATGTAATCAACATTAATGTGAAATATAAAAAATAGTAAAAAGTCCAAATAAATATCGATTTTTTATTTTGTAACAAATTAAAAAAATATGTTATAATAAAAATCGTAATAAAGAGAAATAGTAAAAGGAGAAATTAAATAATGAGTCGTATTGAGCTTTTTAAACAGCATTTAAATCAGAAATGTGCAGTAAAAGTCATTTCAGGTATTAACAATTTTGATATTGAAAAAGCTAAAATGATAGTTAAAGCCGCAACTATTGCAAAAGCATCAGCTATTGATGTATCTGCTGATGAAAAAATTATTAAAATGGCACTTAAAACAACTAATTTACCTATTTTTGTTTCTTCAATTGACCCAAGTGAACTTGCAAATGCTGCTAAGCTTGGTGATGTAGCTGTTGAAATCGGTAATTATGATGCTTTATACAAATTAGGCAAAATTATGGATGCAGGTCAAATCCTTGAAATAACAAAAAAGACAAAAGAACTTATAAATGATAAAAGCGTATTTATGTCTGTTACTATTCCAGGTCATATAACTATAGAAGAACAAATAAAATTAGCAAAAGAATTAGAAAGGCTTGATGTTGACTTAATCCAAACAGAAGGTGCTTGCGTTGCAAATGTTCAAAACAACAATACTCGTGGACTTATTGAAATGGCAACAGTAAGTATAGCTAATACAATTGAATTATCACGCAATGTTGAAATCCCTGTTATGACAGCAAGCGGACTTACAGCTGTAACTGCTAGTATGGCTTTTGCAGCTGGTGCTAGTGCAATTGGGGTTGGAAGTTGTATCAATAAACTTAATTCACTTCTTGAAATGACAGCAACTGCCACACAAATCGTTAAAATTGCTCAAAAAAATAAAAAGAAAATTTTACAAGCTGTTTAAATTTTATTTTAATAGAAAAAACAACTTTATTTAACTGAAACCCTAAAACCTATAGAAAATAAAAAAAATGGTTTTAGGGTTTTATCTCCATTGCAAGTATTTATTAAAGAAGAAATAGACGTAAATATACTTATAGGTCAAGAACAACCATAAAAAATGTTTGTGTTGTTGAAAATAAATTCATGATACCTTTTGGAATAGAAAGACTCTTAAAAGAAAATAAAGAGCTTGGAAACATTATATAACCCAAGAAAAACAATATTCACAATAAACGAAAAACTTCAAAAGCTCAAATAAGAAATTAAATGCTTAAACAACAGGTAAAATTCCTAAAAAAGTTCCCAAGCAGGAGTTAAAAGAAGTAACTTAAAATTTTGAATTTATTGATTTTACATCCTATTCATCATTCGATGTCTTTTTTTTTTATGTGCTTGTTCAAGAGTCAATCAAAGTAGTTATTACTATAAAAAAACACAAAGAAAATCTTGCTAGAAAAAAATTTAATAATCAAAAAAAGCTTGCAAGATATAGGACAAGAACAATGAATTTAGAAAGTTAATATGGAGTTACAGTAAAAAGAAAATAAAAATATACAATGAATTAATGAATATGATATCAAAACACAAGTTAAAAAGAAAAAAATATAAAGAAATTATAGAAAAACACAGAAACATACGTCTTGTCCAAATATCTTGAATAGGCAATTTCAACATACAAAATCTTTAAAGTTATGTACTGAAATTGCATATTTGTATTAGGTGATTATATACAATTTTACATAAACTTATTGTCATTGTGAGAAAATCTTTGATTTTCGGGGCAATCCAATTATCTTATTTGTGTTGAGTATAGTTTTCGCGGTTGCTACGCTAAAGCTCGTAGTGACGAATGTTTCATATTTAGTGTAAACTCGTATATAAATCCCTTGTATTAGAAAGATAAAAAAGTGCTTATTTATCAACTGTTAAAGATATATTAACAGAAGAGCTTATTGCTCATAATATATCAAAACATCTTACAATGCTAATAATATTAAATAACATTAAAAAATTAAAAACAAAAATAATATTATCCAATCAATTTCTAGGAAAGGGAAATATATATAATTACACCAACGGAATGTTTCAATAGAACAAATTAAAAAAGGTTCCTGTATTAACAGGAACCTTTTGTTATAAGTTTCTTGAACAAACTTTTTTTATTTTATCTAGTTTGTAGAATGCAATGAAAATCTAATCATTTTTTATAATAGTAATTTTTAATTATTCAACAGGTTCTTCAACTAAAATAGGTTCTTCTGCGTTAGGTATGATTGGTTCTGTTGTTTTTGATTCAACTACTTGATTTTTTGCTTCTTCAACCATAGGTTTTTTATCTTCTATTATAGTATTTTTTGCTTTTGTTTCTTCTTTTTTCAAAACTACATTTGAAGGAAGAGGCATTGTTGCTATATTTTTTCCTTTTTGACCATATAAGGAATATTTATTTTCTCCTTTACAACAGTTATTTTTTGGAGTTTGTACTTTTGGTTGATGAATATCTATTTTAACAGCATTATACTGTGGTGACTGACACTGATAGGGTGTTAGTCCTTTAACTTGTTCCATATTTTCCCTCCTTTATTATAAAAATTGATAGTATCATATATTTAAAAACCATAATAATATTTTTTGCTATAATCTCATAAATTTTTTACAAAAGTTTACATACTTAACTCATATTCTTTTCTATTATTAATTTTTTTATATTCATTACTCAAATTTGAAAATTTGTTATGATTAGTTATTGCATTCATTTCTTTTGAGGCTAAAAATTCATATTTTATACAATCTTTGTTATATTGTTTTATATCAATCATTTTTATATCGTTTAAGATTTTTAAAAACAAAACAATAAATTTTAAACTCACAGACAATTTATTCGCTATTAATTTTATATCTATTTCACCATTTTTATACTTCGAAGCATAAACAACCATACCACAAGCCATTTTTATAAGCTCTTTTAATGTATATTTTTTATTAACACAATCAAAATCAATTATTTCAAGTTGTACTTTTGTTTCACCATTAAATTGAGAAAGTTTTGGAACAAAAATTATATCAATTTGGGAGTTTATATCAGCTTGAATATCAGTTTTGTTCCACAAAAAACATTCAAATGATATATTGGGGTTATTTTTAGAAACTATAATACATTTCAAATGATTATTATTTGCTCCAATAATTCTTTTTTCTGTAAGAATTACATTATTTAATAAAAATAAAGGTGGTCTCATACCTTCACCGAAAGGCTCAAATTGGTTTAACTTTCTAACAAAATCGATATTTAAATCTTCAAAATCAATACAACAATCAATATATATATATTTATTGTATACTAAATCATTTGTCATTTCATTTAAAGTTTGGTTAAAATTAGCTTTAAGTTTTTCAAAAGATATTCTATTAGGTGAAAATGCACATCCACAAGCTCCTTTATGTCCACCATAAAATTCTAAAAACTCACTTTGACTTTCAATAAGTTGATGCATATCAACTTTATCAACACTTCGACCTGATGCTCGATAAAGATTGTTTGTTTTATCATATGTAAACAAAAGGCAAGGACGATTATATTTTTCAACAATTTTTGAAGCAACAATACCTATAATCCCTGGGTGCCAATTAGGATTATATAATATTATTGCATCATTTTTTTCAAGCACTTCATTGGCAATCATATCTTTTGCTTCAATAAATATTTCATTACATAATGTTTGTCGTTCTATATTTAGTGTAGTAAGCGTCATTATGGCATAATTAATTTCATTTTCATCTTTAGAAACAAGAAGATTATGAGCTTCATTTATTTTACTTAGCCTACCTTCTGCATTAATCTTTGGAACGATATGAAATGCTATAAAATCACTTGTTATATTTTTATTGGACAATATATATGGATGCGAATCCAGAAGTTTTTGTATTCCTTTATTTGCTTTATGTATTATGCTTAATCCTGTTTTTACAAAAAATCTATTTTCGTTTAATAGCGGTACCACATCTCCGATTGTTCCTATTGTTACTAAAACGATTAAATCATCCATTAGTTCATTTGACAAATTATACTTTTCTATCAAACCTAGAGCAAGTTTAAAAGCAACTCCAACACCTGAAAGTTCATTTAAACTTTCTATTTGGCTTAAAGTTAAATTTTCTTTTAATGAACCTTCAACTTTCGGATTTAAAATTGCATAAGCATTTGGAAGTTCTTTTTTTGAAATGTGATGATCTGTTATGATTAAATCACAGTTGAAGTTTTTTATAAATTTTGCTTCTTCAATATCTGATGTTGCACAATCACAAGTTATTATAAGTTTTGCTCTTTTCTTTGATAAAATTTTTACAAGTGCTTTTGTATTTAGACCATGACTTTCCTCAATACGATTTGGAATATAAAAATCAACACTTGCACCAAGTTCTTTTAAAGTTTTATATAAAACAGCAGTTGAAGTCACTCCATCACAATCAAAATCACCATATATAATAATATTTTCATTATCCTTTAGTGCTTTATCAATACGTCTTAGAACTTTTTCCATATCTTCAAAAACATTATAATCAAAAGCAAATTTATTATTTGGATTTAAAAAATTATTTAATTTTTCCAAATTATCAATTTTTCGATTTATCAAAATTTGAGCAAGCTTTTTATTGCCAATAATCTTAAAAAACTCTTCTTCAACATTTTGATAATTACTTTTACTGTCAATAACTTTCCAGTTTGTTTTCATATATTTCTTTTACTATTTTTTTTTAATATCCCCACAAAATTTATTTTAACATAAAGATATTAAAAGTTTTTCAATAATTTTCGGATATAACTTATATTCAGCGTTATGTATTTTTTTTTCATATTCTGAATAACTTAGATATTGATTTAATTTAATTTTTTTTTGTATAATAATTTCTCCGGCATCAACAAACTCATTAACATAATGAATACTAATACCTGATGAATTACACGATTTATCTTTATATATTCGTTTTATTGTATTTTTACCTTTATAATATGGCAATAATGATGGATGAATGTTAACAAACTTTGAATGATTTAATGTTGATTTATCAATAATTCTCATATAACCTGCTAAAATACATAGGTCAAATTTATTTTTAGTTAAAAAATTATTTAAATTTTCATGTTCAACAACAAAATGTTTTATTTTTAAACTTTTTGCACGTTTTATTGCATACGCAAATTTATTATTTGTAACTAAAATAAAATGAAGATTATGTTTTTTTATATTTCTATTTTTTATATGTCTAAAATAACGAATAATAGCCTCAAAATTAGAGCCATTATTTGAAGCAAAAATTGCAATTTTTGTCATCTTTAATAACTTCTCCAATCATAATAGGTCTATATTTATTACATATTTTTTTAACTATATCATAATTGCTTTTATCAATAACCAAAACCATACCAATTCCCATATTGAAAACATTAAAAGCTTCTTTTTCTCCAATTATATTTATTAATTTTGTAAAAATATCATCCATATTATTCAGAATTATATTTTTTGAAATAGAAGCTTTTAAACCATTAGGTATAATACGGCTAATATTTCCACAGAGTCCACCACCTGTAATATTTGCAACATTTTTAATTATGTTTAATTTAAATAGTTCTAAAATTTGATTAATATAAATATAAGTAGGTTTTAATGTTTCAATAAATTCAGTTTGAGATAATTGTTTTTTTTCATATAGCTTACGAATAAGTGTAAAACCATTGCTGTGAATTCCGTTTGATTTTAGCCCAATAAGGATATCATTTTGTTCAATTGGTTTTATATTATTTCCACCTGTTATTGAATAACCAACAACAAATCCACAAACATCAAAAATATTTTTTTTAATTATATCTTTCATTTGTGATGTTTCCCCACCAATAAGTTTACAATTATATTTTTTAAGAATATTATTTAATTCACTTAGAAATGTTTTTAAATCTTCAACGGCTATATTGTTATTTGCAATATAATCCAGAAAAAATAAAGGATGAGCACCCTTAGTTGCAAGGTCGTTGAAATTCATAGCAACAAGATCATTTGCAATAGTTTTAAACATTTTGTATTTTAAAAGTGGTATAATTTTTGTACCCACACCATCACAAGTTGCAGCAAGTACAATATTTTTAGAATTGTTCTTATTAATATAAAATAATGAAGCAAAATTTTTTACTAAGTTTTTATCAAGAACATTTTCCAAATGGCTATTTATTTTACTATCAAAATCATAGTCCACACCTGTTATTTTATATGTTATTTTCATAATTATATTTTAATACAAAAATAAAAACAAAAATAACAAATATAACTAAACACGAGTTATATAAAAACCCAACTTTTGTATAGTTAAAATCCTTTATAAAATGTAGGATAATTAATATGTGTTAGGGATATATATATATGATTAGTTATAAAATAAGTAAAAATTTTATAATTATAACAATAAATGCAACAGTAATCAGTGAAGCATTGTTTAGAAATTTAAATAAATTGTATGCTAAATATAAAAAATATAAAAAAGCTTTAGATATTACAAACTTAAAAAATATTGATTATAAATTTATAAAGTTTATTAATGGAAAAGATATAAAATTAATTAATAAAAATCCAATTAATTTTTTAAGTTTATTTTTAACAAAAGCAGATAATTATATAAAAATTTATAATTCTGAACAAGATTTAATAACTAATAATTTAATTGTAAAAAGACGATTAAAACTGTGTCATTAAAGTTTTAATCATCAAGAAGAAACTGAGGAATTTCAATATCAGGCTTACCAAGCACACGCACTAATTCTAAAACAGATGCTTTCATCTGACAAGTCTGGTTACTCGTATTAAAAAAATCACTATAAAAACAGCCCTCACAAACGCATCCACGTTTATAACATTCCAACGCTGTATTTGTCCACCTTCTAACCGAGGTAGATTTGCCCATATCTCTACTTCTTCTTGGCATTATATCCTCCAAAAACCCACATATCTATAAAACTATCAATCATTAAGGTGTTTTTGTTTTCACCTGATAATAACAATTATATCTATTGACATGGCATTTACAAGAGAATTGACTTGAACCTTAACATTTCTAAATAAAACGGCGAAAATATTGGCTAACAACATTTTCGCCGATTGTAAATCTTGTTTCGCATGATATGACATGTTTTGAGGAATTTTTAACATCAAAATGCATGTGGTGCATGTGTTTTCATGATTTTTAATGACAAAATTTTCTTAATATATCTTAAAACTTAACATTTTTTTACAAAAATAGATGCCTTTATTTGTTTGTTAAGCTTAAAAGCAATATCCTTTTTTCTAAATTATTAATTAAAAATTTTGTATTGGTTTTGCTTAAAACATTAGTTATTTTACTCCTAAGTTCTTTTTCTTGTGACTTCTTTTCACTTATCATGCCAATTTTCCCCTTTTTTAATTTTATAAAAAATCCTTCTTGAATATATAAAGTATTCTTAAAGGATAATTATTGATATATTTCAATATATTAATTTACAAAAATTTACAAATTAAAATAAAAATCAGGATTTTTTTGTATATCTTGAAGCAAGCTATATTGCTTATCTGTAAAAGTTACAGATCTTGGTGGTTCTGGCAATAATTGCTCGATATAAAATTTCTTAAGTACTTCTATTATATTACCAATTTCTGTTTTTTTATCTTCATCAATATCGCATAAATTATTACTCAAAGTTGTCAAAATTTTAAATAAAGCTAAGATTTTAAATGTTTGTGTTATTTCATCTATAGGTTTTTTTCGAGGCAAAATACTTCTTAATATCTCGCTTACACAATCGTTTTTAAGAATACGAATAGCGAGACCATTTTCATTATATTCATCCTCTAAATCCTTTAAGTGTTTCTCATTTTTTTGTAAAAGCTCTGCAGTAGACTTAATTATTAGATTGCAATTTCTATTTATATGTTTATAAAATAATAAATTACTATCATTTAAATTAGGTAATCTTTCATGCTTTATCAGCATTTTTAAAATATATGATTTAAGTATCAAATCAAATAAACCTTCATTTGTTGAAATTTTATCATCTAATGATACAGTATAATCTGAATTAATGTGCATATTATTTGGAACATTGATAGTTGGAAGAATGAATGGTGCATTTTTTAGTCCTTTTTTATTTATATAAGCATCATATTGTTTATATAAAGGTCTATATATTTCAAATTGTGTAAGATTTTTACCTAAATAATATTTATTTAAATGTGTTAAGTTTATTATAAATTGAGAATTCAAAATCTTATCTGTAATCATATAACTTTTATGTTCTGTTAGAATTCCTTTATCGCAATATTGTCTTAAAGATTTATCTAATTGTTTTTTTTCTTCATTTGTTAGGTGGAGAATAGATTTTTTTGCATGTCTTAAATTATAGGAAAATCCTGTTATTGGATTTATTTTATCTAAAATACTTTCAATAGTTTGTTTTTCAGTATTATTTAATGTTTTGCTATTTTTAAAATTTTCTAAAACTTCTTTAACAATAATTAGTTTTTCATCATTATTTTCAAATTCAAAATCATTTTTTTGAGAGTTTAAAATTAATTGTAAAAATATCCCAATATTTCTTATAGCATAGAAATCTTTTAAATGTTGTCTGCCTTCTTCAACAATATCTTTTTGCTCGCTTAATGAATATTTTTGGTATGTTTTCATTTTTCTATTAACTCTACTATCTATTTCTTTGCCATATGGGTAAATATTTCTTATGCTTGAAATTTGTTGTTTATAAAATTCAATAAATTTTTTATCATTTTCTTTAATTAAAGGAGAATTAGATTCGGCAAGTAATATTATAAAAGCTATTTTCATATGGTCATTATAATGATTAAGCTCGTGTTCTAAAACACTTTTGATATATTTATCTGATCTAGTATTACTACTTGAACAATATACAATAGTATTAGTAGCAGATACATAAAAAGCTCCTATTAAAGGTTTTGGCGGTTGATCTTCAAATATAAAGAATGGTGGATAGGTTATTTTTTTATCTTTGATGATTTGTAAATAAATTTTATAAATATTAATTTGGCTTTGTGTAAGTTTTTTGGGGTTGCAATATTTAAGCAAGCTCCAATTAATTTTACTTAAAGGTTCTTCTTGTGTTTTTATTTTTTTTAATGTCTCAGTATGAAGAGGTAGAATTTGGGAGGAAACTCTTTTTTGAGAAATTTTGGATAGTGTATTCATTGTTAATATTTCCTTATTCTAGTACGGAAATAGTATAGCATTAAAAAAATGTGAAGCAATATTTTATTTAAGTGTTATAATTTAAGAAGGAAAAAAATATTAAAGGACTTATGGGAAGAATTGTAATAGATCAAGATAGATGTAAAGGTTGTGGCATATGTATTGATGCTTGTCCTCAAAATCTTATTATATTAAGTGATGATTTAAATAGGTATAATACGAATTATGCTAAATTTATTGATAGTGAACAAAAATGTATTGGATGTCAAATATGTGCCAAGAGTTGTCCTGATATTGCTATTTGTAAAGTTTTTAGGTGAAAAAAATATATGGAAGATGAAGAAAAAATACTTTTGAAAGGGAATATAGCAATAGCAAAAGCAGCTATAAATGCTGGTTGTGAGTGTTATTTTGGTTATCCTATTACACCACAAAGTGAAATAGGAGAGTATTTAAGTAAAGCTATGATAGAAGAGGGTCGGATATTTATCCCTTGTGAAAGTGAACTTGCAGCTATCAATATGGTTATAGGAGCAGGCTCAACTGGCACAAAAGCCATGACATCATCATCATCTTGTGGTATAGCTTTAATGCAAGAAGCTATATCAGCTATGTATTGTCAGCAAGTTCCAGGTGTGATAGTTTCTGTAATGCGAGGTGGTCCTGGTCTAGGTAATATTGCACCATCTCAAGGTGATTATAATCAGGCTTGTTACGGTGGAGGTAATGGTGATTATAAAGTAATTGTCTTATCACCTTCAACAATTCAGGAGTCTATTGATTTAACATATTTATCATTTCATTTGGCTTTTAAATATAGATGTCCCGTTATACTTCTTGCAGATGGTATTTTAGGTCAAATGATGGAACCTTGTTCAATAAACAAAAATCCTTACAATGATTACGATTACAATATTGAAAAATGGGCATTAAATGGTGCAAAAAATCGTGAACCACGAAATCTTGTATCACTTCATATGGATTTGGGTGAATTAGAAAAACTTAATTATGATTTAAATAAAAAATTTTTAGAAATAGAAAAGAACGAAATAAGATATGAAATTTTTTTAACTGATGATGCTAATATTATTATAACAGCATTTGGTACGGTTGCTCGTGTTGCAAAAACAGCCGTTAAACAAGCACGTGAAATGGGAATAAAAGTTGGGTTATTTCGTCCTATAACTTTAAGTCCATTCCCATCGAATAAACTAGGTAATTTAATATGTTCAAATGTAAAAATTGTTTTGGATGTTGAAATGAATTTGGGGCAAATGTTAAAAGATGTAAGAAGTAGTGTTTTTGGGAAATGTGCTGTTAAATTTATGGGTAAACCTGGTGGTGGTATTATAAATAGTGATGAAATTTTAGAAAAAATTATTGATATAAATAATAATATAGAAAGTTAAAAGTGTGTTAAAAATGGAAAAACTGGTATATCAAGAGTCAAAATGTTTTATTGAAAATTTTAAATATACTTTCTGCCCTGGTTGTGGTCATGGTTATGTGTTGGGTATTATTGCACAATTAATTGACGAATTTAATATACAAGGTGAAACAATTGCTGTATCATCTGTTGGTTGTTCTATATTTTTGGAAAAATTTTTTAAACTAGATGTAGTTGGTGCTTCACATGGTCGTTCTCCGTGTGTGGCAACGGGTGTGAAGCGTTCAAAGCCAAACAAATTTGTATTTACCTACCAAGGCGATGGAGATGCTTTGACTATTGGTTTTAATGAAACTTGTCATACTGCTTTGCGTGGTGAAAATATAACAACAATATGTATAAACAATACAAATTTTGGCATGACAGGTGGACAAGCAAGTGCAACCAGTTTGCCAAACCAAAAAACAAAAACAACACCTTTTGGACGAGATGTTAGCAAATATGGTTATCCTATAAAAGCAGCTGAAATGGTCGCAACTTGTGACGGTGCAGCTTTTGTAGCAAGATGTGCCGTAGGCAGCTCCAAATTATATGATGACACAAAAAAAATACTTAAAAAAGCTTTTCAAAACCAAATTAATAATGTAGGTTATTCTTTTGTTGAAGTTTTAAGTTCTTGTCCTACAAATTGGGGGATGAGTCCTGTGGATGCCAATAGACATATCGTTGAAAATGTGTCTAAATACTATAAGCTCGGTGTTTTTAAAGATATAACAAGTTAAATAAAGTAAGCTTTATAATTGTGAGGAAATTAAAAAAATGGAAAAAAGTATAATAATAGCAGGATATGGAGGACAAGGTGTTTTGTTTGCAGGCAAACTTTTAAGCTATGCTGCTATTATTGAGAATATGAATACAACATGGATACCATCCTATGGTGCAGAAATGCGAGGGGGTAGTGCTAATTGTTCTGTTAAAATTGCAAATGACGAGATAGGTTCACCAATAATTAATAAGCCTGATATTTTAATAGCTTTAAATATTCCTTCATTTAATCGTTTTGAAAAAGATGTAAAAAAAGATGGATTAATTATAGTCTGTGCAAGTGAAAATGAAGTTACAAAAAGTAGAGATGACATTAACTACTTTTTTATAACATTAAAAAATTTAACCAAAAACATTCAACTTTCGTTTATAAATATAGTAGCTTTAAGTGCAATGGTTCGCAAAACTAAGTTATTAAAAATTGAATCTTTGATATTAGCGTTAAATAAACTAATACCCAAAAATAAATTGCATATGCTAACTTCAAATATTGAAGCAATAAAATTAAGTGCAAAATTTGTTTTTGATAATAAAAATTCAAAAGTTTTTGTTTAATAATTTATAGTTATACAAGTCCTTGACGTATTGCTTTAACGGCAGCTTGAACTCTGTCTTCAACACATAATTTTTGAAGAATTGAACATACGTGAGCTTTTGCTGTATGAACACTAACTATAAGTTCACTAGCAATTTCAGTATTACTTTTTCCATCTACTAAAAGTTTTAAAACTTCTTGTTCACGTTCAGTAAGAAGAATTTTATTGTTTTCATTTGAATTATTTAATGAGTTAGATATTCCGTTTAAGTATATTGAAGTATTTCCAGGTTTTGGGAATGCTTTTAAAGCCAAATCGGATACTTGAGGTGAAATATAACAAGCTCCTTGAGCAACATTTCGAATAGCTTCAGCAAGTGCATTTGGTGTAATATCCTTTAAGCAATAGCCTTTAGCACCTAAACCTAAAGAAGCGGTTACTTCTTCTTCACGTTCGTGTGAAGTTAAAACAATTACGTTGCATGAAGGAAGTTCCTTTTTTATTTGCTCTAAAGCTTCAAGACCATTCATTTTTGGAAGCCCCAAATCCATAAGCACTATATCTGGTTTTAATTCAAATACTTTTTCAAGACCTTCTTCGCCACTTGAAGCTTCACCTATAACTTGAATATTCTTAAAATCATTTAAAGAAGAACGCAAGCCAACACGGGTAAGTTTATAATCCTCAATGATTATAACTTTAATAATACTTTGTAAATTTGATTCCATTTTGGACTCCTTAAAATAAAAAGCATTTTAATATATTAATGCAATTGATATGGTAAATATATATAAAAAGAAAAAACAATCTTTTTTATAATTATATATATTATTTTAAATAATTTTGATACATATTCTCCAGTCGGGTAATATTTGATGTAGTAGAATGTAATATAATCTAAAATCATATTTTAAGTGGATATTAAGAATATTTTACAAATAATGATATTTTCGCTATACTTTAATTATGAATAAAATAAATAATATACGAAATTTTAGTATAATTGCCCATATTGACCACGGTAAGTCGACACTTGCAGACAGACTTCTTGAAGCAACAGAAACAATTTCCCCAAGAGATATGCAAGACCAGCTTATGGACACTATGGATATTGAGCGTGAACGTGGTATTACAATAAAACTTAATAGTGCAAGAATGAAATATAAATCAATAGATGGTAATAATTATATTCTGAATTTAATAGATACACCGGGGCACGTTGATTTTTCATATGAAGTGTCCCGTTCACTTGCTGCTTGTGAAGGAGCTTTGTTAATTGTTGATGCAACACAAGGAGTTGAAGCACAAACTCTTGCAAATGTATATCTTGCAATGGAACAAAATTTAGAAATAATACCTGTTATAAATAAAATAGATTTGCCTTCAGCTGATATTGAAAGGGTTAAGACTGAAATTGAAGAAGTGTTGGGTATTGATGCAAGTATGGCAATACCTGTTAGTGCAAAAGAAGGAACAAATATTGATAAAGTGCTTGAAGCCATAATAAAATACGTTCCACCACCTGATGATACATCAAATAAGCCCCTTCGTGCTCTTGTTTTTGATAGTGCTTATGATAAATATTTAGGCACCATTTGCTATTTTAAAGTCGTTGATGGTAGTATTAAAGTTGGCGATTGTATAAAATTTATGGCAAATAATAAAACCTACGAGGTGACAGAAGTTGGATATCTAAACCCCAAAAGAGTACCTCAAAATGAACTTAAAACAGGTGAAGTAGGATATTTAGCTGCATCAATAAAAGATATTACTCGTTTTGTTGGAGATACTATAACATTATACGAAAATGGTGCAAAAGAACCACTTGAAGGTTATAAAGAAGCTTTGCCAATGGTATTTTCTGGTGTATATCCCGTTGATAACGATGACTATCATGATTTAAAAGATGCACTTGAAAAACTTAAGTTAAATGATTCTTCTATAACTTTTGAACCTGAAACCTCTCAAGCACTTGGTTTTGGTTTTCGTTGTGGGTTTTTGGGAATGCTTCATATGGAAATTGCACAAGAACGTTTAGAGCGAGAATATAATTTATCAATTGTCACAACAGCACCTTCTGTTGTTTATAAAGTTTATAAGACAAATGGTGAAATGGTTGAAATTGATAACCCTGCAAATTTACCTGAGCCACAATACCGTGACTACATTGAAGAACCTTATGTTAAAGTAAATATTTTTACTCCTAATGATTATGTTGGAACTTTAATGGATCTGGCACAAGGCAAACGTGGTATATTTATTAATATGCATTATATTGACTCTATTCGTGTTAATCTTGAGTATGAAATCCCTTTAAGTGAAGTTATTACTGATTTTTATGACCAATTGAAATCAAGGTCAAAAGGCTATGCAAGTTTGGATTACGATTTTTCGGATTACAAACGTTCAGATTTGGTTAAAATTGATATTTTACTTGCAGGAGAATCTGTTGATGCACTATCTGCTATTGTACACAAAGATAATGCTTACCATATTGGTCAAAAACTTACAGCTAAACTTCGAGAAATTATACCACGCCAAATGTTTGAAGTGCCAATTCAAGCTGCAGTCGGAGGACGTGTACTTGCCAGAACTAACATTAAAGCTATGAGAAAAAATGTACTTGACAAGTGTTATGGTGGTGATATTTCTCGTAAACGAAAACTTTTGGAAAAACAAAAAAAGGGTAAAAAACGTATGAAAGCTGTAGGACGTGTTGAAGTCCCTCAAGAAGCTTTTATGGCTGTTTTGAGCTTGAATGAAGAATAGTAATGTTTCAAAAATACGAATTATATTTATTTGCTTTAAATCAAAAACTTTTAAAATTTTTCGAAAGTCAGAAAGAATATATATTCTGCAAAGAAGGTTGCTGTTATTGTTGTTGTGATGGAAATTATCCTTATACATATATTGAAGCACAATATTTAAAATTTGGGCTTGAAAGATTAAGTCCTTTTTTGCAAAATCATATCCAACAAAAAATATTAAAAATAAAAAAAGATAAATCCGATTGGAAAAAAGCTGAAGCTGATTTTATATATGAATGCCCTTTTTTAATAGATAAGAAGTGTTCTATTTATTCATATCGTGGAATAATATGTAGAACTTTTGGACTTGCTTATTTTGATAAAAATAACAAAACAAAAGTTCCAAATTGTGTTTTTAAAGGTTTAAATTATGCAAAAGTTTATGACCCTAAAACTAAACTTATTTCAACCGAATTATATAAAAAAGAAGGATACAAAAACGAACCTATTGCATTTAATTTAAGTTTAAATTTTTTATATAAAAATGAAATTACAGACTATATAGGTATTGATTTTGGTGAAGTAAAGCCTATGGTTGATTGGTTATAATTTTGAAATAATATCATCAATATCAATATCCAAGCAATTCAAATTTTGACATGTTGTTTGTCGTTTATCCCACAAACAAGGTCTACAAGATACTTTTTTTGTATACACAGGTATAAATTTCCAATTATCTTTTGGCATAAGTTTATTTTCATCAGTTGGACCAAAAATAGTAATTGTTTTTTTATTTAAAGCAATTGCAATGTGCATTGGGGCAGAATCAGAACATATTATTATTTCACAGCTTGAAATAAGATTTGCTAAATCCACTATATTTTGTGTTTTTCCATACATATTTACAAAATTTTGTGTATCATTTGGGATTTGACTTGATATTTGACTAATAATTTCATCATCATCGGGGCCGCCTGCTAAATAAACAACTTTGCCCATTAATAATAGTTTTTGAATAAGTTTAATCCATTTTCCAACCTCAATAGTTTTTACTATCCCTTTTTGAATTGATATTTTACTTACTCCAGGGTGAATTAAAATACTATTTGGGAATATATTAGTATTTTTATTATTTAAATCAATTTTAGGAATACATATTTTATCAATTAATGTTAAATCATCAAGCAAATCGTGATACATATTTGCAGCATATTGATTTTTATTTAATTTTATAGCCTTTGTATAAAACCATTGACTCAATTTTCCAGTATCATATCCATATCGTTTTTTTATACCTGATAAAAATAAAAGAATAGGAATAAGTTTGTTTGACCCAGATGATATCACCATATCAAACCGATTAAGTTGCATAAATAAAAGCAATTTAAAAAATTCAAAGAATTTGTTTTTCCCCTTCACATCAAATACTTTTACTTCATTAATTAAAGAAGTCAAATTCTTTATAGCTTTTCCTCTTGGCTCAAGAACAAGAGTTATTTTAGATGTTGGATACAATTTTTTTAAAGTTTTTATTGTTGGTAAAAATAATATTTCATCACCTAAACCACCAAAATTTAAAAGAAGAATATGTTGTATTTTTTTTTGCTCATTCATAACGATTCTATTTTAATATTGACATATTAAAAAGTAAAGAAAAATTAGTAGCTAAAATACCTATCAAAATCAACATCATCAAAAGAACATAAAAGCATAAAAATTTCGTCATTTTCATCCATACGTTGGAAATTATAATTGTCAAAAGACCAATATTTTGGGTTTAATCCTTTGACTTTTATAATGCCTTTATCATATAAAATTTTTAAGCTTTTCTTAACAATATCAATATTTAACTCTAATATACGAGCTAGTTCAACGGCTGTTATGCCATGAGGATTGGAGCATTTTTGTTCTGTCAAAAACATTAATTCAAGACCAACTTTTTTTAAGTCATTTTCATCCATCATAATACATATTATTATACCACCAAGTGTTAACATAAAACAATTTTTACCATATAATTAACGTATGAAAAAACTTTTATCAATATTAATTTTAATTTTGTTTTTTTTATCAAATGGTTTTGCCTGTGCTGATATGATAATTGATGACTCAATCCATAACAAAATAAAAGAAGAATATGACCTTGATAATTTGCCTCCTTTGCCAAAAACAAGCGAAAATGTTAAAACTATTGAAAATAAAAAAAAATCACCTGCAATAGAAATTGTTCCAATAAAATATTCATCTCAACAAAAGACAAAAGCTAAGAAAAATTTAAATCAAAAAGTAATTAAACCAAAAGAAGATAAAAAGATAAGTAAAGAAACAAAAAAAATAGTAATACAAAGTTCATATAATAATCATTCAATAAAGTTAAATAGTGGTAAAACTTTTGATGTTAAGCTAATGAATACAATATCTTCAAAAAGTCGTATTGGAACAAATGTTGTTTTTGCTTCAATAAAACCGCAAACGTTTAAATATATTACCATTCCTATTGGTACCTTGTTTTATGGAAAAATAATTGATTCTCATAGTGCCCAATTTACAGGTAATGGTGGGTTGATTGTTATAAAAGTTCATTCGATTAAGTATAAAAATAAAATTTACCCACTTGAAGCAAAAGTAATACTAGCAGATAATAAACATATTTTCTTTAATAATATTAAAGGAAAAAGAATGTATTTAAAAAATATATATAAAAAAACAAGTTATGGAAGAAAGATTATAAAACAGACATATAAATCATCAGTTCGTTTAACAAAAGATCCATATACTCTTATTTTTACACCTTTGCCATTATGTTTTGGAGTTTTAACATATAGTGTAAATGTTGCATTATCACCTTTTCTTGCAATATTTACAAAAGGGATGGATATAACAATTCAAAAAAATGCGAAATTTAAAATAAAAATGATTGATGATGCTTATATTTATTAATCTAGTGGTTAATATGAAAAATATATCTCAAGATTGATGTAAAAAGGTAAAATAAAAGATATTCTTATTTTATATAATATGACACAATTATATGAGGGGGATAGTGAGTTTTGAGTTTTTTTAGAATTTTATTATTTGCTATAATATTTATTTCAAGTCATGTAAGTGCTTTTTCGCAAAATTATTTAAATACTATACAAATTGATTCAAACGATGGTGGCAATCAGATTACATTAAAAACTGTTAATGGTGTTGAGGTTTTTAAAGAGGTTAAAAATGATAATCTTGTTGTACTTGAGTTGAAAAATATTAAAGCTGACGAAAAATTAAGCACTATATATAATAATGTATTACATGTAAAAAATGTAATTGTTAAAGAACCTTCCAAAAATAATCTTCAAATTGTTATTGAAGGAGAAAATATTGCAAATACAGGTGTTGTTGTACTTCCAAGTGCAATAAAGCAATTTGTTCCAAGTAAAAAGAATAATATAATACTTGATAAACCAATTAATCAATATGAGCCTATTAAGTCAAGCTATGATAATTTTGATTCACAAAATAATAATATTTTAGAATATTTAAGTGCAAATTTTCATGTTAATACAGCAAAATTGTTATATGTTAAAAGAATTATAAAAAATATAATAAATAGTCATCATTTTGATTTTATATTTTATGCAATAGTATTTTTATTTGTTATAATAGTGGGTAATAAATTTTTGAATAAAGAAAACGAAAAGGATACAAAAATTGTCGGCTTATCATCACAAAGCTTAAAGCAACAAAAACTTGAAGGTTATGATATTACAATAAATGATAAAACAATTCCAACACTTCGAAGTTTAAAATCAAATGGAGCAAATGCTTTAACATCAGAAATAATATCACAACAATATGGCATAAACGAGTATAAAAAAAGTGAAAAGAGCCCATATAAAACAACATCCTCTCTTAATTTAAAAACTAAAAATATAACAAGAGAACAACCAACAACACAAAGGAAAAAACAACAAGAAAATATAACATTTCCAAATTCAATATTGCCACAAAAAGAAAATGCTTTGAATAATAATAATAACAATAATATTCAAATTAGAAATAATATAAATAAAACTGCTACTTATGCTAATCAAATAGATGGTCAGAAATTTTTGGATTCAATGACTAAAATATATGAACGTTCAGGGCGTCAAGATTTGGCAATGAATTTAAAACGTGTGAGCCGTCAGAAAAAAAGCTAAACTGCTCTTGGATGAGTTTTATTATATACATCTTTTAGGTGTTTAGAGCTTATATGTGTATAAATTTGGGTATTTGATATGCTAGCGTGTCCCAAAAGTTCTTGCACTACGCGCAAATCAGCCCCGTTTTCAAGCATTTTAGTAGCAAAGCTGTGTCGAAATTTATGCGGCGTAACATTTTTGGGAAGTTCAATTTGTTTTATTATATTTTTTAATATTTTTCTTACACTTTGGGCTTGTAGACGATATCCCGTATTATTTACAAATAATGGAGTGTCTTGATTTACTGTATCTTTATAACCGTCTTGATAAAGCATTTTGCGAGCTGTATCAATGTATGTTCTTAAAAAATCTTTTGTCGTGTTTGAAAACAAAACAATACGTTCTTTATTACCTTTGCCCAAAACTTTTATTTCATTTTCCTCCAAATTTAAATTACCAAAGTTTAAAGAAGTTAATTCGGAAACTCTTATACCTGTTGAATATAAAAGTTCAAAAATAGTTCGGTTACGAAATCCTTGAACAGTATCAATGGGTATTGTGTTTAATATTTGATTAATTTCATCTTCAGTCAAAAATATAGGCAATTTTTTTTGAACTTTTGGAGCCATAACACCTTTTAATGGATTATTTTTAACAATATTTTCTCGATATAAATATTTATAAAACATTCTTATTGCTGATATTTTCCGTGTTATAGTGGTTTTAGAATAGTTAAAACGAGCAATAAAACTTAAATATTCTTTGATTTTTTGATAGTTGACATTTTCAAGTTTAAATTCATCAAGATAAATAATAAAACTTAAAATATCAGAAGAATATGCACGAATTGTATGTATAGAAAAATTACGTTCAACTTCAAGATAAAGTTTGAAATTATTCAAATATTCTTTTGATAAATCAATTATCGGCACAACAATGTTACTCCAATCTTTAAATTTATTATAATAATATTAACTTTTTTTGTAAAGTTTTGTAAACTTTTATTTTTAAAACTAACAAAAAAAAATATGTTTAGATATTTTATAAATGAGACTATATATATTAATATAAGAGGATAAAAATGAAAATAAGTCATTATGGGGCTTGCATTGTTGAGCAACAATATAGTGGAAGAGATAACGAAAAATTAAAATGGCGAAGTGTTTCCAAAATTGATAATTTAGCCTTAAAAAAAGATATAAAGAAAGAGCCTTTAAAACAATCATCGTCTACGATAAGTTTTGGAGGCTCTTTTTTTAAGGATTTTAAGAAAATGGTAAAATTCTTAAGTGGTTATAATGATGAAATAAGTGATTATAATAAAATTTTTGAAAAAGTTAAAAAAACAACAGGTATTGACCCAAAAGAACTCCTTGATTCAACAAAGAAACACTTGCCTGATAATATAAAAATTAATGGAGATAAAATAAGGTTTAAAGAGAAAGGTGTTTTACGCTTAATATATGAAGCAGCTATATATCCAATAGTTAAAATGCCTTTTGATATAATAAATTGGGCATTAAAAAGTTCATCAAACATTGTTAAAAAATTGTTTAAAACGAATAAAGACAATATTTTCGATAATATATATAATACAAAATTTCTAAAAAATATTCGCAAAAAAGCCCGTGCTGAAGAAAAGTATAATGCATTAAAAGGCATGGTTGAGCAGGTGTCAAAAGTTATGAATAAGACTGATGCTGATGATACCATATTCAAAATATCGCAAAAGTTTTTTGACCCAAAAGCAGGTAAATATAATACAGTTCATGAGCGTTCATTAAACCGTCTTGTATCAGGGGGTGTTTCTACATATTTTCTGGCTAATGATGCTTATAACCTTGCAAGTTTAGTTACAAATGACCCAAATGAATCAACAAAAGAAGGTAAAATAAGGCGTAATCAAGAACTTGTACGGATTGGTACTACTGCTTATCTTCAACTTATTACGCTTGGTGCTTTAACGCAAATTGTCAATGCAACTAGTTGGGCATCACCTTTAATTATCGCAACAACAGTTTTGTTAAGTGAAACTTTATCTCGTACACTAGCCGGAAAGCCTGTATTTTTTGTAAATAAAGAACAAGCACAAAAATATAATCAGATTGAGGAAAAGAAATCAGGTAAAAAATTTGTTTTCACAAATACAACTTCAAATAGCAAAGATAAAACTCAAAATAAAAAAGAAGAAGAGAAAGGTTTGTTCACCTTAAATACATTATTTAAGTATGTTTGTTTATCAATTGCAATAGGGCTTGGTGGCAAGGGGTTAAAGAAAATACCTCAAGTTAAGGAATTTATGGATAAAGTTTCAAGTGAATATAATAAAAAATATAACCAACTTACTACAAAAACACTTGAGGTTGATAAATCAGATTTTGAAAAACTTACTAAAAAGTTGCGTGAAAATGGATTTGATAAACTTGCAGATAATTATGAAACAATGTTAAAAAGTTTGAATCAAGGTGATAAAATACCTGAGAAAATAAAACTTGGAAAAGTAAACCGAAAATTTGCACAACCTTTAGTTGATTTTGCACTTGGTATTCCAAGATTTGCAAAAAGTTGTTTAATGTTTCCATATAAACTATTTTCAAGTTTAATAAGTGGTATTACATCAATTGATGTCATCAAAAAATCTAAAGTTGGTGAAGGGATAAGAGATTTTATGGAACTTAATCCAAAAGCCACAAAAGCATCAAAAGGTATTGATAAAGTTGGCATCATGACAAATGCTTACAGGGATTTAAATGATAAGTTAAATTTAAATGATAAGGAATTTAAAAAATATGTAAAAAATTGTTCATATAATTCATTTAATAATCAAAATACGTCATCAAAGTCAAATGCCGATATGGCACTAGTTACAAAACTTATATCAAGTGGAGTGGCAAGTTTGTTCCTTATAGCAGATAATTATAATATGGTTATGTTAAAATCTAATGGTGAAGACAAAGAAGGAGCTTGGCAAAAAGCAAAAGAACGTATCGTACAGAGAATTTCAAGTTTAATGTATTCATCTATGTTTATTAAATTATTTAATTCAACATTTGAATCTCAGTATCACAAATCTTTAATGGGTATGTCAGCAATTACAGCTACTTCACAAGCTGCAATGGAAGTTACATCAAGAAGTTCAATAGGTATGCCTATATTGAAAAAAACAAAAGAACAAATTGAACAATTAGAAGAAAAAAATGAAAATGCACGGGGATTAAAAGGTAAATATTACCAATTTATGTCGAAATTAATAGGTAAGAAAAAATTGTCACAACGAACAACACCAAAAACTAATATACAAAATGCTTAATTTTTGTTTTTTGAAGTTTTTAATAGTAATAAAAGTGGAATAATAGCAAAAGAAGCCATTGCAAAGAAACGAAATACTTCAATAAATCCCCATAAAGTTGCTTGTGTCTGTAAATCTCCGTATAGTGAATATTTTGCCATATGTAAAGCCGAAACGGGGTCAAAATATTGCATTAAAGCAGATTTAAGAGAATATAATTTTGTTTCATAAACAGGATTAAGATTATGAAGATGATCAACCATATAATGCTGGTGAATTTGAGAGTACCTTGTAATCAAAGTAGCAACAATTGATGTACCAATTGCACCGCCTATATTCTTAAGAAGATTTTGAACTCCAGAAGCGTTTGTCATTTGGTCGTTACGAAGGGTTATAACTGATAATGAGATAATAGGAATCATTGCCAAACCTAAACCAAGTCCAAAAAGAAAATTAGGGAAATAGATATTAGCATTTGCCATTTGAAGATTTAACTCACCTAAAAACCAACCGCCAAGTCCCATCGAAGCGAGTCCAAGTCCAACCATAAGGCGTGGGTCTATTTTATTTGACAAAGTACCACAAATAACCATAGCTAAAAGACTACCTAATCCTCGAGGCATCATTGATAAACCACTTAAAAATGCATCATAACCCATTAATCCTTGTAAAAATTGAGGAAGAATTGTTAATGAAGCAAGTAAAACCGCTTGCATTACAATTTGTACGCCTGTTGCAATTGCGTAGTTTTTGTCTTTAAATACGGTTAAATCAACAAGAGGCTCTTTTGTCTTAAGCTGGTATATTACAAATAAAATAGCTGAAATACCAGAAACTGTTGCAAGTTGGCAAATCCAAGTTGCATTAAACCAGTCAGCATTATTACCTTTATCAAGCGTTACTTGTAAAGTAACCAAGAATAATGTAAGTAAGAAAAATCCTAAAGCATCTATTTTAACATTATCTTGTTTTTTTGCATAAGGAGGGTCTTCTAAAAATGTTTTTGTTAAGTAAACTGCTAAAAATCCAATAGGAACATTAATAAAAAAAATCCATGGCCAACTAAAATTTTCGGTTATATATCCACCGATAACAGGTCCGACAATAGGAGCTATAACAACAACAAGTCCAAACGCCGACATAGCTTGAGGTCGTTTGTTTGGTGGAAAAGACTCAAGTAAAACAGATTGACTTATAGGAAGCAAACCACCGCCACCAAAACCTTGAAAAATACGTGCAAATATCATCATCCCCATTGAACTTGCAATACCGCATAAAAATGACGAAACAGTAAATAAAATTATACTAAATATAAAAAAATTTTTTCTTCCCATAACTTTACAGAACCAGTCCACAGTTGGGATGATTATACCAGATGCAACAAGATAGCTTGTTAATATCCAAGTTGATTCTTCACGAGAAACAGAAAATGTTCCTGCCATATGAGGCAAAGCAACATTTGCAATAGTTTCATCTAATACAAACATAAATGCTGCTAACATTGTTGGCAATGCTAAAAGCCAAGGTGAATGTTTAGGTGTCCAATTTATTTGTTGTTGATTTGTTGATGATATATTCATATTTTTATTTTACTTTAACCTTTGGTACACAAGACATTCCAGCTGCAAGTTGATATTTTGTTGTATCTATTTTTTCGGTAAATACAATTTTGACAGGTATTCTTTGAACTATTTTAACAAATGAACCAACAGCATTTTCAGGCGGGAATAAACTAGATTTTGCACCTGATGCTTTTTGTATGCTGTCTACTTTCCCTTTAAATATTTTATTACCAAACGTATCAATTTTTATCTCAACTTCCTGCCCAGGTTTCATATTTGCTAATTGACTTTCTTTAAAATTAGCAACAACCCAAGTTTCTTCTGAAACTAAAGTAAATAAACTTTGACCTTGTTGTACATATGCACCTTTTTCAACACGTTTATTTGTAACATAACCATCTTGAGGGGCATATATATTTGTATAACTTAAATTAAGTTTTGCTAAATCCTTTTGTGCCTTTATTCTTTTTAAATCAGCATCCGCAACTTTATTTTTAGCGTTTGAAAAAACATCATTTTGTGCTTGATGCTGATGAGCAACTGCCAAATCGTATTTTGTTTGCTGACTATCAAGTATTTGTTTTGAAACAGCACCTGCTTCATATAATTTTCTATAACGGTTTAAATCTTTCTGTGCAAGTTCAATTTCTGAATTGGCAGCATTTAAATTAGCTTTAGCAACACTTTGTTGAAACATTGTTTTTTCATACTGTGCATTAAGCTCGTCATATCTAACTTTATAATCTGCTGGATCAATCTTTGCAACAAGATCACCTGCTTTTACTTTATCATTATCGTCAATATAAACTTCAATAATCTGACCTGATACCTTTGGGGCAACTTGTACCATATGGCTTTCTAAATAAGCATCATCAGTATGTTGATAATGACTTGAATGTATATAAAAAGCCAGTCCAAAAACCGCTAAAATAACAACCAGTACTGATATTATAATTTTTTTTGGTATTTTTTTCATAGTTTTTATCCTTTTATTTATAAATTAAACTAAACTTCAATAACAACTTCATTTGATATTGCGTTTTCAAATAAATCAAGCATTTTTGATAGTTGTTCCATTTGTTCTTTTGAAAATGTTCTAAATACATTTTGCATTTTTGGTTCAATTTTTTCAAGACAATTATGATAGATTTCGATCCCTTTTTCTGTAACTATTGGTTTTCTGATTAAACGATTATTTTTTATATCATTTTTTCTTTTAATAAGTCCTTTTTTTTCAAGTGAGTTTAAAATACGCCCTGTATACACCCTATCTCTTAAAATAAGGCGAGCAAGGTCTCGCTGACATATTTCGGAATTATATACCAATGTATCTAACGTTCTAAATTCATCACTTGTAAGACATATATCTAACTTTTCAAAAAAATCCTTACTTAATAAATTTATATAACGTGCACTTCTTTCAATACGATAAAAAATTGTATCCGTAAATTTTATAATTTCCATTTTTTATATAACGGGCTTGTGTCCCTCATCCTTTCCATTCTTTCACCAACGTAGATTGATTTTTGTTTTAATTATATTTATATTTAATGTCCTCCGGACGGGGTTACTGTCTTGGATTTGCTCCACGCTCACAGAGTCTCACCTTTTGAGCTTCGCTCAAGTCGGCTCGTTCTGTTCGCTATCCGGATTCGCTTCACTCCATCCGTACGCAAATCCGCTTTTGTGGAAAAAGTAACCAAAACCGCAACCCGATTTGCTGCTCACATTCTCACTAAACTCAACCCGAGCAGCCTTAACTCGCACTTTGTGCTCAAACAGACGGCTGCTTGCTAACGTTTCATTAAGTGATAATTGTTCGCAGCTGCATATGGGTTGCATTTATTGTATTAACTTTTAGTTCATGATTTTCCATTTTTTCCCTTTTGATTCAATGAGCTAACGCCCCTCATCCTTTCTTGTTCTTTCACCCTCTTGCTTTTATCTTTATAATATGCTACCATAACTTTGTAACAAATGCAACATGTATTTTTTAAAACATATAATTTTTGTTACAATTAAAATTATAATTTGTACATAAATTAAAAAGTATAAATTTTTAAAAATGTGAGGAATTAAATGAAAACGTTTAAAAATATTAAAAAAATTGTAGCAGGTTTTCTTCTTTTAAGTTTTATACAACTTAATTTTATGCCTTGTATCTGTTTTGCAAATGAACAAAACCAAAGTAAAAAAAGCATTATAAAAACTGGGATAACAAAAGAAACTAAAAAAAATAAGAATAAAAAAAGCAAACAACAAAAAGATAAGAACAATAAAAATGAAATATTGTCATTAAATATAGATTTTTGGCATAATTATAAAGACGATTATTTAAGTGGTTATATACAAAAGGCACTATCAAATAATCGTGATTTAAAAATCGCATCACTTAAAGTTGAACAAACATATCAACAAATGAAAGTTCAATTTGCCAACGAATTGCCGTCATTAAGTGCAGGTGTTTCTCCAGGCGGCATAAAATTGCCGGGCACATCAAGCTTTGATGGTTTTTTTTCAATACCTATTATTGCAAATTATGAAATTGATTTATTTTTAAAAAACCATGATAAAACAAAAAGTGCAAAAAAAACTTATGAGATGTCATTTTATGATAAACAAGCTGCTTATTTAGCTATATTATCACAAGTTGGAACATGTTATTTTAATATTGTTAAACTTGATAAATTAATATCGATTCAAAATGAAATAATTAACAAACGTAAAAATATTTATGAGTTAATGAAAATGAGTCATAATGAAGGCTTAATTTCTACATCTGACTTAGTTAATGCTGAAAAAGCTTATTTAAATTCAACCATTGATTTGATTGATTTAAAAAAATCTCAAGAATTTGCTTTAAATTCTTTTGCTGTTTTAATTGGTGAAAGTCCTCAAAATATTAATGAATTTAAACGTATTAGTTATGAAAAATTAAAGAAAGAACATAAAATCCCTAAGTTTATTTTAAGTGATGTTATCCAAAATAGACCAGATTATTTGAAAGCTCAGAAAAATGTTGAAAAATCAGGTATTGATGTTAGAATTGCTAAAAAAGAATTCTTGCCTTCATTTAATATTATTGGTTTACTTGGATTTCAAAGTGGTTCGATGTATTCAAGTATGGATTGGAAATCTGCTATTGCAGGGCTTGTTGGCTCAGGAATGGTTTCTTTATTTTCAGGCGGTCGAAAAGTCGCTAATTTAAAACTAAACAAGAATATTTATGAACAAACACTTGAAAATTATTATAAAACAAATCTTGTTGCAATTCAGGAAGTTAATGATGCTTTATGCTCGTTAAAACTTGATAACCAAAAATTTGAAAAAAATTCCTTAACTTATAATATGGAGCAAAAAGATCTTAATTTTACAAAAAATAAATACGATGAAGGTGTAATCTCTAAACTTGATTTATTACAAAAAGAAGAAATATTACTTTCTGTTAATAAACTTGTTGTTACAAGTAAAATAGATGTCATTGCTAGCGAAATAAGCTTATATAAAGCTTTAGGTGGAAAAGTTTAAATTATTTAAAAAAAATTGCCAAAATGCTATATTCGCAGTATTATAATTATGCTTAATAGCTTTAAATAGGAGAAAAAGCATGAAAATTTATAATATTGATAATTATAGCTTTACAAGAAAAAACATTAATAATAAAATAAACAAAAAAACTATTTTAAATATGTTTTATAAATCAAGGAATTTAAATCAGGTCATGCAAGATACTGTAAGTTTTAAAGGCAAGAAAGAGTTAATAAAGCCTATTACAAGTTTAAAAATTTCAAAGAAAAAGCCAATAAAGATGTTTTTTACGGATATTGATGGGACAATACGTAAATACGATGGCAAAATTCCTGAAACAGCAAGAAAAGGAATTCACATGCTTCAAAATTCTGGCATTTCTGTTATTTATGCTACAGGTCGAAGTTCTTTTGAATTAAAACCTGTTATGGAGGATATAGGTGTAAAGTCTGACTATTTAATAACCCAGCAAGGTGGTGCTGTGCTTGATAAAGACGGTAATATTCTTTTTGAAGACAAAATAAAACCTCAAACCGTTAAAAAAATAGCACAGATAGGCTTAAAATTGACAGAGCAAGACCCCCAACTTAAAATGGTTTTTTATATTGAAGGTGTTCCAACTTCAAACAGTCAAGATGCAAAATTGCCTACAAATCAAAACCTTGATACAGCTTATATGCCAATAAATGAAATAGTTGAAAAAAGTGTAACTAAAGTTTTATTTTTAAAAAAAAACTCAAAATCTATGGATGAAATGAACCCAACACGCGATGTGTTAAGAAAAGAACTTGATGTTGAAAATGAACTTACAGTTTTTAATTCTGGAACATGGTATTGTGAGGTAAGTAACAAAACAACATCAAAAGGTCAGGCTATAAAATTTTTGACTGATTATATTGGGATTAATCTTGATGAATGTGCAGCTATTGGTGATGCTGAAAATGACCTTGATATGATGAGAACGGTTAATCAAGGTAATGGTGTCTCAATTGCTATGGGAAATGCTCAAGATTGTGTGTTTAAAGAAGCTGAATTTAAAACCGAACATATAAATAATGACGGGTATTTTATAGCTATAAAACAGATACTTGAAAATAGTAAATAAAATAAGGGTATTTATATACTAGTTTACACCTAAACAAAACCATTTAAAATTGTCATGGTCAACTTTATAAAGTGAACACGGTAAAGGTACAAACTTGTGACCCTCTATACCCAGCGAAGCATAGTGTGTTTAAGTATTTAATAAACAAAAAAAAATAAAAATTTCTCTTTTAGACAAACGAAGTTGAGTCGTGCAAGTTAAATGTTCCATTTATGGTAAATAAATTCAGTACGATGGATTGGGATTAATTTAGTATAATCTCGTATATAAATCCCTAAAAGAAAAGAAAAAAAGGCATTTTTTCAATTGATGCCTTTATAATTATATTTGATGAACTATTGCATAATATTATTTAAGAGAATATTGCTTAATTTATTCATATTTTCAAGTGCTTCATTATCATTTTCTCCGTATGCTTCAACATATCCACGAACTTTTGGCTCTGTACCACTTTTACGAATTAAAACTGATGAACCATTTGTGAAAAATAATTTTACACCATCTGATTTACCACTATAATTTATCATTTCCTGACGATGTGCTTTTGTTCTTTCAATATCAATATCAAAACCATTTGCAAATTGAATATGTCCATTAATTATAGCTTTATTGTATATACCTTCCATCTTATTAATAATTTTTTCTTTCTTTTTATCATCATCTAATGTTTTACTAAATGAGTTAGCTTGAAAATGGACTTTCATTTCTTTTTTTATATTGTTTAGTATTTGAGATAATGATTTTTGTTCATTTGCCATTAAATCTGTTATAAGCATAACTGCAATTATTCCATCTTTTTCAGGTATATGATTCGGGACTGTTAATCCTCCTGATTCTTCACCTGCAATAAGTATATCTAAATTTTCATTTTCACGGATTTTAATTATATCTTCTCCAATATACTTAAAACCAACGGGTGTTGTATGTAATTTAAATCCGTATGTTTTTGCAAAAGCATCAAGTAGAGATGATGTAGTTTGACTTTTAACAATTGAACCTTGTTTTCCTTTGTTTTTATTTAAGTGATAAGCTGCAAGTAATATCACATCATTTGGAGTAATAAATGAACCGTCTTTATCAATAATTCCAAAACGGTCTGCATCACCATCATTTGCAAGACCTATTACAAGTTTTGCATTACTTGTTTTTACTTTTTGCATTAAAGGAATTAAATTTTTAGCTTCAGGATTTGGACCTTCAAGTTTTCGGTTTTCAGGTGAAATTTTTCTAATCGAGATTCCTTTCTCCTTAAGAAGTCTTGGTAAAACAAATTGACCTGTGCCATCTAAGCTATCATAATTTATTTCGATACCAGATTCTTTTATTTTTTCAAAATCAATTAATCCTGATTGTTCAATTTTTGTTTTATATAATTGATAAGAATCTTCATCAACTGCTGTTTCTTCTCCTTTATTTTTTGTATTAATAAAATATCCACCCTTGTCACTTATAGCTATTATTTCATTTGCAATATCTTGAGTAATTTCGCTTCCTGCAATAGCACCATCTTTTGTCACAAAATTTACACCTGCATATTCCCAAGGATTATGACTTGCAGTGAGAAGTATTGATAAATTTACATCATCTTTATTTTCTTTGGCATATAAAGAATGCAACGGTGTTGGAATAGGTTTTTTATTTATTCTTACATTTATCCCTTGTGAAACAAGAACATTTGCCATATCTTGTATACATTCTTTTGAAGCTTTTCTTGTATCACCACCTATCATAACAGTTGGTTTTTTACTTTTATCTTTGAGTGGATTGTTTTTTACCCATTCTCCTATACCAGCCGCAAATAATTTCATTAAATCCCGATTAAAGATATTGCTTGGATATATTGCTCTATGACCTGATGTTGATGAAACAAGACTTAATGCTGCTTCTTTTACATCTGCTTTGTCAAGATTAGTAACAGATATTTTTTTTATACTACCAAAACTTACCATATCTTTATTTATTACATTTAATGGTTTTAACATCTTTGAGTTATCTATTTTACATAGATATTTTAGTTCTTTAGCATTTAAACCATTAAAAGATTGCCAACTTGATGTAATTTTCATTACTAACTTTCCTCCTATTTAAAAAAATATTTAAAGACCGGATAAAATTAAAACTTAAACAGAAAAAAATTGCAACTAATATTTAAATATTATTAAACTTAAATATTATTAAACAAAAAAGCACAAATTGTTTTGGCATCTTGAATTTGAAAGTTTTTAATCATATTTATTATTGTGTTATAATTAAATTTGCAAACAGATAAAAATTCACCATCATCGAGATTTTGTTTTGTGTGTTTTAAGTTTATTGCTTTATACAAATAAAGTTTTTCGTTCAAAATTCCAGGAGAAGAATATATTTCACCCAAACATATCCATGAGTTGGCAACAAGTCCACATTCTTCTTCTAATTCTCTTTTTGCACATAAAAATGGGTCTTCATTTTTTTCAAGTCGACCAGCTGGAAGTTCATATATTTCTTTTTGTATAGCATAACGATATTGTTTTACCATATAAATCATATCATTATCATCAATAGCAAGAATAACAACACCACCTGGATGTAAAACTACTTCTCGCTTTGAATTTCTACCATCTTGCAAAATAATGTCATCACATACAACATCAATAACACGACCGTTATATATTTCTTTTCGATAAATCTGTTTTTCTTTAAATTCTTTCATTTTCTTATTATATGTATTAAATAATATTTGACAATATATTTAATTTTTGATTATATGAGAAAAGTTAATATATTTAATAAAGAGGTTTTGGCTTATACATGCTTTTTATTTATAACATTTTTCAATTAATTTTTGTTATAATATGTTTTCCTATTCTTTTAATTTTATTTTTAAAAGTCAAAAAGTTCAGATTTGGATTTTTTAAAAAGCTTGGATTTTTTGAATTCAAAGATGATTTTAAAGAAACACAAAATATATTAATCCATGCAGTTTCAGTTGGAGAAATCAATGCTGTTGAAAATTTTATAAATAAAGTTTTGGATAATAGAGATAGAAATGTAAGCAAAATTTTTATTTCAACTGTTACAAAAACAGGATATGATTTAGCCGAGAAAAAGTTTAAAAACAAAGTAGATGGGATATTTTGTTTTCCTTATGATTTTTATTTTAGTGTTAAATTATTTTTAAAAAAGCTTAATTTAAAGAAGGTTATAATTGCAGAAACTGAAATATGGCCAAACTTTGTTAATATTGCTAAAAAAATGAAAATTGAATTATACATTATAAATGGTCGCATTTCTCCAAATTCATATTGTGGGTATAAAAAATTAGGCTTTTTCTTCTCTCGCATTTTAAATAAATATACAAAAATACTAATGCAAACAAAAGAGGATGCATTAAGGATTGTTGATATAGGTGCAAACCGAAATATTGTTGAAGTGATGGGTAATTTGAAGTTTGATATTATAAAAATTTTAAATAAAAATGAAATATATAATTTAAAATCACAATTTAAAATTGAAGATAAAAAAATGATGATATCAGGCTCAACACATAAAGGTGAAGATGAAATAGTTATTAATGTGTATAAAAAAGTTAAACAGTCTAATTCGAACTTTAAAATGATACTTGCACCAAGACATCCTGAAAGATATAGTGAAGTTATAAACTTATTAAAAAAAGAAAACATAAAATTTGGTAAACGTTCCCAAAATGCTACTTTTGAGAAAAATGATATAATTTTACTTGACACAATGGGAGAATTAAGCAAATTATATTCAATATGTGATTTCGCATTTATTGGCGGTAGTTTTGTAAAAACAGGAGGACATAACCCTCTTGAAGCAACTTTGTGGGACAAACCTACAATAAGCGGCCCTTTCTATTTTAACTTTAAGGATGTTTATAATATTTTAAAAAACAAAAATTCTGCATTTATTGTTAATAATGAAAATGAATTTTATGATATAACAATTAAACTTCTTTGTGATAAAGCGTTTTACAATTTATCTATGCAAAATTGTAAAGATGTTTTTATAGAAAATAAAGGTGCTGTTGATAAAGCATATAAACTTATTTTTAAATAAAAAACAAGTTTTTAGGCTCTTTGCATAATTTATATATTTGTTTTATAATAAAAAGTAATTTGAAGACAATTGAGGAAAAAAAATGGAAATTAAAGTTGAAAAAAATGAAAATAATACATTAGCAAATTTAGAAATAATATTTGATGATAAAGAATCTCAAAAAGCATACGATATGTCTTGTCGTAAAATAGGGAATAGTGTTAACATCCCAGGTTTCCGCCGTGGGAAAGCACCAAAACATATACTTGAAAAGCACGTTGGTGCTGATTATATTAAACGTGAAGCTATTGAGTCTATGTTGCCAAAAGCATTTCATAAAGCAATCGTTGACAACAATTTGGATATACTTGTTGAACCTGTGGTTACAGATTATAAATTTGAAAAAGGTGAACCTGTTTCTGTTAAAGCTGAAGTTGAGCTAAGACCTGAAGTTAAAATCGAAAATTATAAAGATTTAACTTTTGAAACTGAAAAATACACAAGAAAAGAAAATGATGTTCAAGAAGAACTTGACAATCTTGTTAAAAAAAGTGCAGAATTAAAAACTGCAACACACGAAACAGCAACGACAGAAGATAGCGTTGTTATTGATTTTAAAGGATTTATTGATGGTGAACCGATTGAACATGGTGATGGAAAAGACTATTTACTTGATTTAGCTAATAGTGCATTTATACCTGGCTTTGCTGAAGCAATTGTTGGACATAACCTTAATGAAGAATTTGATATAAACGTTAAATTCCCAGATGATTATCACGATGAAAAAATAAAAGGAAAAGATGCTGTTTTTAATATAAAAATAAATGAAATAAAAGAAAAAATATTACCAGAACTTAATGATGAATTTGCAAAAAAAGTCTCAAGTTTTGAAACTTTAGATGAATTAAAAGCTGATATTGAAAAATATCTAAAAGAATATGAAGAAAAAGAAAATATTCGTCGTAAAGAAAAGAAAATATTTGATGAAGTTATGAAAATTGGTGAGGTTATTGTAACTGATGCAATGGTGGAACGTGAATCTCGTAATATATTAAATGAATATGCTACTCAATTCCAAGGTGGTACAGGAATTGAGTTCGGGAAGTTACTTGAATCTAAAAACCCTGAATTGATGCATAATATAAAAGATGAAGCTAAAAATAGAATTAAAAATACATTAATTATTGCTAAAATAGCTCAAAATGAAAATATTCAAGTCACTCCACAGGAATTACAATCTAAAATTGAAGATTTAGCCTATGCATATAATACAAGTTTGGATGTAATTTATGAAGAAATAAGAAAAAATAGTAATATAATTCACGGTATTGGTCAACAAGCCTTAATGGATAAGGTAAGCAAATTCTTGGCTGAAAAAAATACTGTAAATTTAGTATAATTAAAAAAAGATATTAGTAAAAGATAGGAGTTAGTCTATGAGTTTTGTACCTGTAGTAATAGAACAGTCATCACGTGGAGAACGTTCATTTGATATTTTTTCACGTTTGCTTCGTGAGAGAATTATTTTCTTAGGAACACCTGTTGATGATATGGTTGCAAATTTGATAGTGGCACAATTGTTACTTCTTGACAGTGAAAATCCTGAAAAAGATATTATGTTGTATATAAATAGTCCAGGTGGAAGCGTTACAGCAGGTTTTGCAATATACGATACAATGCAGCATATAAGAGCAGATGTTTCAACAATATGTCTAGGTCAGGCTGCTTCAATGGGAGCATTCTTACTTTCATCAGGTGCAAAAGGAAAGCGTATGTGTTTACCACATTCTCGTGTTTTAATCCACCAACCTCTAGGCGGTGCTCAAGGTCAAGCAACTGATATTGAAATTCAAGCTGCTGAAATTATTCGTATTAAAAAATCATTAAATGAAATTTTAGCTTCAAATACAGGGCAATCCTTAAAGAAAATTGAAAAAGATACTGATCGTGATTATATTATGACCCCTCAAGAAGCTCTTGAATATGGTATGATTGATAAGGTCGTTACTCCAGAAACACTTTCGTAACGTTTTGTTAATTTTACTATTAAAAATAACAAAAATATTTTTTACGGTTTTTATATTATTATGGAAGTTACAACCAAAACATCAAATATAAGTAAAAAAAAACCAATAAATAAAAAAGTAATAGCAGGTTCAACAGTTGGCACATGTTCCTTTGTTGGAGCTGCTATCGCTTTAATTGGAAAAAGACAAGGACATAAAATCTTAGCTAAACCTAATTTTACTAATTGGAATAAACCTAAAGACTGGCTTATAAGCAAGATTGATTATGGTGAAAAAGAAATGATAGGAATTGCTGGTAGTTCTGTTTTAGGCGGATTTATTGGCGGAAGTTTGTTTGATAAAAAACAAAACATTAAAGCTAAGTTTAAAGAAGGTATTTTTCAAATGATAGCTAATATTATTATACCTATCTCAACTGTTGGTATTACTGTTAAAGCTTTTGAAAAATTTGCTGCTAATAAATTTAAAAATACCAAAGCTAAAAATTTAACCAAAGCTATTATTACAATTGGCTCACTAATTGGTGGCATGTTTATTGGTAATAAGATTGGTAATGCTATAAATAATAAAATTTTTAATTCTCAAAAAGAAAGAAAAATGAGCGTTAAAGATTTATCTTCACAACTTGATGATACTTGTCTAGCTGCATCAATGCTTACACAAGGTGGAGGTGCTGCTAAAAGTTGGGGAAAAATATTCTCAAGATTTATTCCTCTTGCTCTTCTTATGCCAGGGTTTGAAACTGGTTTAAAAACTAAAAATGATTCTTAATTTATTACTATAATATTTCTAATTTACATAAATGTTTATAAGCACAATATTTACAAATATCATTTGATTTTGATAGTTCATTAAAACGTAAATCCTTTATATCTTTATATGTTTTTATAATTAAATTTTCTATATATTCCATATCCTTATTAGTTAATTCTTTATATACTGTTTTGCTATGATTTTCAACATAAATCAAGCCAACTTTTGAAACTTTTTTATTTGTCATTTTTTCAAAAGCATATTTATAAAAACATAGCTGATTAAAATAATCTTCATGTAATTCACCTATTGCTATTTTTTTGGAACTTACCGGTGTTCCTGTTTTATAGTCATATAATTCATATGTGCCATCTTTATTTTTCTCAATACGGTCAATTTTACCTGAAATAAAATTACCCTTAACTTCAACGTTTTTAAAACTATATTCAACATGTGTTATTGATTTTATTGGTGTTTCAATAAACCTAGAATAATAATCATTTAATGCATCAATTCCTCGTTTTTGAAACATTTCCTTTTTCTCGACTGTTGTAAATGTACTATTATCAATATTATGCTTAAACCATTGAAGTATTTCTTCAAGTTTAGGATAGCAATTATTTTGAAAAGCAAAATTTGTTGCTTTTTCAAGAACATTATGAATAGCTGTACCATAATTTGCATTATCCCAATTTGCATGTTGAATATCTATATTTAAAACTTTTAAGTAGAAAAATTTTCTCTGGCAAGATAAGTAATCGTTTAATCTTGTAGGGCTTAGTATAATATTATTTATACGTTGCTTTATCTCTTGTTCAAAAGCTTTTTGATGGTTATAAATATCCTTTGATAAAAATTTAAAATATTCATTTTCAAACAAATTTCGATTGTAGTCAATTTGATAGTTTTCAAAATCAAATTTTTTATCAAATGCTATATTTAAATATTTTGTAAGTTCTTGAGGTTTTTCATTGTTGCTTGAAGCAAAAGACATTGTCAAACCAAATTTTGCTCTTGTTATGCCGACAAAAAGCAGTTTTAAAAGTTCTGCATCTTTTTTTTCTTGTTCAACAACAGGGTCAAGCACTTCATCAGTAACAAATTTATAATCACCATTCTTACGAAAATCTTCCCAACTTGAAGCAGTCAAATTTGGCAAATAAACATAATCAAATTCACGACCTTTTGAACCGTGGTATGTTATCAATTGAACTGCATTTTGAACCATATTATTTTTGTCTATTGTTATATCTATTTCATTTTTTAAAGCCTCATCAAAATATTTAACAAAATCATTTATACTAACTAACGGGTTTAAATCCTTAAGTTCTTTTGCTTCGTCAATAATTTTTTTTATTGACATAATATTTTCCATTTTGTTTTTATCGGATTTAAAATAATATTCTAAAATGCCAGTTCTATTTATTATTTCAATAATTGTTTCATATAAATCATTTTTTGAAGCATAGTCTTTTAAATAATTAAATGTGTTTAAAAAATCCTTAATCTTTTTCACATCAACAAATTCGTTTTCTTTTTCCAATAGATATTCCATATTAGTAATAAAATCTTTTTGATTTATTCTTTGTTCCATTAAAAGTCGATTATAGTCGTTTAGGTCAATTTCAAAAGGTGAAGATAGTAAAATCCCAAAGAGTTTGTCAGAGTTTAAAATGTGATTATCAAGTGTTTTGAGATAAAAATAAATTAAAATTGAAGCACGAATGGTGAATATGCTTTTTCCTTCATCAATTTGATATGGAATATTTTTATTTTTTAAAAGTTCTGCAAAAATAGATAAGTCAGCTCTTTTTTTTGAAATAATAGCAATTTGGGATAAATCTACTTCATTGTTTTTATCTTTTGACATGCTATTTGATTTTGTAAGTTTATCAATATTTTCAACAATAAAATTATACTCTTGCATTGTTTCACCAAACTGATAGAATTTTATTTTTCGTTCTTGCTCAATAATTTTATTATTTTTTGCTATTAATTTTTTTGTAATATTAAATTTATTGAAGTTTTTGTTGTTTTCAAGTCGATTATTGTCTTGATTTATAATTAAATAGCTTAAATCTAAAATATTTTGGGCAGAACGATTGTTTTCATTTAAGCATATTACTTTTGTATCGGGATATTTTGTCAAAAAATTTTCAACATTATCTAATTTTGCACCTTGAAACCCATATATTATTTGGTCATCATCACCAACAACCATTATATTTTTATTTTCCATTTCATCAAGCAACTTAAAGATAATATTATTTTGAAGTGAATTTGTATCTTGATATTCATCCACCATTAAGTAGTTATATTTATTAGCTATTTCTTTTAAAAATAAATTATCTGCTTCAAATTGATTTATGACAAAGTTTATCATATCTTGAAAATCAATATAATTATTTTCAAACATTTTATTTTTATAAATTTCATAAATTTCCCATAATTCTTGAGCTTTAGCTATATCCTTTTCAATTTTTTGAATTTGCTGATAACGTGTTTTATTTTTTAAATTTCCTGATTTTTCCCGTTCAAGAACTTCAAATTTTAATTCATTTAATTTTGGTTTAAAATTTGGATTAGTGTTTAAATAATTTAGATAGTCATCTTTTGAAATCCGAAGAGATTTTAATTTTAATACATATGAAATAAAATCCTTAGCATAAAAATATTTATCACTTCTTTGTGGAACAAAATCTTTAGGCTCAACTTCATCAATAGTTTTTTTCATTAACTCAAGCGAAACAGTAGGGTTAATAAGCTTTACATTCTCATTAAGTTCAAACTGGTTAGGGTATGCTTTAATTATCGAATTACAAAAAGAGTGATAAGTATAAATATCGACTTTCGTTGCAACAATACCAAGTTCTTTAATAAGTCTTTGTCGCATTTCATTTGCAGCAGCATCAGAGAAAGTCAAACAAAGAATGCTATCGGGGTTAATGTTTGAAGTTAGCATATTCTTTATACGATTTATCAAAGTAAAAGTTTTGCCAGTCCCAGGTCCTGCAAGCACCATTATTTTACCATTAATTTCTTTTATACACTCTTCTTGCTTTTCATTTGGCTTTATTTTATAGTTTATAGTTTGTTCAGTCATTAATTCCCTTTCACATTAACATAGTTTGAATTGTGTCTTATTATCATTTTATATTTCAATTAATTATACCATATTTATATATATTAAAAATATTTTTGACTATAATTTTGTTATTTAAGTCGAAGTAAAAAATTATTTCATCGAAAAGATATATAAAAATAAATATTTGTACCAAATTATATTCTTTTTGCACAAAGATTAGATAAAGGACAAATATGGCATTTTGGTTTTTGAGGTTTACAGATATTTTGCCCGTGAGTAACAAGTATTGTATTGATATCAAGCCAGTATTTTACGGGTAAAATTTTTCTTAAAATCATTTCTGTTTCATCTGGTGTTTTAGAGACTAAAATACCTAGCCTATTTGAAATTCTATGAACATGAACATCAACACATATTGCAGGAATATTATAACCTTTGGCTAGAGTCAAATTTGCTGTTTTGCGTCCAACACCTTTGAACTTTACAAGTTGTTCAATCGTATTTGGTACAATTGAATTATAATTATTAACAAGTTCTTTTGAAAGTTCAATAATCTGACTTGCCTTATTTTTGTAAAAACCGACGGGATAAATGGTTTTTGATAAAGTGTCAATATCAAGTTTTGCAAATTGAGAAGGTGTATTGCCAAGTTCAAGCATTCTTTTTGTTGCACCAATTGTTATTTTATCATTTGTTCTTAAACTTAAAATACAAGCAATTAGAACAATAAAAGGATCTTGAATATTTTCCATAAACTCAACAAAATCACTTTTTTTTGTTGGGTTATTTTGTAGAGTTTCAACAATTAAATCAATGTTATTTAATATTTTTAAATTTTCCATGAAGAATCAAGTTTTCCAAAATGAGTGTTTGAATAAAAATAATTTAAGATTTGGTATGCATTATAACCCATTTTTGCAAGGTTATTAGCACCATGTTGAGACATCCCGACACCATGGCCATTTTTTGAAATATGCTCGTCAAAAGAAGGTACTGATTTTAAAAAAGGTAAATCTTGATACCAAACATCACCAGAAGCTTTTGTTTGTCCCCCTGCTGATGCACAATAAAATGCAGGAATAACTTTTTTATTATACGTTAAAACTATACCTTTTGTTTGTTCAACCGCATTATTTGTTTTCTTGGTTTCACTTGAAGCACCTCCATAAGCTTGGTCTTCAGGTGTATCTTTTAAATCATAACCATACGATGAGCGTTTACCTAAATTTGCAATAGCATAGCTTCTTGCAGCAATTGCTTGAGCTTTTTGTGCTTCAATATCCCAACCTGAAGGCATTTCAGATGGTACAACTCCCTTTAAATAATCCTCCAAACTTAAATCATTTATGACAGTCAAGCCACCATTAACAAGCTTTATCATCATATTCCCACGATACCAGCGATTTTTTGCACATAAAAAGTCATTTGGATTTTTTGATGTTATGACGATATTATTTGTTTTCGTATTATAAGTTTGCCCATTTATTATGATTGCTATATTATTTCTATAAGTTTTAAAATCATAATACTTCATTTTATTAAATGTAAAAAGTCTTTCGCCAGTTTTGCCATTTATTAAATATGCTTCACCGCTTGATGCAAGTGAAGTTTTTCTCACATTTTCATACAAACCAATTTTTATTGCATTTGCATTTAAATTAATGTTAAAAACAATAATAAATGATAAGAATATTAAAAAAAAGAATTTAACATGATTTTTTAACATATACTTATATTATAATATTTCTTTTTTGTTTTGACCCTTTGTATAATTGATTTTTAAATAAATTTAAATTTTATATATATTTATTATTTATTGTACGTTAATTATAATAAAATTACAATAAATTTCCAAGAAAATTGCATTTTTTTTATATTTGAAATATTATTTGAATTAGAATATAATAAAATTTGTTATAAATATATACAAAAAAGGATAAAAAATGAATAAAAGCGATAAAATATCTAAAATTGAAAAACCTTTTCAAGATGTAAAAAAAGAAATAATTATTATTGAAAGTTTAACAAAAATTTTGCTTGATACAATTCGAGAAAGTGAACTACTAAAAGTAGATGCTATTGAAAATATTTCTGTTGTTTTATACGATAGAATAGAATCACTTAATAAAAAAATTAATACATTTGAAACTAAATTAAATATAACAAAGTATATTTAATTTAATTTAAATTAAAAGCATACCAAATGCTACAAAAAACATACCTGAGATTATACCTATCAAAACAAGGTGATCTTCACCGTATTTACGTGCAAGTGGCAGGAGGGTATCAAGTGAAATATATACCATAATCCCTGCTACCATGCCAAACAAGACACCTATAAAATCGTTAGTTATAAATTGTTGTAAAACTATAAAGGCTAATACTGCTCCCAATGGTTCGGCCATGCCTGATAAAAACGAATACCATATTGCTATGCGTTTTTTTCCTGTAGCTTGATAAATAGGCAAAGCAACAGCAATACCTTCAGGAATATTATGTATTGCGATTGCAATGGCAATGGGAATACCCATTTTTATTGTTTGCGATGAAACAAAGAATGTTGCAATACCCTCAGGCACATTGTGAATAAATATAGCAAGTGCAGCAAGCAAACCTGCTCTTTTTATTTTTTTTGTTTCGATTTTTTGTTTATATATTCTATTTTCTTCTTCATTTTCTGAAGCCGATAAAAACTCATCTTCATAGTGTTCGGGGATAAAATAATCAATTAAAAATGCCGTTAAACATCCAAGTAAAAATGATAACATTGTTATAAGCTGTGACTTTGTATGAAATGTTGGTATTAAAAATTCTCTTGATTCCGATAATATTTCAGATAGCGACAAAAATATCATTACACCAGCTGAAAAAGCAAGCCCAACTGATAATGCTTTTAAGTTCCCTTTTTTTACAAAAAACGTCAACATCCCACCTAAAACTGTCGATAATCCTGCTAGTATAGTTAAAACAAGTGGCATAAAAAACGTTTCATAACTAATATTAATATTCATATTTTATCCCCTATACTCTCTTATATTCTAAAACTTATTTTTATTATACATCTATTATTTTAAAAATGTTAGGTTATGTGAACTTATTTTATATTCATCTTTACAAAAGTTAACACTATGCTTGTAAAAAGTAAATTTTTTTATTTAAATATACTTTATATATACATAAAAAGATAAAGTTTATAAAAGGATATAGAAAATGCAAGAACATCAAATTGAAGTATCATTAGGTATAAAAGTTGAACCAGTCGAAAATGTTTATCGTGCAAATGATTTTAAATCATTAAACGAAATAAACCGTATTATTCGCATATTTGAAATAAAAAATTCACAAAATATGAAACACAAAGTTTTTGCTTTGGAAATGTTAAGTTCTTTAAAAGCATTAGCTTCAAAAAATTAATATTTTGTTATATTTGGAAAATGTTTTCTTGATATTCTTCCCTTGTAATAAAGGGGAACATGTCTTCTAAACTTGGTGAAACCATTGTTCCATCATCAAGCTTACGACTAGATAATTTTGGGGAAAAAGAATACTCAGTTTGAAGCATTGCTTCACACAAGATAAAACCATCAACTTTAAGCACTTCTTTTATTTGTGCATTTAAATTTTTAGCTTTATCTATTTTAACTGCATTTAAATTAAATCCTTTTGCAATATTATAAAAATCAGGAACGGAAACACCAGAGTCGTTTCCGCTCCCTGTCATGTGACCTTTAAAAAAGTTTCTTTGTGTTTGACGGATTGATGAATAACCATTATTATTCAACACAAAAAGTTTTATTGGCAAATTGTTATATTTTATCGTTTCGAGCTCTTGCAAGTTCATCATTATTGAGCCGTCGCCTGCAATACAAACAATACGTCGTTTTGTATTATCTTTGGATTCAAGGTTTTTAACTGCTGCTCCAATAGCACAGGGTAAATCATACCCCATTGAAGCATTGCCAGAGTTTAATATATATCGCTGACCTTTTTTGACATTTGCCACTTGATATGTACAAACACAAGCTGAACCATTTGCCATTATAACTATATCATTCTCATCAAGTTCCTTTGTAAGTTGACGGATAAAGTAATAAGGATTTAAAGCTTCGTTTTCGTTTTGTTGATATTCATTTGTTTTTTCAAAGCTATACTTATTTTTTAGGTTTTGTGCAAATGAAAGCCATTTTGGAGAAACATTTAATTGAAAATTATCTTCGCTCAATTTTGCTAGCATTTGTGGAATAAAAGTTTTTAAATCAGCATTTATTCTCAAATCGACATCAACTGTTGGTTTATATAATTCGTTTTTATCAATATCAACAACAATTTTAAAAGCATTTTTAGCAAAATTTTTATAATTATAACTAGCTTGTCTTATGTTGTTTCGAGTTCCAAGAAATAAAACACAATCTGCATTTTGCAAAGTGAAATTTCCAGCACGTTGACCGACAGTTCCAATTCTGCCTATATAAAATGGATTATCATCTTCTATAATATCAAATCCGTTAAATGTAGTAACAACTGGTACATTCAATTTTCCAATAAGCTTATAAAAATTATCGATTTGATCTGAAAGACGAACCCCGTGTCCACAAACAATAAGAGGCTTCTTAGCCATAGCAAGTTTATTTAATACTTCTTCAAGTTCATCATTTTTGCAAACCGTTTCTATTTTTCCATTTTGAAGTTTAAATTCAACAAGTTCATCTTCTTCAACAATTGAACCTTGAATGTCAATAGGAATATCAAGCCAAACAGGTCCATAACGTCCAGTAGTTGCTTCATATATTGCTTTGTCAAGATGATATTTTATTTCATTTTTATTGGTTACCATTTTTGCATATTTTGTAAGTGGTTTAACAACAGAAATAATATCGACTTCTTGATCACCGAGCTGACGCATATTTAAATTTGGGTAATACTGCATGGTTGTAGGGGTTTTCACTTGACCTGAAATATATAAAACAGGTACAGAATCGGTCCATTGTCCAAACACTCCATTTAATGTATTAAGCCCGCCTGGACCTGTTGTTACATTGACTACACTTAAAGTATTACCTTTTAAACGACTATATCCTTCAGCAGCTATTGCACAAGCTTGCTCATGGTGATTTGCGGTATAATTTATATAACGACCAAGACTATCATTCAAATGCATCGCTCCACCACCTGATACCATAAAAAAATGTTTAATCTGATAGCGTTCTTTTAAATACTTTGCAATAAAATCACTTAACTTTATTTTTGACATTAATATTATCCTGATTTTCTTATAATACACAATTCGCTTGCATCATAGCTTCATCAATAAGTTTTTTATAACGAGCTTCTAGCATATTTAATCTTTGTGCATCCTCATCAAATATCATTTTATAAAATTCACGTTTATTCTTTAACCACATTAACTCAAACCCGACAGCTTTTAAAATTCCTTTATCAGCATTTTTGTCATCAAGTGATTTTTTTGCATCAAAAATAATTTTTCTTGTTTCATATCGACTTAGTGAATTTTTTGGTAATTTTTTGAAAAACGGCAAAGAATATGCTGAAACACCACCGCCTATTACAAAATCTTTGTTTAACTTTTGCATTTTTGTTGCTAAAACATTTGCTAGGTCAAAAATTTCATCTGAATTTATATCTTCACGTGTTAATCCCATAGATCCTGTCATATCAACACGACCTAAGACAATACCGCTTATTTCATCAAAATATTCTGATTGTATCATTTCATCAATATTGTTATATCCAGTTATTGTTTCAGTATTTATTAAAAATTTTATTTCTTTTCTTTCTTCTTCAGGAAAAACAAATTTTGTAGCTATAACGTATTTTTTCATAGCATAAGCGGTTTCGATCATGGGTGCAATAATTGTATTTACACCAATAGTTCTTGCATCATACATATCCTTAATTGCTTCACAGCCACCAACTTTTATAGCCAAGTCAAGCCCAGCTCTTGTCACAACCTCTTTTAATCTTAAAGCTTCTTCTAATCGTGTCCCTTCTGCTTCAAATTCTGCTTTTATACCAACTACATGATGATTTTCTTTTAAATCAATTAACGTTTCAACCATTTTCTTTTCTAACAAATTCATTTTTATTCCCTTTTTCTAATATTATTAACTAATTTTACATGCGAGCTTCTTTTTTAAATATAGAAGTAAGCTCCTCTAAAGCTCGCTCAAGATTGTCGTTAATGATAACATAATCAAAATCTTTTGAATTTTCAATTTCACACTTAACAAAATCCATACGTTTTTTTATAGCTTCTTCAGTTTCGGTATTTCGTCCTCTTAAACGTTTTTCAAGTTCGTCTATTGATGGAGGCATGATGAAAATCAAGCTTGCATCTTTTATTTTGTTCTTCACCTGAAAGGCACCTTGGGTATCAATTTCAAGTATTAAGTTATAACCTTCTGATAATTTTTTATAAATATAAGCTTCCTTTGTTCCATAATAGTTATCAGAATATTTTGCCCATTCAAGAAACTCATTATTTTTAATTGCATTTTTAAATTTTTCTTCATTTATAAAAAAATAATTAACTCCATCAATTTCACCCTCTCGAGCTGAACGTGTAGTAAATGATATAGACAAACGAACATTTTCACTGTGTTTATCCAAAAATGATTTTAAAAGAGTCCCTTTCCCCACACCTGATGGACCTGATATTATAAATAACTTTGTTTTATTTTTTTCCATAAATCGATTATACTAAAACTTTTTTAAAATACAATAAATTATTTTTTATATTATATAAGAAAATAAGTTTATTGACAAATTACAAATATATTCTTTATTTTATATTTAAAATAAAGTTTTGAGTTTTTGCTATGCTCTTTAAGCTTTTTATTATACTTTTTTTGTTAAAGTATACTAAGTTTTTTGCTAATTGTCTTATAAGTTGACTCTAATCATATACAATATTTTACTATGTAATCATAAGGTCTTAATTGTCTTTTAAATATTATTTGACTTAATAGTTATCTTTATGAAAAATTAGAATAATTAAGCTTTTTATAAAAAAGATATAATTAAATTTATTTACTTTTACCATATTCAAATTTTAACAAATTTGAACTTTTGATTTTAAGTGATATAATTTAATACTAAAAAAGACTGAAACAATTTAGTTTCAGTCTTTTTACTTTACAAGTTTTGCTTCTTTACAGGTTTTACTCTTTTGTATATTCAGCATCGATAACATCATCATTACTGTCGTTTGATTGAGATGTTCCTTGCTCACCTGAAGCTTGTGTTTCATTTTCTTGAGTATTTTCAGTTTGTCCTTCATTTTGAACACTTTGATATGCTGCTTGTGATATTGCAAACATAGTCTGTTGAAGTTTTTCAGATAGTGTTTTAATTTCACTAGCAGGTTTATTTGTATTCAAAGCTTCTTCAACAGCTTTCTTTTCATCTTCAAGTTTTTTCTTGTCATCATCTGATATTTTGCCTTCAAAATCTTTAATCAATCTGTCCACACTTGTAATAATACTATTTGCATTATTTTTGATTTCAGCTTCTTCTTTTTTTGCTTTATCTTCTTGAGCATTCAATTCAGCTTCTTTAACCATTTTTTCAATATCAGCTTCACTTAAGTTTGAAGAATTTGTGATTGTAATTTTTTGCTCTTTATTTGTAGCCTTGTCTTTTGCTGAAACATTAACTATACCGTTTGCATCGATATCAAAAGTAACTTCAATTTGAGGCACACCTCTCATTGCTGGTGGGATACCATCCAAACGGAACATACCTAAAGATTTATTATCCTTAGCCATCGGTCTTTCACCTTGAAGTACATGGATATCTACTGCTGTTTGGTTGTTATCGGCTGTTGAGAATACTTGTGATTTTGAAACAGGTATTGTTGTATTTCTTGGTACTAATGATGTCATAACTCCACCTAATGTTTCAATACCCAAAGTCAAAGGGGTAACATCAAGAAGTACAATATCTTTAACTTCACCAGCTAAAACTCCAGCTTGAATAGCAGCACCAATTGCAACTACTTCATCAGGGTTAACTGATTGGTTAGGATCTTTTCCTGTGTATTCTTTTACTAACGCCTGAACAGCAGGAATACGAGTTGAACCACCAACTAACACAACTTCATCAATGTCGCCTTTTGATAAACTTGCATCTTTTAATGCTTGTTCAACGGGTTTCTTACATCTTTCAAGCAAATCGTGTGATAATTCTTCAAATTTAGCACGGGTTAATGTTACGTCCAAATGTTTTGGTCCATTTGCATCAGCTGTGATGAAAGGCAAATTAACTGTTGTTTCAACAACTGAAGATAACTCACATTTTGCCTTTTCAGCAGCTTCTTTTAAACGTTGCATTGCTTGTTTGTCGTTACGCAAATCGATTCCTTCTTGTTTTTTGAACTCGTCAGCTAAATAGTTAATAATTTTTTCATCAAAATCATCACCACCAAGTCTTGTATCACCTGATGTTGATAATACTTCATGAACACCATCACCTATTTCTAAAATTGAAACATCAAAAGTACCACCACCTAAGTCAAATACAAGAACTTTTTCAGGTTTATCTTTTTCTAACCCATACGCTAAAGCAGCTGCTGTTGGTTCATTGACGATACGTAGTACATCCAAACCTGCAATTTTACCAGCATCTTTTGTAGCTTGTCTTTGTGCATCATTAAAATATGCAGGAACTGTAATAACTGCTGATGTAACCTTTTCACCTAAATATGAAGAAGCATCATCAGCTAACTTTCTCAATATCATTGACGATATTTCTTGTGGTGAATAATTTTTACCATCAATATTAACCTTATAATCGTTACCCATTTCACGTTTTATTGAAATAACAGTTTTATCAGGGTTTAATATCGCTTGACGTTTCGCAAGTTGTCCTACAAGCCTTTCTCCTGTTTTTGAAAACCCAACTATTGAAGGCGTAGTTCTTGAACCTTCTGCGTTTGCAATTACAGTCGGTTTACCACCTTCCATAACGGCTACTACTGAATTTGTAGTCCCTAAATCAATACCTATTGTTTTTGCCATAATTTTATGTCTCCTTTTATAATTTTGTATCTTTTTCTTTCTCTATTATTTTTATATCACTTTTTTTTATAAAAATTAAAAAAATAAACAAAAAATTAATATTTTAATAATTCTGTCATTTTACTTAAAGATTTTTACGAATTTAAAAAGTATTTTAAATAGTTTATACTGCAAATAACAATAATGTTATTTTATAAATAATGAATTAAAAAGCACATAAAATATTGTTATAGTGAATATTGACAAATATAGAAGCATTATTGAAAATCCAATAATAAAAAAAATATTATAGATTTTATTTTCTAAAATGAACTTATTTTTTATTTTTAAGCCAAATGTGTCTTCTATTGTCCAACATATAAAAAATATTCCGGAAAGTATAATAGGAAGAAATAACATTAATCCATATCCTATAAAAT
>CALUYS010000001.1 GCA_944325065.1 Candidatus Gastranaerophilales bacterium | reverse complement strand
ATGTTCCAGATGTTCCAGATGTTCCAGATGTTCCAGATGTTCCAGATGTTCCAGATGTTCCAGATGTTCCAGATGTTCCAGATGTTGCAGGTGTTGTTGGATCGTTTAATGATGTTATTGCTTTTTCAATTTCATCGTATAAATTATCAATAGCACTATCAGCAATTATTAAATTATTGCTCATAGCTCCATAATTTTTAGCCGCATCATATGCGACGTCTTTGACATTATCTGACTTAGCATTAATAATTTTCAATTTGTTAAACATTGCCTCACCCAAAGAATTTTTTAATGCTTTTTGACTATCTTCTGAACCAACAAATATGATTTGTTGAAATTTAGTTTCATTTTTGTTCTCAAGAGTCGATTTTATTGTCTCAGCAACACCACCCCAAGTTGAACCTGTCCATGCTTTATCAGTTTGGGCAATAGATGCTAGTTTTTTTGCACTATCACCTTCACCTTGTGTTATTGATTTGAATCCTTTTAAATTCTTTGCATCTTTGCCTATTATTCCATATCTGTTCAACCCAAAAAGTGTCCCACCAACTAAAGCTAACGTTCCTAATATAGCTGTGCCTATTGTCCATGCTTTTTTCTTTTTTTGTTCTTCTTTATTACTTAATACAACTTCATCTATCTCGTCATTGCCAAAATATTGACGATTATATCCTTGGTTCTGCTGAGGACGTTTTAGATCTTGAATTGCTGGCAAATTTGATATCGGATTCATATAATTTTTCCTTCTATTTTTATCCACACATTTATATAAAAAAAATAAATATTTAGATTTGCTAATTTTTAAAGAAAAATTTACAAAACTTAATAATTGCTTAAGACAAAATATTTAAGTTATAATTTTTGTTATGGATTATAATGATTTAATTAAAAATATAACTCTTGTTTATTCAAATGATATTCAAAACTCAAAAGAAAGTGCTTTATTCTTATTTAATGCTTTAAAACAAAACAATATATCATCAACAGTCGTATCTATTAATAATCTTACAAAAAATACGTCTTTTGTTATTGTTATGGGCGGAGATGGATCAATATTGAAAACAGCAAGATTTTATGCTCCTTTCAAAATACCCATTTTAGGTGTTAATCTCGGACGTTTAGGATTTTTATCACAAGTCAATCTTGAAAATATAAATTTTTTAATAAAACAAATTCTAAATAATAAATATAAAATCGAAGATCGTTTAATGATTGAATGTGAAAAAGCTAACCTCTATGCTTTAAATGATATCGTTATAAAAGGTGATACAATATCAAGAACTTCTCGTTTTTATTTAAAAATTAATGGACAAAAATTATGTGAATATCTAGCTGACGGACTTATTGTTTCAACCCCAACAGGTTCAACTGCATATACTCTCTCAGCTGGTGGACCTATTTGTCATCCTTCTTGTAATAATCTTATAATAGTTCCTATATGCCCACATACTCTAACTTCACGTCCTATTGTTGTTCCTTCAACCCATGAAATCGAAATCTCTACTTGTAAAAACTGTAATAATATTATTACTATCGCAGACGGACAGCAAGTCGCAAATATACCTTCAAATTTGAAAATACTTATCAAAAAATCAAATTTCTATGCTAAACTTATGGTATTAAAAAATTTAAATAATGATTTTTATTCTATACTACGTGATAAACTTTCTTGGGGCGTATCTCCTAAATTTAATAGGATCTAACATTCGATGATTAAACATTTATTTATTAAAAATTATATTTTAATTGATGAACTTAAGTTGGATTTTGACCCTAAATTTAATGCTATCATCGGAGAAACTGGAGCTGGAAAAAGTATTATTATCTCTGCTATTGATATTGCTTTTGGTGCCAAAGCCTCAGGAAAAGATGTAATAAAAAAAAATGAAACATCTGCAATTATTGAAGTCGTTTTGAATTTAAATGATAATTTTAATAAAAATATTTTAATTGATAATGGAATTACTGACTTTGATAATGAAATAGTCCTTTCTCGTGAAATTACTCAATCTTCTTCAAGATGTCGCATAAATGGTATTCTTGTTTCACTTGATTTTATTCGACAATTTAAAACAAAACTTATTGATATTCATTCACAACATCAAACTTATACTTATATGTCGCCAAAATATCATATTCATTTGCTTGATAATTTCGATAAAACTAATCATCAAATCTTCTTTAATGATTACAAAGAAGTATTTATTCAATATCAAAGTTTGAATAATGAATTAAAAGAACTTCAAAATACTTCAATTTTAAATCAAAATCAAATAGATTTTCTTAAATTTCAAATCGATGAAATTCAAAGTGCCAATATTGTTTCAGATGATGAAGATGAAAAAATTACCTCAAAACTTCAAATACTTGAGGATTCTGAAAAACTTAAAGAATACACTTATAACGCTTATAATGCTTTATATGAAGATGAAGAAAATATAATTGATAAACTTGGATTTGTTAAAAATAATATTCAAAAATGTTTATCTTCTGATAGTTATTTTGAGCCAATATATGAATCACTTGAAAATGTTTATGAAATGCTTCGTGATTCAAGTTCCCAAATAAGAAGTTATTTTGACAATATTTCTTTTGATGAACAAACTTTTAATGAACTAAATGAACGTATAGTTATTCTGAACAAATTAAAACGTAAATATGGTCCTTCGATAAAGGATGTTTTAATAAATCTTCAAAAATTTCAAGATGAATATGACAAGATTGAATTTAAAGATGAAAAAATAAACGAAATTAAATCTAAAATAGCTAATTTGTTGCCTAAGTTAGAATCTAGCAGCCAAATTTTGACACAATCCCGTCAAAATTTGGCTGCTAGATTATCTAAAATGATGGAAAAAGCTTTAATTAAGCTAGAATTACCTAAAACTAAATTTGAAGTTAAACTAATTAAAACTGATTTTGGTGAATTTGGTGTTGATAATGTTGAGTTTATGTTATCAACAAATGTAAGTGAAGAAGTTAAACCACTTGCAAAAGTGGCATCAGGTGGTGAAATATCAAGAGTCATGCTTGCTTTAAAGACAATTTTTGCTCATGCTGATAATGTTGATACTTGCATTTTTGATGAAATAGATACAGGAATTTCAGGCAAAGCATCCATTTCAGTAAGCAATGCAATAAATGTTCTTTCCAAAACACACCAAGTTATTTGTATTTCTCATCAACCAATTATTATGTCACGTGCTGATAATATTCTTTATGTCTCCAAAACACAAAATGATGAAACTGAAATTAAGGTTAAAAAATTAAATGAGGTTGAAAAAATTCAAGCCATTGCTATGTTGGCTGGCGGAAAAATAAATGAAGAAACTATAAAATTTGCAAAAGATTTAATTGATGAGGCAAAAATTAAATGATAAAAATTACGTTAGTGCAAAATAATGCAAAATTGGGTGATAAAAGTTATAATTTTCAAAATATTAATGGGTTGTTAAGTCAAAATTTAAAAGAGAATACTGATATCATTGTTTTGCCTGAACTTTTTGCTATAGGCTGGGATTGTGATTGTTTTGAAGCTCAAAAAGAAATTGGGTTTAAGAGTGAAACTTGTAATTTTTTAAGGAAAATTGCAAGGAATTACAACTCTAATGTTGTTGGTGGAAGTTTTGTTCGAGTTGATGAAAATGGTAGTTTAAAAAATACTATGCCCATTTTTAACAGAAAAGGTGAATTAGTTGAATATTATGACAAAATGCATTTATATAGCTATTTAGGTGATACTGAGAACAAACATATAAAAAATGGTTTAGTTTTAAAAGTAGTTAATCTTGATGTTTGTTCAATTGGTGTTTCAATATGTTATGATATAAGATTTCCAGAAGTGTTTCGTCAGCTTACTTTAAATAATGCTGATATATTGTTTAACTGTGCAGCTTGGCCAAAATCTAGAAAAAACCATTACATTACTCTTGCTAAAGCACGAGCTATTGAAAATCAAAGTTATTTTATAGGTCTAACTCAAGTTGGATTAATTAAAAATAATATTTATAATTTAGGCAACTCTGTTTGTGTTGATCCTTTAGGTGATATTTTATTTGAAATGAGTGAAAATATTGAAGAGGTAAAAACATTTAAAATAGACTTAAAAGAACAATATCGATTGCGAGATGAGGTTAAAACTTTAAAAGATATCCATAATATTTATGATTGTAAGGTGGTATAGTATCGGCACAGGTGACATTATTAAAGAAAGGTAAAAGAAATGGGCATTATAGAAAAAATAAAAGAAAAAAAAATTATGGCAGTTGTTAGGATTGCTCATAAGCAAAAATGTATAGATACTCTCAAAGCATTAATAGATGGTGGAATAGAAATTGTAGAGCTTACTTTAGAAAATACGTGTACGTATGATGTAATAAATTATTTTTCATCAGATAAAACTTCAAATATTCAAATAGCGGCAGGTGGAATAATAACCATTCAACAAGCATCTTTAGCTTATAATGCAGGAGCAAAATTGATTATTTCTCCTGTTTTTCAAATGAGCCTTGTTAAATTCTGTAAAAGTTTAAAATTACCTCATATCTCAACAGCAACGACACCAAATGAAGCTTATAATGCTTGGAAAACACATATACCACTTATAAAAATTTATCCAACAGGACATTTAGGAGGTATTGAATATATTCAAGATATTTTAAGGCCTATGCCTTTTTTAAATATTATTGCTACAGGTGCAATTAAAGTTGAGGAAATTCCTGATTACCTTTCAATAGGTGTTGTGGGATGTGCTATAGGTCGTGATTTTTATCATAACTTGACATCTTATGAAGAAATAACAAATCGTGTTAAAATGGCTATTTCTTTAATTAAATAAACCGTTAGACAAATTTATTCAATTTTTACAATTTAGTTAACTTATATAATAATTAATTTTTGCTTTTCATTTATCGAAAGGTTGAAATAAATACTTTTTTTAAAATCTATATTCTAATTGTTTTATTTTTTTGCTACAATTTGTTATTGATTAGAGATTTTAAATATGTTACTTTAAAATAAAGTAACATAGTATGGAGTTTAAAAAAATGTTGAATAGTGTGAAAAACCTCGGAGGGGGCTAGAAGTACTTTAAATAAAGGGAAAAGAGCCTTTACTTTTGTTGAAGTAATTCTTGTTATGGTCTTAATAAGTTTTTTGTATGTTGTTACAACAAAAGTTATTCAGCATAATCTTGAAAAAAAAGTGCCAACTTATGTTTACTATTTATACAAAAATTTGGAAAATGAAAGTAATTTATTAACTAAAAAAATTATTAACGATGCAGAAAATGGAACAAATACTGCTTTAAAAGAGAAACTTGCAACATTAAATTCTAGCTCATCAAAAATGCAAGCTATTCTTGAAACTATGGATGGAAAAAAATATGGTGAATATTTTGCACAAGATGTTAATACAATTGGAGCTATTAATTCTAATAGTGGTATATCAGAAGTTGTAACTTTAAGTGAAACATATAAAAATATTGTGATAACTAATACAAATAATATGTCAAGAAGTTTTAAATATACTGTGAATGATGATGGTACCCCAAATATTGTATATTCACCAACACGTAATCAACAAAAAATGAAATATGCTAGTAATTATTGCTATCTTTGGTCAGCTAATAGAGGTTCTAACCCAAAACAGACTCTCCAAAAAGGTAAAGAATGTATGTATGCTCCTATCACAACAAATATAACCAACTTAATAACACCACAAAATGTAAACCAATGGTATAAAATAGATTCAGTTTCAAACACAGTTAAAGTAGGCGGAAGTGCATCCAGTTTAACTGCAACTGTATATGGAGATAAGAGTGTAGCTAATCCTGATATTGAGATATCAACTTCAAATACAATTACAAATATTCCAGATACATTAAAAGGTGATAATACCAAAACAACATTAAATATAGATACTTATTCCCTAAAAAATAAATCTCCACTATTTACAAGTACAAATAATATAAATTTTCATATATTAACTACCAAAACAGATACTATTCCAGGGACAGTAAGATTAAATAGAAAATATAACTATACTTTGTCAAAGTATTTTCAGGAGGCTATTTGTCCTAATACGTGTAATAATAATGCTATTTATTATTTTCCTAAGTTAACAAGTAGTAATTGCAAAAATTATATATGGAGTGGATGTAAAGTTACACAATCAAATTTTCAGGTTGGTACTGGTTATTATAGAGTAGGTAATAGTGGTATAAAAACTAAAGATAATGTATACGGATGGTCTTTTGATAATTGGAGCAAAAATACAAGTAATTTAAATGATGCCATTTGTAGTAGTACATGTGAAAATAGGTTAGGAAATTATTATGGTCAAGAATTTCTATACAATAAAGCTTCAGCGATAAAAACTACAAAAAAATTGTCAAGGTATCAAATGCATGGTAATCAAAAAGTAAGCAGAGGAACATTTCCTACGGTAAGTGGATATTATAATAAATTATGGACAGATGCTACAAAAAATTATTTTACAAAATGGGAAACTTATTTTAAGAATATTGGATATGATCCGATAACTAATAAAGGAATAAGATTTACAAGAGCAGAACTTTCTGGCTCAAATATTGATGAAGGTAAGTATGAAGAAAATAACTATACAACTACATTTAAATATCCTCAAAATTTAACAACAGAGAGCAAATATTTAAACCATATTATATATGTATCGATAAATACCCCATTTAGCAAAGGAGAAAATGGAAAGAATATATTTGCCTTTGAGCAATTTGGGGATAAAATAATACCTGTTGGATTTCTTGCAAATGATGTAAATTCTCCATTAAAATTTGATGTAATAACTCGTAATCCTGAAACGTTTAAGATAGAAAAAGTTAATTATTATAATGGTACAGAAAAACGACCGCTTACATTTTGTGAAGCGATGAGTTATACAGGAGAAGAATTTTCTCAATATTGTGGTTGTCGCTGGTTTGGATCTGGAGTATTAGTAACTGCTCCAAATCAAAAAGGAAACCCAACTTATTATAGAGAAGATGGTGGAGGATATCCAGAAAGAATAAAACTTTGTAATAACAATTTTGGCTGTATAATTCGTCCTGTTAAACCAAGTTCAAGCGGGTGGTTTTAGTTATTTAACTAATCATTAAGTTATAAATATTTTTTATATCATCAATATCAATATCATTAATAATTGATACCATAAAGTTTTCATTATTTAAAACAAAACGTAATTTATTATGCTCTACTTTTTTATCAATTTGCATTGTATTTATTATATTACTAAATTTAAATTTTGGTAATTTTTTATTTATTAAATTATAATCATTAATTAAATTCAAAGAAGTATTTAAATAATCTTGCGAAATTAATCCAATATTATAACTTAAATTTAAAGCAAATTTCATACCATAAACAATAGCTTCGCCATGTGTATATTTTGAATAATTAGTAAGATTTTCAATAACATGTCCAAAAGTATGACCAAAATTTAATATAGCTCGCAACCCTTTTTCTTTTTCATCTTGTATTACAACATCACGTTTTAAACAACAACAATTTTTAACAACATTAATTAATGTTGTTTTGTCTAAATCATAAATATGTTTTTTATTTTCTTGAAGATAGTTAAAAAGTAAATTATTTATATTTTGTTGATTATTAATACTATTTTGAATAAAAGCATATTTTATAACTTCAGCAAGTCCTGTTTTTAAATTTCTCAAATCAAGTGTATTTAAAGTTGAAATATCAGCAAGAACAAGTTTTGGTTGATAAAAGTTGCCAATAAGATTTTTCCCCATATTAGTATTAACACCAACTTTTCCACCAATAGATGAATCGACCTGCGAAAGAAGTGTTGTTGGGATTTGTACAAATTTTATCCCTCTCATATAAGTTGAAGCACAAAAACCTGTCATATCACCAATCACTCCGCCGCCAAATGCAATAAAAGCATCTGTTCTATTTATATTGCATTTGGCGGCGGAGTTTATAATTTTATTATATGTATCAAGATTTTTATATTTTTCACCATCATTTAATACTAAAACTTTTGAGTTTTTTATGTTTAAATACTTTTTGTATATTTTATAAATTGTTTTGTTTGTAACAATAAAATATTTATCAGCATTAACATAAGTTTTTAAATAATATTCAATATCAGAAAGTAAATTATCACCAATAAATATGGGGTAATTAATATTTTCATTACTTGTAATTTTAACATTAACTGTTTCGTTCATAATACTTTCCTATAATTTCATTACAAATCTCTTTTATTTTTTTATTGTAAGTGTCAATTGTATAATGAGCAAGTTTATATTTAGATTCACGATTTTTAAATTTTTCTTTAAAATTATTAGCTAAAGGTCGATTTGTGTCATTTTGGATACGATTTTTAACAATTTCAAGAGGTGTATTTAAATAAAAAACAGTATCATATTTTAAAAATAAATTTATATTTTGTTCATTTTCAACAATTCCTCCACCTGTTGCAATAATTTTGTTTGAATCGTTAACAATTTTTTTAACTAGATTAATTTCTAAATTTCTAAAATAATTTTCACCAAATTGAGAGAATATTTGACTTACTTTTAAATTTTGTTGTTTTTCAATTTCAAGATCTGTGTCTAACAATTCAAAATTTTGAAGTTTTTGTGCAAGATATTTTCCACAAGTTGTTTTTCCACACCCCATTATTCCGACTAGGACTATATTTTTCATAATGTTATTTGATCCATATATGAATTATAATTTTGATTTATTTCAAATAAACTATCTCCGCCGAATTTTTCTAAGAATTGTTGAGCTATAATAATTGCAGCCATATTTTTAGCAACAATAGAACAGCTTTCAACAGCACAAACATCTGAACGTTCAAAATGTGCCTTAACATTTTTTTTAGAGTTTAAATCAATACTATTTAGTGGTTTTTTTAGAGTTGGTATAGCTTTCATAGAAGCGTAAATAATAATATCTTCGCCGTTTGACATACCCCCTTCAATACCGCCTGCATTGTTTGTATTTCGAATTATTTTATTATTTTCATAAAATATTTCATCATGAGTTTTTGATCCAAATGTATTAGCAACATTGTGTCCTAAACCAAATTCAACTGACTTTACACCACCAATACTCATAATTGCATAGGCAAGAAGTGCATCAAGTTTTTTATCCCAATGAACATAAGAACCAAGTCCAATAGGGACATTTTTTATTGTTATTTTGAATTTGCCACCCAGTGTATCGCCTTTTTCACGAGTATAATCAATGAGTTCAAGAAGTTTTTCTTTTTCTTTAAAGTCAACACCGCCAATTTCAATTATTTGATTTTCAAAAAATATATTAAATGGTTTAAGGATAAGCTGTGCAATAGCTCCGATAGCAGTTCTGATAGCAGTTTCACGAGCAGATGAACGTTCTAAAATATTTCTTATATCTTTGTGATTATATTTTAAAGCACCTGAAAAATCAGCATGTCCAGGACGAACTTCTGAAATATATTTACTTTGTATTTTTTGACTGTTTTCATAAGTATTATCTTGAATTTTAGGGTTCATTTCAACTTCCCAGTTTTTAAAATCGTTATTTATAATTCCAAGACAAATTGGAGACCCTAAAGTTAATCCGTGACGAACACCTGAATTAATAATAATTTTATCATGTTCAATTTTCATACGACCGCCACGACCTATGCCTTGTTGTCGTTGGTATAATTCATTATTTATAAAGTCTTCATTTATTTCAAAATTAGAAGGAACACCATCAATTATGGCATTTAAACATTTTCCGTGTGACTCACCTGATGTTAAAAATCTAAATTTCATCTTTTTTCGCCCTTAATGTTTTTTAAGTTAATTTTTTTATAATATAATTTCAACAAAAAAACTATAATAACAAGAATTAAAGCAAATATGATATATAATATTTTTTATAGAATTATTTTCCCTTTCTGATTTTATTTAAAAATAAATTGTATTATATTATAAAGTTATTTACTTTAAGATAGATTAGATTATCTTGTATAGACTATATTATAGCATTAATAAAAGATAAACACAAACTTTATTTATCAACCAAAAAGTACATTAAGTATTCTTGATAATTAAATAGACAAAGCAAAAATTCATTATATGATTTATAAGAGCAAATAGTATAAAAAAACGGAATTTACATTTTTAAATTTTTTAAAATAATAAAAAAGTGTTCTCATCTTTGCTTAAACAAAACATTAAGCATTATAATGTACAATAGCTGTAACTATACCACAAACAGCTCCGACTATACCACCTACAACGCCTGTCCAAGGCCAACCCCAAAATGAAGTAGCAGCAAATCCAAATGCTGCTCCAGAAATTGCAGATAAAGTTTTAACCCAGGTAGCCTTACCTTGATTGTAAGTGCCGTCAGCATTTGTATATTTTTCAGGATTAGATTCAACAAGTTTATTGCCAACCCATAAACCACCTGCTATCCCAAGACCTGTACCAAGCGCTGTTGTGCCAAAAGCACCAGCTATTGCTGCTCCACCTTCCGAAGCAGCCCAACCAGAGGCTGCAGCCAAAAACCCAGTGCTTTTAGCACCTGCAGCACCTGCAATTACTGCAGTAGCTGTTCCAAGAGTTCCAAATCCAGTAGCTACCATAGTAGCTCCTGTATTAGTATTTTTTATAGATTCAGAATTAGATTTTATATTATCACTTGAATCTCCATTTTCTGCCACATAAAAGGCATCACCCACTGCATTACTTGCTTTGCTTGAATTTACTGAACTTGTGCTATCCGATTTTGTTCTATAATAACTTTTTGTTAAATGTTCCAAATGATTTAATATATTCTCTACATTATATTCTGCTTTTTCTACTATTTCTCCTGATGAATTATACAATGATCCTGTTTTTGTTTTGCCTGTACGACGATCTATGATATTTAAAGTACCTTTTTCTGCACAGGCTGTCTTTAATTTGTCAACCATTTCACTATCTTCAAGTATTCTAGCTGTTATTTCCGCACCATCTTTTGTATTGCTTGCATCTAAAAAAGCAAGTAAAACTCCATCTGGAGTTGTGGCATTATTAATATCATCTTTATATGCTTCAATAGTTGCATCTGAAACACCCAAAGTTACAGTTTGGCTTATAGCATCATACATTTTACCATATGCTACAGAAGAAGATGATTTAGAACAAGCACTTTTAGCAGTATCTATTTTTTCCTTAGATATTTTTCCTTCTAAAATATCACTAACGTTATCTTTTGTTATTAAAGTCAAGGTAAGTGAAGTGCCATCATCACATTTAAAAGAACCATCAGTCTGTTTTGTATATATCTTATCACCACATTTAAAAGAACTATCAGCCTGTTTTGTATATATATTATTATTAGTATCTTTATACAAACCAATATATTTATCAACAATTGTTCTATCATCAGCACTTAGATATGTTGTCCAATCACCCATTCCTTGCAATTTTTCTTGCATAACAGTTTGATAACTTATTGTTGTATCGTTGCCTGTTTGATTACCGTTTCTATCCAAATATGTTCTGCTTTGAAAATCGCCAATAAAAGTATTAAAGGCTTGTGTAAATCCAGGGTTCATTTTTTCTAAAAGCTCATATTCTAGTGTTGACATTTTTCTAACTATTTGTAATGCATTTAATTTGTCTTGATCTGTTGCAGTTGTACCTTTATTTATATATTTACTTAAATTATTTATTGTGTTATTTAGGTTTGATATAAATGCAGTTGACCCACTTGTAAATGTAGTTCCATCAGGTTCAAATGTAACACCTTGTGCTTCAAATGCTTTACGATAATAATCACGTTGATCATCGTCTGTTGTAATGTCTGTTATTCCTTTTGCTGCAACTAATTTTAATGCACCTGATGTATATATATTATCTGTTTCAGATGTATCAACTATACCCATTTCATCATAATATTGAGTTTTTGCATCACCACTTAAAAGACCTGTAAGCAAAGTTGAATCAATTTTTGTACCGTCTTTTGTTGTTGTAACTCCATCAGCACCAAGTTGTGTAGATATCTTATTTATCAAGTTTGTCATTTGCTCAGCAAAGCTTAAAGATGTATCCTCTGGTTTGATAACAGTTAAGTTATATTTTTGTGATGTTGAATTTACTTCATTTAAATCTAAAATATAAGCTTGTGCTTCAGTTGGATCCATGCATAATAATCTGCCATCTTTTAGTTCAACAATAGATTCTCTTACAAATGTATCACCATAACTTCCATCAACATGACCATAATCAGTAAATAAACCTTCAAGTTGATTCAAATGTTCTTGGCTTGAAAGAAGATAAGTTTTAAAATTATCTGTCGTTTTTTTGTTATTTACTGCATATTTCCACTGATTATATATACTTCCTAAACCCGTTCTTGTACTTATAGAAACACTATCAAATCCCATATTTTTATACCTTTATTCTATTATATATATTATTTATAACGACAATATTAAAATTAACTTTAAAGAATTTTACAAATTTTAATAATTTAATATGATTTATTAAATAGGCTTTCATGAGTAAGATTTTCAAATTCATCATCAAGAACTTTTAAAATGATTTTTTCTTTATATTTTGTTACTAATGCCTGTAATATTAAATAATCAGCAAATTGAGGATTCTTAGGCAAAAAACTTCCATGTAAATATGTGCCGAAAACATTATTTTTATATGCACCTTCTAATTTATCTTCACCATTATTTCCATTTCCAACAATTACATCACCTATTGCTTTTGTTTTTTGGGATGTAAAATATGTTAAACCACTGTGATTTTCAAATCCGACAAGTGTTCCATTATATAACTCATTTTTAATTTTTACGGAAACATTGCCAATAAATCTTTTTGATGACGCAACTGTATACACATCTAAAAGCCCTAACCCTTCTTGTTTATCCATATTATGTGGTTTATAATACTCACCCATTAACTGATATCCACCACAAATACCAAGAAAAACATTGCCTTCATTTGCTTTTTCGCTAAAAAATTCTTTATATTTTTTTAAATCATTTGCTACTTCATGTTGTTGAAAATCTTGCCCACCACCCATAAAAAATATATTACAATCATATATTTTTTCACAAGAATTATCATCAATGTCAAAATTTATGATTTGACAGTTTATATTTCTATCCTCAAGTCTTTTTTTCAACGCAAGAATATTCCCAAAATCACCATAAATATTTAATAATTTAGGGTATAAATGAGCAATTTTTATGCTATATTCTTGACTTAACATAATTTATAACTTCCGCTATTGCTTTATCAGGTGTTATTTTAACAACTTCACCTGTTTGTCTATATTTTAATTCAACAAGTCCATCGTTCACGGTTTTACCAACATTTATACGAAGAGGATAACCAATTAAATCGGCATCTTTGAATTTTACACCTGCACGTTCATCGCGGTCATCAAGAACAACTTCAATATTATTTTCAAGTAATTTTTGATATAAATATGATGATATCTTCATTTGTTTTTCATCTTTTATATTAACAGGTACAATGCAAACATGATAAGGAGCTATTGAAACTGGCCATTTTATCCCATATTCATCATTATAAACTTCAACGGCCGATGCAGCCGTTCTTGAAATACCAATACCATAACATCCCATGATAAATGGTTTATTTTTCCCATTTTCATCGGTATATGTTGCGTTCATTGCGGCTGAATATTTTGTTCCAAGCTGGAAAATATTACCAACTTCAATTCCCTTTGTCACTTTTAACTTACCGCCACATTCAATACAAACATCATCTGTTTTCACTAAGCATATATCGGCATATTCTAAATTTGGTAAATGTTCTTTAAGGTTTGCTCCTATATAATGATAATCAATTTCATTTGCTCCCATTATAAAATTTTTCAAGGTTTTAACAGAATTGTCAGCGATAATTTGTATTTTATCTTCCAAATTATAAGGCGAAATAAAACCGCTTTTTGAATTTATATTATTTTTTTCCATAAATTCAATTATTTCTGCTTCGCTTGCAAGACGGATTTCATTTCCTTTGAAATAATTCATCAATTTTGTTTCTTCAATATCTCTATCACCACGGATGCAAGCCAAAAACATATTTTTATCAATGATATATGCGATGGTTTTAAGCATTGTGGAAGTGGGGCTTTTGAAAAATTCTTCAAGCTGGGCAATAGTTTTTACATTTGGAGTGTAGACTTTTTCAAATTTTTCAAAAGCCCCACTTGTTTGAGATACTGGAAGTTTTGATACTGCGTGGTTTGAGTTGGCTTGATAGTTACAATTTTCGCAATAAAAAACGTCATTTTCACCTGCATTAACATTTGCATCGTTATCCAATAAAACCATAAACTCATGTGAAACAGCTCCTCCAATAGCACCTGAATCAGATTGCACCATTTTAGTGTCAAGTCCACATCTTTTAAATATACGAGTATATGTTTTAGCCATTTTTTCATATTCTTTTTCTAAGTCTTCTTGACAAGTTGCAAAACTGTATGCATCTTTCATTATAAATTCACGTCCTCGAAGTAGCCCAAAACGTGGTCGTATTTCATCTCTAAATTTTGATTGGATCTGGTATAAATTTACAGGCAATTGTTTGTAAGAACGTATTCCTTCACGAGCTACAAATGTTATTATTTCTTCATGTGTTGGACCTAGACATAATTCACGATTATGTCTATCTTTTAATCGCATAAGTTCTTTACCATATACATCCCATCGACCTGATTGTTCCCATAATTCTTTTGGTTGCACAAATGGCATTAACAATTCTTGAGCACCTGATGCATCCATTTCTTCACGAACAATATTTTCAATTTTTTGTAAAACACGAAACATTAATGGCAAATAAATATAAACACCATTTGTAAGCCTTCTTATAAAACCTGCTTTCACCAGCAATTTATGACTCATTATTTCAGCATCCTGTGGAAATTCACGTAAAGTTTCAACAAACATCTGTGACATTTTCATAATTTATAGCTTCTCCAATTTGTATCCTTTTATATTTAAGAATTTTAACATAAAAAATAAGATAATATGTAACAAAAATTTAATAAAGTAATAATTTTTTATTGTAAAATTTTTATTTTTTGTTACGATTGTGGTGAAACATGAGGATTTGAAAATGGAAATTAAAAATTTAACACAAGGTAACAATTTTATCAATAGAAAAAATTTATTACAAAAAAAGAATAGAGTTTCTTTTTGTGGAAAAATTTCTCATATTGATAAACCAAAAGATCTGATAGATAATTTGCGATTGTTATCAGAAGATTGTACAATTAGACAAATGGGAATTATTAACTATGAAGTTTTTGTTAGTTTATTACAAAAAGGTGTTCTATATGTTAAATCGTTATTTAAAAAAGATAATGCTCATCAAGAACTAGAGCAAATGTATAAAAAATCTTATAATGTTTTAGATAAATATTTAAATTGTAGTAAAGATGATATTAGTCCAAGTAATGTTAAAGATGATATTTTTATAGGAAATTGTGCAGAAATTTATGCTCTTGCACTTGAAACTGGTGGTAATACTAATTTTAGTGTTGGGACATCTCAGTATGCTGCTAAGTTATCTCAAGCTATTTTGACAACTTTATCAAGGGAAAAATTTGATGATGAAAGCCAATATATAGTAATAAGTGAAAAATACAAAGAAATTAAACGACATTTAGATGTGGCTCATAAAAGGTTGTTTCCAGAAAATCAAATATTAGAAAAAGGAAATGTATCATTAAATTTTAAACAAAATGAACGAGTAATAGACGGACTTATTAGAGATAATAGTATTTATTATACATTTGGTGATTCGACCGAAGAAGCATATAAAAGTATTACAGATCGCAAAGAAGCATATTACTTTATGAGATCTTATAAATTTGTATTAGAAACTACAAAACTATTAGAACAATATTCTAAATTAACGGATGAGAATAGAAAGCTAAAGTTATTTTTAAAATTGAAATCTATTCCAAATGATGCAAAAAGCATGTCTGTAATCCCAAAAGAAAGACTTAATTTTGATGAAAATGATATTACATATGCAAAGATTAAAAGCAGTTTTTTGGATAAAGAACCTGAGGATGTTGGAGAAAAAAATAGTAGTATTAAAGAAGAAGGTGAAAATTTTGTGTTTTATAGTGCACATAAAGATGAGCCAGAAGCTAATGTGAAAGTTGATAAGAATGCTGAACAAGCATTGAATAAATATTTTCAAACTATATCTAAACTATGTGGTCAAAAAACTTATGCAACCTTACTTCACCTTGCTCATCGTTTTTTACAAAGAAACCCACTATATGAAGGAACAAAAATTGTTTATGGAGTAGAAGAATTAAAGCGTCTTGAAGAATATGTTAAAAGTGTAAAAGGTGATATTGATATATTGTTAAATAAAAATATATCTGATTTTTCAAATGATAGAGAAATTAGCTATTTTAATGAGGCTAATGGAAATAGATATATTCTTGCTTTAAACCCTAATGATAGAGGAAAATATCAAAATAAAACTTATACTATATTTATTTATAAGCAAGATAATGATAATAAAGAATCTTTATTGAATTGTAATTTGCTAGTAGATAATAATGGAAATTATGGCTTATCTACATTTATTGACAATGATAATAAGTTACTAGGTGATTTAAAAAACTTACAAATTAAATTAGAAAATTTAAAGACACAAGAACAAGCATGTATAAATAGTATAAATAAAATACAAGAAACAATGGAAAAAATAAAGAAAAAAGTATATTTAGCTAAATCTGCAAAGACTATTGGAGAAAAGGAAGAAGTATATTTAGCTAAATCTGCAGAGATTATTGAAGAAAAGGAAGAAGAACTAAAAAAATACGAGGAGCTAGTGGAAAATAAACAAAAGGAAATAGATGAATACATTGTCCCTTGGAAACGATATCAGCTTAAGCCAAATGTGATTATGCAAAATGATCAAACTTGAGTTTTAATTGACAATATTTTATTTATTTGTTTAAATATCAAATAGGGAAATAAATCACAATAAAATTGGAGTAAACGTGAAGATACAATTGACAGATAAAATAATAAAGCGTTTAACATTATACCATTGTATTCTTTTTGATTATATTGAAAAAAATATTGAGTTTATTTCTTCACCGCAGATTGCCAAACTTTTAAATATTGATGATTCACAAGTTAGAAAAGATATTAAACTTTTAAATAATACAGGAAAATGTAAAGTTGGATATGAAGTAAAATGTCTTAAAAAATCTATTGAAAAAACTTTGGGTTTTGAAAAGCCTAAGAATGCTTTTATTATAGGAGCTGGAAATCTTGGGATGGCCTTAGCAAAATATACTAATTTTCAGGATTATGGCTTAAATATAATGGCATTGTTTGATAATGATAAAAGGAAGGTTGATGTTATTGTTAATTTTAAGAAAGTTTTTGATGTAGAAAAGCTTCCTGATTTAGCAAAAAAACTAAATGTTGAAATAGCGATTTTAACTGTTCCAAGATCTTATGCTCAGGAGACTGCTGATTTTTTGATTAAGAGTAATATAAAGTATATATGGAATTTTACTCCTACTGTTTTGAAAGTGCCAAATGATGTTATTGTTTGGAATGAAAATTTGATTGGAAATTTTTTACACTTTACGTCAAGTCATAACTAAAATAAAATAAATTATAGTATAATAAAACATGAGGAAATATAAAGAATGGAAAAAATACAAGTTGAGATATGTTTGGGGACGACATGTTTTGTAATGGGTTCATCTCATTTGCAAGAGTTAATTGAAATAATTCCTAAAAGATACAATGATAAGGTTGAAGTTTCAGGGAAACCATGTTTAGGATTATGTTCTCAAGATTGTGAGTATTCTCAAGCACCTTATGTTAAAGTTAATGATGATGTAGTTAGTCAAGCTACAGTTGAAAAAGTTCTAAAAGTTATCGAAGGAAAAATAAGAAATAATGAGAAATAATAATAGTCAAGCAGTTCATTTAAAAAAACAAATTTTAATAAAAATAATTGAAGCTTTTTTTTCAGATAATTATGAAAAAAATACAAGGTTAATACCATATCAAATGCGTCCAAAAGGTTCTGATGTTCCATATCGCTGTTGTATTTATAAAGAACGTGCAATTTTAAAAGATAGAGCTATTGCAGAATTAGGTTTTTCAATTGAGGAACATGATGAAACAGTATTATTATCAGAATATGCAAAAAAAGCATTAGAACGTGAAAAACCTGAGAAAAATCCGTTGACTGTTCTTGATGCAGCTTGCAAAGGATGTGTTCCTAGCAGAATTTATGTAACGGATTTATGTCAAGGTTGCGTAGCCCGTCCTTGTCAAAATGTTTGTAAGTTTGGTGCAATAAGTATTGTTAACGGGAAGTCTGTTATTGATGGTTCAAAGTGTAAAAATTGTAAACAATGTATGCAGGTATGTCCATACAATGCGATTGTTAAGATAACAGTACCTTGTGAAGATGCTTGTCCTGTTGGTGCTATAGCAAAAGGTGAAAATGGACGTGCAAAAATTGATTTTGATGCTTGTATTTCTTGCGGTAAATGCGTTTCAGCTTGTCCTTTTGGTGCTGTTCATGAAAAAAGCCAGCTTATTGATATCTTAAAACATATGAAAAATGGTGAAAAAGTAATTGCTTTGATAGCTCCATCAATTGTTGGTCAGTTCCCAGGGAATATTTATCAATTAAAATCAGCTATAAAAAAAATAGGATTTTATGATGTTTATGAAGTTGCCCAAGGAGCTGATGTAACTACAAAAAAAGAAGCTTGTGAGTTTCAAGAACGTATGGAAAAAAATGAATCATTTATGACAACGTCTTGTTGTGCAGGATATAATCAGCTTATTAAAAAACATTTAAATGATATAAAACCATTTGTCTCTAATACTTTAACCCCAATGGCTTATATTGGGCAAATAGTTAAACAAAAAGAACCAAATGCAAAACTTGTATTTATTAGTCCTTGTGTTGCAAAACGTGTTGAGGTTGCAGAGGATCCCAATGTTGATTATTTAATGAATTTTGAAGAATTAGGTGCATTATTTGTAGCATGTAAAATAGAAATACTTAATTGCGAAGAAGAAAGATTTGCTTTTGAAAGCTCAAAACAAGGACGTGGATTTGGTGTAACAACAGGTGTCGCAAGTGCTGTTAGAGATGCTTCAAAAAATAATGATAGTATTAACCTTACTTGTATTAATGGTTTAAATAGGGATACTATTAAACAATTAAAAAAATGGGCTAAGGATGGAAAATGTAATGAAGGTAATTTAGTTGAAGTAATGTGTTGTGAAGGTGGCTGTGTCGGTGGGAATGCTACAATTAACTCTGTTAAAATCGCATCAAAGGCTATAAATGAATTTAAAACTAAAAGTATTGATATAAACGATATAGAAATTTGTCAAGAAAGTAATTAATATGAATAAAGATAATTGTGTTGTTTTAATGATAGATTTACAAGAAAAGCTTGTTAATGCAACTAATGCAACTGATGAAGTAAAAAATGCATATAAAATTTTAAAAACAGCAAGTTTAATGAATATTCCTATTGTTGTTACGGAACAATATCCTAAAGGTTTAGGTGAAACTGTTGTGGAATTAAAAAATATTTTTAATGAAAATACTTTTGTATATGAAAAAACAGATTTTTCTGCTTTAAATAATAATGATGTTTTAAAAAAACTTGAAGCTTTTGGCAAAAGTCAAGTCATTTTGTTTGGAATTGAAGCACATATTTGTGTTTTACAAACAGCAAAAGCTCTTATTAAAAAAGGTTTTGAAGTCTTTCTTATTAAAGATGCTTCAAAAAGTCGCAAATATTTTGAATTTGAAACAGGTATTAACTTAATGCAACAATATGGAGTGAAGATATCTTGTTGTGAAATATTGCTTTTTGAATTATTAAAAACTTCTAAAAATCCTTATTTTAAAGAAGTTCAAGGGTTGATTAAGTAACTATAATATATATTCAAATCGTTTAAATATTTCATCAATATTTTTTAAATATTCTTCAATATTAAAACATTCAATAATTTCTTCTTTTGACAAAACGTTTAAAATATCCTTATCTTTTAACAAGCTTTCTTTAAAGTTAGCGTTTTCAACCCCAAAGTTTTTATGAGCATTTTTTTGAACAAGTTTATATGCTACTTCTCTTGAAAGCCCCTTGCTTGTAAGTTTTAATAGAACTTTTTGTGAAAAAACAATTCCACCATATAAATTTATATTTTTTAACATATGTTCTTTATTAATATTAAGATTTTCAATTGTATTAATAAAACGATTAAGCATATAATTAATTAAAATTGTAGTGTCAGGGAAAATAATTCTTTCAACACTTGAGTGTGAAATATCCCGTTCATGCCAAAGTACAATATTATCTAGGCTTGCATTGAAATTATTTTTTATAATTCTTGCTAGTCCACACAAGTTTTCTGATGCAATTGGATTTTTTTTGTGAGGCATTGCTGATGAGCCTTTTTGACCTTTTTTGAAGTTCTCTTCAACTTCAAGTATTTCTGTTTTTTGCAAATGTCTTATTTCAATAGCTGCTTGTTCTATAACTTTGGCAATCATTGTCAAACTGTTTAAGTGATAAGCATAAACATCTCTTGATATAACTTGTGTCGAAATTTTGCAAGGTTTTAATCCAAGTATTTCACAAACTCTTTTTTCTATATTAGGATTTACATTGCTATATGTTCCAACCGGACCTGAAATTTGACCTTGCTCAACATCTTCTTTTGATATTTTAAAATATTTATAAGCACGGTCAAGCTGGTTATACCAGTTTAAAAACTTTAACCCAAAAACCATAGGTTCGGCTAAAATACCATGTGAACGCCCAATACAAGGCGTATCCTTATATTGAAAAGCTTTTTCTTTCAATAAATTTAATGTTTTTAATAGGTCATTTTCAATAATTCTATTTGCTTCTTTAAATTGAAGTCCCAAAGCTGTATCAATTACATCTGATGATGTAAGACCCATATGAAGATATCTTGCAGATTCTCCAATATTTTCATTAATATTTGTTAAAAATGCGATTACATCATGGTTAACTTCTTTTTCTATTTCATTTATACGATTTAAATCAAATTTTGCATTATTTTTTATATTTTCAAAATCTTTTTTTGGAATTTGTCCGATTTCAAAATATGCTTGGCAAGTGGCTAATTCAACTTTTAGATAAAAATTGTATTTTGAGTTTAAATCCCAAATATTTTTCATTTTTTTTAGTGTATAACGTTCAATCATATAAAACCTTTCATCTTAACTTATATAATAAAGTTATATAGTATATCCAATATTTAAACATTAAAATTCAAATTTTTACAAGTATATAAAAATGTTTCATATAAAAAGATTTTGTATTTTTATTTGAAATATAGTATTATAAGTTAAGTTTATAATAAATATAAATAAATAGGAATATAGATAAGAAATGGAGAGACGACCTTTTTTTTATGATATAACATTACGAGATGGCAATCAAGCTTTAAAAAAACCTTGGAATTTAAAAGAAAAAGAAAAAATTTTTAATACACTTATAGATTTAAATGTCGATGGTATAGAAATAGGTTTCCCACATGCATCGCATATGGATTTTGAAGCAACAAAATATTTAGCATCGTTAGCACCAAAAAATGTTGTTGTCTCTGGTCTTGCAAGGACAAAAAAAGAAGATATTGATGACTGTAATAAAGCAATATGCGAAGCATATAAGCCTCGTATTCATACATTTGTTACTTTAAGTTCTTTTCATTTAAAATACGTTTTAAATAAATCTTATGAAGAAGTTGCTAAAAATGCTATTGAATCTGTTAAATATGCAAGAAGTATATTAAAAAAGGAAGGTGAAATAGAGTTTTCAGTTGAACATTTTGGAGATTGTGGTGACAATTTGGATGAAGTAATAAAAACATTAAAAAAAATTGTAATGGCAGGAGCTACTATTATAAATCTTCCAAATACCGTTGAACGATATCGCCCCAAACATTTAATTAACATGGTTGAAAAGGTTTATAAAGCTTTACCAAAAGATATAATCATTTCGGTTCATAACCATAATGATTTAGGTATGGCAACAGCTACAACTATTGAAAGTTATTTTGTTGGTGCAACACAGCTTGAATGTTGCTTAAATGGCTTAGGTGAAAGATGTGGAAATACAAATTTTTATGAAGTTGCGGTTGTTTTGTATAACAATGGAATAAAAACTAATTTGAATTATAACAAGTTTTATGAAACAGCTATAATGATATCTGAAATGAGTAATGTTAAAATACCAGAAAAATCTCCATTAATTGGAAAAGATGCACTTGCTCATCGTTCAGGTATCCATCAAGACGGTGCTATTAAAACAAAAGATATGCAAATGGGAGCATACCGACCTATAAAACCTTCGTTAATTGGGCGTGAAAATAGTGAACAAATAGGTTTTACTTCTCAAAGTGGAAAAACTGCCATATTTGATATTATTTCAGGTGCAAATTATCCAATAACCATGCAAGAAGCAATTCGTATAACACCACATTTTAAACAAAAAGCAGAACTTATTGGTGAATTAAATTTAGATGAAATTATTAATTTATATTTTGATACCGTTTTTAATATAGAGGGTCCTTTTAAATTAATTGCGTTTAATGAACTATCAAAGGATAGCTATAAATTAAATTTTGAATATAATAAAAAATTATATGAAATAGAAAGTACCGGTAATGGACCAGTTGATGCTTGTTTATTGGCATTAAAACAAGCAGGATTTGAACAAAAATTACTTCACTATGAACAAAAAGCTTTAGATGAAGATAAGTTAGGCTCTGGAGCACACGCAATGACTGTAATTTATTTTGAAGACAAAAATAAAAATCAAATCATAGCACGAGCCTATGATACAAGTACTCAAAAGGCTAATGTTAAAGCTATTTTTAATGGTTTAAATATTCTTAGTACAAGTTAATGTTTGAAACAAATTTAAATATATGTTACAATTTATCAATAATAAATTAAGGTTTTATATAATGTCAGATTATGTGATTGGTGGAATATTAATTGTTGCAAATTTAATTTTGCTAATCTCTTTAATAATTATTGTTTCAAAACTAAATGATACAAGGTTGTTATCCCAAAACAATGAACAAAATGATTGTGATGACACTTAATCCACTATCTTTTTAATATATATCCAATTGCTTTATAGTTTTCGTCTTCATATTTAATAATATAATATTTAGGATTGTTTGTTATAAATTGTGCTTTGATATTTATACTTTTTTTTCTTTCGATAATTTTTAAAGTATCTTCAATTTCAAGAACCTTTTTTTTCTTTTTTTTAAATTTAAATTCTTCTAATTTTTCTTTTAAAATTGCTTCATCTTCGTATAATTTAGTGTCTTTTATTTTTGTTTCAAAATTTATTATATACACTTTTAAAATAAGTTTTTTTGCTTGAATTAAAAGTAAAAATTTTTCATCGTTTGAAATAGCAACTTCATAATATCCAGGATTTAAGTAGTTAAACTTATCATCCAGTAAAATTTTATCTGGAACTATAATAATAGGATATTTACTATTTGGGAGTGCATATTTATAAATAGGATTTTCTTCATTTTTATTCCCTGATTTATATCTTTCATAAGGAAACAACAAGCGTTCATCATTATTTTGAATTGCAAGATAATCAATTATCATAGTAACTAATATTTTATCAAACTTTAAGAAATATTTAAATATAAAATATGTTAGTTAATATTTTGTTACAATAATAATAAAAAATAACAATTTTTTTAATTAATACATACCTATTATATATAGTATTGCAATGAGGAGATAAAGGTATGAATTTTATAACCAAGAGGTGTTGTTATAAAAATTGCTACCCCAAAAGCTATGATCACTGTTAAATCTATTGTATATCAAATTATGCCTTCTGTTAAACCTATTTATTGTAGATAAAACTGTGGACACTTTTAAACCTATTGCAGATATAGCTATGCGTAAAGTAAATAGAGTTGCACCTCAAGAAATACGCATGGCTTTTCAAGATGGTGTAACAACAGGTGTAAAATTTGTAAACGGAGCTCTTATTGTTGTAGGAGCTCTTGAAACACTTGTTGACTTAAAAGACCACAACCCTGAAGCAGGAATAAAAGTAATTAAATGTGGCAAACAAATTTTAGAATATTTATTTCCTAAGTCAAAATTTTTACTAGGCTCTATTGAAAATTTATGTATTTTTAGCAAATCTGTTGATGAAACAATGTCAAAAGAAGAAATGTCAGATGAAGATAGAGGAAACGCTATATTCAAATCTTGTAAGAATTTGATTGAATCTCAGATAGAAAATTCTCCAAATCTTAAACTTGCACAAGAAGTTGTGAAATCAGAAAAAGTTGTAAAAGAAGTAAAAGAATTAAATAAGTCTAGACAAGTTGAAAAAGATGCAATAAAAAAATTTGTTATAAATATAGCAAAGTTGGTTTTCCCTAATGTAGGAATTTTAATTGATGGAACAACTCTTCCTAAACGATGCTTAGTGCTAGCAAAGAAATTAGGTGTTGAAAAGCTATTTGAAAATTATTCCCAAACAGATATTGATGCAGATGGACAAATTAGTTGGGGAGTTCCTGATATTGAATCAAGTGAAAAAGTTATTAATAAAAAATATATAGATTCAGATGAAGCAAAATCACAGGCATTAGATTCAACAACATTAGAATTAGAAAATAAATTTTTTAATAAGGAAAAAATGTATGAATTTTTTAAAAATTTAAAAGATGCTTTTAATCAAATGGAAAAATTTGAAGTTAATGAGGAAGGCGATGTCGATAGATTGAAAGAAATGAGCGAACATCCGGATCTTCCTCGTACACAAGAAGTATCTTATAGAACACTTGCAATGATGTCAAAATATGGCATTAATAACATGGTATATAAATTTAAAAATTATTCACCAGTAGTTTACGATATAGAAGGTCAAAAATCTTATGGTTTAGACGAATAAGCTTGATAAGTATTATTTAGGTTTCTTCTTTGGAATTTTGAGTTTTATCTTTATTTTCAAGTTTTTCTAAACCATAATCTATACCTTTATGAGCTAAATGCCCTAAAAGGGATGTCCCGACAACACCAACAATAAAACCTAAATTTCGTGCAAATTCAATATTATTATTATTATTATTATTATTATTATTATCTTTAGATTGTGATTCTTGCTTAAAATTAGGTTTTTGTTGGTAGCTTTTTTTATTTGTATTATTTTTTTGTGAATAAAGTCTTTTTGAATTTGACATAAGTACGTTAGATGTCTTTATAACTTTTGGTATTATAACTTGTGCTGTTGGTAATACTCTATTAATGCATGGTATCATAATGTTCTCCTATCTTTTTAAATTAATATACCATTATTGTAATATTTTGTCAAATATGTTATTTTGGTTATTTTTTATTGCAATACTTATATATAACTTGTATAATAAAAATTATGAGTATTGGTGAGTTATTAAATAAATCTATTGATTATATAAAAGCGTCAAAATATCAAGAAGCTTTAATGCTTCTAAATGAAGGATATGAAATTGAAAATGATAATTTGGAAGTATTGAAAAATATAGCGTTATGCTATGTTAATTTGGAAAATAACGAAAAAGCCTTAGAGTTTTTTAATAAAGTTTATAATATAAGTCCTCAAGATGCTACATCTTTGTTTTATTTAGGTGCTTTGTATACAAAAATTAACGATTTTCAGAAGGCCTATGATTTTTATATAAAATTAAAAGAAATACGTCCCGAGTATGAAAATCTTTATCGTAATTTAGCTTTAGTGTGTTTTCGTCTTGATAAAATTGATGAAACTATTGAATTTTCAAAAAAAGCCTTAGAGTTTAATGAACTTGATAGTATTGCATATAATACTCTTGCTTTGATGTATATTTTAAAAAACGAAAAAAATAGTGCGATTGAAGTTCTTGAAAAAGCGATTGAATTAAATATTGTTGATGTACAAATATATAAAAATTTGGGTAAACTATATATTATGAATAACAAACTTGATGAAGCTATTTTTTTATTTAATAAGCTTATAGAAATAGATCCAAAAAATAAAGAAGGTTTAATGAGTTTATCTCAAATATATCAAATTAAAGATGACTTTAAAAAGGCTTATGAGCTTTTAAGAACGGCTGCAAGTTATTATTTTGATGTTAAAAATTCATCAACTTATGCATATTGTGCGATGCAAGCAGGCAATTATGATGAAGCAATAAATATATACAATGTTTTAATGAAATTAGATGATAAAAACCCTGTTTTAAAAATCAACCTTGCAAATTGTTACATCAAAACATCAGATTATAATTTAGCACTTCCTTTATTAACTGAACTTGCAAAAAATAACCCACAATCAATGCAAATAGCACAACAGCTTTCTTTATGTCATCAAAGTATGGGCAACTTGGAGTTGGCAAAGGATGCTTTAAAAGCTGTAATACATAAGAAGCAAGAAAATACAGATATTTTTTATAACTATGCTATTCTTTTATACCAAACTGGTGAAACAAGTGAAGCTATTGAAATGTTTAAAAAGGTTATAAAAATGGACTCAAAAAATGCACTTGCACATAAAGATTTAGGGATTATTTATTTAAATCAACATTTAATCAATGAGGCAAATGATGAATTTCAAATAGCATTAAAGCTTGAGCCTGATAATCCTATTATTAATTTCGAATACGCTAACTATTTAAGTGCTATGGGTGATTTTATTTCTGCTAAAAAACTATATAATAAAGCTTGTGAAATAAATAATGATAATTTTGAAATTTTAAAATTTATGGGTATAAATTATATAAAATTAAATGATATTGAAAACGCACTTTTAACTCTTAAAAAAGCAAATGATATAAATTCAAATGATGCTTTAGTTTTATATAATTTAGGTAATGTTTATTATACAAATAAAGAATATAAAAAAGCTAAAAAAATGCTTGAAAAAGCTTATTTATTAAACTTAAATCCTGAAACCCTAAACTTACTTGGAATTGTTAATATGAAATTAAATAATTTCGAAGAAGCTAAGAATTATTTTGAAAAATTATATCAAGATTACAAAAATAATCCATATTTACTTTTGAATTTGGGAAAATGTTATATAAAATTGACACAAAATGATAAAGCACGTGAATATTTAAATAAAGCAAATGATTTGTTGCCAGATTTTGAGGAAGTTTGCGAGCTTTTAAAAAATTTAAATTAAAAATAAGATAATAAAAAAAGGACAAGTTTATATGAAACAACAATTAAAAATAGCTGTTTGTATAAAACAGGTTCCTGATACAAATCAAATTAAATGGACTCAAAATAATACTATTGATAGAACTAATATGGATAGTATAATAAATTTATGTGATGAGTATGCTCTTGAAATGGCGTTTAATATAAAAGAAGCATACAAGGACAAACAAACACAAATTAGTGTATTTTCTATGGGACCATATAAAGCTTGTGAAATTTTAAAATATGCACTTGCACTTGGGTGTGATAATGCATATTTAATTACTGATAAAGTTTTTCTTGGCTCTGATTCTTATATCACATCTAAAATTTTAGCTCAAGCAATAAAATATGTATTTCAAGATGAATTTGATCTTGTTATATGTGGACAATTTGCATCGGATGGAGATACTGCTCAAACAGGAGTCGGAATTGCTGTTAATCTTAATATCCCTGTAGTTACTTATATTTCTTCTTTAATTGAAGTAAATGACGATTCTATTGTTGTGCAACAAAATTTTGAAGATAGTTTTAATATTGTAAAATTACCTTTGAAAAGTTTAATGTGTGTTATAAATAACAATTGTAAACTAAGAAATCCAAATGTTTTGGGTTATATGTTAAGTCAAAGAAAAGATATTAAAATTTTAACTGCAAATGATTTAGGTTTTGAAAGAAATCAGGTTGGCTTACAAGGTTCACCAACATATGTATATAATGCTTATCGTTATAAAGAAGATAATAATCGTGAAAAGAAAATCTATTCTGGTTTATCTTCAAATGAGAGTTCTAAAATTATTCTAAAAGAAGTTCAAAAGTTGTTTGACTATTATGAGGATTGATTATGAATGATATTTTAATTTTTGGTGAATTATCTATATCAAATAAATTACGACCTTGTGTTTTTCAACTTTTGACAAAAGCAAATCATTTAAAAAATAAACTTAATGACTCTAAATTAAAGTTATTAGTATTGTGCCCTAATAATTCAAATTTTGATGAAATGAATAGTGAACTTAAATGTTATAATATTGATGAAATAATATTTGCTATAAATGATAATTTTAAAGAATTTAATAGTGATTATTATTGTTTATGTATTAAAGAAATAGTACAGGAAATAAACCCTAAAATTTTTTTGATTGGTGGCACAAATATTGGTAGAACAATAGCACCAATGATTTCAAATTCTTTGCATACAGGTTTAACGGCAGATTGTATTGAACTTGATATTAATGATGAAAAGAATTTAAGTGCAACACGTCCAACGTTTGGTGGTGAATTGATGGCAACTATTTGGTCAAAAACTTATCCTCAAATGGCAACTGTGCGTGAAAATGTTTTTAAACTTGAAAAATGGGAAGAAAATGATCCACATATAATTTTTAAGGATTATGATTTTCAAGAATATAAAAGTAAAATTTCATTAATAAAATTAATAAAACGTGAGATAAATAGTGATTTATCAAATGCTAGAATAATACTATCCGGCGGTATGGGGCTTAAAAACAAAGAAGGTTTTACAAAACTAGAAAATTTAGCAAATATTATGGGGGCACAAATAGGAGCAACACGCTTGGCTGTTGAAGCTGGATTTGCTTCATCAAATATTCAAATTGGTCAAACTGGCCAAAGTGTTGCTGCTGATTTATATATTGCTTTTGGTATAAGTGGAGCTATACAACATTTATGCGGTATTAAAAATTGTAAAAAAATTATTGCTGTTAATAATGATCCAAATGCTCCGATTTTTAATCACTGTGATATTGGCATTGTAGACGATGCGTTTGCTATTATTAAAGAATTAGAAAAATTACTATTGTTAAAAACTGTTTAAAAATTTAATAACACAATTTCCAAAGCTAATTTTTCATTTAATTTGCCTTCTTTAATGCTTTCTTCAGTTTTTATTAACGCTAGTTTTAAATTTGTAAGTTCGCTAAAAGATATATTTTTCATTTTATCAATAGCTAGTTTGACACGATATTCATGTATACCTATTTGTTTTGATATCTCAAAATTTGATAATTTATTTTGGTAATTTTTTATAAATAAAAAATTTGAAATAGTCGACTGCAAAACAGAAAGAATTTCAAGTGGATGACGCTTAAATAGTAAACTTTTAAGTTCAATCAATATGTCATCTTTATTTTTTTCAAAAAGTTTATCAATCAAAGCAAAAATATCATCGCAATGTGTGCAATATTTTTTAATATCATTTATTTCAACAATTTTTCTTGGGTAAATAGATAATATAAGTTTTTCAAGTTGATTAGCTATAACATTTAAGTTTACTCCAGAATGTTTAATTAATGCTTCAGCAATTTGAGCACTAATTTTGAAATCAAAAGATTTTCCAATTTCAATAACTCTCAGTGGTAAATTTTTATCATATGGTTTATATTCATCAAATTCAAATGATTTTTCTTTATTAGATGCTAAAACTTTAAATATTTTACGACGAGTGTCAATCTTTTTCTGAGAATCTCTTGGTATTTTTGCAACAAATATAACTCTTTTATTTGAAAATAAATTACTCTTTAATATTTTTTCAAGACTTTTTAATTCTGTATCTGAAAAATCAATTTTATCTTTATCAAAAAAATATTTTTCACAATTTATCACAATAACTGTGTTAATATTCATTAAACCTTGTGATAAAAGAGTTGCTTCAAGAGTATTATAATTTGGGTTATTTATTGTTTTAAAATTAATTGAAGAAAATTGAGGATCTAAAAAGTTTTTTTTCAAATCCTCAATTTTTTTATTTATATCGTAGTCTTCTTTTCCATATAAAAAATAAGTATTCATAAATATTTTAGTTCACTTAACTTTTTATAAGAAGGCTAGCACCAATGACACCTGCAGTGTTGCCAAGTTTTGCTTTAACAATTTGACATGCATCTGCTTGTATTTTCATAGCACGTTTTTTAATAGTTTCACGAATAGGATCAAAAAGAATATCTCCAGCATCAGCAACACCACCACCAATAACAATTTTTTCTGGATTTAACAAGTTAATAACAGATGATAATCCAATCCCAATATATTCACCAATAATTTTGAATATTTTAATAGCAACACAATCACCAGCTTTAGCTGCTTCAGCAACGATATAAGGAGTAATTTCACCAGAAGCAGCAAGTTCACGGAATTTTGTTGATTTTCCACCTTTAATATAATCATAAGCCATAGTAACAATAGAAGGACCCGAAGCAAACGCTTCAAAACATCCCTGGTCACCGCAACCGCAAATAGGACCGTCAAACATTTGCATTTTTATATGACCTATTTCACCAGCAGCATTACTTGAACCACGAACAAGTTTGCCGTTTATAATTAAGCCAGACCCAATACCTGTGCCAACAGTTATACAAATTAAATTCTGACATCCAACTCCAGCTCCATAATTTAATTCACCTAATGCTGCAACGCGAACATCATTGTCCACACGTGTTGGAATTTTAAACTCATCTTCCATAATTTTAGACAAAGGAACATCTACCCAACCTGGAATATTAGGTAATGCTCGTACAATACCAGTTGTAAAATCAATCTGCCCTGGAAAACCAAAACCAATACCTTCAATGTTATCTTTTGTTGTTTTTGTTTCTTTCATCAAATCATGAATAGCCTGTTTTATATTGTTAATTGTATATTCATAACCCATTTCCGCACGGGTTGGAACTGTATTTGAATAAATTAAGGCACCTTTATTATCTACTAATGCTATTTTTACATTTGTTCCTCCAACATCAGTGCCTATTCTATATTTTTCCATTTTTCATCTCACTTTCAAAATAAAATAATATAACAAATTTATAGATTTTATAATATCATAAAATAAATTATATGTATAATTTAAACTTCTATAAAAAATACACAATCACCGCCTTCTTCAATTGTTCCTGTGCGATATTTAGTGATATAACTTGAATTTTTTACATAATCCCCAACAGCTTGCTTCAAAGCCCCTGTTCCTTTGCCGGCAATTATAGTCAAATTTGTTAAATTTGTTAATATAGCTTTATCAACATAATATTCAACAGTTCTCAAAGCTTCATCAACATTCATTCCTCGAAGATCAATTTTTGAAGGAATATTGTTGCGTTCAAATTCAAATGGTTTTTGTTTTTTAAATTTTTTTAATTTTAAATTTTTATTTATATATGAATTATCAAACTTTGCAAGTTTATTTATATCTATAATTGTTTTTATATTACCTAATTGAATTTGGACAGTTTTACCTTTTTTTACGTGATTTAAAAATACAGCTGGCTGATTTAAATTTTTAAGCAATACTTTATCATTAGATTTTATATTATTCCAGTCAATTTTTTTATAATCATTTCTAAATTCATTTTCATCTTCTTCAAACATTATAAAACTTGACTTCTCAAGACTAGCTATTTTGTTATATGAATTTAAGATAACCTTTTTATCATTTGTTTTTTTTGCATTTTCTATGATGTCTTTTAATTCATCTCTTGTCTTTTCATATTTGTTTTGATATTTTTTCTTGAAATTGGTTAAATTTTTACGTTTTTCATTTTTTAATGTTTCAAGTTTTTCAGTATATTCTTTTTCAATTTTTTTTACATAAAGTTCTTTTTCTTCAAGTTCTTTATTTTGTTTTTCAATTTTATTGTGAGTATTTATGATTTTTTCAATTATTTCATTATTTAATTTCAAGTTTGTATTTTGCTTGTTTTGTTTATTATTTATAATTTCATTTGCTTTTTCAATTATTTCCTGATTCAGACCTAAATTTGAAGCAATATTAATAGCATGACTTAATCCTGGAATTCCAAGGAGAAGTTTATAAGTTGGTTTTAAAGTATTATTATCAAAAGTAACTGAAGCATTTAAAAAATTTTTATTTATAAATGCTAGGTTTTTTAATGAACTAAAGTGGGTTGTTGATATTGAAAAAGCTTTAAGTTTTTGAATATATGTTAAAATTGATTCTGCAAGTGCTTCACCCTCAACGGGGTCAGTTCCAGAGCATATTTCATCAAAAAGAATAAGGCTATTTTCTGTTGCTTCATTAATAATATTATTAATATTTTTTAAATGAGCTGAAAAAGTTGAAAGATTTTGTAAAATATTTTGCTCATCACCAATATCTGCCAAAACTTTATCAAACATATAAATTTTAGCACTTGTTGCTCCAACATCAAGACCTGATTTTGCCATTAAAATCGCAAGTCCTATGGTTTTTAAAACAACAGTTTTTCCACCTGTATTAGAGCCTGTTATGATTATTGCGTTTGAATTTTCGTTCATATAAAAGTCATTTTTAACAATATTTTCACAAACAAGTTGTAGTATAGGATTTTTCATTTCTTTTATGTCTATAATTTTTTCATTAACAAATTTTGGAGTACATAGGTTAAATTTGTTTGATAATTTAGCTTTTGCATAGATAAAATCAGTTTCAACTAGAATATTTAAATTTTTTTGAAGTTCAGATATAAATGGTTTAAGTTTTTGACTTAATAAGAATAATATTTTTTCAATTTCTTTATTAATCTCAATTTCAATATTGCGTAGTTTATTATTTAAAATAACTAATTCTTTTGGTTCAATGTAATATGTTTGAAGACTTGAAGAAGCATCAAGTAATATACCATCAATTTTATTTTTATTTTCAGCTTTAACTAAAAAAACACTTCTTCCTTCTCGAGATGTAACTATATTACTTTGTAAATACTTATTAAAATTTGGATTATTAAGTAAATTCGAGATAGTATCTTTTATATTTTGTTCAAAACTTTTTTTTTGGTTGCGAAGATTTTTTAAATCTAATGATGCATCATCAACAACATTAAACTTGTCATCAAATGTATTAAAAATATCATCTTCCAATTCTTTGTTTGAAAATAAATTAGAAGTCAATTTATATAAATTAGCAAAATCTTTTTGATGTTGTGAAAAAAAATTTTTTAGTAAACGAGAAGTCTTTAAATTATTAGCTATATCTATTATATCTTCAATTGATAATGTTCTTTGAGAACATAAATCCTTTAAAGGTTGAGTTATGTTATTTAGTTTATTTAAAGGTAAATTTAAATTTAATCTAAAAATGTTCTTCATTTCGTTTAACATAGAAAATTGTTTATTTAATTCAATATTATTTAAAATAGGTTTAATATTTAGAATTTTATTTCTTGTTAAACTAAAATCAGTAAATTTTAAAAGTTCATCAAGGATTTTATCAAATTCAAGTATTTTGAAATATTTATTCATACTTAAATTATACTTAAAAAAATCTTAAAATAAATTGTATATAATTAAAAAATATGATAAAATAAAAACATGATTAAACGAAAATGCAAAATAACTTTTATACGTCACGGTTCAACTGTATATACAGATGGAGATATTTTAAATGATGATTGTAATTATCCTCCCTTAAATGAATTAGGGCGAATTGAAATGGAACAAATTAGTAAATGGGTACAAAGTCGAGGATTAAAAGTTGATAAAATATATTCTTCTGATTCTTGTGATTGTATAAAGTCTGCAGGTGTTTTAGCTAAAGTTTTAAAACAAGATTTTGAAATAATTCCTAATTTATTTACACGTCGTGCTGGAAAATGGAATGGACTTAGTTTTGAACAAATCATGAAAAAATATCCAGAAGAATTTTTAGAGTATAAATCAAATAAGGCAGACTTTGCTCCTCAAAATGGAGAATCTTTAAACAATCTTAATTCAAGGGTAAATTCTGTTATTTCAAATTTAATAAAAGATAATTTAACAAAAAGACTTGTTGTTGTGACAAATCGTGATGTTATTCAGGCAGCAGTTGCTAATGCATTAAATATTCCACCCAGACATCAAACTAAAATTTGTATACAGAGTGCTTCAGCAACTCAAGTTAGTTATTTCAAAGATTTTTCAATGTTAATGTATTCTAATTATTTTATAAGTTTATAGATAATATATTATATAATGAAAGATATTTTTATACAATTAATAAAATTATATCAATTTTTTTCAAAGTACACGCCAAAAACTTGTCGGTTTTACCCTACTTGTTCAAATTATATGATTGAAGCGATAGAAAAATTTGGTATAATAGGCGGTATTCTACTTGGAACAAAAAGAATTTTAAGATGTCATCCTTTTTCATTAGGTGGATATGATCCTGTCCCTAATGAGTTTAAAAATAATTTATTTAATATAAAAAAATATTTCTAGTTATTCTATTATCTATTTGGGTAATTTATTTTAAATTTTGTTGATAATAATGTATTTATAGTAAAAATATTTATGAGCGGTAAATATGTATAAAATACTATATATTATAAATAAAAATGTGAAAAAATCTCAAAAATTAAAAGTACCTTTTAATTTTCATGTAGATTATTTCACGATGAATAAAGAAGTAATAAATATTGATATTCATGGACTTAATAAAATATATAGCCAATTTTTAATTGAAATAGATATTTATGATAATGAATATAATAAATATTTAAAAAAATTTTTAAAAAAACATCAAGATATTAAATTTTGGGGTGTATGTAAATTAGCAAATAAAGATGAAGTATTACATGCAAGAACCCTTGGAATATATGATTTATTAACGTATCCTATTCAGTTTGATATTTTAAAAAAAGATATAAATAATGTGCTAACAAAAAATTCCTATCGAATGAGTTATAATCGTCTTGAAAAATTTTATAATTGTAATTTAATGATTGTTGAAAATAATGAACGAAGTATTGAACTAATTAGTGATATGCTTGATGTTTTTGAAATGAATATATATTCAAGTTTAAAAACGAATGAAATATGTAAATTAATAGCAAATATTAAGTTTGATTTAGTTATAATAAATGCAAATTTATATGATAATACTATAATGAAATCAATAAATAAGTCAAAGTTTAATTCAGAAACACCAATTTTATTTTTAACTAATGAAAATAATTACTGTCAGGAATTTAATATAAAAACTATGGGTTTGTATAACTATATTGAAAAACCTATTGAATTAATTAGATTACGTACACAGGTTTATAATATTATTAAACTCGAAAAATTAAAGGCATTATTGTGGACAGAAAAAGAAAAACTTGATAATGTATTACAATTTTCAACAAATGAAATTATATTAATGGATATTAATTTTTATATTATATCAAGAAATAAAAAAGTTTTATTATTTTCAGAAAGAGCTCAAAATATTCAAGATTTTCTATGGCTTGAACCAAGAATAATTAATGCTCAATTTTTAAATTTTAAAGTGTCAGAATTAAAAATACTTAAACTTAAAACACAGGTAAAAATAGGGCAAGAATTAATTCATATCGATATGAGTTTAACAAAGATATTTAATAAAGATGGTGAATTAACTGGTTTTATGGCAATTATTCGTGATAATACTGAAGATATTGAAATAGAACAACAAAAAGATACTTTTATAGCAACTTTAACACATGACTTAAAAACACCAATAAGAGCTCAACTTCGAGCTTTAGATTTATTAATTAGAGAACAGTTTGGGTCAATTACAAATGATGCAAAAATTGTTTTGGAAGAAGTTCGAGCTTCTTGTGATTTTATGAAAAATATGACTGATAATTTACTATTAAAATATAAAAGTGATAAAGGTCATTTAAGAATATGTAAGGAAATGAATAATTTAAAGCAATTGTTCGAAAAATGTAGTAATAATTTAAAATATGTACTTAATCAAAAACAGCAAATTTTATATGTAAATTATAAAACACAAGTTGAAATTTTTGAGTTTGACCCTATTGAAATAGAAAGGGTTATAAATAATTTAATTACAAATGCATCTGAATATACCCCAAATGAGGGTAAGATTATTGCAAATATATTTTGTAAAAATGATAATGAAATTCAAATTGAAATAATAGATGGTGGTATTGGTATGACAGAAGAATATTGCAAGATTATTTTTGATAAATTTGTTTCTTCAGCTAAAAAATATAGGAAAATTGGCTCGGGTTTAGGTTTATATATATCAAGAAAGATAATTAAAGCCCATGGTGGTGATATTAACGTAGCATCAAAGCCTAATGTTGGAACAAAATTCACAATAACATTGCCATTAATAGACAAATCTAATACTGATACAACAAATGTTGAACAAAAAAAATTATAAATTTTTATTCACGATATTGTAACATAGGATATACATCTTTTAATTTTTGTTTTAAATTATTAATTTGATCATTAATAATATTATCATTTAAAGTTCCATCAATAGATTGAAATTTTATATTGAAAGCCACACTTTTCATATTTTTATCAATATTTTCACCTTGATAAACATCAAAAATATTTACTGAATTTATAATATCCTTTTTTAAATATTTATTTATATTTTTTATAATTTCATCAGAAGGTATTTTTTTATCAATTATAAAAGCAATATCTCTTTCACTTATTGGATAAACAGATATTTTTTTATATTTTATATTACAAGAAGAGGTTTCTGGTAAAGTTTTTAAAATTAAATCTAAATTTAATTCACCCAAATAAACTTTATTAATAAACTTTGCTTTATCTTTTATTAATGGATGTAACTCACCAAAATACCCAATAACTTGAGGTTTTTTATCAAGCAAAACAATCTTAGCACTTTTTGAAGGATGCAAATATGATTCATTACACTTTTCGTAACGAATTCTATTTTGGATTTTAAATACTTCAAATATATTTTCAATAATGCCTTTTAAAGAATAATAATTAGCATATTCTTCCCCATACCATAAAGATTTTTCAAGTCTGCCTGAAATAATAAAACTAAGCATTTGTTTTTCAGAAACAGAAGAATCTAGTTCCGTTGGTTCATTATTTGTCTTAAAATAAACTTTTCCTATTTCATATAGCATAATATTTTTTTGACTATTTTTTAAATTATATTTTAAATAATTTAAAGCATTAGGTAAAAGGCTTTGACGTAATAAAGAAAAATCCTCAGATTGAGCATTAATAACATTAACTGATTGTTCAAAATTATATGGGAAAGAGTATTCTTCAAGTAATGTTTGCCCAATTAAAGATGAACTTTTTGCTTCAAAAAAACCATTGCCTAAAAAGATATTATTAATTTTAGATATATATTTTTGCTCGATATTAATATCTATCATATTATAATTTGCAGGTAAAGTAGGTGTAATTTTATCATATCCGTTAATACGAGAAATTTCTTCGATTAAGTCTATTTCACGGTAAACATCATCTTTGCGAAATCCAGGTACTTCAAACTTGGCTGCAGTTTCATTACTTCCCAATAGTTTAAAACCAAGCTTATCAAGAATTTGAATACATCGTCCACTTTCAATTTCGCATCCTAAAATACGTTTAACTTCGTTAAATCGTAGGGTTATTTGGTTTAATTTATCATTATATTTTTTATCTTCAACAATACCTTCAAATTTTGCATTAGTATGTTGAAGAATAAGAGAAATTGCTCGAAATAAAGCATTTTTACAAGAATATAAGTCGACACCTCTTTCAAATCTAGCTGAAGCTTCGCTACGATAGCCTATACTTTTAGCATTTTTACGATTTGTTGAAGGTGTAAAATAAGCTGCTTCAAGTGCTATATTTTTTGTATTTTCATCAATTTCTGAATTTTTACCACCAAACACACCAGCTATACATACGGGTTTATCTTTTGTAGCTATCACAACGGAATCTTTAGTTAAAATTCTTTCAATTCCATCTAATGTAATAATTTTTTCATTTTCACAAGCTTTTCTGACACATAAATAGCCATTTAATTTATCCATATCAAAAGCGTGAAGTGGTTGCCCATATTCTAACATTACATAATTTGTAATATCAACAATATTGTTTATAGGTCTAACACCTGAAGAAATTAAACGTTCTTGTATAAATTTTGGAGAAGGTTCAATTTTAATATCATTTAAAACACCAATTGCATAATATTTGCATATATTATCGTCTAAAATTTCAACTTTAAAATTAATATTTTTAATTTCATTTTGATTTTCAAGTATAGAGAAATTAAATTTTCGATTAAATATTGCAGAAATTTCACGAGCTATACCGATAATAGACATTTCATCTCCCCGATTAGCTGTTGGAGCGGTATGAAGAATTACATCTTCTTTTATATCGAGAACTTTTGCTAAATCATCACCTAAATTGAAGTTATTTAAAAATCTATTAAGTATCAATATTCCATCTTCTTCTTGGTAATTAAAATTATCAAGACCTAATTCGTCAGCAGAACAAAGCATACCAACAGATTCAACACCTCGTATTGTAGTTTTGACAAGTTCGAATGCTTCACCTGTTTTTCTTGAAAATACTTTTGAGCCTATTGAAGCATAAGGAATTATTTGACCTACTTCAATATTTTTAGCACCACATACGACAGTTTTAACACCATTTCCAATATCAACAGAAACTAAATGAAGCTTATCAGCATTTGGGTGGTTATTTATTTCAATAATTTTTGCAATTTTTATATTTTCAAATTTTGGTCCAGTATATTCAATATTTTCAACTTCAAGTCCACTTAGTGTCAATCCCGAAGCAATCGAATCGGGCGTTAAACCTTTAATATCTACATATTCTGATAACCAATTTAATGATACTTGCATGTTTTACTCCAAAATTGTCATGATTTATTATTTTACTATAACTTTATTCTATATCAAAAACCTACAATTCGCAATTTTATACATTAAAGATTAAAAAATTCTATTATGAAAAAAATAATGATAAAACTTTACAAATAATAAAAAATGATATATATTAAATATTAAAAATATATTAATAAAATCATATATTTAAGCTTAATTTATTAACTTTTGTAACGATTTTGTATATATTTATCTTAAAACTAGCAAAAAAAATAAGTTTATGTTTTATAACTAATGCAAGGTATTTTATAGATAAGATTGGAGAACTTTTAATGGGAAATAATATTAATGATTTAAAACACATTATTGGTAATAGTTTGCCATTAAAAACAAATAATATAAATAAAATTAAAGATGAAATAGATTCGATTGAGTTAAATAAAGATGAAAATCAGATTGATAAAAATATAAAAAACTTAATTGAAAAAAATAGTCCTTCTGAAATTCTTGGGAGGTCTCAAGTTAAAAATAAAAAAAATAATAAAATTTTAAGTGATAATTTTGAAAACGACATGATTTTTGTGAAGAAAAATTATAAAGCTGTTTGTCTTGCTGATAATATGTTTAATAAATTTATGGCTAAAGGATATTCATATAATGATGCTACATTATTAACTCATCAATTTATAAAAGAAATAAGTTAGTTTTTTTTGTGTCTTGATTATGGTTATATTAAGTGTTAAAATTTAACAATATATAAAAGCAGGAATTAATAATGACAATTAAAAGACCAAAATCTTCAAAAGATAGAATAGTTCTAGCATTAGATGTTGACACAATTGATGAAGTCGAAGAAATTGTTAAAGAATTAAAGGATTATGTTGGTTTTTTTAAAGTTGGTTTGCAACTTGTTACATCAACTGGGTTTTCTAGTATTGATATAATAAGGAATAATGGTGGAAAAGTTTTTTTGGATTCAAAGTTTCATGATATTCCAAATACTGTAGCAAAGGCAAGTGTAAATTTGCTTCGCAAAGGAGTTGATTTTTTTAATGTTCATATTCAGGGTGGGTCAAAAATGATATCTTCAACTGTAAAACTCACTCGAGAGTTTGCTAAACGTAATAATATTGAACAACCTACAATTTTGGGAGTTACTTTGTTATCAAGTTTTGGGCAGAAAACTTTAACGGAGGAACTAAATGTTAATTTAAATATTGATCAATATGTCGCAAATTTAACTAGAATAGCTGTTAATTCAGGAATAAATGGTGTTGTTGCTTCATCTATTGAAGCAAAAGAAATAAGAAAAACATTAAATAATGATGATTTTATTATTATGTGTCCGGCAGTTCGACCGACTTGGAGTTGTGTAAATGATCAAATTCGTGTTTTGACACCTAAAACTGCTATAAATTATGGTGTTGATTATCTTATTATAGGTCGTCCTATAATATGTGCTGAAAATAGAATTGCTGCTATTAATTTGATTATTGATGAAATAGAAGATGCGTTAAATGTTGAAATATAATTTTTAAGGAATAAGTTAAATATATGAAAATTGGTGTACCTAAAGAATTGAAACATAATGAAGCTCGTGTTGGTATCAACCCTGCAGGTGTTGAGTTGCTTGTCAAAGCCGGACATTGCGTTTATGTCCAAAAAGAAGCAGGAAATTTAAGCGGTTTTACCGACGAACAATATATTGCTTATGGTGCTAAAATTATTGATAATATTGAAGATATTTATAATTTGTCTGATTTAATCGTTAAAGTAAAAGAACCTCATGAATGTGAGTATGACTTATTAAAACGTGACCAAATCCTGTTTGCTTTTTTACACCTTGATAAAGCTCCAAAATTGACAGATTTATTATTAAAAAAACGTATAACAACTATTTCAAATGAAAATGTGGTTTGTGCCGATGGGTCAAAACCATTGCTTATCCCTATGAGTGAAGTTGCAGGTGCTGCTTCCGTTTTAATAGGTGCAAATTTACTTCAAAAACATTTAGGTGGTGAAGGTATTCTTTTATCTTCAATTGCTGGAATTTTGCCTGCAAAAGTTGTTATAATAGGTGCAGGAACGGTCGGTATGAATGCATTACGTGTAGCTTTAGGATTAGGTGCTGATGTTACTGTTGTTGATAACGATATAAATAAATTGCGTTCAATAAATAATCATATCCCATGTGGCGTTAAAACAGTATTTGCTTCAAAATATAATATTGAAAAACTACTTCCAAGTTGTGATTTGCTTATTTCAGCTGTTTTATACGATGATATTTCACAAAAAAATAAATTATTTTTGGTGACAGAAGAAATGGTCAAAACAATGAAAAAAGGTTCGGTTATTATGGATGTGTCGGTTGATCGGTGTTCAATTATTGAAACTGTTGATAAAGAAACAACTCACAATGAACCTACATTTATAAAACATGATGTAATACATTATAGTGTTACCAATATTCCTGGTGCATATCCAAGAACATCAACTATTGCTTTAACAAATGTATCAATAAAATATATCTTGGAAATTGCAAATAAAGGGCTTGTTGAGGCTGTAAAAACTTATACCGAACTTCAAAGTGGTGTCTCAACATGTTATGGCAAACTTACTGATGAATATTTAGGAGATGTTTTAAAAATTCCTTATGTCGAGCTTTCTTCAGTAATCGGATTTTAGTAATTTTAATTTAATATTTATAATAATGTTGATTGACTTTTTTATTACTTTTTGATATAAAAAGTGATAAGTTTTTGTATCTTAAAAAATATTAAAAAGAATATTTTGTGTTATGAAAATAATTAATATTAATCAAGAGAATTATATGAATGTTCCTAAAATGGGTGATGGTAAAAATGCTTTTGGTATAAAAAATAAAGGACATAAAACATTTTTAGCTCAAAAAAATTTAAATAATGATGTTGTTGAATTTAAATCAAAAGTCCCTCAAAATAAGCAGGATGTTGCATATAAGAAACTTGAAAGCTTAAAAAAAGAAGGTATTATTGATAATAATATTTATAACGTATTATTAAAGGATATAAAGTCAAACAATAAAAATGTTATAAAAATATTAAACAATATTGAAACAAAGAATGTAACTTTTAAAAATAATAAAGAAAAGGCAGACAATATAGTTAATAAGCATGCCAAACTTGCAAAAGCAATAAGCTATTCAAAAAACAATTCAGATTTAAGACAAAGTTTATTAAATAATGAGTTGAAAATGATAAAAAATGTTTCTGCGGTTTATGGTAAAAAGTTGCCTTTTTACATTGAAAATAATGTTTCGGATATTGGTTTTGGAGGAAGAAAAGGTCAGGCTGCTTGGGTTGTTCAAAAACATACTGGAAAAGCTGCAGCAATAGCTGCAACCATCGGTTCAATTCCTTTTGCGGATATGATTCCATTGATGGATAATGAATGTGAAATGTTTAAAAAAAATACTTGAAAAAAATGAAAATTAAAGGCGGAAAATATATAAATATATCAAAATTTAAAACAAAATCATTTGGTAATGATTCTAAACCATTAAAACATGATGAAGAACAACAACAAGATGTTTTTATTGCGAAAAAACATCCGTATAAAATTTTTCAAAATGTATCTTACCTTAGTTCTTTATCTTTGGGATTTTATACTTTAGTTCCTTCAAAACAAAAATATTTGAATTATATTAAATCACAAAAAAATGATAAAAAGAAAGATGTTTTGAAAAATTTTAAACTCTCCTTATGTGAAGATAAGGATAAAAATAAATTTAAATTTTGTGCTAAATTATTGATATTGCCAATTTTAGCATCAGTTTTAGGGTATGCTTTAAATCACAAAATTTATTTTTGCAAAGAAAAGAATGAAACAAAAAAAGAGGCTCTTAGTAAGCAATTGGAACTTGATAAAAAAATATTGAATCGTTATTCTCCTATTATATTCCTTTTGATGCCTTGTGCTTTAATGAAACTTGCACCTGATAATAAAAATATTTTATTACGTTATGGATTAGCTTTTTTATTTAGTTTTTTATCTACAATTATGTTACAAACTATGCAAAGTATATATATAAATAAAACTCTTAATGAATATAAGGAGTGATTGTTTCGGGTGCACAGGGCAAATTTAATTAAAATAAATTATAATGCCCTGTGCACCCGAAAATTATACCATATTGTTGAATATAAATGATTTGTTGTATAATCTTTTTATGAAACGTGATGAAATAATAAAAAATATAAAAAGAGTTGTTTTGAAATTTGGTACAAACGTTCTTCGTGATGAAACAGGAGAATTGTCACAAATCCGTATCGAATCATTTATTTTGCAAATTTCAAAACTTCACAAAAAAGGTATTGAAGTAATTATTGTAACTTCAGGTGCTGTTGGTATCGGAGCTAAAAAGCTTGGAGTAGACCCAAATTCAAACCTTACTTTAAAAATGGCTTGTGCTTCAATAGGTCAAGGATATTTGATGTCTATTTATGAAAAAGAATTTCAAAAACACGACATACTGGTTTCACAGCTTTTGTTGACAGAAGATGATTTTTCAAACCGTATTAAATATTTAAATTTGTCAGATGTATTAAATGAACTTTTGAAACTCAATGTAATTCCTATTATTAATCAAAATGATGCAGTTTCGTCAAGCGAGTTGGAAACGATTAGCGATATGGTTGATATAAGTTTTTCTGATAATGATAAACTATCAGCACTTGTTGCAAGTCGTTTAGAAGCGGATTTATTAATTATTTTATCCGATATTGACGGATTATACGATGATAATCCGAAAGTTAACCCTAATGCTAAGTTTATAAGTGTTGTTGAAAAAATTGATGAAAACATCGAAAAATTAGGATTTGGTGCAACATTAGGTGGTCGTGGTGGAATGAAAACTAAACTTCAAGCTGCAAAAGTTATGACTCGATCAGGTGGTGCTTGTATTATTTCAAACGGTAAAATTGATAATGCTATTGATGAAGTGCTTGAAAATAATAAGGGTACAATTTTTTTACCTTATGAAAATTTATCAGGAAAGAAAAAATGGATAGCTTATGCTGTAAATATTTGCGGACAGATTGTTGTAAATAATGGTGCAAAAAAAGCTCTACTTAAAGGTGATTCAAGCTTGCTTCCAATTGGTGTTGTGAAAATTGAAAACGACTTTCAACGTGGCGATGTTGTTAATATTGTTGATAAAGAAGGCAATATTTTTGCTCGTGGGGTCGCTAATTACAATTGCTCTGATTGCGTTAAGCTTGTAGGATGTTATTCGGATGAAATATTGAATATTTTAGGATATAAAAACTATGACGCTATAATTACTCGTGATAATATTGTTATATTATAAAAATAAAGGGGATAATTTTGGAAAATTTATTAAAAAATGCAAAAGAAGCAGCGTTAAAACTTGCAAGTTTGGACAATAAAACAAAAAACGAAGCTCTTGAAGCTATTGCGAAAAATGTCGAAAAAAACAAAGATGTCATTTTTGAAAATAATAATCTTGATTTAACACAAGCAAAAGGACTTGTTAGTTTAGGTAAAATCACTCAAAGCACATATAATAGACTAAAACTTGATGAAAATAAAATGCGGGATATGATAGCAGGTATTTATGATGTTATAAAACTTGAAGATCCAGTCAATAAAATACTTTCAAAAACTAAACTTGATGACAACTTAATTTTAGAAAAGGTTAGCTGTCCTATTGGTTTAATATGTGTGATTTTTGAAGCACGTCCTGATGTAATTGTACAAATTGCAACTCTTGCTATTAAATCAGGTAATGCTGTTGTGTTAAAAGGTGGAAGTGAAAGTATTAATACTAATAAAATTTTTGAAAAGCTTATAAATGAAGCCTTAAACTTTGTCAAGTTCCCTAAAAATATTATAAATCTTGTATTTACTCATGATGATGTCAATAAACTTTTGAATTATGACAAATATGTCAATTTGATAATTCCAAGAGGTTCAAATAAACTTGTAAAATATATAAAAGACAATACAAAAATCCCAGTTTTAGGACATGCAAGTGGAATTTGTCATATTTTTGTTGATGAAAGTGCTAATTTAAATAAAACATTAAAAATATGTGTTGATTCAAAAATACAATACCCAAGTGCTTGTAACAGTGTTGAAACCATTCTGGTGCATAAAAATTTTGAAGGGCTTGAACAGTTGAAATCTTGCTTGAAAACAAACGGTGTTGAGATTTTTGAAAATGTCGCTGACTATAGTTTTGAATATGGTGAAAAAAAGGTTACATTTAAGATAGTAAACAATATAGATGAGGCTATAAACCATATAAACAATTTTGGCTCAGGACACACGGATTGTATTATTACAGAAGATGAAAAAAATGCGAATAAATTTTTAAACGAAGTTGATTCTTCATCTGTTTATCACAACTGTTCAACACGATTTGCTGATGGTTTTAGATATGGTTTTGGAGCTGAAGTTGGGATATCAACAAATAAAACTCATGCACGTGGACCTGTTGGATTGGAAGGACTTACAATTTATAAATATAAATTAAGAGGTAATGGACAAATTGTTGATGATTATGCAAAAGGATTGAAAACTTTTAAGCATGAAAAGTTGTAGAGATTATAAAAATACAATTTATATTAAAGATTTAAATGAAAAAAATATGACTAGAGAACTTCAAAGTGTTGATTTCGATGCTTCATATATAAATTGTGCTTGCCAAAAATATAAGTATAAATCGATAAAACTTTTTAATTTAAAACCTCATGAAGCAACTATTTTGAAACAAATTTGTCTTTCTCTAGGTTCCGATTGTGCTTTGAGTCGTGGTGTACTTTTAAATGAAGTTGATTATACCGATTGTATTGTTGTCGCTTCTTATTCTATTTTAAAAAAGATTGTTGAAAAACTAAAACTTCAACCTTTTAGAATGAAAGAAATTGCACAACTTATTCAGAATAATATAAACAGAAATTTAAAAGTATGGCAAATCAAAAATAAAGAGTTTGATTTTCAAAATAAAAAATATGTTATGGGTATTTTAAATATCACGCCTGATTCTTTTTCAGATGGTGGTTTATTTATAAAACTTAAAGATGCTTTAAAACAAGTTGAATTGATGGTTGAAAATGGGATTGATATTTTAGATATAGGTGCTGAATCAACACAACCTGGAGCAAAAGAAGTCGAAAGTTCTGAACAAATAAAAAGGCTTAAGCATATTTTAAAAGAAATTGTGAGAGAATTTCCATTCTTGCCACTTAGTATTGATACAAGAAGCGAGGAAGTCGCAAGGTTTTCACTTGATAGTAACGTTGATATAATAAACGATGTTTCTTCAGGCGATTATGACAAAAAAATGATTGATTTTATTAAAAAATATAACAAAATTTATATTATCACACACAGTCCTTCGACTCCTGATGATATGCAAAATAAAACAAAATATAAAAATTTAATTGACGATATTTATTTATACTTAAAGAAAAAAGTAGATTTTTTAGAAGAAAAAGGACTCAAGAAAATTATAATTGATCCTGGAATTGGGTTTGGCAAAACAGAAAATCAAAATATTGAGATTATAAAAAGGTTAGAAGATTTTAAATCTATAAACAAACCAATACTTATTGCATTATCGCGAAAAAGTTTTATTACTAAATTATTTAATACATCAAAAAAAGAAGAACTTGATTATGCAACAGTTGTTTATAACACTCTTGCTTTAAATAATGGAGCCTGTTTAACACGTGTGCATCAAACAGAAAATATAAAACTTTTAAAAAATATTTTATCTCAATTTATAAATAATAATTAAACTATTAAATAATTAATGTGGTGATTAAAAAAATAATTATTTTTGTTAAATTATTATATGTTAATTTGAAATGAGGTAAAAATATGGAAAACATAAGACGTTATATAGCGGAGTTTATAGGAGCATTTATTTTAATGTTCACAATAGCGTGTGTAATATTACTGCCATCATCAAGTGTAATAGGTGCAATAGCAATAGGGTTTGCATTAATGATAATGGTTTATGCGTTAGGACAGGTTTCAGGTGGGCATTTTAATCCAGCTGTTTCACTCGCTGCATCAATACGTGGAGCATTATCTTATAAAAGATTAATACCATATATGATATTTCAAATTATAGGTGCATCACTAGCAGCTTATCTTGCTTTAAATATGTCAAATGGCAATAGTGAAATGTTAACATTTAATATTAAAAATATGATGATAGCAGAATTTATATTTACATTTGTTTTATGTTATGTAGTATTAATGACAGCAACATCATACCGTGTAGATGGCAATTCGTTTTATGGTTTTGCTATAGGTTCTTCAGTAACAACAGGTATATTTGCTGTTAGTACAATATGTTTAACAGCATTTAATCCCGCAGTTGCAATAGGATTAGGAATTATAGGTCTTGCATCGTGGGGGCTTATAGGATTAACTATTGTTGCAAATTTTTTAGGTTCAATAGCTGCAGCTTTAGTTTTTAGATTAACAATAGATGAATAAGAACAAATTAAGCATTTAAAGCTTTAAATTTTAAATAGCTTTCAATAAACTCATCAATATCGCCATCCATAATTGCATCAATATTTGAAACTTCAAAGTTGGTACGATGGTCTTTGACCATTTTGTATGGATGAAAGACATAAGAACGGATTTGGGAACCAAAATTAACATCTACATTTTCACCTTTTAGTTGTAAGAGTTTTGCTTCGTGTTGAGCTTGTTTAATAGCAAGTAATTTTGAAGCTAAAATTTGAAGTGCTGTTTCTTTATTTTGAAGTTGAGAGCGTTGTTGTTGACATTTAACAATAATACCAGTAGGTTTATGATAAATTCTTACTGCAGTTTCAACTTTATTTACATTCTGTCCACCAGCACCCCCTGAACGCATGGTTTCAATTTCAATTTCATCTTGCGGTATTTCTATTTTTTTATCTAAATTTTCAATCAATGGTGAAACTTCAAGAGAAGCAAAACTAGTTTGTCTTTTACCATTTGCATTAAATGGAGAAATCCTGACAAGTCTATGAACACCTCTTTCTGCTTTTAAATATCCAAATGCAAACTTACCTTCAACTTTTAAAGTTGCACTTTTTATACCGGCTTCATCCCCGTCTTGTTTTTCAAGCATTTCTGTTTTATATTTTCGTTTTTCAGCCCACCTTAAATACATTCTCAACAACATTGAAGCCCAATCCTGAGCATCTGTGCCACCTGCACCTGAAATGACTGTTATTATTGCATTACTTTTATCGTATTCACCGTTCAACTTTTGCTCGGTTTCAAACTTATTCAACTCTTCATTGAGTTTATTTGCCTTTAAAATTGCTTCATCTTTAAACTCAATGTCAGTTTCAAATAAATCTTTTAAAACAACTATATCATCATAAAGACTTTGCCAGAAATTTAGCATTTCAAGTTTGCCTTTGTTTTCTTTCAAATTTTGAGAAAGTTCCTGTGCTTCTTTTTGATTATTCCAAATTTTAGGGTTTTCCAGTTCTTTTTGTAAAAGAGCTATTTCTGTTTTTATTTTTTCTAAATCAAAAAATTGAACAGCGTTTTTATATTTTTCAATAACGATATTAAAATCTTGACTTGTTTGAAACTGCATATTTTGAAATTCATCCTATTTTTTATTTTGAGCAAATTCACTATCAAGTCGTAAAAACACAGGGATTATTTCTTCTTTTGTTATAATTTTACCGGCTTTAAGATTATTTTTACCTAGGTCACAAAGCTTAATATTAATATTTGTTTTTAATTGTTTAGCAATATTTGAAGCAATATTTGGACAATAAGGATAAATTAAGACCGAAACATACCTCATCACTTCAAGGACATTGTATAAAACAATGCCTGCTTCCTTTAAGTTACCATTTTTGGCAAGACTCCAAGGAGCTTGGTCATTTATGTATTTATTAGCTACGTTAAGAAGTGTCATAATTTCAAAAGTAGCTTCTGCAACTTGAAATTTATCAAAATTTTCAATGACTTTATTAATTGTATTTTTAGCTATTTTTATTATTTCATTTTCAACAATGAATTCATCTTTTATTTCACCATCAAAATATTTGATAAGAATATTTAATGAACGGTTTAATAAATTCCCCATATTATTTGCTAAATCAGCATTAACTTTTTCTTTAAAATCAATGTCGCTATAATTTCCGTCTTTTCCACAATTTGCACAGCTTGAAATGTAATAGCGAAAAGCATCTGGAGTTTCAAGCTTAAAACTATTTAATATATTCTCAGGAGATAAAACATTTCCTAATGATTTTGACATTTTAGTTTCATCTATTGTTATCCATCCATGAGCTAAAATATGTTTTGGAAGCGGTAAATTAAGTGCCATAAGCAAAGCAATCCAATAAATTGAATGAAATTTTAATATATCTTTACCTATAACTTGACAGGTTGCAGGCCAGAAAGTTTTGAATGTTTCATTTTGTTCTTCTTTATCTGGGTCATAACCTAAAGCTGTTATATAATTTGACAAAGCATCAATCCAAACGTAAATAATTTGGCTACTATCACTTAATACTGGTATTCCCCAGTTTACATTATTTATTGAACGAGAAACTGAAATATCTTCAATATTTTCCAACTGATTTAGAACTTCATTTGCACGAAATGAAGGTATTATAAAGCTAGGATTATTTTTTATATGATTTATAATTGCATCTTTATATTTTGTAAGTTTAAAGAAATAATTTTCTTCTTCTACTATTTCTGGTTTTTTTAAATGAGTTGGACATAAACCATTTTCTAAATCTTTTTCGTTTAAAAAACATTCACAACCACTACAGTATAAGCCTTTATATGAATGTTTATAGATATCACCTTGTTTTAAAAGCTTTTCAAATATTTTTTGAACGATTTTTTTGTGTTCGTCGGAAGTTGTACGAATAAATTTGTCATAGTTTATATCTAAAAGTTTCCAACTATTTTTAAATGACTCGACGTTTTGATTACATAATTCAATAGGTAAAATATTTAAACTTTTAGCTGTTTTTTGTATTTTTATACCATGTTCATCAGTTCCAGTTAAAAACATTGTTTTATCAAAACGTTGTTTAAAATGACGGTATATTACATCTGTTAAAATTTTCTCAAAAGCATGACCAATATGTGCCTTCCCATTTACATAATCAATAGCAGTTGTAATATAAAAATTTTCGTTCATTATTTTTTATTCTTCCTTTTCTATATTTTGTTGTTGTACTTGTGGATTTAATTTTTCTCTTATTAATGTTTCAATTTGCTCTAAAATTTGAGGATTTTCTTTTAAAAATTCCTTTGCTTTTTCTTTGCCCTGACCTAATTTTGTTTCTCCGTAACTAAACCAAGCACCAGCTTTATTTATTATTTCAAAATTAACAGCCATGTCAATTATTGAGCTTATTTTACAAATACCTTCACCATAAATAAGATCAAACTCACCAATTCTAAAAGGCGGTGCGACTTTATTTTTAACAACTTTTACTTTAACACGATTACCATATTCTTTTTCGTCTTTTTTTAATGTTTCAATTTTACGTATATCAAGACGAACGCTCGCATAATATTTTAAAGCATTTCCACCTGCTGTAGTTTCAGATAATCCATATCCACCTATTTTTTGACGAAGTTGATTTATAAAAATAACTGTAGTATTAGTTTTACCAACAACACCTGTTAATTTTCTTAAAGCTTTTGACATTAAACGTGCCTGAAGCCCCATTTGTTGATCTTCCATTGTCCCATCAATTTCAGCTTTTGGTACAAGTGCTGCAACAGAGTCAATAACAACAACATCAATTGCACTTGAACGTACAAGTTCTTCAGCTATTTCTAATGCTTGTTCACCTGTATCCGGTTGAGAAATAAGCAATTCATCAACATTAACTCCTAAACGTCTTGCATATTCAGGATCCAAAGCGTGTTCTGCATCAATAAAAGCTGCAATACCACCTCGTTGTTGACATTCTGCAACAATATGTTGTGCTAAAGTTGTTTTTCCACTACTTTCTGGTCCATATATTTCAATAATACGACCACGTGGTACACCACCAATACCTAAAGCAACATCTACACTTAATGCACCTGTTGGTATTGCTTCAACAGAAACCAAACTTCTTTCTCCAAGTTTCATTATTGAACCTTTTCCAAAATCTTTTTCTATTTTATCAATTGCAAGTTGAAGTGCTTTATTTTTTTCTTCAGGTGGTGCAATAACTATCCTTGTTTTATCTTTCCCAACTTTTACAGTTGCCATGCTTTATACTCCTTTTTTATTTTTATTATTTATTTTTTATTATACTTTATTAAAATATTTTATACAAAAAATTTACAAAGTTTTAAAATTTAATATTTGATAATATAATACTTAAAAAAGGATATAATTATAATAAGAGGAATTAATGAAACTTACAATTTTAGGTTATGGAGCTTGGGGGTTATGTCAAGCATGGCTGTTTGCAAATAATTTTGATGAGATATGTGTTTGGGGTCGAAACGTTCAAAAAATCAATGAATTTAATAATTCAAAGCAATTTAATTCAACATATTCAATTAAATTTCCAGATAATATAAATTTTACATCTAATATTAATAAAGCTATTTTGGATTCTAATTATATTATTTTATGCGTTGCTTCAAGCGGCATTCGAGAAGTGCTAAACAATCTAAAATTAAACGCAAATCAAATATTAATAAACGCTTCAAAAGGACTTGAATTTCCAAGTTTAAAAACAATTTCACAAGTTATTGAGGAAATTTTTCCAAAGCAAAGATATGCTATTTTGTCAGGTCCTACATTAAGTTCTGAAATTTTAGACGGTAAACCAACAGCTGCTTGTATTGCTTGTAAAAATATAAATCTTGCAAATGATTTACAAAAAATATTTAACGTACCATCAAAGTTTAGACTTTATGCTAGTAATGATACAATAGGAGTTGAATTGGGAGGTAGTTTAAAAAATGTTATTGCTATTGCATCAGGGTTTGCAAATGCAATGAATTTAGGTGAAAACGCTAAAGGTTCTCTTATTACACGTGGTATTGCTGAAATTGTCCGTGTCGCTAAAGTTTATGGTGCAAATATTCAAACATTATATGGTTTGTCAGGATTAGGTGATCTTATTGCTACTGCTTCTAGTCCTCAATCTAGAAATTTTAAAGTCGGACAAATGTTAGGACAAGGTATGAAAATTGATGATATTCTAAAAACACTTGGACAAGTTGCTGAAGGCGTTAAAACATCAAAAGCTATTTGTGAAATAGGTAAAAAATATAATATTCAAACTCCGATTTCAAATGCTATATACGAAGCTATTTATACAGATATTTCACCAATTGATGTTTTAAATAAACTTATGAATAGGAAGTTAAAAGACGAAAATGAATTATAAAATCATCTTTATTTTTTCCTTAATCTCACATAATCTTTTTTTACTGTATGATTCTATATAAACACGTAAAAACGGTTCTGTCCCACTTTTTCTAACAAGAATCCAACTTAAATCATTATCTAAATATATTTTTAAACCTTCAAGATTAGATATTTTTGTTGTGTCGTTTTTAAATAATTGGATAAAATCATTTTTACTAATATTTTTAGAACATTTCCCTAAATCAATATCAATACGGTCATTTATGAAAGTATAACCAACAAAATCGTTGAGTTCTTTTTGAAGTATATATAATGGTTTATTTTCATAGGCCATTGCTTCTAAGATAAGTAAATTAGCAATAATCCCGTCTTTTTCGGGTATATGTTTACCTATTGACAGACCACCTGACTCTTCGCCTGCAATTATTGTTTCATTTTTCCTCATTTCATAGCCTAACCATTTAAATCCTACCTTTGTTTCAATTAAGGGTATATTTAATTTATGAGTCAGAATATTAAGCATAGTTGAAGAAGCTATTGTTTTTATCAACGAACCTTTATATCCTTTATTATTTATAAGATGTTTAAGCAATATCCCCATAATTTCATTTGGAGAAACATATTCTCCAAGTTCATTTATGGCTCCAAATCTATCTCCATCACCATCATTTGAAAGTCCTATTGTATTTCGTTTATTCTTTATTTTTAACATTAAATCTTCCAAATATTTTGGTTTGGGATCAGGCATATTGCCACCAAAATTTGAATCAAAATTGTCATTATATTTTTCAAATTTTATATCATTTCGTTTTAGTAATTCGTCAAGGTACCCAATTGTTGCACTATGAAGAAAATTGATAATTATGTGAGTTCTCAATGCTTTTATTTTTTTAAAGTCAACAATTTTTTCTATGTGTTCAAAATATTCATCTTTAAACGATGAAAGTTTATAATTATTATTATCTAAGTTTAAATTAATATCTATATCAATATTATTTTTTTGTATTCTTTTTATATTTTCAACTATTTCATTTGTTATATCATCTCCAGCTGGTCCACCATAATCAGGTATAAATTTCAATCCCTGGTAGTTTGGTGGATTATGACTTGCTGTAAACATTATTCCAAGTCCGTTTTTTAACTTTGCTTGAAAAGCTAATACAGGTGTTGGGCAAACAATTTTTGACACTTCAACATTGTAATTTCCATAATTTGAGATAATCTTAGCCGTATATTTTGCAAATTCAAAACCGTTTTTTCTTCCATCATAACCTATATAAAATATAGGCTTATTTTCTTTTGAATAGTGTTTATTAACATACTTAATAATAGCTAAAACAACAATTTTTATATTGTTATAATTAAAATCTTCGTTTATTTTTGCTCTCCAACCGTCTGTTCCAAATTTAATATTTGCCATAATTTGCCTCTTTTGTGTAAAATATTTTTATATTCTAAAATAAAAGGTATATTTTTACAAATGAATGAATTTACAAATATAAAAAATGTTTATTATTTAGGACCAAGAGGGTCATATTCTTCACTTGCTGTTAAATTTTTTTCAAAATTCTATAATTTAAAAAAATTAAAATTTAATGCACAAAAGAATATAAAAACTTTGCTTAAAAATTTTGAAAACGATGTATATTCAATTGCAATTGTACCAATTGAAAATTCAATTCAGGGGATTGTTAAAGAAACAATAAATAATATTATGGAATTAAATGATGACAAGATAACTTTTTATGCAGAATATGTTTTAAATATTAACCATTCACTTATTTCAAAATCTAGTGATAAAAATAGTATAAAAACAATTTTATCTCATTCTCAGGCACTTCAACAGTGTGAAAATTATATTTTTAATAATTTTAAAACTGCAAAATTATTATCAAAAAATTCAACAAGTGAAGCTATATATGAATTAATAGAACTTGATAAAACATATGCAGCAATAGGTAATTCTGAGTTGGCTTTGGAACTTGATTTAAATGTTTTAGAAAAAGAAATAAATGATGAAAAAGATAATCAAACAAGATTTATTCTTTTAACAAGATTTGAAAATAAAAATACAATAAATTCAAAAACAAATATTGTTTTTGAAACACAAAATAAACCAGGTGCTTTGTGTGATATTTTAAAAATTTTTAAGCAATATAATATAAACTTAACATATATTGATTCACGTCCTTCAAGAAAAAATTTGGGTGAGTATTTGTTTTTGGCTGATTTAAAAGGTCATATTTTGGATGAGAATGTAAAACTTGCTTTATCTAGTGTAAAAAAGCAAGTCAAATTTTGTAAAATAAATGGTAGTTATACTCACCTAAGTCATTAAAATATTGATATTTTTCGAAGAAAAATTAAAATTATAAATATGGGCGAAATTAAAGATTATTTAAACACAAATTTATATGAGATACTTAATATTTCAACAAATGCAACCGATGTTGAGATAAAAGCTGCTTTTCGTTTATTGGTTCGTCAATATCATCCTGATGTCAATCCAAATTATGAAGAAAAATTTAAAGAAATAAAAAATGCATATGATATTTTATCTGATTCTCAAAAAAAATATAAATATGATAAATTAAATGGCTATAATGAAATTAATCAAAAATCAACAACAACATCTTCAATAAATAATGAAGATGTAAAAATAAAGGCACAAGCAAAAAAAGCATATAGTGAAAATGAAAATAAACATAAAACATTTGATTCTCTTTTTAAAGATATTTTAAATAATTTAAAACCTAATAATAAAGTTAATGGAACAGACATTGAACTAAATGTAAAAATTTCATATCAGGAGGCTATAATAGGTACATCAAGGATTGTTAACGTTCTTCATACTAATATTTGTCCAAAATGTAACGGAAAAAAATTTGTAAATGAAGCAAAATGTTCATATTGCAATGGGTTGGGTGAGATAAAAAAACATAAAAAAATAAATATTAAAATTCCTCCAAATGTAAAAACTGGTTCAAAAATAAGGATAGTTAACGAAGGAAATCAAGGATTAAATGGTGGTCAAAATGGTGATTTATATTTAAATATTGAAGTAAATGAAAATGATATAAATAATTTTAAGGTTATAGATAATGATGTTTATACAAAAGCTATAATTGAACCTTATCAAGCAGTTTTGGGTGATATAGTTTGTGTTGAAAATTTTAAGGGTGAAAAAATAAAATTAAAAATTCCAAAAAATACCAAATCTGGGCAAAAATTTAAAATCGCCAGTGAGGGGTTAATACCACAAAAAAATCAAAATTCTGGAGATTTAATTGTTGAGATAATAATTGATATTAAATCTCAAGTTTCTAGTGAAGAAATTGAGTTATATAAAAAAATAAAAGAGTTGAAAAGTAAGGATTAAAAGTGGAAAAACATAATATTGCCAAAATTAATGAAATTTTTGAATCAATTCAGGGTGAAGGGAAATATTTAGGAGCTAATCAAATTTTTGTTAGGTTTTCAAATTGTAATTTGCATTGTAAATTTTGTGATACAAAATTTTTTGAGGGGAAAAATTACGATATTGAAGCTTTAATGAGAGAAATCCTAAATTTTGATTTATCAAAAGTCCATTCAATTTCATTTACAGGTGGTGAACCTTTAATGTATGTAGATTTTTTAAATGAATTTTTGAATAATTTTGAAATTTTAAGTAAGAAATTTAATATAAAAATATATTTGGAAACAAATGGTACACTATTCAAAAATTTACAAAAAATTATTGATAAAATTGATATTGTTTCAATGGATATAAAACTAAAAACTGCAACAAATGAGGAAAATAAATTTGATATAAATGATAAATTTTTAAAAATTGCATCCAATGTTGAAATATATGTAAAAGTTGTTTTTGATAATAAAATTGAAGAAAATGAAATTGAAAATTGTTGCAGGCTTGCTAAAAAATATAATGTTCCTTTATACTTACAACCTGAAAGTTCTTTTTTATTTAAAGAATTAAAAAATAAAAATAATATTTTATTTTTGAAAAATATTCATAAAAATTTCTTAAAACATTATAAAAATGTTTTTTTTATACCTCAAGTGCATAAATTTTTGAATTTGAGGTAAAAATAATGTTTCAAAATAATTTCAAATTAGAGAAAATTTTTAATTTTATTAAAAGTGAAAAGAAATTTAATAAATTAACATTAACATCAATAAACGATATAACAAAACTTATATTGTTAAATGAGTTTTTTAAAACCGGAAAAAAAATAATATTTGTAACTTATGATAACAATCGGGTGTTAAAGTTTAATCATGATTTAATGAATTTGAATTTAAAAATTAAACCACAAATTTTTCCATTTCAAGATGTTTCACCTTATGAGGTTATAAATCATAACTTATATAAATATAAAGATCAAATTAACATTATAAGAAATAAACCGCCATTTATAATAACTTCGGTTAGGGCTTTAATGGAAAAATTTCCTTTGGATAATTATTTTAATCAAAATAAAATTATATTATTCCAAAATAATGATATAGAGCCATATAACTTAGCACAAAAACTAATAAATTTAGGATATAAACGTGTCACTCAGGTTTGTGATATTGGAGAATTTTCACTTCGTGGTGACATTTTGGATGTTTTTAGTCTTGATAATAATCCAATAAGAATTGAGTTTTGGGGTGATACAATAAGTGATATAAGATATTTTAATGTTGATAATCAAAAAAGTATCGGTCATATAAATAGTGTTGATATTTTACCGCTTTATAAATTTGTTAAAGATTTAAATCAGGAAAGTAAAATTGATAATGAATTTGATGAATATTGCCAATATTTTGAAGGAAATTACGGGAAAAATTTGAAAACAATTGTTGAATTATTTCAAAACGATTATATATTTGTATTTGATGAAACTATTGAAATATTAAATCATTATCAAAATTTAGATGATAAATATAATGAAAAATATGTAAAAAATTTACAAGAAAATAAAAATTTGAAGTTGAAAAATTTAAATCATTATCAATATAATGACTTTAAAAATTTATATAATAAATTAAAGAAAATATGTTTTGAAAATTTTTTAACTGAAAAAGAAAATACAAATATCATTGAATTTGATAGTGAAATTATCGGTTTATTTTCAGCTGATGTATGTAAAATAGCTGAATTTGTTGAAAAAATAATAGAAAAAAAATACAAACTTATTGTCGCTACTGATTATAAAACACGTGTTATTGAAATTTTAAATGATTTTGAAATAGATAATTCACAAGTAGAATTTACAGGGAATTTATCATTAGGAGGAGGTATTTCACATACTTTAAATTTAGTAGTTTTAACTGACAAAGAATTATTTAACAAAATATCAAAAGATATAACGTCAAAAAAATATAATTATAAAAAAGAAAGTATTGACTTTATTGAAAATATAAGTGATATAAAAGAAGGTGATTATGTTGTCCATCGTATTCATGGTATTGGCAAATATCTTGGATTAAATCAAATGGAAATAGATGGAGAATATAAAGACTATTTAACAATTGAATATGCAAATAATGATAAACTTCATATTGTGGCAGAGCAAATAAATATGCTTTCTCGTTATCGAGGGATTCAAGGTGGAAGTATAGTCAAATTATCAAAAATGGGTGGAAGCGAATGGAATAATGTTAAGAAAAAAACCAAATCAGCTTTAGAAGATGTTGCTCGTGAATTGATAAATCTATATGCAAGTAGAAAAGTGTCAAAAGGAATAAAGTTTGATCCTGATACACCTTGGCAATATGAGCTTGAGGATAGTTTTCCATATACTGAAACTGATGATCAGATGAAAGCTATAATTGAAACAAAGCAGGATATGGAAAAAGATGTTCCAATGGATAGACTTATTTGTGCTGATGTTGGTTTTGGTAAAACAGAAATTGCATTAAGAGCTGCATTTAAAGCTATAACAAGCGGGAAACAAGTTGTTCTTGTTGTGCCTACAACTATTCTTGCACTTCAGCATTATGAAACATTTAAGCAGCGTTTTAGTCCTTATCCTGTTTGTGTTGAATTATTGACTAGGTTTAAAAGCAAGGCTGAACAGAAAAAAATTATAACGAAACTCTCAATGGGTGAAGTTGATTTAGTTATTGGTACACATAGACTTTTGCAAGATGATGTAAATTTTAAAGATTTAGGCTTACTTATTATTGATGAAGAACATAGATTTGGGGTAAAACATAAAGAAAAACTGAAAAGCCTTAAGAAAAATATTGACATATTATCAATGAGTGCAACACCAATTCCAAGGACTTTATATATGTCATTATCAGGTATAAAAAATTTATCTGTTATCAATACACCGCCACAGAACAGACTTCCAATAAAAACAAAAGTTTGTGAAATGGATGATAATTTGATAAAAAATGCTATAAATTATGAACTTGATAGGGAAGGTCAGGTGTTTGTTCTTTATAATCGTGTTGATACAATATACGAGTTTGCATCATATATTCAAAAACTTGTGCCAAATGCTAAAATAGCTGTTGGTCATGGGAAATTGGATGAAAAAACTTTAGAACAAGTTATGGTAGATTTTTTAGATGGTCAATATAATGTTCTTGTATCGACAACAATTATAGAATCAGGGTTGAATATTGAAAATGCAAATACGATAATAATAATTGATTCAGATAAATTTGGTTTAGCACAGTTATATCAACTGCGTGGGCGTGTTGGCAGATCTCAAAGACAAGCATATTGTTATTGTTTGTATAAAAAAAGTAAGAGCTTAACAGATGAAGCAATAAAACGTTTAAGAGCCATAAATGATTTTACAACACTAGGTAGTGGATATCAAATAGCACTTCGAGATATAGAAATAAGAGGTGTTGGTAATATTCTTGGAACAAAACAACATGGTCATATGATGAATGTCGGATTTGATACTTATTGTGAACTTTTAGATGAAGCAATCAGAGAATTTAAAGGTGAAAAGATAGAAAAAATAGAACCAACGATTGTTGATATAAATGTAACTGCTTTTATTCCTCAAACTTGGGTTGGTGATTATAGTCAAAAAATGATAGAATATAAACGTTTAGCAAATGTTGAAAATGAAAATCAATTGGAGTTAATAATATCTGAATGGAAAGATCGGTTTTCAAAAATGCCAAATGAAGTTGAAAATCTTATAAAATTAATTCGATTAAGAATTCTTGCTACCAACATTAGAATAAATTCAATACGTCAAACACCTGATGGAATAAGAATATATACACCTTATAATGAAAATGAATGGAGGATCTTAAATCAAAAAATTGAGCCAAATGTTAAGAAACGTTTAAAATATATAAAAGCCCCAAAATCGTTAAAAGAAACCAAATCCATACTTATTTTTAATAGTAAATTTTTGACTTTTGATGAAATATTTAACATGTTGGCTAGTTTATTTTATTATATATCTTGTGTACGTTTAAAATATTAACTTTAAAAAATTAAATTAATAAAAAGTAAAAGAGGAGAAATATTAAATGTTAAAGAAAAAGTTATTACCGGCGATAGTATTATCATTAGTTATGTTTATTTCTTGCAGTTGTACTAAGCCTGGTGAAAAGATTATTGAAGTAAATGACCATCCTATTACAAAAAGTGAGTTTAATAAAACTTTTGATAAAGCTGTTAATGATTCTATGTTTGCAAAAATGGGTATAGATGTAAAAAAAGATAAAAATAGTTTTTTATATTTAATGATTAAAGATAGAGTTGTAAATGAACTTATTGTTAAAACACTTTTAGATGAAGAAATGAAAACTAAAAATATAAAAGCATCAAAAGAGGAAATTGAAGAAGAACATAAGTCTATGATAGATAGGGTTGGTTCGAAAGAAAAGTTTAATGAGATTTTGAAACAAAACGGGATATCTAATGAACAATTTAAAGAAGATTTAGTTGAAGGTGTGAAATTAAAAAAGTTAATTGAAACAATAAAAGTTTCCAAAATTTCAGATGCAGATGCAAAGAAATTTTATAATGCCAATGTAGATAAATTTAAGTATCCAGACAAAGTTCGTGCTTCACATATATTGATAAGTGCAAATCGTGATGAAATTGCTCAAATCTTACAAAAAGAAAATAAAAATATAACAGAAGAAGAATTAAATAAAAAAATAAATGATGAAGTTAAACTGAAAAAAGAAAAAGCACAAAAGATATTAGCACAACTAAAAACAGATAAATCTCAATTTGAGAAATTAGCACGTGAAAATTCAGATGATATCGCAAGTGCAAAACAAGGTGGGGATTTAGGATTTTTTGCAAAAGAAGAAATGGTGGAACCATTTGCAGTTGTTGCATTCAAACAAAAGCCAAATACTATAAGTGAAATTGTTGAAACACCATATGGTTATCATATTATAATGGTTACTGATAGAGCTAGTGCAGGTGTTGAACCTTATGAAAAAGTAAAAGAAGAAATTAAATCATATTTAACAAATGCACAACAAGTTGAGATCTTGCAAAAATATATTGAAAGTTTAAGACAAAAAGCACAGATTAAATATCTTGATAATTCATATAACCCTGAAGTTATTCAAAAAGAAATAAAGGAAGTATCAAAAGATAATAAAGCGTTAATGGAATCTCAAAAGCAACCACCACAAAATGATAAAAAATAATTAAATATGGATTTAAAGTGACTCTTAAAATAATTTTAAGAGTTACTTTTATGAATAAAGAAAGATTGTAAAATAATTGTATAGTGAAAGAATAGTTAAGCAATATGAAAACAGATGAGACACTTGTTATGATATTAGCTGGTGGAGAGGGAAAAAGGCTATTTCCATTAACAAGAGATAGAGCTAAGCCGGCTGTCCCTTTTGGGGGAAGGTATAGGATTATTGATTTTGTTTTAAATAATTTTGTAAATTCAGGTTATTTTAAAATAAAGATACTTACCCAGTATAAATCAGACTCCTTAAATAAACATATAACAAGAGGTTGGAACTTATCATCATCAATAAACCAGTATGTTGATTTAGTGCCAGCTCAAATGAGAACAAATGCATCTTGGTATAAAGGTACAGCTGATGCAGTATTTCAAAATTTAAATATAATATTGGATGAAGCACCAAAATATGTATGTGTATTTGGCGGAGATCATGTTTATAAAATGGATGTATCGCAAATGCATTCTTATCATAAGGATGTTAATGCAGATTTGACAATTTCAGCTATTCCTGTTCCATTAGAACTTGCTAGTGAATATGGTATAATCGAGGTTGATGAAAATTGGAGGCTTACAAATTTTATTGAAAAACCGGCAACTAAACCCAAAACAATCCCTGGCAATGATAGAATGTGTTTAGCATCTATGGGTAATTATATTTTTACAACAAAAGAACTTGTAATAGCATTAAATGAAGATGCTTTAAATCAAAGTTCTAATAATGATTTTGGTAAGAACATAATACCTCAGATGTTAAAAGAGGGTAAAAATATATTTGTGTATGATTTTTCCAAAAATGAAGTCCCTGAAATGCTTGAGTCAGAAAAAGGTTACTGGAGAGATGTAGGTACAATCGATGCATATTGGAGTGCAAATATGGATTTAATAAGTCATTCGCCTGAGTTAAATTTATATTCAAAGGTTTGGCCAATACGTACGTATAATTATAATGATCCTCCTGCAAAATTTATATGGGAGGAAAATGATAGGGTAGGTATGGCAACAAATTCACTTGTATCAGAAGGGTGTGTTATATCTGGTGGTTCTCTTTCAAAATGTGTACTTTCGCCACAGGTGCTTATAAATAGTTTTTCAAGTATAAGTGAGAGCATATTAATGGAAAATGTAAATGTGGGAAGATATTGTGAAATTAAAAAGGCAATAATTGATAAAAACGTTGTTATTCCTCCATATACAAAAATTGGCGTATCAAAAGATGATGACATAAAACGTGGTTTTTATGTTACAAAAAATGGTATTACAGTAGTCCCAAAAGGAGCAGTTTTATGAAAAGAAATATATTATCGATAATTTGTTTTATATTAATGTGTATTATTTTTACAGGATGTGATAAAAATCAAGAAAAAGAACAGTTATTAAATGATTCAACTTGTAAAAAAGCAAAAGTTTTTTTAAATTATGATTTTGGTAATTCATATAAAGATGCCATTAAAAATGATAAACCAATGCTACTTGTATTTTATGTTAACTGGTGTACATATTGTAGACGTCTTATGCCAAAATTAGCCAGTTTGAATAATAAATATAAAGATAAATATAATATTGTTTTGATTGACTGTGAAAATAAAAAAAATATATCACTTGTAAAAAAATATAATATTCAATATTATCCTATGATATATTTAATTAAAAATAAAGGAAAATATTCAGAAGTTGTGCCATCTCAATATACTGTAAGTTTGGAAGCTTTTAAACAATATTTAGATAAAAACTTGCAATAGATTATTTTTTAATAAATTTAATAAAAAAATTGTTATTTAAAAAAATTTTTTATATAATAAATAAGTGTAGCAGAAACATTTAAGACTTGGCATTATTTATAAATAAAATAAGAGGATAAATTATATGAGTATAAAATCAATAATCGAAACGATAAAGCCCTTTTTAAGTAAAAAAATAGTGATACCTACAATAATAGTTTTATGTTTAATAGGTTTTCAACAATTAAAATCTATATTAGAAAGTCAAATGTTGGCAAAAATGCGAATGGCACCTGTTGAAGTAACAGTAGGAGAAGTAATAGAAGATAGTATAACAACAAGTACGTCATCATCAGGACGAGTTGTAGCTTGTAAGATTGTCAATGTAGTTTCACGAGTGAATGGCTGGTTGCAACAGAAATATTTCAAAGAAGGTGCATTTGTAAAAAAAGGGCAACTTTTATATAAAATAGAGCCTAATGAATATCAAAATGCCGTTAATCAAGCTGCTGCATCTGTAAGAGAATCTCAAGCACAGTTAGTTAATTATGAAAAATCTTTAAGACGTGCAAAAGAATTAGTTAAACAAGATTTTGTAAGCAAATCTTATTATGATGATGCACTTGCACAACGTGATGCAACAAAAGCATTACTTGATGTAAATAAAGCTAATCTTGCACAAGCAAAATTAAATTTAAGTTATACTAATATATATTCACCTATTGATGGAAAAGTTGGAGATATTCTTATAACAGAAGGTAATTTAGTAAATACTTCAAGCGGTACTCTTGTACGTATTTTATCTGTAGATCCAATATATGTTTCATTTACTATGAAAAGTGAGGATTATTTAAGTTATTTAAAAAGTTATGCACAAAGCAATAAAAATTTGGATAAACTATCATTTATAGTTCCTCAAATAATAATGTCAGATGGCACAATATATGATGAGAATGGTGAAATTGATTTTGTCGATAATGAAGTAGATGAAAGTTCAGGAACAATAACATTAAGAGCAACTTTTTCAAATAAGAAAAGACTTCTTGTGCCTGGCGATTTTGTAACAGTAAAAACAACGTCTAAATATAAACAAAAAGTTGCACTTTTACCTCAAGATGCTGTAATTGAGTCTACATCGGGTTCTTTTGTCTATGTTATAGATAAAGACAATAAAGCACAGCTAAAACAATTTCAAAAAGGAGGTCAATATAAAGGTTATTGGATTGTAATAGATGGTTTAAATATTGGGGATAAATTTATTTCTAATAATTTACAAAAATTAAAACCTGGTTCGAAAGTAAAAATTATTGATAATAAAAAAGAAGACGGTAAAGAATAATGGATAATAAGCATATAAAAAAAGAAAACGTATATTTTTTCATAAAACGTCCAAGATTTGCATTTGTAATTTCGATATTTATAACAATATTGGGATTACTTGCAATGTTCAGTTTGAAATTAGAAAAGTATCCGGATATAACTCCTGTACAAGTTTCAGTTTCGGCATCATATCCAGGTGCAAGTGCCAGTGTTATTGAGTCGTCAGTAGCATCATTAATAGAGTCTGGGGTAAATGGTGTTGAGAATATGATATATATGACATCAACCTCTCAGGATGATTCATACCAATTGACTATATATTTTAAAACAGGTACAGATAAAGATATTGCACTTGTAAATGTTCAAAATCGTCTACAGCAAGTCCAGCCTCGTTTACCAGAAGAAGTAAAACGTCTTGGAGTAAATGCAAGAACAAAGGTAAGTGGTGCGGGTTTAATGATTATTGGAGTTATGTCTCCAAATAATATGTATGATGAGTTATATTTAGCAAATTATGCATCTGTTTATGTAAAAGATGAGCTTGCCAGAATACAAGGTGTTGGAGATGTAAATGTATTTGGTGCTGGTGATTACAGCATGCGAATTTGGTTAAATCCCATAAAAATGGCTCAACTAAATGTTTCTGTAACTGAGATACAAAATGCTATACAAACACAAAACACTCAAGTTTCAGCTGGTGCTTTTGGTATGTTGCCATCTGATGACAAGGAAAAATTACAAGTTACTCTTATTACAAAAGGTCGTTTAGTAGAGCCTGAAGAATTTGAAAAAATAATTATAAGAGAAAATCCATCTGGTTCTAGAATATTATTAAAAGATGTAGCTCGTGTTGAGTTAGGTCAAGTTTCATATTCTTCAATAGCAAGAGCAAATGGTGAGCCTCTTGCATTGATGCAAATTATACAAATTCCAGGTGCAAACGCAATTGATGTAGCTAATAAAGTTTCAAAAGAATTAGAAAGATTGAAAAAAGATTTACCCTCAGGTATTGAACTTAAAATTCTTAGAAATGAAACAACTTTTGTTAAGGAAGCTATGGCTGAAGTTGTTAAAACAATTTTTGAAGCATCATTTATTGTAATAATTTTAACATATTTATTTTTAGGTTCTATAAGAGCAACATTTGTTCCTTTAATTGCGATACCAGTATCATTAGTAGGTACTTTTATAGCATTGCCTATTTTTGGGATGTCAATCAATATGTTAACGCTTTTTGCTATGGTTCTTGCTGTAGGTACAGTTGTAGATGATGCTATTGTTGTTATAGAAAATGTACAAAGGCATATGGAAGAGGGTGATGAGCCTAAAGTTGCAACTCAAAAAACAATGGAAGAAGTTGGAGGTGCATTAGTGGCTATGGCAATGGTACTTATGGCTGTATTTGTTCCAGTTGCATTTGTACCAGGATTAAGTGGGTTAATGTACAAACAATTTGGAGTTTGTATTGCTGTTTCTATTGCCTTATCTGCTATTGTTGCATTAACTTTATCTCCTGCATTATGTACAACTATTTTAAAACGTAAAGAACAAAAACCTAAATTTATTGAAAAATTTGATCAATGGTTTAAAAATTTAACAGAAAGTTATATGACGTATGTTTCTAAATTTGTTTATAATAAAAAGTTAACAGTTACAACTTTTATACTTTTGTGTATATTAAGCGGATTTTTATTTAAGATTATTCCTACAGGATTTGTACCCACCGACGATGAAGGTGTTTTATTAGCTTCTGTTAATTTACCTGCGAGTGCTTCTATTTCAAGAACATATGATGTTGTTGAACGAATGGAAAAAAGTATAAAAAATATAGAAGGTATTGAAAGAACAATGTGTTTTATTGGGATGAATGGTTCAAATACGGCATTTATAGTTATGGAATTTAAAGAATTTAAAGATAGACAATTTAATACTATTCAAAAAATTCTAAGGAAATTAAAAGGTCAAGAAACTGATTTATCAATGTGGAAAATAAAAGAAAAAGTTGAAGCTGCTTTTTCTCCTATAAGAGATGCAAATATATATATTATAACTCCTCCAGCGATTTCTGGTTTAAGTATGTATGGTGGTTTTGAATTTCAAATGTTATCAAAGGGTGAATATACACCACAAGAATTGTCAAATATTGCAAATAATTTTATGGTTGTTGCTAATCAAAATAAATCTTTATCAAATGTATTTAATACTTATCAGGCAAATATGCTTCAATATTATGTAAATATAGATTATGATAAAGCATTAGCACAAGGTGTTTCTTTAAATGAATTATATTTAACATTAAGTTCTAATTATGGGACTGCTTATGTAAATGATTTCAATAAAATGGGACGTGTTTTCCGTGTGCAAATGCAAGCAGATAAAGAATTTAGAAATAGACCTTCAGATCTTACAAATTTATATGTTATGAATAACAAAGGATATATGATCCCAATAGCAACTATGGTATCATTAGAAGAACATATTGGTGCAACAACAATTAATAGATATAATCAGTATCGTTCAATACAATTTAATGGAAGTCCAGGACCAGGAAAAAGTTCGGGTGAAGCAATGAAAGTTATGGAAAAATTAGCAGATGAGAATTTTCCTTCTGATATTACTTTTGAATGGTCGGGAACTTCAAAACAAGAAATAGAATCATCAGGGACTACAGGTTATGTAATGACATTAGCATTATTGTTTGTATACTTATTCCTTGTAGCTTTGTATGAAAGTTGGATGATACCGATTGCTGTATTGCTTATAGCTCCAATTGCAACAGTTGGTGCTTTGTTATTCCAATTAATAACAGCTCAGGCATTTGATTTATACTCTCAAGTTGGTATGATTATGTTAATTGGTTTAGCTGCTAAGCAAGCAATTTTGATTGTTGAATTTGCAAAAGAGTTGCATGAAAAAGATGGATTAAGTATCGAAGAAGCAGCAATGAAAGCAGCACATATTCGTTTTCGTGCTGTTGTTATGACAGTTATTGCTTTTGTACTTGGTGTTGTTCCATTGTTGTTAGCTCATGGTGCCGGAGCTGCAAGTCGTGTTTCTGTTGGTACAACTGTTTTTGGAGGTATGTTAGCTGCAGGTGTCGCTGGTACTATGTTAGTCCCCGCTTTTTATGTAATTGTTCAGTTTATAATCAATAAAATTATGGAAAAATTCAAAAAAACAAATAATAATAGTAATTAAAAAAAACTTTATACGAGGTTAATATAGGTGAGAATAAGTAAAATAGTTATATTTTTAATAATAGTCAGTTTGTGTTTTAATTTAAATGTTCTAGCACAGCAGGTTGTTGATGTCGATAATAATCAACAAATAGAAATTATAACTCCTTCAATAGAGGAAGCTATTCAATCAATAAGTGGAGAAGAAAATAAAACAATTGAAGGTTCTGTAACCCAACAACCAGGATTAAATCTTGATGATTGTATTAAAATAGCACTAGGTAATAATCCGCAAATTCAATCAGCAATATATAATAAAGAAATATACAAAACAAAAATAGGACAAGCTTGGGCTAATTATTTTCCTGAGTTTTCTGCTTCAATCGGATATGATAGAACAAAAAACTTAATGCCTTCTTTAAGTTCTATAAAAATGCATCCTTATAATTATATAAATACTTTTTCTATTAGTGCTTCTCAATTAGTGTATGATTTCGGTAAAACAAGAACATCTGCAAATATGGCTAAAAAAACATATGAAGCAACTGAAAAAAATTTAGATGAAACAATTAATTCTATCATCTTTCAAGTAAAAGAAGCTTATTTTAATTTGCTATATGCCGTTCAGCAAGAAAATATATTAAAAGAATCTGTTAAAATATATGAATCACATTTAGCACAAGCTCAGTCTTATTATGATATTGGAGTTAAGGCTAAAATAGATGTTATAACTGCAGAACATAATTTAAGTAGTGTTAAATTGAGTCATATTAAAGCTAAAAATGCTATTGATATTGCATATGCAAATTTAAATAATGCATTAGGAATTCCAAATAAAGAACCATATAAAATTTCTGATAATTTATCGTCATGTTATTATGATGTTAATTTTGATAATCTTATCAATAGTGCATATCAGTCAAGACCTTCGCTTTTATCTGCACAAAAAAAAGCTGAAGCTTCTAAATATTTAGTTAAAGCTTCAAAAGTTGCTTTTTTACCTGATTTGAATTTAGCTGCAAGCTATAATCTTGGTGGAAGAGAATTTACTGCTGATTATGGTTATGCTTTTGGTGGGTCTTTATCTTATGATGTTGTTAATATTATGAAACTAAAGAAACAAGTTGATGAAGCTAATGCAACATATAAAAAAGATGAAAGTGATTATCAAGTACAAAAACAAAATGTATATCTTGAAGTTAAACAAGCATATATAAGTTTAATTGAACTTGAAGATTCAATCCCAGTTTCAAAAATGGCATTATCTCAAGCAAAAGAACAATATGATCTTGCAAATGGACGATATAAGGTCGGTTTGGGTGATGCTATTGAGTTTAAAGATGCTGAAAATACATATCGTAATGCTCAGCTTGATTACTATAAAACTCTTCTTGATTATAATGTTGCTGCTGCTAATCTAGAAAAAGTTGTTGGAATACCTCTAAAAAAAGCTAAGGCTCCTTTATTATGATAAAAGTTAAAACTTTTGCAAAAGTTAATTTGACTCTTGAAGTTTTAAATAAAAGAAATGACGGATTTCATAATATTCAATCTATCATGCAAAATATTAATTTGTTTGATGTTTTGTCCTTTGTTATAAAAGAAGATAAAACAAATAGTATTGTTTTAAAAGGAAATTCAAATAATATCCCTTATGATAACTCAAATCTTGTTTATAAGGCTATTAAGTTATTTTTCGATAAAACAAATATAAATAATAAAAAAGTAGAAGTTTATATTAATAAAAATATTCCTATTGAAGCTGGTTTAGCTGGTGGAAGTTCAAACGCTGTTGGGACTTTTGTTGCTTTAAATAAATATTTTAATAATCTTTTAAAAGAACGAGAATTAAATAGTTTGTGTTTATCTTTGGGATCTGATTTAAATTTTTGTCTTGTTGGGGGGACATGTCTTTGTACTTCAAGGGGCGAAATTGTTCAAAAATTGAAAGATGTAAATTTATCTATATCACTTATTAAGCCTAGAAATATTGGAATAAAAGCCTCTTATGCTTATAAAAAATACACACAACAAAAAATAAAACAAAAAAAAGACAATACTTCAAAACTTATTAGGCTTATTCAAAACAAACAATTTGACAAAGAATTAATTTGTAATGATTTAGAATATCCATTATTAAACGAAGTAAATGAATTTAAAAATATAAAAAAAATAAAACCAAACGCTATAATGACAGGAAGCGGTTCTGTATTTTATGTAATAAATGATACTTTTAGTTATGATGATTTTAATCCAGATAAGTATATTATTTTTAATAATATAAAAACATACAATAAAGGATATGAAGTTTTATAAGTGAAGTATTATTTGTGCAAATATTTGTAAATAAATAAAAATATTACATTTAGTTTTATATGTTAAGTTTTTGTAACAATTATAAACTAAAAATTAAAGAATTCATTATATATTGTCGATATGTATCATGTGTATCGTTAAGGAAAAAATGGAGATTTAGAAAATGGGTATGGCGGCATCATCCTTGCGGTTAACTTCTTTAACTGCTCGGAAAAATCAGGTTGAATTTGAAGGTCAACAAATTAATCAACAGCGGGTAGTTCTAAGTCAAGAATCTTCGGCTGTTTACAATCAGATGTTGGAAATGCAAGTTCCAACAGCACCGGATCCAAGTAGTTACACAAAAATTGTGTATAAGTTTGACAATGGATATGGTGAATCACAAATTATTAATATGGCTAAAAAAGCATCAGGACCTTATAATTATAATATTACTTATAAAAGTCCTGCAACTGAAAAAGTGTTGAGTAAATCGACATATAACAATGTTTCATTTACAAAACCGACTGATATTCAAGGTGAAGAATTTCAATATTTAAATACAAATATTAATGGTGAATCTTACCAAATGGAATTGGTTGGTGGTGAAAATTCTGCTAAGTTATTATCAGCTTATAAAGAAAATTTAAATGTATATGAATATATGAAAACAATTGAAGAACAAATAGCTAATTTAAGTTCTTTAAATAGTAGTGAAAAAGTTGGTTCTTCAAAACAAAAAAACATGGCTCTTGCTATGGGAATTAATGGAGAAGATGCAGAAAATTCTAAAATATTAGATGATTATATACAAAGTTTAACAGGTGTAGATGTTCAGACTGTTGCTAAGAAAAATGCAGCACAAAGTTTATATAATGCAGGAACTGGTCAAGGATCTATTGATACAAATATAAGTAATGAAGATATGATTAATGTATTAAAAGACTTATTAAAATCATATAGTGCCACTAATGATAATTCTGCAGGATATGGTTCATCTTCTGAATACAATAATGCAGTTGTTGTTCCAAGTTATACACAATATGCAAATTCCGCTGCTGTAACTGGTATGACTAATGTTGATAAAAACCAAGCTTTATATCAATATGAAGACAATAATGGCGATAAAGCTTATATGTATGTTCCATTAGAAAATATTAGTGATACTTATCAAAATACATATGCAGACAGTGTTAATGTTTATGAAAATACTATAAGCTATGTAGAAAATCGCACTGAAATAAATCAACAAGATGCGAATATAGTTTTAAGTGCAGATGGTCAGATTACAAAAATTACATTTGCTGATGGTACTATGGTTCAACCATCTGTTACCAATGAAATGGATCAAGAAGCTTATGACTTTGCTATGGTAGAATATGAATACAAAAAAGATGTATATGAGAAAAATATGAACGATGCTAATGCTCGTATTAAAGTTATTCAAGCTCAAGATCAAAAATTAGAAGTTAGATTGAAACAACTAGATACAGAACAAAAAGCTTTATCAACTGAAATAGATGCTGTAAAATCAGTTCGAGATAAGTCGATTGAAGGTTCTTTCAAAACTTTTGCTTAGTTTACAAAACTCTTTATTCTTATTTTACGAATACACACAAATATATTATATTTATAAAATTAATTAAGTTTAAATTCTTAATAAAAAAATCCCATTTTCAATTATTTCAGGCTTTATGCCTGATTTTTTTATTTTCTTTTACTATTTGTTTATTTTGGACTAAAATATAAATTATGAATTATATATTTGCTTTATTAGTTTTAATATCAATATTTTTTGGGATAATAAATAACACTTTAAATGATGTTATTGATTCAATATGGCTTGGATGTAAAAAAACATTAGATATATCATTATATTTAATTGGTATTATGGCTTTTTGGCTTGGAGTTTTAAATATTGCTAAAAAAAGCGGGTTATTAAGTTTGTTTTCAAAAATAGTAACACCAATTATAGATAAAATATTTGATGAATTACCCGAAAAATCAGAAATACAGGGGAATATTGCTTTGAATTTTAGTGCTAATTTTTTAGGATTAGCGAACGCTGCAACTCCTTTTGGTATTGCAGCTATAAAGAAGATGCAGGATATAAACGTTGATAAAACCTCCGCATCAAATTCTATGTGTATGCTTCTTGCCATGAATACTGCAGGATTTCAACTTATACCTGCAACTATTATTGCAATTTTGGCAGCTAACGGGTTTAAAAATCCTCAAGTTATTATTCTTCCTACTTTTATTGTTACTTTTATTGCCTTTGTAAGTTCTATTATATTTTCTAAAGTAATGCAAAAAATTTATAAAAAACAACAAATCAATGAAAATATCATAAAACAATATGATAATTCCGAGGTAAAAAAAATATGGAATTAATTAATAAATTTTCAATTTTAATTTTGCCTTTAATAATTACATTTATTTTTATATATGGATTAATAAAAAAAACAAAAATATATGAATCCTTTGTTGATGGTGCAAAAGATGGCATAAATTGTGCTGTTTCAATAATTCCATATTTGCTTGCAATAATAGTTGCAATTTCGATGCTTCAAGCAAGTGGTGTCTTTGAATTTGTTTCAAATAAATTTAAAATTGTTTTTGATGCATTAAAAATTCCTTGTGATATTTTTCCTTTAATGATAATAAGAAGTCTATCAGGAAGTGCTTTGCTTGGTCTTGTTTCAGACATTGCTGATAAATTTGGTAATGATGCATATATAACTAAGCTTGCTGCGATTATGGCAGGAAGTAGTGAAACGACTTTTTATGTTATTTCTGTTTATTTTGGTGCAGTCGGGATTAAAAAAGTTCGCTATGCATTGATTTGTGGTTTATTTGCAGATTTTGTTGGGATTGTCAGTGCTATTTTTATTACCAATATATTTTTTGGATAAAAAGATTGTTGTTTCTTTGGGTTAAAAGAATGATTTGACTTTTATTTTTTTGAGTTAAAATAATTTAAAATTAATAAGGGAGATTATAATTTATGAAAATTGATGTAAAAAAAGGTGACATCAAAAATGAAATTTGTGATGTACTTGTTGTTAATTTGTTTGAAGATGAAAAAACTTTATCCGGTCAAACAAAGGTTATCAACCAAGCTCTTAATAATAAAATTGTAGATTATGTTATTGAGCGTGAAGGATTTTCCGGTGAGTTTGGCAGTTTTTATACATTGCCGGTTATGAATAATGAAATAAATGCTAAAAAAGTATTGATAGTTGGTTTAGGTAAAAAAGAAGAACTTAATTTAAATAAGTTAAGAGAATTAAATGCAAAAATTTTAAGAGAATGCAAAAAAAATAAAACAGATAAAAATATTGTTTCTGTTTTGCACGGTTTAGACATAGGTGAATTATGCACAAAATGTTGTGCAAAAATAATGGCAGAGGGATTGACTATTGCAGATTATAAATTTGATAAATATTTATGCGATGAAGATAAAAACAAAACTAGTGAAATTGAAAATTTTATTATATGTGAAAATGATGAAAATAAAATTGAAAAAATCAGGCAAGGATTACAAATTGGAGAAACAATATCAAAGGCTTCAAATTTTGCAAAAGACTTAATAAATGAAGCTGCTTATATCATTACGCCTGAAAAACTAGCTCAAGTGGCTAAAAATATAAAAGGTGTAGATGTTAAAATTTATGATAAAAAAGATATAGAAAATATGAATATGGGGGCTTTTTTAGCTGTTGCACGAGGAAGTGTCAATGAACCTAAATTTATTCATTTGACTTATAAACCACAAAATGTTTTGCCTGATAAAAAAATTGCAATAGTTGGAAAAGGAATTACGTTTGATTCAGGTGGAATGGATTTAAAACCTCCATCATCAATGTTAAACATGAAAGATGACATGTCAGGTGCTGCTTGTGTACTTGGTTTATTTAGTGTGTTATCTGAGTTAAAAATTAATAAAGAAGTTCATGGCATTATAGCAGCTTGTGAAAATATGATAAGTGGTTGTGCGTATAAACCTGGTGATATATTGACTGCTAAAAATGGAAAAACAATTGAAGTTGATAATACAGATGCAGAAGGTCGTTTAACTTTAGCAGATGCTTTGTGTTTTGCTGATGAACTTCAAGTTGATGAAGTTATTGATGTCGCAACTCTAACAGGTGCTTGTATGGTAGCTTTAGGAACTTGTGCAAGTGGAATTATGGGGACAAATCAAGAATTTATTGATAGACTAATTGAAGTTTCAAAATCAAGTGATGAAAAACTATGGCAGCTTCCTTTATTTGAAGAATATGATAAAAGTTTAAAAAGTGATATTGCCGATATGAAAAATACAGGTTCAAGATATGGTGGAGCTTCTACAGCTGGTGTATTTTTAAGTAAATTTATTAAAAATAATAACTGGATTCATATAGATATCGCTGGAACGGCATTTTTAGAAAAGCCTGATAAATTTGGTGTCAAAATGGCAAATGGTGCAATGGTTAGAACTCTTTTATATTATTTAAAAGATTGTAAATGTAAATAATTATTTTTGTTGATTACAAGCTATGAAGATTATTAAGCCTAAAAAATTAATGAAAGGTGATACGATTGGTATACTTTCAATATCAAGTGCAATTGATAATAAGAATGACTTATATAAATCAGTTCAATTTTTTGAAAATGAAGGATTTAAAATTGTTTTATCTGATAATATTTTTGATAATATAAATGGAATATCAGGAAGTGTTAACTCAAGGCTAAAAAATCTTCATAGTTTTTTTAAAAGTGATAACATTAATGCTATATTTTGTTCTCGTGGTGGATTTGGGACTTTAAAACTTGTTAATTATATCGATTATGAGTTTATAAAAAAACATCCTAAAATATTTGTAGGATTCTCTGATATAACAAATTTAAATGCAATGTTTTATAAAAAATCAAATTTACTTACTTTTTACGGTCCAATGCCTTATGTTGATTTTGTTGACGAAATTGATGATTACACAAAAAAAATGTTTTTTGATACTTTAATGGGAAATCTTTTGTTGTATAAGGCAAGTGAGTTAAAAATATATAATGAAGGTTCTGCAAGAGGGGTTTTATTTGGTGGTAATTTGTCAACACTAGCTTCACTTTGTGGAATTAATTTTATCCCAAATAAAGATTTTATTTTATTCATAGAAGATTGGCATGACCCAACTTATAAAATAGATAGAATGTTAACTCAATTGTTTAATATTAAACAATTTAAAGACAATATTAAGGGAATTATATTAGGAGAGTTTTTGAATATAGAAGAAACACAATATTTTAATGATATTTTTTATGATATAGCAGATAAATTAGAAATACCTATAGCTTCAGGGTTTAAAATTTCACATGGTAAACAAAAAATGACATTACCTTATGGTATTGAATGCAAATTTGATGCAAAAAAAGGTGAAATAAAAATACTAGAAAAAATATTTATTGACTAAGTATTTATTTCCTTTGAAATTTGAGAATGTAAAACACCTGCTTTTGTTAAATTATAAACTAATGTTTCATATCTTTGTTCTTCTTCTCCATATGGTACTTTAAGTTTTAATAATTCTGATACATTCTCATTGATATTATTAAGTTTCATTAATGTTTTTTTAAAATTAGATTTAAAATAAAAAGGTTTAAATATTCTATATAATATTTTAAAAATAAATTGAAATTTAGAAAAATAAGATTTTAAATTATTAAAAAATTCATATTCATTAATGTTAATTTTTGAAATAATATTTTGAGATTTTTGATTTTCTTTTAAAAATTCAAGTTTTGATAAAACTTGTTTTTGTTCATCTTGCAAGAATTGTATTTGATTTTTATTTTGTTTAGCTATTTTAATTTTTTCATTAATATTTTCTAAAAATATTTCAAGTCGCATGATTCTTTCATCAATAGTTAAAGATTCATCATCAAGTTTTATAAAAAATGTAGTATCAAGTATTAAATTGTCATAAGAGTTTAAACGTTTTAGATTATTACCATTGCTACTACCACTATTATTTGGAATAGATACAATATTTTTTACAATTTTATCACTATGTACAATATTTTTATTATTATCAAATGCAAAAATATTTTTTTCATCGCTAATATCAACATTTAATTCATTAAAATTTAAATGCCGACTTGTTGCTTTAAAGAAAATATTTTCATCTTTATTACTATCCATATATATATTATGATAAAATAAAATTTAAAAATAACCATATAAAAAATGTATTTTAACTTGACTATAATTATTATACTCATATAATAATTATAGACATTTTAAATGTGTAAGTATGATAAGTAAAAGAGGAAAGAATTATGAAAAATGTAAAGAAAAAGTTGTTAGCTTCAACAATTTTAATGTCAACAATTTTAACATCAGCAAGTATAGCAGCTGATAAATGTAAGAACAATATGGTTGAATCTTATGCACATCCAACAATGTTTAATTCACAAGTTTTAGAAACAGCGACTGACAATGCAACGTATGTTACTGGTGCAAAATGTATCAAAACATCTTTAAATAAAGTAAATGTACTTTCTAAGGAAAATGTTTTAGTTGAAACTTGGGCTAAAAATGTTTTAAATATTATTAAAGAAAATCAAACATATACATCAGAGTTTAATTGTAAATCACCTGTATTACGTTCTGAGCTTGCTGTTATATTGGCTGAAGGTTTTAATTTAGGAACTGAAAACTGTAAAAATTGCACAAAATATTCAGATGTTGCTTCATCGTATTGGGCAAAAGATTGGATATGCCGTGCATTATCAAGTGGGGTAATGATAGGCTATCCTGATAATACTTTTAAACCTGATCAATATGTAACAAAAGCTGAAATCTTTGCAACAATAGCACAATTAATTAAGGTACCATATAATTCTTCAACATTAATTTCATTTAATGGTAAAAGTATTGAATATATCCCTCAATGGGCAACAAATGCAACTCGTGAAGTTGTAAGTTCTAATTTATTAAATAATTTGCCTGATATAAATAAAATTAATTCAAGTGAATATTTAAGTAAAGAACAAGTTGCTCATTTAGTCGGAGAGTTAAGACAAAATTGGGCAACCATTAATTCTATTGGTAAGGATTTAAAAGCTCCAAAGAGTATTAAAAATTATAAGCCTACTTGTTTAAAAATTAAAATTACAGATAGACTTTCTGCTCGTACATCAAATGTTGGTGAAAAGTTTACAGCAGTAACTACAAACTGTATAAAGATAGCTGGACAAAATTTTGCTGAAGGTTCAAAAGTAAAAGGACAAGTCGTTGAAGTTAGTCGCCCTGGAGTTGGATGTAGTGGTTATATAAAAGTTAAATTTTTGAATATAACTGATAAAAATGGAAATTGTGTAAATTTCCCTGAAACTTTATCAAAAGCTCAAGTTGATTGTTTAAAAAATCCTAATTTCATAGCAAGGTTGCTTGGAGCTCCATTTAGTGCAGCTGGTCGTATTGCAGGTGTTGCTGGAAGAACTGGTGCTTCTGGGGTTAATGTTGTTGCTAATACTGTTGAACAATTTGGTGATAATCTATCTGATACTTTTGTTGATCTAGCTTCTTTACAGCCTACTGCTTCTGTTAAAAAATTAGGTAATGGATTTTTATCATTAGGAAAAGGAGTTGTTAATATCGTTAAATTAGCTGTATCTGGAACTTTTGGTGTTATTTATGAATTCGCTGACGAAATTCGCTATTTGATAGTTCCTGCTTATTCTAATGACTCTAGTATTAACCCTAATGAAGAAATGACTATCATATTTTAATTATTATAATAATTAATTAAAAACATAAAATGAAAAGACTTAATTTTTAAAATTAAGTCTTTTTTATTTTATATAATAATTTTAAATATTATTTCTATATTTTGAAACAGTTTCTAAATATTTTTCCAATGCCATATATCCATGTGATAGCTCATTTGAAACAACTGTATATTTATAACCCATTAAAAATTTAAGTTCTTTTACACGTATTTGTAATATCGCATCAGCATCTGATTTTAGTTTTTTATTTAATGAATTAGACCATTTTTTTAAAAGCTCAATTTCCTCATTCATTTTATTAATAGTTGTATTTTCTAATGTATCAAAATCATATTGTTTTAATAAATTTTTTTCATATACTGAAATTTTACTATTTATAGTTTGAAAACCATATATCTTCTTTATAACCATATAATTATCAGCTATTTTTTTATGAAAACTAGGTATATTACCATATGATAACAAAGATGATATATCTAAATTTTCAAAAGTATCGTCTTTTTTATAATTACTTAAAGTAGTAGGATTAAAAGTTTCTAGCATAATTTACTTTCTATAATCTATTTTATTATATAATGATATTATAAACTTTGTTTTATTTATACCTAATTTAAAATATATTTACAAAAATTTAAATTACTACATTTGAAAAAATTATAAAAATGGGATGATATGTTAATGACACAGATTGTTTATTTTTTATTTTAAAATACTTGTGATAATCATTAATAAGCTTATTTAATTTTGATTTTGTAAAAAATGTCTTTCCTATAGCATTTACACCTGAAAGTTTAATATGTTTTAAAACTTCATATGGTGTTTTGAATTCTAAAATTTTAATTTCCTCTTCAATAAATAAACTATCTTGTTTTTTTCCAAATAAACTTTTTAATGATTTTATATCCATATAATCTAGACCATAGTCTAATTGTTTAAGTTCTTGAAAATTATTAATTCCAAAAGTTGTAAAAGCTAGTATGCCATTTGGTTTTAAACAAGATATTAAAGTTTTAATAGTTTTACTGGGATTATTTAACCATTGAAATGTTGCATTTGAAATTATTAAATCAAATTTTTTATCAATATTGATTTGTTCAATATCACCGTAAATAAATTCGATTTTTTCACAGATTTGTAAAACATGATCTGAACACTTTTCAACAATATCATTTGTAAGATATGTTTTATAGTTATATCTTTTTATAAATTCATTTGTCAATAAACCACATCCACAGCCAAATTCAAAAACATCTTTAAAGTTTTCTTTATTACTTATTTTTTTTATTAATGCTAATAATTTTTTTGCCATATAAATTTGTATTGTAGCATTGTTTTTATAAGTATTAAGTGCTTTAGTAAATCTTTGTTCTATTAATATTTTATTATTGTTATTCATTTAATAGTAAACTTTCATTTAAACTCTTAAAATTAAAAAACGGGAAATGTCCACAATTTAACATTACAATTTTTTCAGTTCGATTCTTCCAAAAATTAAGCTGATTTTTAGATGTAATGATTTTATCATATTCTGAAATATAAACTAAATCAAAACAAAAATTTTCATTTCCTTTGTATGTTTTTAAGCTTAAAAGTTCATTTTTGAGTTCTCTAAGCGGTCTTTTAGAAATAAAATGAAAAGATGTTGTTGTTGTTTCAACAAACATTCTTTTGAAAAACTTTTCACAAGATGATTGATTAAAATTATTTACAGTTAAATTGTATATTTTTTCTAATATCCCATAATTATCATCAATTGGTTTTATAGTTCCATTAATAGCAATTTTTTTATCTAGTTTTCCTAGTTTATTGGCAAGAATAGTACTTATCATAACACCCATTGACCAAGATATTAAGTATTTATTTTTATATTTTAAACATTCATTAAAAACATCATTATTTATTTCAAGATTTTGATAATCATAAAACATTATAATATTAGTACTTGTAGGTTTAGTTAAAATATTTAAAATATTTTCATCCATTCCCCAACCATTAAAAAAATAAATTAAGTTATCATTTTTATAATTTTTTGTTAACCATTTATATTTCATCCATATTTTCCTTTAAAATTATGTTAAGAGCTTTTTCAACTTCTTCAAATTCAAGATTTGACGTCAAAGATATTCTAAGTCTTGCTTTGTTTGGAGGAACGCTTGGAGTTCTAATTGGAAGAGCAAGAAATTTATTGTCGAAAAGTTTTTTTGAAATTTTTATAGTTTTTTCATTGTTACCAATAATAATTGGTATAATTTGAGTTTTTGAATTTGAAAGGTTTGTTTTATTTAAATATTGTTCAATTTTTATCAAAAGTTTATGTAGTTTTTTTTGTTGATTTTGTATAAGTTCAAATTTTTCATTTAAAAGCCAATTTACCCACAACACACTTACACTTGGAATAGATGTTGAAAAAATAAAAGAGCGGGCTTTGTTTATTAAAAAATTTATTATATTTTTATTTGCAACAGCAAACGCACCTTGGGATGCCAAGGCTTTTCCAAATGTTGCGGTAATAATATCAATATTATCTAAATTATTTTCAAAATATCCGCATAAATTTTTACCATAAACTCCAAAAGCATGGGCTTCATCAATTATTAAGATACAATTATATTTTTTCTTTAAATCAATTAGTATATCAATATTAGCGACATCACCATCCATGCTAAATATAGATTCTGAAATAATAAAAGCGTTCTTATATTTATTACGATATGTTTTTAAAAGATATTCAAGATGATTATAATCAAGATGTTTATATCGATAAAAAGTTCCATTTGAAAGTTTTATTCCGTCAATTATACTTGCATGATTTAATTTATCTGAAAATATTATGTCATTTTTTCTAACAATAGAAGATAAAACACCTAAATTACATTGGTATCCGGTATTAAAAATTAGTGCTTTTTCTTTTTTAAACATTTTAGCAAGATTTTTTTCAAGTAAATTATAAACACTTGATGAGCCTGTCAATAAACGTGATGAAGCAGATGAAAATAAAAATTCATCGTCTTCAAGCTTTGAATTAATAAATTCTTTTAATAATTGTTTATTTGTACTTAATCCCAAATAATCATTAGAAGATAAATTTAATAATATATTATTGTCGATAAAAATATATTTTCCTGATTTTTTTTTTATATTATAAATTTGTCGGTAATTATCAATTTTTTTTAAGTATTCAATTTCATCATCATAAAACATAATTTTTTACCTTAAGTTATTTATTTATTTTTATATAAAAGTTAATATACATACAAATTAAAAATATTGCAAATGTGAAAATAAAATATAATTTAAAAATATATAACTAAATAAAATATCCGTATATAATTACGGATATTTTACTAATTATATTATATATATTACACCTAAGTTATACAAATTAATTTGATTTTTAATTACCAAAAATAGAATTTAAAAACTTTATAAAACTGCTAAAAAATGAATTTGAACGATTTCCACCATTTGGAGAAGTTGGTTGTGCTGTTTTTTGTGATTTTTGGCTGGTATAATCATCATCATCATTTTTAAGTGAATTGTCTAAAACATTTATACTTTCCGGTTCATTATCTTGTAAGCAACTGATAATATCATTAGGTTCAGAAAGGTTTTCTGCAGCTAATATTCGAAAATTGTTACGATTGCTTGTATAGAATTCTTTTGAATTTTCTTCTTTAAAATTATCCAAGTCATTAGTTGCAAATTTGTTACTTAAAGTGTCCTTAAATGTTTTATAAGGATCTTCTTTTTCCTCGAGTTTTTGAGAGGATTCTATATTATCTTCCATATTTTTCTCAGGTTTAGGTGCAGCCTTAAGTTCTACATTTGTTTGAGGTAAATCATCTTCATTTCCAAAAATATCAATTGTATAAGTCTTTCCTGTTTGATCTGTTATTTTAAATTTCCTATTTGAGATTTCTACTACACCATATTTTGTCGATGTTGAAAGACAGTCATTATTTTGTTGTTTTTCAATATTGGGTAATTTCTTTAAAGTTTGTTTTATGTTTGCTAGATTTTCACCTATATTATTATTTTTAAAATTTTGTGCAATTTTTTCTGTTAATTTATTTACAAATATAAATTGTAACCTTATAATTGTGTTTTGAATTTCTGTTGAAACTTTTGAGTTTCCTTTTTTATATGCAGTTATAATTGTATCTTTAGCAATTTCGTTCATCACCTCTTCTTTTTCTTTTTGATCTAATACTTTATCATTTTTAATTGCATTTAAAATCGGCAAAGCATCTCTAAAACAATTTAAATCATCAGTTTTCTCAACCATTTTACAGATAGTCCCAAATAACTTGGAATAATTACTATCTTCCCCAGCTGAATCTTTTACATCATTTGCTAAAACTTGAAAAGGACTAAGATCAGCATTTTTTTCACATCCACATATTTCATTTGTTAACTTTGAAAGTCCATCAAGCTCCTCAATCCAGAATTGATCTGTTATATGCATATATTCTTTATATTTTTCAATTTTGGTATTTAAGTTTGTTTGGAAATTATTAGACAAATTTAATGGTTCTTTGTTAAAATCGGCATAAGTATCAGAATTTTTAATACCATCTTCATTGCCATCATCAATACACTCATAAGCATCATCCACAGGTAAACTTTTGCTTGATTTATCTTGTATTTTTATAATTCCTTTATTATAATTTGAGTAAACTTCAGCTCTTTTATTAAAAAACTCAAGTTCATCGTCGCCATTCATTTTTGCACGTTTATGATCAGTTTTATCAGCAGATTGTCCTTCTAATCTAGTTGATGCTTTTACTGTTCCATTTAACATTCCAGACATTGGTGATAAACCCTTTGGAAACTTATTACAATGCATAATTATAATCTCCTTTTTTGTTTAATAGTTTTAATTACTTATATAAGTAATTAAAAAACAAAAAATTGCTATAATTATAATATTTTTACATTTCTTAACATAAGATATTTAATATTTTAGGATTATTTCATTAATACCTTTTTTAGCATAAGTTAGCATTTTTAATAATTTTTCTTCTTGAAAAGGATTTTCTTCAGCGGTAGTTTGAAATTCTACGATTTTACCGCTTTTTGTTAAAACAATATTTGAATCAGCACAACAATGAGAATCTTCTTCATAGTTTAAGTCAAGAATAACTTCATTATTAAAAATACCAACAGAAATGGCAGCAATAGGTTCAATTATAGGATATTCACTAATAATATTTTCTTTTAAAAGTTTTTTAAAAGTCATATCTAAAACTAAAAATCCGCCACAAATAGAAGCACATCGTGTTCCGCCATCAGCTTGTATGACATCGGCATCTATTGTAATTGTTAAATTAGGTATTTTATATAAATCAACACAACTTCTCAAACATCTTCCAATCAGTCTTTCAATTTCTCGAGTTCTTCCTGAGACTTTATTTCTTTCACGGTTATTCCTTATATTTGTTGAGGAAGGAAGAAGACTATATTCAGCTGTTATCCAACCTCGAGGATCATCTTTTTCCATCCATTTTGGTTTTGATTGTGTTACAGATGCTGCAACTATAACTTTTGTATTGCCAAATTCAACAAGAACTGAAGAATAAGCGTTTTTGGTATAATTTCTAATAAAATTTACTTCTCTTAACTCATCGTTTTTCCTATTGTCAAACCTCATAATACTTTTCTCCTAAATTTATTATTCTTAAATCATACATCAAAACAAAATTTATTGTATAATTGTATTATGAATTTTTTAGTTATAGGTAAAACACCAAAAGCTTATTTTTTGGCTTCAAAATTATCAATTGAAGGTCATCTAGTTTATTTGTGTATCCAAAAACTTGATGGAGATTATAAATATGATAAAGTCATATTTTATGATTATTCAAATCATATTGAAATTTTAAAATTTATTTTGAAAAAAGAAATAAATCTTGTAATTTTTGTTGAAAATGATAAATTAACATACGAGTTAGGTGATTTTTTAAAAATAAACGAAGTAAATGTTTTTCGAATACAAAAAGAACTTATGAATATTAGTTCAGATTTATATAATCAAAAATTTTTTTTTGAGGAATTCAATATACCTACTATAAATAGTGTATTTTTTGAGAAAGAAACACCTGCTTTTAATTTTTTAAAGAATATAAATTATCCTATTAAAATTACAGCTGGTAATGATGAAAAACAGTATATTGTAAGTGGTTTTTTAAATAGTAGAAAATGTATAATTGATATGTTTAATGCTCAATATAAAAATATATTGATTGAGGAAAATTACAGTGGCAATGAAATATTTTTATATTTTATAAATGATGGGGTCTCTTTGTATTTAATAGGAGAAGTTTTTGAAGATTTAGAGAAAAATCAAATAATTTCACCGATTCCTTTTTTAAATTCTTGTATAAAAGAAAAAATTATTAATGACATAATTATTAAAATTGCTCAAGCGTTAAATGGATTAAGTGAATGTGATTATGCTTGTATTTTTGGAGTCAAATTATTAATATGTGAAAAAGATGTTTATGTTTTAAGAATTTTAGGTGATATTTTACAAACACATTTTTTCAATATTACAAATTTGTTAAATGAGAAAATATCTGATTTAATAATTTCAAGTTATAATTGTTCATTGTCTGATGATTTTTGTGAAATTAAGTTCAAGAATAGGTTTTCTTTAACATATATATGTCAAAGTAATAAATATGAAGTTGAATATTTAAATAATGAATATAAATATTTTAAAATTGGTAATGAAAGTTATATAAATATGGAAGGTTCGAGTTTAGCATGGTTAAAAAATTATGTTATAAAGAATTTGGTGTAACATAAATGAAAGAAATAAATTATCGAAAATGTATAGCTTGTGGTAAAATAAAAAATAAAATAGAATTAGTTAAAATAACTTGTGAATATAGAACAAAAGATATTATGATCCAACCTGATAATAAAACGTTTGGACGTTCTTGTTATATATGCAAGGATGAATTATGTATCAATAAAGCTTTAAAAAGAGGAAAAATATTTAAAATATTAAGAGTTAAAAGTATTGAAAATTTTGATAAAAAAATCAAAGCTGTACTAAATTGAAGAATTGTGCTAATAATATTATTATATATAGAGAATAAATTGGAGAAGTAATAATCAATGTCACCTGACAAAAGAGTATATGATGTAGCTAAAGAGCTTAATATAACAACAAAAGAATTAATTGAAAAATTGGATTCTATTAATATAAAAATAAAATCACATTCAAGTACTTTAACTTCTTTTCAAATAGCAAAAGTTAAAGAATTATTTAACGGTGATGGAAAAAGTGATAAAAAATCAAGTCGTCCTAAAGCTTTTGTTGTAAAAAAGGTAAAGAAAGCTGTTGAAGAAAAACCTGAAGAAAAAAAAGTTGAAGAACCTAAAGTTGATGATTTGAAATCGACAACCCAAGGTGAAGAGAAAAAAGTTGAAGAAATAAAAGAAAAACCAGATATTCGAGAGCTTATACTTGTACGTGAAGGTATAAAAAAAGTTACAAAAACATCTTCAAATAAAAAAACGACAATAGAGAAAAAAGAAGAAAAAATTAAGCAACAAAAAAAAGATATCAGTAATGTTAACGTTGAAAAAAATAATGATATTTTAAAACCTGTTATTGCAACTAGTAAACAAGAATCTGATAATAGAAATGAAGCCTTTTCTAAGAAAGAAATTAATATTGATTTTGAACAAGATAATAAGAATTATATTAAACCACGTGATATAAAAGCTGAGTTTAATGAAAAAGTTAAAGTTAAAAAACTAGCAATACAAGACGTTTCAAATGAGAAAAAAGTACAGGATGATAATAAAGATTCAAATGTTAAAAAACCAATTGCTCGTCATATTATATCTCAAGATATTTATGATTCAAAAGGTAATTATAAAAAAACTTCTTCAAAACAGAATTTAAAAGATAAGAAAAAATCAAAAGAAGAAATGCAAGAAATGATTAGCTTAGAAAAAGCTATGGCTCAAAAGCATAAGAAAAAAGTTCATGAAGAAAATGAGAAAGAAGTCGAGGTAAAACAGGTAGTTATAGATTCAAGTATTTCAGTTGGAGATTTAGCTAAAAAAATACAAAAATCACCTGCAGAAATTGTTAGATATTTAATGATGAATGGTGTTCTTGCAACGGTAAACCAAATTATTGATGTTAAAATGGCTAAGAAAGTTGTTCAAAGTTTTGGAATTGAAGTGCTTGACGAAGATTTGGATGCTTATATACAGGAAGAATTAAAAAAAGAAGAAAAGATAAATAAATTAAAAAATGTGGATGAAAAATTATTAAAACGTCGAGCCCCCGTAGTAAGTATAATGGGGCATGTAGATCATGGTAAGACTACATTACTTGATTCAATACGTGCATCGAAACATAAAATAGTTACAGATGAAGTTGGGGGGATTACTCAATCAATAGGTGCGTATACGGTATTTTTAGATGATAAAAAAATTGTGTTTGTGGATACTCCAGGTCATGAAGCTTTTACTGAAATGAGAGCACGTGGAGCTAAAGCAACAGATATTGCTATTTTAGTGGTAGCGGCTGATGATGGAATAATGCCACAAACAATTGAAGCTATCAATCATGCAAAAGCAGCAGAAGTGCCTATAATTGTAGCTATAAATAAGATGGATAAACCTGATGCAAATCCCGATAAAATAATGCAACAATTGACAGAATATGGACTTGTCCCTGAAGCTTGGGGTGGAGATACTATATGTGTTAAACTTAGTGCTTTAACTGGTATGGGACTTGATGAGTTATTAGAATATATCCTACTTACAGCTGAAATTTTAGATTTAAAAGCAAATCCTGATGATTTAGCTACGGGTGTTGTAATTGAGGCTAATTTGGACAAAGGAAAAGGACCTTTAGCTACTTTACTTATTCAATATGGTACATTGAAAGTAGGTGATTCTATTGTTGTTGGTAATGTAGGCGGGAAAGTTCGGGCATTATTGCTTGATTCAGGTGAAAAAGTTAAAAAAGCAGGGCCATCTACTCCTGTTGAAATTTTAGGGCTAAATGAGGTACCTCAGGCAGGTGATACTTTTGAAGTTGTTAAATCTGATAAAGAGATGAAAAATATAATTGAACAGCGTAAACAAAATGAACGTAATATAAGACTTGAGTCCATGACTCCAAGTTTTGTTAAAAATGACATTATAGGACAAGATGATCAAATACAAACTTTGAATCTTATTATAAAAGCAAACACCCACGGAAGTGCAGAAGCAGTATCTCAAGCTATTAGTCAGGTTGAATCAAAGGAAATTATAACAAAATTAATTCATGTTGGAGTTGGAGATATCTCAGAAGCTGATGTAATGCTTGCATCTGCATCAAATGCTATAATTCTTGGATTTACCGTTAAAGAAGATCCAAATGTACAAGCTATGGCTGAAAAAAATGGTGTGCAAATTAAAACATATAATATAATTTATCAAGTTTTAGAAGATGTTGAGAAAACTATGCTTGAATTATTGAAACCTGAAATTAAAGAAGTTGAACTTGGTAAAGCTGAGATTCGTCAAATATTTACAATTGGTAAAACTAACAAAATTGCCGGATGTTACGTTTTAGAAGGTAAAATAGTAAGAGGTTGTAATGCTTCTTTAATACGTAATGGACAAGAAATATTTAATGGTCAAATAGATATGCTTAAACGTTTTAAAGATGACGTAAAAGAGGTTGCAAGCGGTTTTGAGTGTGGCGTTTCTTTTGCTAAATTTAATGATATCCAAGAAGGTGATGTAATTCAAGTTACTAAATTTGAAGAAATTGAACGAAAAGTTTTAGTTTAAATATAGTTTGAGGTTTTATATTATGACTTTACGTAATGAAAAAGTGAGAAAAGCAATGATGCGTGAAATTTCTCAAATATTATTATCTGAAATTCAAGATAATAGAATTTCAACTTTAGTTTCAATAACTGACGTTGTTATGTCACATGATAATTCATTTGCCAAAATTTATTTTTCAATTTTGGAAGAAAATGAAGACGAAAAGAAAAAAATATTCGAAGCTTTAAATTCACATAAATCTCAAATTCGATATAATATAGGGAAACGCATTCGTTTGAGAGTTACTCCGGATTTAAAATTTTATTTAGATGAATCTTTTGCACGAGGTATGAAAGTTCTTGAGTTAATTGAAAAAATATCAAGGGATGAAATATAGAATATGTTTGGATTTTTAAATATAAATAAACCAAGTGGAATTACTTCCTCAAAAGTTGTTTATATTTTAAGAAAAGTTTTAAACATAAAACAAATAGGTCATTGCGGGACTTTGGATCCATTGGCAACGGGTGTATTGCCTGTTGCTGTTGGTAAAGCTACTAGATTAATTGATTATTTGCCTAATAATAAAAAATATATTGCTACTTTTGAGTTGGGGAAAAAATCTGATTCGTATGATATTGATGGAAATGTTGTTAAAGTTTTAAATTTTGATTTTTCCAAAATTAATGAAAAAATAATTACTTTGGTTTTAAATCGTTTTAATGGTGAATTTTTGCAAGAAGTACCTGCTTTTTCTGCTGTTAAAGTCAATGGACAGAAATTATATAATCTGGCTCGTAAAGGTTTTGAAATAGAAAATTTACCTAAAAAAACAATTTATATTGATAATATTAAACTTTTAAGTTATGATAACAAACAAAAAAAGGGTGAGTTTATTGTATCTTGTAAAAAAGGTGTTTATGTCCGTTCTATTATAAATGATATGGGAAATTATTTAGGTTGTGGTGCCATTATGACTAGTTTAAAACGAATAATTTCAAATGGATTTAAATTTGATAATGCTATTAGTGATTTTCAAAACCTTGAAATATTAGAAAATAATCTAATTAATCCAATTGATGTATTACCTTACGAAACTTTAAGTGTAAATGAAAGCCAATTAAAGAAAATAAAATTTGGTCAAAGTATTGAAAATTTTAATTTAAAGTGCAATAATAAAATATTAATGCTTATATATCATAATAACTTACAAGCTATAGGTAAAGTAGTTAATAATAAAATAGAACTTGAGAAGGTATTTGTATGAAAAGAATATGTAATCTTTTAATAATTTTTTTGTTTGTTATAGTTTTGTTACAAAATATAACTTATGCTATTGAAGATATAAAAAATTATTGTCCCAGTGAACCGTATCCAGTTGGTGGTAAATTTGCTTCAACGATAAGTAAAATATCTGGTACAAATTGGCTTTTAACTAATATTGCTGAAAATCGTGTTAAATATGCTTTGAAAAAGGAAACTAATTCAGATTTTGATGTAAACATGGTAGCTTTTGGTGGCAAAAATTTAATTGAAGGAAAATTTAAAAGTTTAAACCTTACTTCAGATAAAGTAAAATTTGAAGGATTTTATATTTCTAATGTAAAAGCATATACTATTTGTGATTATAATCAAGTTAAGTTTAATTCTTATGATTTTACATTTCCTGAAAATTTAGTATTAAAATATGAAGGTAAAATTACCCAAAGTGATTTAAATAAAAATATATTAAGACCTAAATATCGTGAAAAAATTAATAAATTCAATATATCTTTTTCAAATATTTTATCAATGAAAGTTTATGAACCTCAATTTACTATAACAAATAATCGTATATATATGGATTTTAAAGTTTTATTACCTTTTATTGGGACTAAAACTATAAATTCTGATTTTAGTCTTAAAGTTCAAAATGGTGAAATTGTAATTGATGATTTTAATTTAAATAATTCTTTAAGTTTTTCATCCGATAATATTTTATCTATATTAAATATTTTTAACCCTTTAAATTTTGATGTGTCTTTGAATAAAGATAATAAAGGTTTAAATGTTATTCAGAATATAGATATTATAAATAATGAAATTATTTTTGATGGTGTATTTATAGTTTGTAAAAATGTATAATTATTATCTAGGAGACATTTAGATTATGAATTTATTTTCTAAAATATTTGTAGTATTTTTTATTATATTAGGTTTTTTTTATTTTAAAAATAATCTAGTTGATAATTTTTTAAACTCAAAAATTGATGATGTAAAAAAAAGAACAAACAAAAAAATACCTGATGAAATAATTCAGAATCAAGATAATGGTGATAATAAAATTGAAAAAAAAGTTTATACTTATTTTTTGAAAGAGACACAAAGTGGAAAAGTTAGTTTTTTAGCCATAGAAACAAAAGTTGATAATAATGATGATACTTTAAAATCAGCTATCGAAGCTCTTTTAGAAGGTCCAGGTGAAGAAAACAAAAGAAATGGATTTTATACGGAAATACCTAGTGGCACAAAATTGCTTAATATAAAAGAAACAGATAAATATATTATTATAAATTTAAATGATAAATTTCAATATGGTGGTGGAACTGACAGTATTTATAATCGTTTAAAACAGTTGATAAAAACAGTATCACAAACCAAAATAAACAAGGATATATATTTATATATAAATGGAAAACAAGCTGATGTAATTGGTGGAGAAGGTGTAATAATAAAACAGCCTTTAACACAAGAATCATTATTTAGTGAATAAGGTAATAAAAAATGGCAGTTGTTAAAGATATTGATTATTATTTAAATCTTAATTGGACTTTAATTGAAGGGACAGATTTAGATTTTGTTGGTGAGCTTTATCATTATATTGAAATAAAAGAATTGCCAAGTTTTTGTTTTTGTGCTAAAACAAGTGAAATTGCTCATAAAAATTATAAAAAACAGTTAAAACTTATGCTAAATATTATGATTGAAGATGGAATAGAAATTATCGAACCAAAAAATGATAATAGTGAAAATGATGATAGTATCGACTGGGAGGATATTTGTCCTGGATAAATGAAAGTATTAATAAGAAATGAATAAAATTTTAGTTATAGATGATGATGAATCGATAAATGAGTTAATAAAAATAAATCTTGAATTGTCAGGATTTGATGTTATCCAAGCTTACGAAGGGACTGTTGGTTTTGCTCTTTGTAAACAAGAAATGCCTGATTTAATAATTCTTGATGTTATGATGCCAAGTATTGATGGATATACTGTTGCAAAAAGAATAAGGGAAAATAAAAATTTAGAAAATATACCTATTCTGATGTTAACAGCTTTAGGTTTTTTAAAGAACAAAATTCAAGGATTTAATATTGGTGTTGATGATTATTTAGTAAAACCATTTGAAATGGAAGAATTGATTGTTCGTGTTAAAGCTCTTCTAAAACGAACTCATTCTATTCCAACATCTGTTGTTATTAAGGAAATATCAACTATTGGAGATATAATTTTGTTAAATGAGTCATATGAGGTTAAAATTTTTGATAAAAAAACAAAGTTAACTCCAATTGAATTTGATATATTAAATATACTTGTTCAAAATCATGGATGTATGGTTTCATCATCAAGACTTTTAAAGGAAATATGGGGTTATCAAGAAGATGATGATGTAGAAACAATACGTGTTCACATCCGTCATTTACGTTCAAAATTGGATAAAATTTCAAATGGTAAAAAATATATACAAACAGTATATGGTGGTGGTTATAAACTTATGCCAGAAGGTGTATGTAATAAAAATTAACCACCACCACAAAACATCACGATTTCTATTTGATCGTTATTATTAATAGATTCATCATCATAATTTTCTTTATATATTATTTTACCATTTTTTTCAATAGCAAATAATTTTGGAAGTTTGTCATTCAAACTTTCGATAAGTTGAGAAAGTGTATTAATATTATCATTAATATTTTCTAATTTACCATTTATTTTTACTATCATTTTAAAACCCACCTTTAAAACCAGTTACAATTGCCATTTTCACAAAAAGCTTTTTCTAGATCTGGCATAATTTCATCAAATGTCATTTCAAATGTAATAGGAGTGATTGAAATTTTATTTTGTCTTATGGCGTTTATATCAGTTCCATCGTCTTCATCATATTTTATAAGTTCTCCAGCCATCCAATAATATGTTTTCCCTCGTGGATCTTTACGTTTTTCATAAGTATTAGTAAACATACGTGTTCCAAGTTTTGTTATTGCTACACCAACTATATCATCTTTTCCAAGTGCAGGTGTATTAATATTTAAAACAGTTTTTTGTGGAAAATTTATTTCTTTAATTTTAGGTAAAAATTTTGTAATAAAATCTGATGTAGTTTTAAAATGTTCAAGATGACAAGCAAGACAGGATAATGAAACAGCTATTGATGGATATCCAAGCATTGCTCCTTCCATAGCACAAGATACAGTTCCTGAGTATAGAATATCAGCACCCAAATTTGGACCATGATTTATACCTGATATAACAATATCAGGTTTTTCATTATCATCTAGAATAGCACTTAAACCTATTTTTACACAATCACCAGGTGTGCCTGTTGTTACCCATGTACGTTTTGAACCATATTGAGCATCTATTTCATCAACTCTCAATGGTGTATGCAATGTTAAAGAATGCCCTGCAGCACTTCGTTCTCTATCTGGAGCTATAATATATACATCATGATCTTGTGATAAAGCTTCACTTAAACATTTAATACCTGTTGCATTTATTCCATCATCATTTGAAATTAAAATTTTCATTTTACTAATCCTTAATTATATTTATTATATCCTATAATAATGTAATCGGCTATTGTAACAAAAACTTTAAATTTATCTATCTTAATAGCAAAAAATATTTTTACAAGTTTTTAATTATTAGATTAGTAGATAACTTAAGAGAGAAGGGAATGAAAATAAAAAATATTAGTAATCATTTTAGTTTTGGACGTGCTTTAACAACAAAAGAACGTAAAGAATTTGAAGAAATTCAAAATGACGTTAAAAAATTAATTGGTAATGATGGAACAAATATACTAATAGTTCAGGATACTTGTTTACCTATTTGCAATAATGATGTTGGAATCAGTAACTTAGGCAATCCAAATGCGTTAAGTTTTTTTGATCTAATGAAAACATATATGGGTATTAATGCTATTAAAGTTTTACCACAAGGTGAAATAATGCCAATGGAAAAAAAAGGTGGGCTATTTTATTCTAATTATTCATCTACTGCTTTATCGCTTGGTATTCAAAATATTGATTTAGAAAGATTAGCTGATGATAAATATGGCAATATTCTTTCATTTGATGATATTAAGATGGTTGTTAAAGCAAATAATTCAGTTGATAATGATAAATTTACTAATTTGTCAAATATATTACCTAAAAATCGTTCTTTAAAAAGTCAATCAGAAACTCCTTTTACTAAAGCATTAAATACAGCATATAATAATTTTATACTTAAAAAACCAGAAATTTTAACTAAAAAATTTGAAGAATATAAAAAACAAAATGAAAATAGACTCGAATCAAAAGCTTTATATAATATTTTAATCAAAGAATATGGGAATAATAATCCATTTTGTTGGACAAATAGGGAAACTGTTGAAATTGATAAAAATTTATATAATAAAAGTTATGATGAAGTAAAGCGTAAAAAACGTATTCAGGAATTAAAAGAAAAGAATAGATTTGAGATAGATAAATATTATTTTGAACAATTTTTAGCAGATGAGCATTTAAATGAAAATAGACAAAAATTAAATAAAAAAAACTTAAAACTTTTTGGAGATTGTCTAATAGGTTTTTCATTAGATGAAGTGTGGGCGCATCCTAATGCTTTTGAAAAAAGTGATAATCCTAGCTATCCTGTTGCAAATATCGGTTGGGGATTGCCTGCTTTAAAATATTCTGAAATTAAAGATTCATTAAGTGATGCAAATAAGTTATTAATGGAAAAAGTAGAATTTTTTGCAAAACGTTATGATGGAATTCGTTTTGATGTCGGTTGGGCTTATGTGTCACCTTCAATAAATAATTTAGCTAAAAGTGTTATAGAAAATTATGAAATTAAACATGATAATATTTATACAATAAATAATCTAGGCGAAATTTTATTGAATCGTATTGAATCTAAAATTAAAGAAATTAAAGGTGAAAAATATAATCCAAATGATATAATTTATGAAATTGAAGCTTCACCAAATGATTTCTCTTTATTCCCAAATGGAAATATTAGAAGTGAATTTGAAAATCATAAATTTGTTCAAAGTACTGCTTATGAGGATATAAATTTTGCAACAGTTGAAAATTTAAAAAAACGTAAAGTTAAAGACGACGGTTATTTTTATATGACAAATAATCATGATCATATATCTCTTCGTCGTTTAAGTGAAGGCGATGAATATATTGATGGTATCCATGATGATGAAAATAGTAATTTAAATGAAAGATTAGAAAAACAAAGATTAGCATTAATTAAAGAATTACATTTGTCTGAAAATATAGATTTAAAATTGCCTATGAATTTTGTAAGAGCTAAATTTGCACAAATAAAAATGGCGAAAAATAACAAACTTTTTTATATGGATATTTATGGTAGAAATCAAGAGTTTGATGCACAAAGTTTGAACAGTTCTAAAAATTACCGATATAGAATACCTAAAGATTATGAAAAGACATATCATCAAGCTTTGCAAAATGGTCATGGATTAAATTCTATGGATGCATATAAAAAAGTTATGGAAGCTAAAGGCTTGGATAAGACAAATAAATCACTTTATAAAAAGGTGAAAAAATTTGCAAAAATCTTATATGAAAAAGGACCTCAAACAGAAATTGAAGCAAATAAAGAAATATTTTGGGGTAAAAATAAAAAAACACTTGGAATAATTGGTGCAACTATAATAGCTGGCGTTACTTTAGTTACAGGTGGTGGCATTTATTTATATAATAAAAAGAAAAATAATATTAATCCAAAATAAATATTATGTTAAATTGTCAAGATCCGGATATCTACCATCTAAAATACTTGAAGAATCTGTTGATGTATCATCAACATAAAACAAAGACATATTACTCGGTTTAAAAGCATTTAGTTCACTTTTAACCTTTTCTTCCTCAACTTTATTACTCCAGGCTGTAATTTCAGAATTTGAAACTTTGCCATCCCCATTTGTATCTATATCATTAAAGTAAGTCAAAACAGTTGAAAGTAAAGAGCTGGAACCAAGCCCATTTTGAGAACATAACTGAACAAGTTCATTATAACTTAATCCTTGTGTGTTTAAATTATTTGTCAATGTTGTTATATCATTTGCGTTTATAACGCCATCATTATCTTTATCAATATTTTGAAAATTGGATGATAAATAACTTAAAAAACTTTTATTTAAATTTAAATTTTTATAATTATCACTATTATTTAGATCTTCTAAAGTTACACCGTTTGGATAACTTTGAGCAAGAATACTATACGTATTTGTTAATCCTGAAACCGCATTGACAAGCAATGATTGACCATTTAATTTAGCCATTTTGTATACCTTTCATATTTTTTATATCCACATTTTAATGATTGATATATAAAAGTAAACCATATATATAAACTATTTTTTTAAATAATTCATAAATTTATTAAAATCTGAATTTAAATTATTATATTTGTTAATTAGAATATCAGCAGGTGATAATCCGTTTAATGTTAAATTTAATAAAGGAACTAAGTATTTCTGGTCAGGGTCATTTTCAAGAGCACTAAAGGCAAGTTTTAATATATCACAAGCAATATCTTGAATTTGATAATTTCCTAAATAACCCTTTAAACCATATTTTGCACTTGATAATTTTGCATGTTTTAATTCATCAAAAGTAAATTCATTTAAAATCGTATTTATGGAATTAAAGGTTTTTATATCTTTAAAAATACCTTTGTAAAATGCAGGTATAGAATATTTTAAAATACCATTTTGACAATCGTGATTTCTAATTTCAATATAACTTTTTAGTCTTACATCTGGGAAAAAAAGTGAAGAATGTAATAAATAATCTTCTTTTTGGGCTTGTATTCCATTAAATCCAAAATTATAAAAATCGCTAAACGTTGTTTTTTTATCAAATTCAATGATTTTATTATTCCTTACAATAAAAATGACAGGAATGTTAAATATATAATTTATATATTTACTAAAAGAAAAGTTTTCAAGCAAGTCTTCATTTAATAATCCACAACGATTTTTATCAGTATAAATCCAAGCAAGTGAACGCATTGATTTAAATTTTGTAAGCTTTTTATTATATATTGGAGAATTTGCAAATATAGCTGTTACAATTGGACTAAGTTTTATCGATAATGTGATTTTTTTTGCAGCATCTGTTTCACTTTCAAAATCAAAAGCCGTTTGAATACCACTTGTTTGTCTCATCATGAATTTTGACATTTTTAAGTTTAAATGATTAGCCATAATTTGGTATCTTTGTTTTGGAATTATTGGTATTTCATATGCTTTGCATGTTGGATTTATACCATATTCAATAAATTTTAAATTAAATCTTTCAGATAAATCTTTTAATTGATTATTTAAATATTCAATTTCTTTTTCAATTTGATAAACATTATTTTGTGGTTTTAAGCTTATCTCAAGTTGACCGCCAGGTTCGAGGGTTATTGTTGTAAAATTATTTGATTCAATACCTATTATATGTCCATTATCTAAAATTGGTTTCCAGTTGTATATTTTAGAAAAAGTTTTTAAAAAATTTTCAATTCCATTTTTTCCAAAATAATTGGCTGTAGAATTTGTTATATTATTTATACTTATTCGTTCATATTCAAGTCCAATTTTAAATAAATTTGGATATTTTGCACTAAATAAATAATCTCTAATTAAATCTTCTTTTGTAAAATTTCGTGTTTTTGTATTTATTATGTTCATATAATTTAGCTTACCAAAATTTTAAAATTAAGACAAATAACCTGTTTGTATTATTATAAATATACAGATGAATTATACCCAAAAAGCTAAAAAATTTAATACTAAAAAGCGACTTGGACAAAACTTTCTTATTGACGAGACGATTTTGGACTATATTATTAATGTTGCTGGTGATTTAAAAAATGTAACAATTCTTGAAATAGGAGCTGGAATTGGGTTTTTAACTGAAAAATTATGTAAAAATGCAAAAGAAGTTATTGCTTGTGAAATTGATGATGATGCTATAAATTATTTAGATAAAAATATTTTACCTAACAATAAGAACTTAAAGTTAATTCATAATGATATTTTAAAAACAAATATATATAACATAACAAAGGAAAATAATATAAAAATAATTGCAAATATCCCTTATTATATAACAAGTCCAATAATAATACATTTACTTGGAGAAATTGACGATTTATATAATAAAAATAGAAACCAAATATCAGAAATTATACTTATGGTTCAATATGAAGTGGCAAAAAGAATTGTTGCAAATGAAAATAGTGATAATAAAGAATATGGACTTTTGTCAATATTGTCACAGTTTTACTGCGATGTTAAATTTTTAAGAAAAATAAAATCATCATCTTTTTATCCTTCTCCCAAAGTGGATTCAGCAATAGTTCAATTTAAAGTCAAGAATGTACCTGCAGTTAAAACGGATGATTATACTTTTTTGAAAAAAGTTATAAAAGGGTGTTTTTTGTCTCGAAGAAAAAATATTAAAAATTCTTTAATAAAAAGCGGTTTTAACAAAGAATGTATTATAAAAACATTAAAAGATTTAAATATAGATGAAAATATTCGTGGAGAGAAATTGTCACTTGAAACAATAAATTCAATAGCAAAAAAAATGAAAGAAAATTTGATTTTATAATTTTATTGCAATAACACTTGCTATAGCATATTGTTTTGAATGAGAAAGAGATAAACTAAATGAATATTTGTATTTCAATTGAGTCAAAATGTTTATTTGAGGATATTTATTTTTATTTATTATTTCAATTTGTTTTAAAAGAAGTTTTTTATTTTCAAAAGGATAAAGGGCTTTTATAATAGCTTCTTTTGCACAAAATCTTGCTGTTAAGTGTTGTGCAGGATTTTTTTTTGAAAAGCAGTAATTAAGTTCGTTCTTTGTGAAAACACGATTAAGAAATTTTGAATTTAAATCGTTTTCATATTTTTCAAAGCGTATAATTTCTTCAATGTCTATTCCTTGTGATAAATTCATATTCATAGTTTTTATTATACAATAAGACAAATAAATACAAATGTAGTTTGTAAACAAAATGAAACAAATAGAGCCAAATCCCATGCCATTTTTGTGATAAGTGTGTTAATATACTAATGTAAATTATGTAAAGTGATATAAAAAATTGGGTAATAATTTCAGTAATTTAGATAATTTAGAAACAACAATAAGAAAATCTTCTGTTATACAAGAAAGGATGAACTTAGTTTCAACACATATGTATAAACAGTTTTTAGAATATCAAAACGCTGTGTTAAACACGAACGAAATGTTTATAAAAATGATTGAGCATGTTCACTTAACAGTTGATTATTTGAAACAATCATTTGTATCACGAGGAATATCATCACAAAAAATTTATTATGAAATAGATAAAAATAAAACAACAGCAAAATTAAATATATTATGGCATGGCATAAGTTTTACAGTAAGAAGTAATGATAAACCACAAGCTTTGTTTCGTGAAGGTAAAGAGCCCTTATTTTCAGGAAGAATAATTGCTGTAAAAGGTAATATTTCTAAAATGAAGAAAAATGGCGAATTTGACCCTGACTTTCAACTTATTTTAGAAAACGAAGTTGCTTCTTTATTTGTACCTGCTGAAAAACAAGAACCTGCAATAATAAAAATAAGACATATTGGTAATCGTGAATTTCCGCTTAATCAAACAGATGCACCTCGTGAATTTTTATTAAAAGTTATTGAAATTATATGTGGTGGCGGTGTTTATCATGAAGAATATTTTAAACGAAATTTAAAATTATAAATAAACTAACCAAGCATTTTAAGAGTAAAACTTTTATCATTTTCTTGTTGTTTTTCAATAGTTTGTATAGTTTTTTCCATATAGCTTAAGTCTGTTTCTATTTCATTTATACGTAGTTCATATTTTTGTTCTTGTTGTTCAATTCTATCTTCTTCAGCTTCTATTTCATAAAGAATTGCTGCAAGTTCGCTATCAGAATAAGCAGAAAGTGAAAAAATGTCGCTATCATCAAGGTTAATAGTGTCACCATTCATATCCTTAAAAGCATATGTACCACGAATTAAATTGGCTTGAAGAACTGAACCATTATCATCGTCTTGAAATATTATATCACCAGCAATAGAAGAATTTTCTTGATTTCCTTCTAAAATTTCTTCTCCAGTTGCAGTATTATAAAGTTGGATAGGTGAATTTGAGCTATTGTTATTATATTCCTTAAGTGATTCCCAAGTTAAATTTACGTTTTTTTCATTATTATTTATTTTAATACTTTTACTTGAATAGGCTTGGCTTTTTTTACTTGAAAGTTCTGTTTTTTTGTCCAATAAAGTAAGTATTTGATTATTTATTATGTTACGTTCATAATTCAACTTGCTTAATGAAGTTTGGTAATAAACTATAGTACCTGTGTTAACTGCGTAGCTCAAAAAAATACCTCTTTTATTTATACATATATATAAAAAATAAAAATAAAAGAATATTTCATAAAATTTATAATTTGTTACAAAATTTAATATAAAAATACCCACTAAATTATTTTTGTGAGAGAATTATATATATACGTGTATGTGGATTAAGTTAAAATGTCATTTAAAAATACAAAAGCAATAATTTTAGCGGCAGGATGTGGAAAAAGAATGAAATCAGAATTGCCTAAAGTATTGCATAAAATTTTTGATGTTGAATTATTAAAATATGTTTATAATGCTGTTAATAATCTTGTTGATATAAGCTATATTATTGTTGGTCATCAGGCTTCGGTTGTAGAAGATTATTGTAAAGCTAATTTAAACAATATAAAATGTTTGCTTCAATTTCCACAAAAAGGAACAGGTGATGCTGTAAAAAAAGCATATAATGAGCTTAAAGATTTTGAAGGAAATGTTATCGTTCTATATGGTGATGCTCCTTTGATACAAGAGTCAACTTTAAAAGAGTTTGTTGAGTATCACAATCAAAATCAAAGTATTGTTACTGTGATGACAGCTAAAGTTGATAATCCAAAAGGTTATGGTCGTATTATTCGTGATGATAATAATAGTCTTATAAAAATAGTTGAAGAAAAAGATACAAATGAACAAGAAAAAATAATAAATGAAGTTAATGGTGGTGTATATTGCCTTGATTGGCAAAAGATCAAATATGCTTTTAATGAAATTGATTGTAATAATGCACAAAATGAATACTATTTGACTGATATAATTACTTGGGCTTTAAAAAATAGTTTGAAAGTTTCAGGTTATAAAATAGAAGATGAAACTCAAATTTTGGGAGTTAATTCAAAAAAAGATTTGGCGAATGTTTCAAAAATTCTCAAAGATAAAGTTATTGATAATTTGTTAAGTGAGGGTGTTACAATATATGATAAGAATACAACTTGGATTTCACCATTTACTCAAATTGAACCAGATACCATAATTTTGCCAAATGTTTATATAAATGGAAAAAATAAAATTGGAAGAAATTGTAAAATAGGTCCATTTTCTCATATACGAGGAAATGTTGAATTAGAAGATAATGTTAAAATTGGTAATTTTGTTGAATTAAAAAATGCTAAAGTTAAATCCAATACAAATATTTGTCATTTAAGCTATATAGGGGATAGTGAAATTGGTAAAGATGTAAATATTGGAGCAGGTACAATAACCGCAAATTATAATTCAATAACAAAAGAAAAAAACAAAACTATTATTAAAAATAAAGCTTCAATAGGTTCAAATAGTGTCTTGGTTGCTCCAGTTTGTATTGGCGAAAATGCAATGATTGGTGCTAATACAACAGTTACAAAAGATGTTGAACAAAATAATTTATATATTACTCGTACAAAAGAAAAAGTTATAAAAGATTATGTAAAAGTAAAAAAAGAAAATATGGAAGGTATAAAGTAAAAATGGAAATGCAAATGTTTTTACCTGAACGGGAAAAAAATATAAGTCCAACGCATGATATTAAGTTGTTTACCGGTCGTTCAAATCCGAAATTAGCAAGTGAAATTGCTAAGTATTTAGGAACTACAATAGCACCAATGATTGTTAAAAATTTTGCAGATGGTGAAATTTATGTGCAAGTTCAAGAAAGTATACGTGGTGATGATGTTTTTGTTATACAGCCTTTATGTAATCCTGTTAATGAAAATTTAGTTGAGTTGTTAATAATAATTGATGCATTTAAACGTGCAAGTGCCAAAACAATAACGGCTGTTATACCATATTATGGTTATGCAAGACAGGATAGAAAAACATCAGGACGTGAAGCTATAACAGCAAAATTAGTTGCTGATTTATTAACAACAGCAGGTGCAAATAGGATTTTAGCTATGGATTTGCATACAGGTCAAATTCAGGGTTTTTTTAATATATTAGTTGATCATATTTTTGCAACACCTGTCCTTGTTGGCTATATTAAGGGGTTAAATTTGCCAGCTTCTGATATAGTTGCTGTTAGCCCTGATACAGGTGGTGTACCTAGAACTCGATATTTTGCGAAAGAAATCAATTGTTCCCTTGCTATTATTGATAAACGTCGCGATAGACATAATGAAGCTATTGCATCTCATGTGATAGGTGATGTTAAGGATAAAATCTGCATAATGTTTGATGATATTATTGATACAGCAGGTACAATTTGTGAAGCAGCACGTGTTTTAAAAGAAAATGGTGCAAAAGATGTTTATGTTTGTGCAGCTCATCCTGTATTTTCAGGTCCTGCTTTAACCAGATTAGAAAATGCACCTATAAAGGAAATTATTGTTACAAATACTATACCTTTAGATGTTGATAATTTACCTTCAAAAATAAAACAGTTGAGCGTTGCTCCACTTCTTGGAGAAGCTATTTCTAGAATTCATGATGATGAAAGTGTATCTTCATTATTTGGTTTTGAAAAAGAATATAAATCTTAAGTCTAGTAAAAAAAGTTAGTAGAAATTAAATTTTTAGTAAATTTTTATTTATGTTTTGTTTTTTATAAATAGTACTTATTTTAAAAGCATGCATGAATAATTATACTTTTGGTTATAATCATAATAGTTTGGCTTATAATCCTCAATTTTCTCAGAATGAGGGAAATAATGTATTGCAAAATAATCAAGTATTTAATTCTTCACCTTATGATATTGTTGAAATTAAGAAGGGTAGTAATAAGAAGAAATCAACTTTTAAAAAAGTTCTAACAGGATTAGCATGGATTGGATTTATTTCTTTGGGATTTTTTGGAGCTTATAAACTTGTTGAATATAAAAATACTGGATTTTTTAAAAAAACTTTTCCATTCTCAAAAAGAAATAAATTTGTTGAGGAAAAAAGTTCTAAAGAACGAAGTTTTTTACAAAAATTTAATGATTTGTTTAAAGATTGTAAGGTAAAAGATCCTCAAAAAACTGCAAAAAAAGAGATTGAATATATTGAATGTGCTTTTAAAAATAGGGAAATTAGTGAAACAGAAAAAATTAAATTAGAAGAAAAAATTAAAATACGACGTAAAATACGTGAGCTTAATTCTATTTATAATACCCAAATACCATTAACTCCATATGGGGGAGTAGAACAGATTTTTGAAGCTGCTTGTAAGATTAAAGATGAAAATACAAAAATTAAATTTAATGAAATCCTTGATTATAAAATAGAAAAACTTGAAGCTAAGCTTGATTTATTAAAAAAAAGACAAGCTTTAAAGAATGATAAAGATTTAGCATTCTTTATAAAAGCTAATAGAACAAATGATTTGATTGAGTCTTTAAAAGAAATTAAGGAATGTAATCTTAATCCTAAATGTTTTTATGTTGACTATAAAGAACAATATATAAAAGATAAAGTAATTACAGAAGATTCTTATAATATAAGACTTGAAAATGAGCTTGGAAATAGATATTCGATAAACTTATCAAGCAAAACTTTTTGTCATATGTTTAAAGACAAGAAAATGATTTCTCAAAAAATATCTGATTGTTACTTAGTTGGAACAATTAATGCTATAATAAATAATCCAAAACATAGATGTGAATTTTATCAGATGTTTAGTGAAGATGAAAAATTTATAATATTTACATTTAAAGATGGTTTTAAAGTTAAATTTTTAAAAGATAATAATGGGAAACCCAAACTTTTAAATAATCAGCATGAATTACTAGATAGTAGTATGGGCTATCAAATGTTTGAAGAAGCATATGCACTTCATCGTTTATATGAACGTGCTAAAAATGGGTATAAAAATATTCAACCGGATAAAAATATCGAAAATACTATAAAAGATTATGCACAAAAAGATAACAAATTAGATAAAGAATTTAATACAATCATAAGTCTAAGTGGAAAATATATTGATGGTAAAGATAAAACTTATGCTTCAATACTTGATGGTGGAACAATATATGAAGTTGCAAATACTTTATTTAACTCCAAAAAAACTTCTTATTATTTAAAAGGATATCATAATTATGAAAATAATTTACTAACAAAAAATTCAAAGTCTGATGATGAAATATCACAAATACTAACAACAATGATAAATGAAGGAAAATCAATTGTTGTAGGACGTGATGAGTTTAAAGTTAATGGGAATGAAGAAAAATATAAATATAATGGTATTGATATACATAATTCTCATTTTTCAGTAGTAAGATACTATAATTCAAAAACAAAAGAAGTTCACATATTTGAATCAAATGCACCAGATAAAGTTCTTATATTACCTCTGTCCGTATTTAATCAGCAATATTCACTTTTGTATGGATTTTAGCTATTTTAATCATATAATTGTCCAAATGTATAATATAAAAAACTAATTGTTATTTTTATGATAAAATAAAATTAAGTTATACAATTAGGATAGAGTGTAAAAGATATGATAAATTTTATAAGTAAAGTTTTAGGTGATCCAAATGAGAGAAAAGTAAAAAAGGTTTTGCCAATTGTTGAACAAATAAATGCATTGGAAGATGAGTTTTCAAAATTAACTGATGAAGAATTGAAAGCAAAAACTCAAGAATTTAAGAATTTGTTAAATAATAGAAAAAAGTCTGATAATAAAAAAATAGATATTCAATATGAAAAGCAAGCACTTGATGATATACTCCCAGAAGCTTTTGCAACAGTTCGTGAAGCTGGTAAACGAGTTTTAAATATGCGTCATTATGATGTTCAGTTAATTGGGGCTTATTTTTTACATAATGGTCATATTGCTGAAATGAGAACAGGTGAAGGAAAAACTCTTGTTGCAACATTAAGTGCATATTTAAATGCTTTAACAGGTAAAGGTGTTCATGTTATTACTGTTAATGATTATCTTGCAAAACGCGATAGTGAATGGATGGGAAAAATTTATAAGTTTTTAGGTTTAACTGTTGGTACGATACTTTCATCTGATAGAAACGAGGAATTTAATGATGGATTAACAGAATTTGAACGTAAGAAAAAAGCTTATGATTGTGATATAACATACGGCACAAATAATGAATTTGGATTTGATTATTTGCGTGATAATATGGCTCCTTCAATTGAACAATGTGTGCAAAGGCCATATAATTATGCAATTATCGACGAAGTGGATTCTATTTTAATTGACGAAGCAAGAACACCACTAATTATAAGTGGAAAACTAGAGCAAAGCGCTGATTTGTATAAGCTTATGGCAAAAATAGCTCCTCAGTTAAAACGTGATATTGATTATGAGGTTGATGAAAAAAATAAAAATGTAATTTTAACAGAAGAAGGTATTGACCATGCTCAAGAATTGTTAAATATTGATGATTTGTTTAATATTGAAACCCAACATGCTCATCATTTGCTTCAAGCATTAAAAGCTAAAGAAATATTTCAAAAAGATATTGATTATGTTGTTAATAATGGCGAAGTTATGATAGTTGATGAATTTACTGGTCGTCTTATGGAAGGACGTCGTTGGTCTGATGGACTTCATCAAGCTGTTGAAGCAAAAGAAAATGTAGAAATTCAAGACGAAACACAAACATTAGCTTCGATTACATTCCAAAATTTATTTCGACTTTACCCTAAACTTTCAGGCATGACAGGTACTGCAATGACAGAAGAAGCTGAATTTGGGAAAATATATAATCTTAATGTAACTAAAATACCGACTAATAAATGTGATATTAGAAAAGATTTGCCTGATATTATTTATAAAACAGAAAAACAAAAATATAAAAGTGTTGTAGATGAAATTATTGAAATGAAAAAACTTGGACGTCCAGTTTTGGTTGGGACTGTTAGTATTGAAAAATCAGAATATATATCTACATTGTTAAAGAAACGCGGTATAGAACATCAAGTTCTAAATGCAAAACACCATGAAAAAGAAGCATATATTATTGCTCAAGCTGGCAGATATGGTGCGGTTACAATAGCCACAAATATGGCTGGTCGTGGGACTGATATTTTGCTTGGCGGAAATGCAGAATATTTGGCTATTGAAGAAATACAAAAACAAAATCTGTCAAAAGATGCTCAAAATTATAATGAAGTTGCAAATAGCATTTTTGATAAAATGAAAAAAATAACTCAAGAAGAACATAAAAAAGTTGTATCAGCAGGTGGTTTGCATGTAATAGGTACGGAACGTCACGAATCACGTCGTATTGACAATCAGCTTCGTGGTCGTGCAGCTAGGCAGGGCGATCCTGGGTCAACAAGATTTTTCCTTTCTCTTGAAGATAATCTTATGCGTATTTTTGGAGGGCAACATGTTATCAACTTGATGAATACTTTAAATGTTGAAGAAGATATGGCTATTGAATCTCCTTTAATAACAAGACAAATTCAAGCTTCACAGAAAAAAGTTGAAACTCATCATTTTGATATAAGAAAACATGTGCTTGAATATGATGATGTTATGAATATACAAAGAGAAAAATTCTATAAACAAAGAAGAAAAGTTTTAAAAGGTGAAAATCTCCAAGAAGATATTATTTATATGCTTGAAAGAGAAGTTGAACGTATTATGTTAGCTTATATGTCACCACATATGCAGCCCGTTGAGTATATTCCAGATGAGCTTGAAATGATGTTAAATGAGTTTTATGTGACAATTAATCGTGATGAAAATAAACTTAAATTTGATGATATAAGTACATTAACTTATAATGAAATATATGAAAAATTAAAAGAAATTGCAATAAATGCTTATAAAAAACTAGAAGTTGATACTGTTAATTTCTATAATGATATAATAACTCAATATGAAACAGAAGAAAATCCCAAACTACAGGAAATAAATTCTAAAAATAATGTTTTACGTAATATTGAAAAAGATATCCTTCTTCGTGTTGTAGATAATAAGTGGATTGACCATTTGCACAACATTGATATGCTTCGTGATGGTATTGGACTTCGTGCGTATGGACAAAAAGACCCATTAATTGAATATAAACGAGAAGCTTATGATTTGTTTAATAATATGATGTGTGAAATACAAAGAGAAACAATAAAATATTTATTCCGTACAAGATTTGGAGTTCAAATTGTACAACAAACTTCAAATGATGAGCAATAACTTGAAATTATGATATAATAATTTTATAGTTTACGGGTAATTTAATGGCAAATATTGGAAATTCTTTAAAAAAGAAACTTTATTTATATCTTAGAATAGGCAATTACAAAGAAGTTTCAGGTTTGTTGAAAAATGAACAACAAGCTGTAAAAATGGTAAATAAATTTGTTTCATTAGGACAAAATATTGTTTTAGATGGTGTAAAAGTATCCTCAAAAAGTGGTAAGGGTATAATCCTTTTTATTTTTACAACTATTTTTGCTGATAAGCATTTATATTTAAATGCTTTAGATTTTGTTGTTAAGTTTTCTCAAAAACTTATGGATATTAATGTCGATTTCTATAAATTAAAAGGTAAATATATCAAGTTTTATATGAATTTAACTAGTGATAATAAAACAGATGCTATAGAAAAAATAAAAGATTTAGCACAATTAAATGTTGTTGAAGATAAAACTTCTGCTTATTCTCAAATTAAGATTTTACTTGATAAAAAAATATATATAGATATTATTGATAAATATAAAGTGACATCTTATGAAAATATTTTAATTAAAAATAAAAGATGTAGTTTCTATCTTCTAATTATTAAACATCTGTTAAATTTAAAATTATCTAAAGTTAAAGATGTTGAAAAAGTTTCAGATGATTTTATAAAAATTCCACAAAAAATTCAAAAAAATAGTGAATTTAATGAAAATATAATAAATAATCAAGTTAAAATATTTGAAACGAAAGCAAGTTTTCTTCGTTTGGGTTCGGTTAAAATATGTGATTTTATTGAAAATAAAATCAAAGAAACTAATTCAGGTAATATATTTATTCTAAAATACCCTAATCATTTAGGTAGTATTGATAATATTTTTTTCGATGAATTAAGTAAAAAAAACATCATTAAAGTACAATGTTATAAAAATAATCCAAGATTTCCTTTTTATACAATAAGAGAAATAATAAAAACTTATTATAAATTAACAGAAATAGAAGCATTCTCAATGCCTCAAAAATTGGAAGGTATTGATGAACATATAAAATCAATTTTAAATTTAATGCCTTATGAAAATGATAATTTTGATAAAAATTATGAGACTTTACTTTCAAAAATAATTGATTTTTTTGTACAAATAAATAATAACTATATGATAATGATTGATGATTTTAATTTTGTAGATGAAGGTTCATTAAAAATTTTTAAAAAATTATTTGAAGTAAAAGCTAAGTATAACTTTAATATATTATTTTCAATTAATAATGGATGTAAGTTTTTTAATATTTTACCAAGTTTGTTAAATAAGGAAAATGTATTTCATTTTGATTTAGTTTCAGATGATTTTGATGATTTAGCAAAAGAATTTTTATTAAATGATATTGAAGGTATACAATATTATTTACCTAAATTAAAAAATGAAATACAAAAATCAAAATTTTATATGAAAAATTTGATGCAATATTTTCGTGAGACAAATGTTCTAACTTTTATGGAAGGTAAATGGTTTTTTGATGAAAGTAATTTTGTAAAAATTCCATCATCTATTAATAACTTATTATTTACCAAAATTTTATATCTTGCAAAAATGAATGAATTTTTTGAAGTATGGGTATTTTTGTTGTTTGCTCAATTTGGTATTCGTAAAGCTTACTTAAGAGGATTCGGTGTAAAAGAAGAACGTTTTTTGATGTTACTTGAAGATAGAGATTTTATAACTATTAGAGATGATATCGTTTATGTTGCCAATCAAAAATATTATCAAAAACTTATTAAGCATATTCAAAATGAATATCCTGAAATTATAAATCGTAAAAAACAAATTGAAAAATTTAAAATGTATTTACCACCTTTTCATCCTATTATGTTTGACAAAGGTGATGATTTTTATTATAACGGTCTTGAACATGTTTCTACAGTTGGTTTATCATTTGGAGATTATTCTATATTCGCTCGTTTACAAAAAGAATTTATGTTTGGTTTGGAAGAACAAAATATAAGTGAAAATGATGCAGCAATTAATAATATTATGTTAAGTTTAATTTCAACTTGTTTTATTAAGAATCCGGAACTTATAGTTGATGTTCTTGAACAGGCTATAAATCGTTTTAAAAATAGTGATAATGTAGATTTAGTAAGAACATTATATTATTTTGCTTATAACACCTGCTATAGTTTAAAAAATTATTATGACTCTTACGTCTATCTAAATGAAGTATTGGCTCGTATGGTAAATAAAGATTATAATATGTCCTCTATTAACTTTAATCCAAATATGTTTCTTTTAGTATTAAAAAAAGTTGAAATATTATTTGAATTAGGTCAAATTGAGGCTTCTTCTAAGATATTTGAAGATGTCATTATTAATTTAAATGTAGATAACCAAGAAAAAGCCTATGATGCCTTTGGGGGAAGAAAAAATTATCATAGAATATTAAATATATGTATTATATATTATCTTCTTGAATCTATTCTTAGCTTAAAAGATGATTTAAATGAAAAAATAGATAAAGTTAAAGCATTTTACAGCGGAAATACTGATGAATTTAATTTGTTATATTTAATTGAAAATTTATTTATGACAGGAACTTTGAATAATGACTTTGCAAAAATAGCAAGTAATATTAAAACACCTATTGGAAAAATTTTAACAAATTTATATCGAATTGTTTTAGATTATTCAACATCAAATTCTATTAATAATTCTCAGATAATAAATGAAACAAAAGAACTTGCAAGACAAATAGATAGCATAAGTTTAAATTATATTCTTGATTTGGTGGCTGCGATGTTACATAGTAATGCTGGAAATCATAATATTACTGATAATATTCTTATGGATGTTATTGATAAATCCAATCAATTTGGTCTATTAAATATAAATTTACTTGCATTTTATTTAAGTGCGTTAAATAAAGTAAATAATAATAAACTTGAAGAAGCTAAGTCCTTAATACTTGAGATATTTCCAGATATTGAAAAAGTTGATGACACACTAATTATACTAACCATCAACTTTAAAATTCTTTTATCAAGAATATATATTATTAATCCTCAAACAAAAGAAAAAGGTATGTATATTTTAAATCAGGTTATTGCAAAAGTAAAATCACGTAATATTACAGCATTTGATAAACAAATTAATAATATTATAAATCAAGCAAATTTATAAAAATTATTCACCCATATTTTTGCGTATATTTTCTTTAGTTTTATCAATATTTTTTATTCGTTTTTCCAAAGCTTTAACTTCATTTTTCAACAATTGACGTTCTTGTTTTATAAGTTGATATTTTGAGTCAACATCTTGATATTTAGTTTTTAAATCAACTAAATTATTTCTCATTTCAACTTGTGCTGAATCAAGTTTGAATAAAGCACTTTGAAAATTATCAGTTTGTCGAACACTACCTGATTTTGTTGTATTTGATGAAACATTTTTTATAGCAGGTACATTATAAGTCGATTCAACACCTATTGGTTCAAGTGACATACCATCAGCATATGCTATATTACTTCCAATTAAAATTAATGCTATTTGAACCAATAATAAATTAGTTAACTTTTTACTCATGTATTCTTTCCTCTCTTCACCCTTTTTATGCTATTTAATAATTATTATTTTAAATGTTACATTATAAATTTGTCAATATTAATAAAAACATCTAATTTATATATACTTTGACTAAATTTTCTAAATCTAATAAACGTTTTGAAACCTCATCCTGAGAAATGTTTAATTCAAAGGATATTTGATTTTGAGTTTTTTTGTTGATAAAACGAAGTTTATATAATTTTAAATATTGTTCATTTGGATAATCTTTATTAATCGAAATAACTGAATTTAAAATCGATTTTAAAAGTTCTTTATCTTCAGTTTTTGATATATAAGAAAATCTTGGGTCAATAAGTTCATATATTATTTTATCTTCATATTTTAAATCAGAATTTTTAATAACTTCGTTAACATTTGATACATCAATAGGTGTTGTTTTAATCGATACGAAATTTGGATTTATACGTTTTAAACGTTCTTTACGTTTTAGAACAGAAAGCATAGATGTGTTTACTATTTTAGATGCATAACCTTCTATTTTTGTTAAGTCTTTTATTGAGTTTATAAAAACATGAAGTTTTGAATATGCTTCATTTGTAAAATCTTCAAATAAATCTTCATTTCCTATAAATTTTTCATTATTACGAATTAATTGTTGAATAATTTTAACTTGATTTTCTATAGCTGAAGATGTGACCATTTACAATTCCCCATAATTTGACCCTTATATTGTTATATTATAACATAAATTTTAAAATTCAAATTCTAAAATTAAAATTAATGGTTCTTTTATTGTATCGACCATTGGTGGTTTTATATAATTTAAGGTTTGTCTTGTTGTTGAAATAATGAGTTCATCAATTAATTCATTCCCACTAGCTTGAATTATTTTTATATCAGCAATACTTCCATTTGTATCAATTAATATTTGTAATTGGAACTTGGTTTGATAGACCATTTCTTTTAATTCAATAAATTTATTTTGTAAATTTATTTTAAGATTTTTCCCTACATCGATTAGATATTTGTTATAAATAGGCGTTTTTAAAACTATCTCAGGTGCTTCCCAAGATATTTGAGAGAGTTTTAAGGGACGAGGAACTAGTACTTCATGAGTTTTAGCATTTTTATTATCTATTTGAGCATTTTCAGGCGGAATATTTTGAACAATATATTTATTATTTATTTCATTATAACCTTCTTGTTGCTTAAAATATTGTGTGTAACCCAAATAACCTAAAAAACTAAGCATAAGAATGGAAATGATAGGAAAAATAATAATTTTTCTTATACTAGTTTTTGATAAATTATTTTCATTAATATTTTCAATTTCGTCAATATTTTCTTTAATTGTTTGATTTTCGTTATATAATAAATTTAATTTTGAATTATCTTCAGTAGTTGTTGTTTCAACATAATTTGTTTGATTGATTTGTTCATTCACATTACTGTTGAGAAATTCATCAATATTTTGTTTTTTTTCTTGATTTTCTTCAAAATTATTTTCATAAGAGTTATTTTCTAAATCATCTTCAGTTTTAACAACATCTTTATTAATTTCATTTTCTACTTTATTTTCGTAATTATATTTATTATGTACATCATTACTTTTAAAATCTTCTTCTTCATTAATATTAACTTTTTCATCATTAATATGTACATAATTAGGATTATTTATAAATTTATCTATTTCATCTATCAAATCATTCTCAATTTTGCTATTGCGAATTATAGATTCAAACTTATAATAATATAAAAGTTGTTGACGACATTTAGGGCATTTTGATAAATGTTTAATTAAATCAACAATCTCTGTTACAGTTAAATTTTTATCAATCAAACTTATAAAATTAGTTTTAACGTGATTAAAAATTTCACAATTTTTAATTATTTCATAATCTTCAATAAATTTATCAATATCATTTTCTAAATTATCGATGTTATTTAGGCTTGTTGTATCGACATAAATATAATTATTATTTTCATTTATTTTATTTAGAAAATTAGTATTAATCGTACCAATTAAATCAAATGTCGTTAAGCTAGAATGTAGTTTAGCAACAATATACATTTTAGGTTCAATAGATGCTTCAAAGTGAACTTTTGGTATGGATACAGCTATATCATTTTCAAATGTATATGCAATTTGTATCGGTAAATTTTTTGAATAAATATCAACATATTCATAATTCTCAATAATTTGAGGTATTTGAAAAAGTGAATCATTAATATTAAAATAAAAGCCATTTTTATTTAAAAAATTTTTTAAAGATGAAGTAATTGAAAGTGCATAAAAAAGTTTTTTTCTTAAAAATTCATCCTCAATATTTATTGTATATTTTTGAGCAAACTGTGAGTCATTTGCTGTTATTTCAATATTATTATACATTGTAGCATCATTTCTATTTAACATAACATTTTCCATATTTATTATAGATTACACTTAAATAAAAAATATTCCAATAATTTTAATCCTAGTATGAAGATTTGTAACATTTTTTTTGTAAAATATAAATTTAATGTTTTGATTTACATCATTTTACAATAAATTAACAAAAAATAATAAATTTAAGTAAATTTCTTTACGTAAAAAAATGGTTATAATATAATTAAATAAAGTGAGTAAAACTATAGAAGATTAAGTGGGGATTAAATAGTGAAAATAAAAACGGCAATATATCCAGGTAGCTTTGATCCTATTACTTTAGGTCATTTTGATGTTTTAAAAACAGCTGCTTGTATTTTTGATAAAGTTGTAATTGCTGTTTTAAAAAACACTAAAAAGTCATGTTATTTGACAATTGATGAACGTATAATGTTAATAAAAGAAACGGTTAAAGATATTGATAATATTGAAGTTGACTATTTTGAAGGTTTGACTATTGATTTTGCAAAGAAAATGAATGCAGAAGTTATTATCCGTGGATTGCGAGCTGTATCAGATTTTGAATATGAAATGCAATTATCTCAAAATAATAGAGCTTTGGATTCAAGTATTAATACTGTGTTTTTAATCACAAAACCTAAATATAATTTTATTTCATCATCATTTGTCAAAGAAATACATATGATGAGTGGAGATATTTCTAAGTTTGTTCCAAAATGTGTTTGTGATTATTTAAAAGATAAAAATAAAAAATAAAATATAAAATATAAAATATAAGTCAAAGAGGTAATAAAAAAAATGACACAAATAAGAGTTCAAGAATTATTAGATAGAGCGAATTATATACTTGATACAGGTTTTCGTCTTGTTGGAAAAGTAATGATTGACAGCGAAGCTATGGAAACATTACTTGACAGGATACATGATGCTCTACCTGAAGATATACGTGAAGCTGAAAGGCTTTTAAAGCGTAAAGATGAAATTCAACTTGAAGCACAACAAAGAGCTGATAGAATAATTGCAGATGCTCAAAATGAAGCTGGTCGAGTTTTAAGTGAGTCTGAATTATTACGTGCTGTTCAAGTAGAAGCACAAAAAATACGAGAACAAGTTATTTCTGATTGTGAAGATATTAAACGCCGTGCTTTGGATGAGGCAGAAACAATTCGTAATCAAGCTTTGGATGAAGCATCTAAAATACGAGAAGGTGCTGAAGTCTATGCTGAGCAAGTTTTAAATAATTTGGAAACTGATTTAACTCAAATTCAACAAGTGGTTAAAAATGGACAAATTTATTTAACAAAACATAAACAAAATTATCAAACTCAGGTTAGTCTTAGTCAGCTTCCAAATAGTTCAAATGAACAACTTCAACTCGATTATGCTGAGTAGTTTTTGCCTAAGATATTTCTAAACTCATTTAGGTAAATATAATTTTTTATAATATTACTTCTTGAGTTTTTTTTAAGTCTAGGATTTATAAATTTAAGCTTGTTTATGTCTAATCTTATTTTTTGTTTATTTATTCCATCCATATCTTAGTAATTAAATAATTTATAAAATATGGCAATTATATTACAGGTTAAATTATAGAATAGTTCTTTTTTGTATATAGTTTATGATTTGAAGATGTTATGAAAAAATTAAATTTATTTTTATTTATAATAATTTGTATAACTATTTTATATGTAGTTTTGCATTTTAAAGATTTTGATTTTACCAATAAAGCCTATAAAATTTATAAACAAGGAATTAATTTTGAACAAAATGATGATTATCAAAACGCATATTATAATTTTTCAAAAATTCCTAAATATAGTCCACTATATAAATTTGCTATAATTCATCAGGCTCAAAATGCTTATAAATTAAATGATTTTAATACGGCTATTTATTATTATTTGAAATATGTTAAAATGTTTCCTGACACTATACTAACACCAAAAGCATACTATTATTTGGGTTTATCATATTATAAAAACAAAGAATATAAATTTGCATATCAGACGTTTAATAATTTAGTTAAAAAATATCCTAAAACTGATTTTGGGATTGCTGGCAATTATTATTTAGGTTTAATAAATGAAATAATACATCTAAAACCAAAAATTAATTCTTTAATTTATTTTGTTAAATACATAAGTATGGCACCTGATGGAAAATTAAGCGTTAATGTTTTAAAAGAAATAAAAAAACTTGATCTTCCATTAAGTTGTGAAAATAAAAAAATTATTGGCATTTCTTCATATAAAAATAACCGATACAATGATTGTTTATATTATTTAAAACAATCAAAAGATACAGAGATTTGGCCATATTTGGCACAATCGTATGTAAAAACAAATCATTATATTGAAGGAAAAAAAATCTTTGAGAAAGGATTAAAAAATACAAATTGTAATATTGACCAAGATGTTTTATATGATGCTATTGAAAATTATATTTCTCTTTTTCATAATAAAAAAAATGGTTGGACAGCAGCTCAAAAGATTATTGAGCAAAATCCAACAAAATGTGGTATGGATTATGTTTTATTTAATCTTGCAAAATATGAAAATGAAAAAAGTGCTTTAAAATATTATTTCAAAATTTTTAACGATTTTAAAAATGGTAATTTTGCATCTGAATCTTTGTGGGAAATATTTTGGTATTATTATAAAAATAAAAGTTATAAAACAGCAAAAATATATGCTTTAAAACATGTAGATTTATATAATAATACCCAAGCAAGTCCAAGAATATTGTTTTGGCTTGGTAAATTATCTTTAATTGAAAAAAATTATTCAAATGCAAATTCTTATTTTAAAGATGTAATTACAAAATACCCAAATAGTTATTATGCATTCAGAGCAAATAGTAAATTGAATAATAGAAATGATGTTAAATTAAGAAGAAATTATAAACAGTTAAGCGAAAAAATTATAAATCCTCAGTTTCCTATAAATTACACAAAATTGAGTCCAAGTGATATGGCATTAGTAATGAAAATAATTGATTTAGATGATTATTCACTTATTGAACAAGTGGATTTTGACACTAAGTTTATTGATAGTTGGATTAGTTACAAGAAAGGTAATTATGTACGTTCTGTTAATTTAGCAAAAATTGCATTTGATGAGCTTGAGGTAAAGCCATTATTTTATGATGAAGTTTATAAATTAGTTTACCCTCTTCATTATGCTGCCAAAATAAATGCATATAGTTCTATTTGGAATTTAGATCCATATCTTGTAATATCTTTAATAAAAGAAGAAAGCCATTTTAATAGCAATGCGAAAAGCATTTCAGGTGCTATTGGATTAATGCAATTGATGCCAACAACTGCATATTTTACTGCTAAAAATTATAAATTATATTATAATTCTTTATATAATCCTGATGATAATTTGAAACTCGGTACTGCATATTTAAATTATATTATCAAATATAATGACAATATTCTTTATGCTATAGCAGGGTATAATGGTGGACACAATAATATTAAAACTTGGCAAAAATATACAAATAATAATGATTTTGACGAAGTTGTTGAAAATATACCATATCCTGAATCTAAACATTATGTGAGAAAAGTTTTTGCTTCATATTGGAATTATAAAAATATATATAAATAGTAAGGTTTATATTAAAATGAATGTGTTTTCTTATAAATTTAATTTAAATAATGAAAATAAATTAAAAACTTTTTTATCAAATTATGATGTAATTTTTGAGACTCAACAATATGCTATATTTGCAGCTAAAAGTTCTAAATTTAAAGCTGTTTTTTATCAAAGTGGTAAATTTGTTATTCAGGGGAGCAATATTTATGATGTTGTTAAAGATTTAATAAATGAGTTTGAAATTAAAAATGTAAATTTAACTTATGATTCGGTTTCATTTAAAGAAACAAATAAAAAAACATTTGAGAATATAACTTCAAACCAAAATTATAGTGCTTATATTGGTGTTGATGAGTCAGGGAAAGGTGATTTTTTTGGCCCACTTGTTATTGCAGGTGTTTGTGTAAATGAAGATAACAAACAAATGTTTATTGATATGGGAATAAAAGACAGCAAAAAAATTACTGATAAAATAATTAAGGATATGAGTTTAATAATTCAAAAGCATTCTATTTGGTCAATTGTCATGATTTCTCCTATAAAATATAATGAGTTATATTTAAAATTTAAAAATTTAAATAAACTACTTGCATGGGGTCATGCAAGAGTTATCGAAAATATACTCAATAAGTATCCTTGTGAATATGCATTGTCTGATAAGTTTGCAGATGAAAGTTTAATTAAAAATGCTTTAATGAAAAATGGGAAAAATATTATTTTAGAACAAAAAATAAAAGCAGAAACAGATATTGCAGTTGCTTGTGCTTCTGTTTTGGCAAGAAATGCATTTGTTGAAAAAATTGAAAGTTTGTCTTTAAATTTTGGTATAAATTTTCCAAAAGGTGCCTCAAAACTTACACTTGAAGCTGGACGCGAGTTTATTAAAAAATACAATAAAGAAGATTTAAAAAATGTTGCAAAAATTCATTTTAAAACATATAATGAGCTTTAAACATTTATTTTTTCTTTATTTAAATATTCTTGAGATGATTGATTTGTTCTAAACCAACCATTGATAAATTTGTTATTTATATTATGTTTTTTACAATATTCTTTTAAATCTTCTTTTAAATCGGGAAGTAAAAAATATATGGCAATAATATTTGGAATACTCATTGCAAGCATACCTGCATCAGTAAAATCAACAATACTTCTCAAGTTCATACTTGAACCTATAATAATAAAAGAACAAAAAATGAATTGATAAATTAATATTCTTTTTTTACCTTCTCCAAATAAATATGTCCAACCTTTTTGACCATAGTATGCCCAAGAAATAATAGTAGAAACAGCAAATAATATAATAACAAGAGATAATAGATAATCAGAATAAGGTACTTGTCCAGAAAAAGCAGAAGAAGTAATTTCAATTCCAGAAATACCTTGAGAATAGTTTTTGTAGCTCCCTGTTAAAATGATAACGAAAGCAGTTAAAGTACACATACAACCAGAGATAAATGGTTCAAGCAAAGATACCATTCCCTGAGAAATAGGTTCTTTTGTTTTAACAGTTGCATAAGCAATTGGTGCAGAACCAGTTCCAGCTTCATTAGATTGAACGCTACGTCTTAATCCAATAATTATAGTTCCTGCAATACCACCATATATAGATTGTGGTATAAAAGCTTCTTTTATAATAGTTAATATAACCTCAGGGATATGAGTAAAATTCATTAAGATAACAGTACCTGCTAAAAGAATATATAATAAGCACATAAAGGGTACTATTTTTTCTGTGACTTTAACAATACTTTTAATTCCGCCAATGACAGTAGTTCCAACAAAAACAGCGATAGCAAGTCCACAAATCCAAACATGACTTGCAAAAATGCTATTTTCATCACCAGTCATATGAATAAATTGTTGACAAGCTTGGTTTGCTTGAAACATATTGCCTCCACCAAGTGAACCTAAAAGAAGAAATATCGCAAAAACAATAGCTAAACATTCACCTAATTTTCTTTTGCCTTTTTTTGTTAACCCATAAGCTATATAATGCATAGGACCACCTGAAATTGTTCCATCTTCGTTAAAACGACGGTGTTTTACAGCAAGAGAACTTTCTGCAAATTTTAAAGACATTCCAAGTATTGCCCCAACAATAATCCAAAAAGTAGCTCCAGGTCCACCAATAGATATTGCCACGGCAACACCTGCGATACTACCTAAACCTAAAGTCCCTGATAACGCTGTTGCTAATGCTTGAAATGATGAAACTTCACCACTTGCATTATTACCATCAATTTCTTTGTCTTTTTTAAAACCTAATATTAAACCTAATGAGTGTATAAAACCCCATATAGGGATAAATCTAAAAAATATTGTGAAGAAAAAACCACCTATCAGTATCCATAATATTGTTATTGGTATCTTTGCTCCAAATATTTCTATAGGATAAAAAACAACTCCAGAAAGAAAATCTGAAACTGGGGCAAATATTTTATCTATTGTTTCATCTATTCTTACTGCGTAAGATGTTGATTGACTTAGTATAAAAATCATAAATAATAAAAAATATCGCATAAAACCTCATATAGTCTATTTATCTTACTTATATAGTTTATCATATCAAAAAAATGACAAAACGGTTAGAAATTGTATATTTTTGTATATTTTAACAAATTGGAATTTAAAATTTAATCCAAAAACGTTCCAATAGGATAATTTTAATTGTAAAGAGTAAAATTTGCTTTTTGGATCATATAAAAATTGTTATAATAATAAGTTGTATAAAATGGAGGTTTTACAATGACTAAATATAAAGGTGGAATTATTCATTGGACTGCTGGAACGTATAATGCTAATTCTATTGATAAGAAAAGTTATCATTATTTATATGATTATGAAATAAAAGATAAAACTTCAAATGTTGTTGAGGGAATTTATAAACCTTATGATAATCTTAATTGCAATGATGGAAAATATGCTCCACATGTTGGTGGTATGAATACAGGTAGAATAGGTGTTGCTTTATGTGCTATGGCAGGATTTATAAATAATCAAAATGTTGGAAATTATCCTATTATTAAGATTCAATTTGAAAAAATGTGTTCTCATGTTGCATTTTTATGTAAACTATATAATTTAAAACCCAATGATTGGGATACGCATTATGAAATAGGTAAAAAAATACAAAATGGCATTATTAAAAAAACAAGTTTAAATGCTCAAAATATAGGAAAAATTGATATTATTTGTCTTCCTTTTGAACCAAGTATTAAGCAAAATCAAATAGGTGATTATATTCGTAATAAAATTAATTGGTATTACCTTAAAAATTTTTAAAACTATATTTATTGTTCTAAAAACTATAGTTAACTTTTTATTACTTTTCATTATAATTTAAATATAAAATAAATTATAATGAAAAGTATAATAAGATAATTTATATATTGTTGTATTTACGGATATATTTTAAAAAGATGGGAAGGAATAATTATCTCTTGTTTAAATTTTATCTTATACAACTTTAAAAATTTTTATGAATAAAAAAGAGTTTCTAAAAAAAATTGATTATATAAAATTAAAAAAATTTATTTTAATAATTTTATTAATGATTAGGAATAGATAATATTAAATAAAAAATAATGTAATTAATTTTGGAAAAGGAAAAATGTAAAAAGACTCAATATATAGACAACATTGCTCAAAATTTATGTACTAATTGAGTATATCAAATAAGAGTTATATAGATTACAATGATGTTTATTAGACAAGATTTAGTTTTGACAATTATAATGCTTAAAAATCCAATTAATTTTTAAGTATTCATTTTTTTTTCAAGAATTTGACGAGAGTCTTCATAACCTACCCTACCCATTAGAGCATAAGTATAATTTTTTGCTTGCTCAACACCTGGTTGATTATATGTATTAATATTATATAATTCACCTGCAATAGCTGTTTGAACTTGAAGCATATACAAAAGCTGACCGATATGATAAGCATCTATTTTGTCTAAAGTTATTGTTACATTTGGGCGTTTATAATCAGTCAAAGCAACTTTAGTAGCATCAGCTTCGGCATTTAAAAGATAATTAATTGTTTTACCTCCTAAATATCCAATACCGGTATATTCAAATATTTTAGGTATTTCTAATGTTGTATTGAAATTATCTATACGAATAAAGTTGATTATTTTATTATTTGGTCCTTCATTAAAAAGCTGAATTTGAGAATGTTGATCTGTAGCACCAATTGCACGTATAGGTGTTTGACCAACATTAACAACATTACCATTTTTATCAACTTCTTTACCTAAAGATTCCGCCCATAACTGAATATACCAATCAGCAACATACTTAAGTTTGTTTGAATATGGCATCATCACAGAAATATTTTTATTTTTTTCAATGTCAAGTAAATAATGAATTAAAGCATTTTGTGCAGCAACGTTATTCCATATATCAGTATTTTTTAACGCTAAATCCATATCCTTAACCCCTTGCATAAGTTGATCGATATCTATACCAACAAGTGCAAAAGGGAGAAGACCCACTGCGGAAAATACAGAAAATCTTCCTCCTACATCATCTGGTACGACAAAAGTTTTATACCCCTCTTGATCAGATAATTGACGTAATATACCAATATTTTGGTCAGTAATTGCAACAATATTTTTTCTGTAATTTTCATCAAGTAATTCTTCAAGCCTTTTTTTTATAATCATAAACTGAGACATAGTTTCAGCTGTTGAACCTGATTTTGTTACAACACAAACAATAGTTCGTTTTAAATCAAGAATATCAAGCAAACCATTCATTTGGTCAGGATCAATATTATCAAGAAAAAATATTTTTGGTAAATTATTTCTTTGTTCCTTGGTTAGTAAATTCCAGTATGCAGGTAATAAAGATTCACATACAGCCATACCACCAAGTGCAGAACCACCTATGCCAAGAACCAATACATTATCAAATCTACCTTCAACAAGTGCAGCATATTCTTTTACATACCATACGGTTTCTTCATTATATCCTAAATTCATCCATTGAAGCATTGCACCAGGTTTGTCTTTTATAGAGTTTAGATGCATTATGATTTTAAAAATTTGATTTTTATACTTTTCAAAAGCTGCTTTTATATCTAGACCATTTTCAAAACCAACAACTTCTTCTTTTACATTATTATAATCAAATCTTAACATCAAAAACTCCCTTTTTTTACAAATTTATATGCTGCTTTTATTTTAATATAAAGATATTATAAATTTTGTTAAATTTTGTAAAAAATTTAATTATATTTGAAATTATATAAAATATATATACTTTATATTGGTATAATAACAAAAAAGAGTAAAGATAGGAGATAAAAAATGAAAATTCAAACACAAAATAATAATAATTATCAAGGTAATAATAATCAAAATAAAACATCTATTGGAAAAAAAATTGGTGATGTAGCTTGTGATGTTGGTAGTGCTTTTCTTGACGGTGCTGTTAGTGTAGCTAAGGATGTAGCTAAAGATCAAGGGAAAAAATTGGCAGGAAAAGCTTGTGATCTAGCTGGTTCTATATTTTCTAAATAATTAAATATAATTATGGTAAATGGCGTTTACAATTAAAACAAAATATCTCATCACGTTTTAGTTTAGCTGAACAAAATGGACATACCTTATACGTTTCTCCGTCTTTTGGTTGGTAATTTAAACGTTCTTGTTTTTCTTTTGATTCTTTTAATGCCTTATAACAGTTTTTTATAAAAGGTATTATTAATATAATTAGAAATAAAAATACCCATAATTTAAAAAATAATATAAATAATATGAATAAAATTAATCCGCTTATGCAACTGGGGGTCACTCTAAAAATCAATTTTTCACACCTCCCATAATTGTCTTTGGTTTACTTATAAAAGGTTCTTGTAAATATAATGGCATAACATTGCCATATAAAAATTTGTTATTCTGTTTTTCATTTATAAGTTTTTTATATGTTATTTTAAGTAACTTGGCACCTAAATCAAATTTATGTAATTCATAATTTAAAGCATTTAAGATAATATTTGACATCTTATCATCAGTTATAACTTTTGTATTTTTTATTAAATTAATAACATCTTCACATCTTACCATTTTGGGTGCTAATATACATTTATTGTTTTCAAATATAGAAATAAATGCATTATTTTTTCTAGCATTAAGTATTATTGATATTTTTTCATTTTTATTATTTAAACTTGATAAAATTTCAAAGGAATTAACCCCAACAAGAGGTATATTCAACTGCGATGAAATAACTTTTGCTATTGTTAAAGAAGCACGGATACCTGTAAAGCTTCCAGGGCCTATATTTACACCTATAGCTTCTATATCTTTTAATGTTAATGAAAATTTGGTTAATACTTCCACAATTGTTGAACTAAGTTTTGCACTTGCAAAATTATTATGTTCATTTTCTATAATTTTGGAATATAAAATTTTATTATTTTCACCTAATGCTATATAAAGTTTATTTAAAGCTGTATCAAAGCATAATATTTTCATTATTATTCATACCTTTTATTAAAAAATTGTATTTTTCAAATTCTGTTTTAAAAATAAATTCGCGTTTTGTTTCATCAAGGTAATTTATCTGAAGATTTATACATTCAAATGGAGTTTTTAAATTAGAAAACTGTGCCCATTCAATAAAAGTAACAACATTTGAATTTGTATATTCTTCTAACTCATCAAATATTGATTTTACCCCTTCATTTTCAAGTCGGTATAAATCAAAATGATAAATAGGCACAATACCTGTTTTGTATTCATTTAAAATAACAAAACTAGGACTAGTTATTTCTTCTTTTACTCCAAGTGTTTTTGCAACTTCACGACAAAAAGCAGTCTTGCCTGCACCAATGTCACCATATAAACAAACACATCCTCCTGTTTTCATAAACTGTGCAAATTTTTTAGCTAACTTTTTTGTATCATTTAAATTATTTGCTATAAATTTATATTCAATCATAATTTTAATTCTACCATAAAATATGGAATTTATATATTATAAATTACTTGAGTATGGTAATGATTTTATAAATTTTTCCATATAATCCCAATCAGGTTTATCTCTATCAGTTATAGGTAAATATAGTGTTTCGTTTATAATTCGTTCTTGTGCTCTTTTTCTTTCATACGCATATTTGTCAATATAAAAATTTAAAATTGTTGTTAAATAATTTGCAGTATATAAATTTAAAAAATTATTATACTCTTTTTTTATACGAAGAACTTCTACATGATCTGAACCAATAAATGGCAGTTCTTGATAAAAGCATTTACCATCTGTTGCACTATCAATTGTAAAAGCATTACCTATTTCTGAAAATTCAGAATGAAAACCACTTATGCCATTGTTTTTGTTTGATGTTGTAATCCAAAAATAATCTCCTTCTTTTAGTTCTTTTTTTGTTATTTTCTTTTTACAACCATATGGCTTCTCAAATATATCTAATAGTTTATATTCTTTATACTTTGTTTTTTGATTAAAACTTTTAATAATAGAAGATTTATCCAATGTTTCAAATAATGTTAATAATTCCGTATCATCAATTTTTTCAATTAATTTTCCCATTTCATATTTAGCTTTAAAAATAACATAAGATTTAATTGTTTTTTCAAAATGACTTTGATTAAGACATTGCCAGTCAACTTTTGAATATGCTTGAATGTTCCATTCAAAGTTATTTTTTATGGTATTGTGGCAAAACGTATAATTATCAACATTTTTTACATTATTATAATATGGTGCATCAATATTTTTTAACAAATTTTGTTTTATTTTATCCCATTTATGATATACATCACGTCGTCCTTGTTTTTTTGCAAGTTCAAATCCATCATCTTTTAAATTATAAAAAACTATTTTTTTATTGAAATTATGTGGAACATGTGTTTGTATTACAATAATTGAACTTCCTGTTGATGCGTTAGGTTGAAATAAATCTTTTGGCATTGAGATAACAGCTTTTATTGTGTTATTTAACAAAAGCTCATTTCGAATTTCCTTCTCACTCATAAAAGTTTGAGGTGGTGCAATCATAACTACATATTTACTGCATATTTTACACATTTTCGTTAAAAAACTAATTTCTTTCATCCAAGGTTTTTTATTTTTATTTTTATTATTTGAATTGCTTCTAAAATTTGAAAGTTCTTTATAGTTTGTGAAGCCACCTGAGTATGGTGGATTTATAAAACCAATAGTTGGTTCAATTCCGTTATTTTTAAGTTCTTCTAATTCATCATCAAAATCTTTTGTAAAAAAATCTGTGTTAAATATAGTTGATTTGCCATCACCTCTAAAAAGCATATTTGATATTGCAAGAATAAACATATGCGGTTTTATTTCGTTTCCAATAAGTTGTTCTCTTTTAACAAGTTCTTTGTCATTTTCGTTATTTTGTAATGATAATAACTTTCTCATCCCTGAAACCAAAAAAGCTCCTGTTCCGCAACAACAATCAAGTATTACATCATTTTTCTTTATTGGTACAAGTTCAGTAAATAAATCTGTTATATGTTCAGGTGTTAAAACTATTCCTGATTGAACATCCACAATACCTGCATATCTTAAAAATTCCTGATAAAATCTGCCTATAATATCATAACTTTCACAACAATAAAATAATGGAATTACATCATTTTTTAATATATCCAATATCGTTTTTATTATATTTTGAGATATTAAAATTTTTTCATTTTTAAAAGTTGATATTTCTGAAATAATTATATTAATTTTATCAAGTGGAATATTTTCACCTGAAGTACCAAGAATTTTTTTTATAATTATTTCTATATAATCAAATAATTCAGCAGGTTCTTTATTTACATATTCATCGATAAAATCATTTCTTACTTTAGTTGATGGAAATAATGATATTAATAAAATGCTCAATAATGTAGGACGTTTATCTTCTTTTATATCATATAGTAAATTATTTATTCTTGTGGAAGCTTGGGTTATTTTTTTTATAGCTTCTTCTTTATCTATATTACGAATAAGATACTCATATTCTTGTTCATTTTTTATACTTGAAATATTTAAATCAATAATGTTGGCATCTTTTATTAAATACGTATCAACTTTATTTATTTCAGAATATATATCACCTGAAATAGCAAGTCCAAATATATTAAAATTTTTAAAAAATACCAAGCTGTTTTGAATATATGATGAATTAAAATTATATATGACATCTTTTGGATATAAAAATTTATTGAAAAATTTTAAATAATGTTTAATGTCTGATTTTGCATTTTCATGTTGAGATATGGATGTTTTTAACTCAAGTAAAATTAATATTTTTTTTTCTTCATTTATATATATTAAGTCAGGATGTCCATCTTGACCATTATTTTTTTTAGAAGCATGTTTTAGTAAACTATTTATATAACTATTTTTAATTTCTTCTTCCCAAGTATAACTATATTCTTTATTATCTAAATATCTAATTAAATTTAAAAAAGTTTTATCATTACGGGGCATATTTCACTCAAAAATTAATTTACACGTTATTTTATAATACAAAAATAAGATTTATTTGTCTAATATTTTATATTTTTAATTTTTTATAGGTATAATTATAATATGTTATATAGATATAAAGTAATAGTAAAATTAAAAAATGGTGTAAAAGATGCTAGGGGAGAAGCTGTTTCTACTGTTATAAAAAATATAAATTCAAAATATCAATGTCCTAATGTTTCTGTAGGTAAATATTTTGAGTTTGATATTGAAGATATTGATGCAGATATAGCTAAACAAAAAGCTATAAATATTATAGAAGAAGTATTTATAAACCCTATTCTTGAAACTTATTATATTCTTGAGGTTGAAACTTTATGAAAGTTGGGATTGTTGTGTTCCCTGGAACAAATTGTGAAGAGGATACATACAGAGCTTTAAAATTTTTAGGTTTTAATTGTTCATATATATTTCATAATGAATATATTGATAATTTATTTGATTATAGAATGATAATTTTGGCTGGTGGATTTTCATTTGGTGATTATATAGCATCAGGAAGACTTGCAAAATTTAGCCCTATTATATGTAAAATAAAAGAATACATTGAAAATAAAGCAGGTCTAGTGCTAGGAATTTGTAATGGTTTTCAAATTTTATGCGAAGCTAATTTACTTCCTGGTGTTTTAACTTTTAATAATAACAATAAATTCATTTCAAAATCTGTTAATTTAAAATTAAATTATAAAACTTGGGATTTGAATTTAAATTTGCCAATAGCACATTTTGAAGGTAATTTTTATGCTAATAAAAATGATTTTAAAATTATTAAAGAAAAAAAAATGGATTTTTTAAAATATAATCAAAATATAAATGGTTCAATGGATTTTATTGCAGGATTGTATGATAATAATAATTGTATAATTGGACTAATGCCTCATCCTGAGCGTGCTATTTTTGAATATTCAAAAAGTCAAGATGGCAGGTTATTTTTTGAATTTATTAAAGAAAATATTTTACTAAAAATATAAAAAATGAAAAAAAATATATATACTTTAACAAAAAAGGAATATAAAACTATAGTAAAACGTCTTGGACGTGAATTAAATGATTTTGAAATATTGATATTTGCATCGATGACAAGTGAACATTGCTCTTATAAACATTCAAAAAGATATTTAAAAAAGTTAAAAAATAAAAATGTGATAATGCAAGATCAGAATGCAGGTGCTGTCAAGTTTGGTAATAATAATTATATATTTTTTAAACTTGAATCACATAATCATCCAAGTGCAGTAAGTCCATATGAAGGAGCTGCTACTGGAATTGGTGGCATTGTTAGAGATATTTTAACATTAAACTGTAAATGTCTTTTGCTTGGTAATTCGATTAAGTTTGGTAATTTTGATAATAAAAAAAATGAAAATCTTTTTAACGAAGTTGTTCGAGGAATAAGCACGTATGGAAATTCTATTGGTATTCCAACAGTTTGTGGTGAAACACAATTTTTAGATTGCTATAATAACTATGCAATTGTTAATGTTCTTGCTTTAGGTGTAGTAAATCCAAATGATGTTATATTATCAAATGCTAAACCGGGTTTGAAAGTTGTTATTTTGGGCTCAACAACAGGTCGTGACGGGGTTAATGGTGCTACTTTTGCTTCTAAAAGTTTAAATGATGATATTAATGATGAACAAAAAAATGATAAGCTATCAGTTCAAATATCAGACCCTTTTATGAAAAGAAAATTAATTATGGGATTAAAAGAGATATTTGATAAAAAACTTGTTTATGCATCTCAGGATTGTGGTGCTGCAGGCATTCTTTCATCAACTTCTGAACTCGTGTCAAAAGGTCATTGTGGTGTTAATCTATACTTAGATAAAGTCCATTTGCGTCAAGATGAATTATCACCACAAGAAATTATTTTATCCGAATCTCAAGAACGAATGGTTATTCTTGTTGAGGATTATAATATTAATCAAGTTTTATCTATAGCAAAAAAACATGAAATAGGAGTGTCTATATTTGGTGAAACCATAAAAGACAAAAAATATAATGTTTATTTTAATAATGAATTGTTGGCATCATTACCACCAAATATATTAACAAATGCTTTTGAGTATAGATTAAAAGTAAAAAAACCAAAATATATTAAAATTTTAGAAAAAATAAAATTTGAACATAATAATAATAATTTAGATTTAGAATATGATATATGTAAAATTCTTTCACATCCAAATTTTAAAAATAAAAGCCATATATTTGAGCAATTTGATTCTACGGTTGGTAATAAAACAATAATTGAACCTAGTATGTGTGGTGGAGTGTCATCTATTTATATTGATAAAGATAATATTTTAGGTGTATCCATTGATTCTAATCCACAGAAAGTGTATCTTTCACCTAAAAATGGTGTCGAGCTATCATTTATAGAATCTTATAGAAAACTTGTTGCTCGTGGTTTTAATCCAGTTGGGGTAACCAATTGTTTAAATTTTGCTAATATTGAAAATAAAGATATAAGTTATCAATTTGTAAAATCTGTTGAAGGATTGGCTAATATTTCTAAAAAAATGAATGTACCTGTTGTTTCAGGGAATGTTTCAATGTATAATGAAACAAATAATAAACCTATATTTCCTACAGTTATTTTTGCTATGGTTGGTTGTTTAGATAATTATAAAACAATTATAAGTAATTGTTTTTCAAATAATGAAACAATATTTTTGCTTGGAGAACCTATTGATGATAATATGAATATTGGTGCAAGTTTTTATCAATATGTTTTGCAAGATAAAGTTTGTGGCAAAATTGATAAGGTCAATTATAACAAGGAAATATTGTATCGTAATATAATATTTGATTTAAATAAAAAAAATATTATAAATGCAATTAGTCCTGTTCATACAGGTGGATTGTTCGCTGCTTTATTTAAAGGATTACTTAAAAATAAATTAGGATTTAGTGGAACTTTAATTTTTAATCTTTTTAAAAATGATTATTATAAAGAATTATTTGGTGAGTGTGCAAATCCTAGATATTTAATATCAACAACAAAACAAAATGAGTTAAAAGAAATTTTTGATATAAATAATATTGATTATAAAATACTTGGGATTACAAATTCAAATAAAACAATATCATTTAATAAAATGACGTTTGATAAAACCTTATTTTATAGATCATTTATAGATACTTAAACATTACCTGTAGAACTATTTCGGTCATCTTCAAGTTGCTTAATATCAATTTCAATATCATCATTATGATTTGAATAATTAAAAGGAGATTCAATATCAATATTTACATCAGTATCAACCATTTCAAGATTTTCTTTTAAATAATCTTTAATTTTTCCATCTTCAAGTTTTACATATATTTTTGCATTTAAGAAATTAAGTTGACAAACCTTCCCCAACCCATCAGAAGTCATAACAACAGAACCAACTGGTGGCATGCCTTTTGCGGCTTCAATATAATTTGAATATTCATAATTTAAGCAGCATAATAATCTACCACAAGTACCTGAAACTTTTGCTGGAGTTATAGGCAAATTTTGATCTTTAGCAAGTTTTATATTAGTATTTTCAAATTTTCTTAAGAAACTACAACAACAAAATTCTTTTCCACAAATGCCTACACCTTGCATAATGGATGTTTCATCACGAACCCCAATATGACGAAGGTCAATACGAGTTTTTTTAAAAGCTTGTGTAAGGTCTTTTAATAATTCTCGAAAATCAATACGTTCTTTTGCTGTATAATAAAAAGTTACTTTTCGTTTATCGTAAGTATATTTAACTTTTACAAGATTCATTCCCAGTTTGTGTTTACTTATTAATTCAAGACATTTTTTATAAGCATTATCTTCCTCTTTTTTTAAATTATCAATTTCTAATACTTCGTCTTTAGTTAAAACTTTAATAACATTTAAAAATGTCGGTTTATTTTTTTCCCAAATTGCCGAAACTTTAGAACAAACTTTAAATACTTTAGCAACTTCCTCACCTTTATCAGTCATAACAACAATATAGTCATTATGTTTTACACTCATGTTTTCTTTTAAATTAAGTGCATAAAATTTATTTTTAACAAGTCTTATTGCATATTTAATCATATAAAATCCATTTCTTAAAATATTTTAACATAAATAAAAAAATAAAACCATTGATATAATAAACTTTTAAATATTAATATTAAAATTTGTAAAATAAATTGTGAAAAAAGACAATTTTTTTTGTTTATTTGGTTTAATTATAAAGTAAGCTTCTGGAGGATTATTGTTACATGTTAAGCCCTGAATTAACAAAATTTATTTTTAATTATCAAAATGATAATAAACAAGAAGGTAGTAATAAAATTAATATTACTTGTTTAGAGAAAAAAACATCTTTAAAAATTAAAAGCATTAAATTCATGACAAAACTTGGTTTTTTCCCTGCACAAATTGAAAAACAATGAATATAACGATTATTGCAATCGGTAAAATAAAAGAAACTTTTTTTAAAGAATCTATTAATGAATATGTTAAGCGTCTTAATTCCTACTGTAGCTTGAAAATTGTAGAGATTCCAACCGAGCCAATTATTGATGAAAAAGATTACAAAAAATATAAACAAAATGAAGCAAAAAAAATACTTCAATATTTAAATTTGTCTTCTTATATTATTACATTGGAAATTCTAGGTAAACAATTAGACTCTGTTAGTTTTGCAGATAAAATTAAATATATATCAAATAGTGGTATTAATGAACTAACTTTTATTATAGGAGGGGTTAATGGGCTTGATGAATCAATATGTAGAAAAGCCAATTTTAAGTTAAGTTTCTCTAAAATGACCTTTACACACCAAATGATGCGTGTTATTTTAATTGAACAAATATATCGTGCTTTTAAAATACTAAATAATGAAAATTATCATAGATGATTATAATCTAACAGAACTTGGTTTAACAGGATTGATTGTGGGGGCAAAATTATTATTAAACTTCTGATGTATATTTATATTCTTTATTATATCAACATATTCTTTTTATATATAAGTATACAATAATTTAAGGCTCGATTTTATCGAGCCTTAAAATTCAAAAAATAATATAAATCTTATATTTTAATCGTCTAATTCATTATCACATAAAGGAATTGTAATAATATATTTATGTCCTACTTTTTTCTTTGTAATATTATCTTTATTAATTTTATCATTTATTGTAAAAGATTGCGAATAAAAGAATTCCTTTTCGCCTTCAAGTAATTTTTTATCATTTTGTCCTGAAACTGATATTGTATTATCATCAACATTAATTTTGATATTTTCAATTTTATTCCCAAATGGTTTTAAATCTATAACAAGTTTTATAGCATTATTAGTTTTAAAAGTTTCGACAATTTGATGATGTTTAAAAATATGTTTTTTGGGTTTCATTTTTAAATTCATTTCATCAAAATCTCGCTTAAAATCCTTATCCCATAATGCTTCATCATAAAATTTATTCATATATCCATTTTCACGCAATGGATTAATATAATAAGAATGACGAGTTTGATCAATAATAAAATAAGTTGCCAAATAACTTCCTAAGAATAAAGCTAAAATAAGCAAAGCAAATTTAATCCAACAATCTTTTAAATCAAAATCATTTTTTTCATTCGTATTTTTTTGTTCGTCCATATTAACCTCCTTATGTGTTGTATTTTATCATTTAAATAATCATTCTTATAAATTTTTCTTAAAATAAAGCAATTGCACAATAGCCATTTAAGCTAATTCCAAAAGAAAACAACTTGACGCTTTAATATGTTTATTATAGTCTATTATTACATAAAGAAAAAAACCAAAGACGATAGGTTAATTTATTTTATTAAATGTAATTAAAAAGCAGCCAATCTAGGTTAAATATAATCTTTAATATAAATTTATAAAGAAAGTATTAAGCTTATAGAAGTCGTCTTTTGGGAAACCAAAAGATTTTTTTATGTAAAAAGGTCGATAAACAAATAAAGGAGAAAAAATATGGCAACAAAAGCCTTTAAGGAAGAAAAGATTCAATATTTTAAAAGCCAATTTGAAAAAGCAAGTGCTGCTTACGTTGCTGATTATCGAGGTTATTCTGTTGAACAAATTACAAATTTAAGAAGATTACTTCAAAAAGAAAACTGTGATTTGACAGTAACAAAAAATACATTGGCTAAAATTGCAATTAAGGGGACATCTTATGAATCTTTAAGCGAAGTTTTAGAAGGTCCAACAGCAATAGCTTTTGGTTTTGGTGACCAGGTTGCACCTGCAAAAATTTTATCAAAATTTATTAAAGATAGTAAAAAAGGTGAAATTATTGCAGCATGTTTAGATGGTGAATTATATGATTCTAAACAAGCAAAAGATTTAGCAAATTTGCCTTCAAAAGAAGAGTTATATGCAAAAATATTGGGGTCAATCAATTCACCAGCAAGTGGTATTGTTGGTTGTGTAAATGGTGTGATGGCAAGCTTAGTTCGTGCTATTGATGCTGTTGCAAAACAAAAGCAAGCATAAAGTTGAATAGACTGGAATAATTAAACAAAATAAATAAGTAAATTAAAAGGAGAAAAAAATGAGTAATGTAGAAACAATTTTAGAATCAATTGAAAAATTAACATTATTGGAAGCAGCTGAGCTTGTAAAAGCTATGGAAGAAAAATTTGGTGTATCAGCAGCAGCTCCTGTTGCTGTTGCGGCTGCTGCTCCTGCAGCTGGTGGTGAAGCTGAAGCTGAAGTAAGCGAAGTTTCTGTTATATTGGCTTCAGCTGGTGCAAATAAAATCGCTGTATTAAAAGAAGTACGTGCTATAACAGGTTTAGGCTTAAAAGAAGCTAAAGATCTAGTTGATTCTGCACCAAAACCAGTTAAAGAAGGTATCAAAAAAGAAGATGCTGAAGCTATTAAAAAACAGCTAGAGGCTGCAGGTGCATCTGTTGAAATTAAATAGTTTAGCTTAATTTAAAATTTGAATAACAGTTGTATTTTTTTTACAACTGTTATTTTTTATGATTAAATATTTATGTATAATTTAATATGAGAAAAACAAATAATGAAAAAAATATGTAATTACTTTTTAATATTATATTTAATCAGTTTATTTTGTATTAAAGTACAAGCTTCACAAATTGATATACAAAATGATGATTATATTCAAAGTAAACTTTTAAAAGTAAGCTTTTTTAAACAAACAACTAAAACTGATGAACAACAAATAGTCGATGTTTTAAATTCTGTTTCAAAAAATTTATCAAAAAGAAAATTAAATAAGTTGAAGCAATATTATGATATATCATTTATTACAAATGATGGTTTCAATTATAATTTTTATTTTGAAATATTAAAAGATATATGGAAAAATTACCAAAGTTTAGATTATAAAATTACACCATTAAAAATAAGTTTTTCAAAAAATTATGCTCAAGTATTGTGTGATGAAGTTATTAATGGGAATGTTTCAAATAGCTCTGTTTTTAATGGTAATGGTGTTATACAATCAAGAGCTCAAACTATATATTACCTAAAAAAAAGTAGTATAAATTGGCTTATTACAGGTGTTAATGTAATTAATGAAGAAAGTGTTATAAAATTTGGGAATGCAATAAATATGGATTTTGAACTTCAAGCACCGTTTCAAGTTCAGAATGATAGTTTTTATACAATATCACTTAATATAAAAAAACCTTTAAATAGTATAGTAGTAGCTTCTTTAAATTCAATACCAATTATATATCCGCAAAAAAATCCTTTGGATATTTTTAAAATTACAACAAATGAAAATACACTGGAAAGAATGATAAAATCAAATAAAACTGGGTATAATGAAAATGCGGTTGCTACAATTGGAATTTATGAACATAATAAAGAACAAATTTCTCCACAAAATAAAGTTAAATCAACTGGTGTTGCTTTTATTTTAAGACGAGTAAATGTATTTAACATAAATAAAGATAATAAATTAAATGAATAAAACGCGAAAACTAATAAATTTTATAATTAAGTTGCTTATTATAATCTTTTTCGGGAAACTGTTAAAGAAATTTACTTTATATTTAAATTCTAAAAATATAATAGATTTAACATTAATAAAAAATACAGGTGCAGCATTTAGTTTTTTAAATGATAGCACTTTTATTCTTATTGTTATTTCATTTATATTTTTAGGATTTATATTTTATTATATTTATAAAAATATAAAAGGATTTGATAAGATTAATTATATAGCCTTCTTATTTCTAACATCAGGTGCCATTTTAAATTTATCTGAAAGAATAATATATGGTAATGTTGATGACTTTATAAAATTGCCTTTTATAAACTTTCCAATGTTTAATTATTATGATTTAATGATAACTTTTGGTGTATTTTTATTAATTATAAAAATATTAAAGAAATAATGATGAATGAGTATATAATAACTGAGGAAAACGTAAATAAAAGACTTGATGTATTTTTAAATGAAATATACACAAATTTATCACGTTCAAATATTCAAAAAAACATAAAAAACGGTTTTGTTAAAGTTAATAATAAGATTGAGAAAAGTTCTTATAAATTAAAATTGAATAATATTGTTAACTTTAATGATTTTTATAATGAAGAGATCGAAATAGAACCACAAGATATAGATTTAGATATAAAATACGAAGATGCTGAGATCGTTGTCATAAATAAACCCAAAAATATGTTAACACATCCCACTTTAACTGAAAAAAAAGATACACTTGTAAATGGTTTATTATATAAATATGGTGAAAAAAGTCTTTGTAATTGTAACAACGATAAATATCGTCCAGGAATTGTTCATCGGCTTGATAGAAATACATCAGGATTGTTGCTTATTGCAAAAACAAATCAAGCTTATGAATTTTTAACAAAACAGATTAAAGACAAAACTGCTATTCGTAAATATAAAGCTATTGTTGAAGGTGTTATTGAAAATGATTTTGGAGAAATCAAAACATTATTTGGACGAGACAAAAAACACAAAGAAAAAATGGCTGTTTTAGAACAAAATGGTAAAGAAGCCATTACATTTTATAAAGTATTAGAGCGTTTTAAAAATTATACGTTTATTGAATATGAATTAAAAACAGGGAGGACACATCAAATACGAGTTCATTCAAAATATATAAACCATCCAATAGTTAATGATAGTTTATATGGTGCAAAAAAATTTAAGGTAAAGACAAAGGAACAGGTTCTTCAAGCTTATTTTTTGTGTTTTATGAATTTGAATAATAAAAGAATAGAAATTAAAATTAGTGAAGATGAAGATTTAGGAAAAGTTTTAAGATACTTAAGGAGCAAAAAATGAAAAAATATTTGTATTTATTTATTTGTATAGTAACACTATTGCTAATAGTATTTTTAATAGTTCTATTGCCTGATGTAAATTTTAGAATTTATACGCCATATATAAAAAAATCATTGACGTTTAATCTAAGTCAATATTCACTATTATTATTTACATTAAGTTATGTAAGTGCATTATTTTTTAGCATGTTATACTTATTAAAACGAAATTCTTTAATTAGTTCATATGAAAAACGTTATGAGAAAATGAGTGTTAATAAAGATGAAAATGAACATCAAGTAAGAATACTTGAAAATAAAGTTAAGACACTTGAAGCAGCTTTAAAACAAGCTTTAGATAAAAATAAATGATTGACAATTGAGTGTGATTGTAGTTTCATGAGTATGTACTTCCATACATGAAAAAATAAATTTAAGATAAAAATTAAAGGAGAAATTATGCCAACAATAGCGCAATTGGTGCGAAAGGAACGTAAAAAATTAACAGATAAAACAAAATCACCTGCATTGGTAAATTGTCCTCAACGTCGGGGTGTTTGTACACGTGTTTATACAACAACACCTAAAAAACCGAATTCTGCATTAAGAAAGGTTGCACGTGTACGTTTAACAAACGGTTTTGAGGTTACGTCTTATATTCCAGGTATTGGTCACAATTTGCAAGAACATAGTGTTGTATTGATTCGTGGTGGTCGTGTTAAGGACTTACCAGGTGTTCGTTATCATATTATTCGTGGAACACTTGATACAGCAGGTGTACAAAAGCGTTCGCAAGCACGTTCAAAATATGGTACTAAAAAAGAAAAAGCTAAAAAATAATTAAGATAATAATGGAAAGGTATAAATAAATGTCAAGACGTAGTAAACCGGCAAAAAGAATCCCTCAAGCAGATCCTATTTATAATAGTATTGATGTTGCAAAGTTTATTAATCGTTTGATGAGACGAGGTAAAAAGTCATTAGCACAAAATATTTTTTATTCTACAATGGAAAGAATAAAAGAAAAAACAAACGAAGATTCTCAAGAAATATTTCAAAAAGCATTAAAAAATGTTATTCCTTTATTAGAAGTAAAAGCACGTCGAATTGGTGGTTCAACATACCAAGTTCCTATGGAAGTTAAACCTGACCGAGGCATGGCTTTGGGTTCAACTTGGTTAATATTATCAGCTAAGAAAAGAAGTGGTAAGTCAATGGTTGAAAAGCTTTCTAATGAAATTATTGATGCTTCAAACGGTTCAGGTGCTTCTGTTAAAAAACGTGAAGATACTCATAAGATGGCTGAAGCCAATAAAGCTTTTGCTCATTATCGTTATTAATATAGTTTATATTTAAATATTAATCTAAAAATGCCGTTTTTTTTTAAAACGGTATTTTTTATTGCCAAATTAACTAAAATCATTTATTATTAATTTGAGTATAAAATTATGGAGTTTAAAAAATGTTGAATAATTTGAAAAATCTCGGGGGGGGGGGGGCTAAAAGTACTTTAAATAAAGGGGAAAAAGCCTTTACTTTTGTTGAAGTAATATTAGTTATGACATTAATAAGTTTTTTATATCTTGTGACAACAAAAGTTATTCAACACAATCTTGAAAAAAAAGTGCCATTATATGTATATAATTTATACAAAAATTTAGATACTGAAGGTAAATTATTAGAAAAAAAATTAATCGACCAAGCTAATAGCACCGAAGGTGATGCTGGTTCTTCAAGTGGAAGTGGCACAAGTACTGGTAATAAAACAATAGAAGAAGTTCTCAAAGGCTTAGATGCGAAAAGTTATTGTGAAACATTTGCAGAAGATGTTAATTTAATTGGTGAGTCTAGTTGTGAAAAGAGTTCCTTAAATCAAGAAATAACAACTTCAAATAATGAGCAAACTGATTATGCTTGTAAAAGGACATACAAATTTAATGTAAATAATGATGGAGTCTATAGTGAGACTTTTTCTCCAGAATATCAAACGACATCAAACAATTGTGGTGATAACAATGTAGATTCTTCTACTACAGAATTTACATGCAATGCTCAACCAACAATAAAAATCAATAATTTATTAAAAGATAATACTTTATCTCCTCATGCATATACTTGCTCTTTCGAAAAACATGAAAAAACTCAAGAAGATGAAGTTATATTTGATATTGATAAAAAGCCACAAAATATAAATGATGTTTTAAAAACAACAAACAACATTCATTTGAAGTTTGTTACTTTAAAACCCGCAAGCAGTAAATATACTTTTAAGTATAACCTATTTACAAATGTTCATCAGGATGCTATATGTCCTCAAATTTCACGAGCAGAATTTAATACATCAAATATACTAACTTGTAATATCACTTTTTCAAAATACAATTTAACAGGGGACTTGTATGGAATTAATAGCAAAATAGAGTATAAACGTGAACCTTATTCTTTTTATTGTATAAGAATTTCAGGATTTTTAAAACCAACGTCACAAGTAGGAGATGGGCTATGGATTGCAGAAGCTGCACGATATGGACTAGTTAAAAATATACCCCAAATTAATGAAAACTGTAGCGGTTATATAAAACATGCAGAAGAAATGTCAAAATTTAAAGAAACTGATTTTACTAAGTATAATGAGAAAAAAATTTGGTATAATAATACTAGTGGTAGTTATTGTAGTACTTATGATAATCAAAATCAAACGGCGTTAGATTATTGTAATGCGGATTCTCCAGCTTCAAATATAGCTCTTCTTTACATCAATGTTCAACTAAATGGAGGAACTACAATACTTAATTCTGACTCTCAAAGTTTTGATCATGAAGGTTATTATACCAAATGGAACAATTTTTTCAATAAACATTATAAAGGTATATTTACAACCGCCACAAAAGAAGCTATTGATTCACAAGAAACATATGAAGGATTCATTGAAAAAACAATAGAGGATACTTCTAATACAAATAATTACCTTGCCCACTTTATCTATGCTTCAATCGACACACCGTTTGACAAAGGTGAAATGAACAAAAATATTTTTGTTTTTGAGCAATTTGGCAACAAAATCATTCCTGTTGGATATTTGGCAAACAACGCAAATAGCCCTTTGAAATTCGACGTAATAACCCGCAATCCACAAACATTCAAGATAGAAAAGGTTAATTATTATAATGGTTCAGAAAAACGACCGCTTACATTTTGTGAAGCAATGAGTTATACAGGAGAAGAATTTTCACAATATTGCGGATGCAAAGATGGAAGTAATAATGTTGTTACACAATATTCAACAAAAAATGAACAATGTAATAACCATTTCGGCTGCATAATCCGCCCTGTGAAACCAGGTTTAAGCGGAAGGTTTTAAAATATAAAGTAATAAAACTTAATATAATATCAATTATTTTATTTTATATTTTTTTATATTGTATATAGGTGTATAAGAAAGTAGAAATATATAAAAATGGTAAGTTATTATACTAATAATACTCCATATTTAATTCCATATACAACAGATCAGGTATTTAATAACCCCTATTATAATCCATATTTGCAAAATGGAAATACTATAAGAGAAACAAATTTAGTACCTGTTTCATCAACTTATATATCAAATCAACCTATATTAAATAACAATTTATATAGTTCAAATAATAAAAATAATAAATTTAGTTTTCCAAATTGGTATTTAACAAATAAGGAACGAATATGCAATTTTATGAAAGGTGCTTTTATTGGTGGAATATTATTTTTTGCTGGTTTTTTAACAATGAGAGCTACAAGATTTATTCAATTGACTGAAAGTCCAAATATATCAAATTTTCACACAGTGGCTAAACTTAATAAAAATGAAAATAAATACTTATATCGAGGAGCTAAACCTGATTATAAGAATGATGATGTTATTAAAGAATTTAAAGATAAAAATATAAAACTTGTTATTGATTTTCGCAATAGCAAAAGTTCTTCAAAAGAAGACATGGATTTAGAAAAAGAAATATTTGAAAAAAATGGAATTAAATATATTAATTTTCCAATGGAATCAGGTGATATTCCTGATGTTAAAAAATATAATAAATTTCAAGAAATAATTAATAAAAATAAAATAAACGGTTCAATATTTATACATTGTAAAAGCGGTATTGATAGAACAGGTGTAATGAGTGCAATATATCAAATGAAAAATAACGGGAAAACTAAACAACAAGCATATGAAATAATGAAAGATTGTGGATATAATATTTATCATCAGAAAAAGTATAAAAAATTAACAAAATTTATGGAAAATAAATAAACTTTTTAATTACCCTCTTGTTAAATATGTAAGTTATATGATAAAATTATACTAGTAGATTATATATGTAAAAAGACATGTATAATTTTTGTATATAGCGTGGAACGGGGTATAGGAAAATAGTTTGGTTAAATATTTTAATAATTATATTAATAATTCTAACTGTTGGTTTAATCATATATAACTCACAGCTTAATTCTAAATATAAAAAAATACAGCTTGAACGTGAGCAAGCAAAAATTGATGAAGCTGAAAAAGAAAAATTATTGCGAAAAGAAGCAATGATTGTTGCAAAAGAATCTTTAAATAATGAACGAGAAAAGCAAAATGAGCAATTGCGTGAAAAAAGACAGGAACTTTCGAAACTTGAAACGAAGTTAAGTTTAAAAGAAGAAAATCTTGAGAATAAAATTCAGGAGAATCTTGAAAAAGAATCACAGTTGCAGAAAAAAAATGATGAACTTGTTGAAAAAGAAGATATGTTAGCAGAACTTGTTGAAAAACAAATTAGAGAGCTTGAACGTATAGCTAATATTTCTTGCGACGAAGCTAAAAATATGCTTCTTGAGCAATTAAAACAAGATCTGAAACAAGAACAGCTACAATTGATAAAGGAAAATGAAATAAAAATTAAAGAATCATCAGATCAAATTGCCAGGGAGATTTTGACAAATACAATGCAACGTGTGGTTATTGATCAAGTTGTAGAATCAACGGTATCTGTTGTAAGTTTACCATCTGATGAAATGAAAGGACGAATTATAGGTCGAGAAGGTCGAAATATACGTGCTTTGGAAACATTAACTGGAGTTGATTTGATAATTGATGATACTCCTGAAGCTGTTGTTTTATCATCATTTGACCCTGTGCGTCGAGAGATAGCAAAAGTTGCATTAGAAAAACTTATTGCAGATGGTCGGATTCATCCTGTTCGTATTGAAGATATGGTTGAGCGAGCTAAGCAAGAAATTGAAGCCAAAATAAAAAAAGAAGGTGAACAGGCTGCAATGGATATGGGTATTATGAATCTTCATCGTGAGCTTATAAAAAATTTGGGTCGATTATATTATCGTACAAGTTATGGACAAAATGTTCTTATTCATTCACTTGAAGTTGGTCATATTGCAGGTATGTTAGCTAAGGAACTTGGGGCTAATATTAATGTTGCTAAACGAGCAGGTTTATTGCACGATATTGGAAAAGCAGTTGATCAAACTCAAGAAGGTACTCATATCGAATTGGGTGTTGAATTAGCCCGTAGATTTGGTGAATCGAATGAAATAATTCATGCTATTGAAGCACATCATGATGATGTAGTTGCAAATTCAATTGAAGCTGTCTTAGTTAAATTAGCTGATACAATATCAGCAGGAAGACCAGGTTCTCGTCGAGATACTTTGGAAATATATGTAAAACGACTGAAAAAACTTGAAGAAATTGCTCAAAGTTATGAAGGTATAAAACAGTCATATGCTGTTCAGGCAGGGCGTGAAGTGAGAGTTGTTGTTGAACCTGAAAAATTTGATGATATTGCTGCATCAAAACTTGCTCGTGATATAGCTAAGCGTATTGAAGAAGAACTTGATTATCCAGGTCAAATTAGAGTTACTGTTGTGAGAGAATTAAGAACAACTGAAATAGCAAAATAATATTAATATGAGTCAATATACAAGTTATAAAAATATTCTGTTTCTCGGTGATATTACAGGCAGGCTCGGACGTTATGTAGTTCGTGATTTAATAGATATTATAAAAAATCAAAACTTTAATTCAAAGGAAATTTTAGAATTTGAGGTTGATTTTAACACGGTTAAAAATATTGATTTTTTTATTGCAAATTGTGAAAATGCATCAGGTGGATTTGGGTTAACTAAAAAAAATTATGATGATTTATGTGCTATAGGTATTCAAGCATTAACAGGGGGAAATCATATTTGGGATAAAAGTGAAATATTTAGTTATATTAATGAAGCAAAAAATTTAGTGTGCCCAATTAATGCTCCTAATAATCTTCCTGGCTTTCGATTAAGATATTTTGATATAGATAATTATAAATTAGCTGTATTGTCAGTTCTTGGAAGAACATTTATGCCACCAGTTAATTCATTTTGGGAAATTTTACCTTTAAAATTTGAAGAAATAAAACTTATTACTCCAAATATTTTAATTGATTTTCATGCTGAAGCAACAGCAGAAAAAATTTGTTTTGGAAAGTGGGCAAGTGAGTTTGGTGTCTCTTGTGTATTGGGAACTCATACACATGTTCAAACTGCTGACGAAGAGATTCTGAATAATAAAACAGCATATATAACAGATGTAGGATTTTGTGGTCCTAAAAATAGTGTTATAGGTATGGATTATGAAGTTTCATGTAAAAGGTTATCATTAAATCTTCCAACTAGAAACTCAATTGTAAAAAAAGGTATTGCTATTGCTAGTGGTGTTATTGTTACTTTTGATATGTTGTCAGGATGTGCAATAAAAATAAGTCGTTTAAAATTTATTAAAAAATATAATAATGAGGAAATAATATGAATAAAGAAAGTTGAGGAAGGAAAGTGAAAATTGATTTACATATTCACACTACCTATTCAGATGGAACTTTTTCACCTGAAAAGATTGTGGATGCTGCATTAAATTGTGGACTTGATGTTATTGCCTTAACAGATCACGATAACATTTTGTCATATGATTTTGCTATAAAGTATTTAGATTCAATAAAAGATCAAAATAAATCTAAACTTGAAATAATACAAGGTGTAGAAATAAATACTTTATATAAAGGTTATGAAGTTCATATTTTGGGATATTTGATGGATGTTAATAATAGTGAATTTAAGAATATGCTAAAATATCAACAAAATGCTCGTATTAAACAAACAAAAGAAATATTAAAATTGTTAAAAACAAAAGAAAATATTGATGTAAAGTACGAAGATCTAAAAAAACTTGTAGCTCAAGGTGGCAGTATCGGAAGACCACATATTGCAAAAGCAATTACTGCTATTGGAGGAACATCAAGTGTCATTGATGCTTATTCAAAATTTATACATAGTGGGTCAAATGTTTATGTTGAGAGAAAAACCATTTCTCCTTTTGATGCTGTTGAAATAATTTATGATGCAGGCGGAATTCCTGTATTTGCCCACCCTTTTGATGTCGATATTGCTGATAAATTGATTCTTGAACTTATGACTTATGGATTACGTGGTATAGAAGCTTATCATCGTAAACATTCACCTGCAATGGTAGAATATTTTTCTTCAATTGCTGAAAAAAATGGGCTTATTGTAACAGGTGGGTCTGATTTCCATTCATTAAATTTAAACAATGGACAAATTTATATGGGAAAAAATTTTGTACCTGATTGGATTTATAATGAGTTATTAAATGAAAAAAAACGTCTCGATTTAGCTTGTAAATAATTTTTTTTTGTAATAATATAATATATAAAAAAAGGGGAATAATATATGAAAATAAAAAAAGGTTTTACTTTAATTGAAATAAGTTTGTTAGTGTTTATAATACTTATAATTATGGCTATTGTTCTTCCGTTTTCTTTTTCCAATACAAAGGAAGCTCATCTTATTACGAAATGGGAACGTATTTTTGAAGAAGTTAAGTATTCTTTTAGTGTTTATTCTTTAAATCATCGTAATGATTTTGATATTAAATTATTACCAAATTATTTAAATATTGATAAAACACGTCTTGATGATCCTATATTAAGTAAGTATTCTTATTCATTTTTAAACGGTAAAAGTGTCAAAGATAATTCACGATATTATGTCGATAAATTTTATTTTTTAGAAGATAGTTCTATTATGGGTGTTAAAATGGCAGATAAATGCAAAATCGGTGAAACTTGTGGTATTTTAATTTTTGATGTTAATGGAGAAATGGGACCAAATAAATTTGGGAAAGATGTCTTTGGTGTAAATGTTTATATTGATAGGATTGAAGCATTTGGTACTAATTTAAGTAATAAGTTATTAGCATCAGATTGCAATAAATCATCAAGTGGTGTATTCTGTTCATTTTATTATTTACTTGGTGGTAAATTGAATTAAGATAAATAATGAAAGAAGAAAATTTTTTAAATATTATTTCAAAAGTTATGAATAATACTTCACTTTTGGGAGATGATTGTGCTTATTTATCAGAATATAAAATATATGTAACTTGTGATAATTTAATCGAAAATGTTCATTTTAATTTAAAAACAACAGATGCTTTTTCTCTTGGTTATAAAAGTGTGGCTGTAAATTTATCAGATTTAGCTTCAAATTTATCAACTCCAAAATATATTCTTGTTGGACTGTCTTTGCCGAATTATATAGATGAAGTTTTTTTCAAAGATTTATACTGCGGTATTAATGAGATTTGTAATAAATATAACATTAAATTAGCAGGTGGAGATATTACTTCATCCAAACATATTTGTATTTCAGTTTGTGCTTTAGGAGAAAAAAATAAAATTACAGCAAGGAGAAAAAGCAATATATCTTTGGGTGATTTTGTTTGTGTTACTGGTGAATTTGGCTCAAGTGCTTTAGGTTTTAATATTTTAAATAATTTTAATATAAAAAAATATTTTCAAGAAGAAAATATCAGTTATTTTATACAAAAACACATAAAACCTGAACCTCGAATATATGAAATGTTTGAAATTTTGAACAACATAAATTCAAAAAATATTTCTATGATGGATACATCAGATGGATTAGGAGATGCATTGTATAAGCTATCAACAATTAATAATGTAAACTTAGAAATTGAATTTGATAAAATCCCTCATCATCCTGATTTAAAAAAAATATCTAATTATAAAGATTATATTTTTTGGGGTGGAGAGGATTATGAATTGTTGTTTATTATTAATAAAGATGATTATCAGAAACTTGATAAAAATTTATTTCATAAAATTGGCGTTGTAACAGAAAACATTAACACTATACCTCCAGTTTTAATACATTATCAAAATAATACTTATGATATAATTAACAAAGAGATATATAATAAAAAAGTATTTAATCATTTTAAGGGTAAATAGTTGTTTATGAATGTTTCAGTTATTTTAGCAGCTGGTGGTAGTTCAACTAGGTTTGGAAAAGATAAATTAATTGAAAAAATAAATAATGATGAAGTTATAATATATACATTAAAAAAATTTTATAATATCTTAAATATTAATGAAATAGTTATTGTTACAGCTAAACATTTAATTGCTATAATAAAAGATTTAACGAAAGATTATAAGAATGTTAAAGTTATAGAAGGTTCAACAAGTCGACAAAAAAGTGTTTTTAATGGTTTAAAAAATGTTTTAAAAAATACAGATTATGTTATTATACATGACGGAGCAAGACCACTTATAAAAGAAGAAACCATCTTAAAATGTTTAAATGAAGCATATATTTCAAAAGCAGCTGCTGTTGGGGTTAAAACTACAGATACTATAAAACTAACAGATGATAATTTAAATATAATAAAAACAATTGATAGAAAATGCCTATATAATATTCAAACACCACAAATATTTAAATATGAAACTATTTTAGAATGTCATAAAAAATTATATGATAAGGATTTTACAGATGATGCTTCAATGCTTGAATATTTAAATATCCCTGTCAAAATCGTTGAAGGAGAATATTCAAATATAAAAATAACCACAAAAACTGATTTAGAACTTGCTAAAATTTTACAACTTTGATTTCTTTGAAGCTTTGTTCTATTTTAAAAGATTTTTTATTATTTGCTATTAAAAAGGCACAGTATGCACCTAAAATAGCTTCAATTTGAGTAATTGGATATAGATTAGTACTTATTGGAGAAATATTAAACTTTAACTTTAATGCACTTTGTAAAAATCTACAATCAGCACTTGAGTGACTAATATATGGACTTTGTAAATTTAGCATCATTCTAACTTGTTTTATATTATACCTATATATTATTTTAAAACTATCTTTGTAACACATTAAAATACTTGAAAGTTTTTCTGAATATTGATTATTCCATTTTTTTTGGGGTAAATCACAATTTAAATCATTTAAGACTGTTTTTTGAGCATTTAATTTCCATTTTGCATCAAGTAAATTAAAAGCCATAGGTAATGATATTAAAATTGAAGTAAGTGATTTATTAGATAAATTATCAATAAAAAAACTAAATTCTTTAATTGAATTAAAACGATCTAAATAAGTAATATTTAGAAAATTGTCTAAAATACATACACCTACTTCATTTGAAGGTTCATTTGCAGGAGTAATTCCAATATAAAAATCCATAATAAAATCCTTATTTATTTTATATACCTAAGTTTGCTCAAATCTTTTTTCTTAAGAGAGTTATCTTTATATAATTTTTCAAAATTTATTTGTGTTTGTTTGTAATTTTCAAGTGTTAATAAAACAAGTTTATTTATACTATAATAAAAAAAAGGAAGGAATATAAAAATTGTAATGATAACGATTGATATATGAATTAAATATTCTTTTATTCTTTTTTTTCTATAATCTGAGCTAGATTTTATTTGTTCCAATGTTAGAAATTTATTAATAAGTTTTTGCCGTTCAGTAGGTGAAAATGATTCAAAATAGTCAACATTATCATTATCTATTTGTATTACAAATTTCTTAAAATTTTGATTATTTAATTTTGCAGATAAATTATCAAGTGTATATAATTTAAAATCATCAGACTGTAAAGATTCATTAAAATTTTCGTTAAAATTATTTTCCAATATTATTTCCTTAGATTTTTTTTATGATAAACTTATACTTATATTATAGATAATTTTTGTATATTAATCAATAAATAAACTTCAAAGGAAAAAATATGATAACTATAGATAAAGAAAATTTAATAAAAAAAATTAATAATTTTAAAAATATAAAAGCACTTGTAATAGGTGATTTAGCTATTGATGAAATGATATACGGAGATTGTGAGCGTATTTCTCGGGAAGCACCAGTTTTAATCCTTCAACATTCACATACAAAAGTTATTTTAGGTGGTGCAAGTAATGCAGCTCATAATTTATCAAAATTAAATGAAGGGCATGTTAAAGTAGTTGGTGTTTGTGGTGATGATTATTATAGTAATATTCTAATAGAAACATTAAATGCTGCTAAAATTAATACATCTTATTTAATAAAAGACAAAACGAGAAAAACTATTGTTAAAACTCGCATTTCAGGTTCTTGCTCTCAGTCAATTACACAACAAATTGTAAGAATTGACAGACAAACAAATGAGTATATAAATTCTGAGATTGAAAATTTGATATTAAATTCACTTGAAAAAGCTATAAGTGAAGTCGATGTTGTAATTTTATCGGATTATCATATTTGTACGTTAACAAAAAAAATAATTAAAGAATCCATTAAAATTGCTCAAAAGCATAATAAAATTATAGTAGCAGATGCACAAAAAAATCTTGATAATTATATTGGAGTAACTTCAATGACTCCAAACCAGCCCGATACCGAAAGATTTGTCGGATATTTTATTAAAGATGATGAAAGTTTAAATAAGGCTGGATTTGAACTTTTAAATAAAACTAATGCACAATATATTCTTATTACTCGAGCTGAAGATGGTATGGCAATATTTGATAGAAATTCAAATTGTACTTATCAAATTTCAGCATTTAATAAAACAAAAGTTTTTGATGTAACTGGTGCAGGAGATACTGTTGTAGCGACTTATTCTCTTGGTTTATCATCAGGAATGACACCTTATGAAGCTGCTTTTGTTGCAAATATTGCGGCAAGTATTGTAATACGTGAGTTTGGATGTGCAACTACAAATATTGAAACAATATGTGAAAAAATTAATAATATGAAATTTAATGAAATAGAAAAATAAAGTAATTTAAGGAGATTTATCTTATGTTAAAAAATTTAAAATTACGTAAAGTTGATATTATTATTGTTTTATCTATAATATTAATTTTATTTATTGGTATGTTAATTGGTTTAAAATTAAATAAATTTTCAAAAAGTCCGATTAAAGCAGATGTAAAAATAGCAATGCAAGTATTTATTCGTAATGCTGTATTGACACAAGCTAAGAATCCTATAGTTAAAAATTCTCAAAGTTATGTGACAATTAGAAATGTTCCATATTCAAAATTAAATGTGATTGATTCTGTGGCAATAAGAAAAAGTATAGTTCTTCCTGTTCCAAGTCAAGGTAAACCAGCATCTGCTGTCGATGATATTTCATTACCTTTCCAATATGATATTATAGTAACTTTAATTGATAAAGCAAAATTGACAGATGATGGTTATGTTGCTGGTGGTAATAAAATCAAAATAGGAACCCCAATTGTCTTAGAAGGATTTGACTATAGGTTAAATGGAGTAGTTTCAGCTGTTGAAATGCTTGATGAAAATAATAATGTTATATCTCCAAGTCAATTAAATACAAAAAAACAATAGGATTTTAAATAAATTATGAAAAATTTACAATCAAGATTTTTTTCTTTGATTAATTTTTGCTTAATACTTTTAAGAAAAAAACTCCATAATATTTTAAAAGGAAGTTTTTTTCTCAAAAGTATAGATAAAATAATTTTTATACTTATTTTATTTATATTTATAATGTCAACTTATTCTGAAACAAACATACTAGGCTTTGTTGCAAATGTTATCTTTTGTTTGACTATTTTTAAATTATTATTTGTTAGTGGTAAAAAATTAAAAATTAGTTATATTGGTTTAAGTTTATTGATATATTTGTTATTTGCTTTTATAAGTGTAATAAATTCAACACTTATAATTTCAAGTTTAAAGGGTTTTTTAAAAACTTTAACATATCTCGGTTTTTATTTTTCATTATGCATATTTTTAAAAGATAATTACAAAAAAATACCCTTGTTGATGACTTTGGTTGCTTTTATGGCATTTTATGAAAGTATTTATGCTTTATTTCAAGGATTTATTGGTGTAAGACAAATATCGACATGGCAAGATGTTTCTTTTTTAAATCCAGAAGAAATTTTAACACGTGCTTATGGAACTTTAAAACCATATAACCCAAATCTTTTAGGAGGTTATTTACTTGCTTGTTTATCTTGTCCGCTAACTTTATGTATTTTATCTTTAGTAAAAAAACATTATAAAAAATCGTTAATATTTTCTTTTATTTTTTTTACAATAATAATATCAATTATTCAAACAGGATGTCGTGGTGCATACATAGGCTTATTTACTTTTATTGTTGGTTTAATATTTTTATCTTTTAAACTTATAAATAATAATTTTGTAAAACAACTTTTAAAAAAAATTTACCTTACATTTATATTTCTTTTTATAACAATTATTTGTATATATCCACCTCTTCAAAAAAGAATATTTTCAATTTTTCTTTTAAGAGGGGATTCTTCAACATCATTTCGCTTAAATGTTTTTAAGTCAAGCTTAGAAATGTTTAAGGATAATTTTTTGTTTGGTATAGGTCAGGGTAATACTACTTTCCGTGAAATATATGGTTTATATATGATAAGTGGATTTGACGCATTAAGTGCTTATAATATATATCTTGAAACTGCAGTTGAAAGTGGTGTCTTTGCATTAATAAGTTTTATTTCGTTTATTTATTTTTGTTTTAAATCTGGTCTTCAATTTGTATTAAATAAGTTAAATGAAATAAAATGTATAATATTAGTATCAGGAACTTTACTTACCTTAATTGCAGTTTTAACACACGGGATATTTGATACTGTGTTTTATCGTCCACAAATTCAATTTATATTCTGGTTAAATATTGCTATTTTAACAACGATTATAATATATAAAAAATATAGCAAATGTTAAATAATGTTAAGTTATAACAAACCAAATAAGCAATTATTTTTTATATATTGTTTTTATATATATAAGAAATATATAAAAGGATTTAAAATGTTTCCAATGTTTGGTATAAATTTGAATAGTATGATGTCAGGATTACCTCAAACACCTGAATTCCAAAATGGTTCTGCATTTGGATTTAATGGATACAACATGAATCCTGTATTTAATCAAAAGAATATACATCGTTCAATGATAAATATAGGTCCTTCTTCTGATGTATATGGAAGACCTGAATTAAGAAAAAATGTTTCTGGGAATTGGTTTTTAGGCATTACAACAACAATTATAAATATTGGAGTTGCCACTGCAGCAATACTTTCGTTATTTTCAAGTAAAAAGTAAAAATTCAAAAGCAAAAAGTATCGAAATTTAATGTCATGCAAAATTTAATATGTATGACATTTATTTATTAATAAAAAAAGAGATATTTTTATTAAAATATCTCTTTTTACTACAATTTAATTAATAATTTAATTAATCACTTAAATTTTTGCTTTGTCCTTCATAGTCTTGTTTAACTTGAGACCATCTATCAATCATTGTATCGCATTTTGAAATTTGTTGATTAAAAATTGATTCTTGTTGTGCTATATAATTTGTCATTTGATTTTGGTATATTGTCATATCTTGATTACCACCTTGACAAAATATAGAAGCAGCATTTTGTTGCAAAAGTGTAAGTTCTGTATTCCAGTTATTTTTTTCTCTTGTATATTGAGCAATTTTATTTCTTGCTTCTGTAATTTGTGCTTGTATGGCTGCTGTTTGACTCATTAGTATAACCTTTCTTTATATATTATATATATATAAAGTATATTTGCATTAAAGAATTTCATAAAATGCGTAATTTTAATAAAATTGTTACAAATCTTTACAAAAAATAAAAGGTGAATTCAAGAATCAATCGCAACACTATGAAGTTTAAAAAGGTTGTTCAAATGGAATATACTTAAGAATTTTCATCGGTCTATTGTTAATCCAATTTTCGACATACACGATTTCTTCCTCTGTTATTGTATCAAAGTTTGTTCCTTTTGGAAAGAACCTTCTAATTAGTCCATTTATATTTTCCACTGTTCCTTTTTCATAGCTTGCATATGGCTTATAAAAATATGATTTAATGTTAAGCGTTTTGTTAATTTTTTTAGTTTTAGAGAACTCACATCCATTATCATATGTTATACTTTTAGCTGTATTTCGATACGGCTTCATAGCTCTAATAATCGATGCAGAGGTCATGTTAGATGTTCTTGAGACCGTTTTTTTTAAATAATAATTTGACGAACTAAATCTATCAACCATTACTGTGAAACAAATTGATTATTTGTTTCTTTTATTCTTAAATATATATTTGAGTTATTCTTTCCTGTTCAACGATATATAAATCTTCCCAGTATTCTTTTTTGTTTTACATTTGGAGGTTTTAATCATAAATGCCATAATTTTCTTATTAGGAAATAACCATATTTTAAGTTTATACCCAACGTAATGATAGATATGGTTTCTTTTTTTTATGCAATTCTTTTGATATGCTATTTAGAATTAATCATTGCTTTTTTGTTATTTTTATATTGGAAATAATTTGCCTTAAAGTATTATTATTTTATCTCATTTCCTAGAAAATAAATGTTCTAAAATTGTTTCATCTTTATTATCTGCTTTCTTATTACTGTTCTACTTCTTCTTAAGTGATAGTTGGTGCGATTGTTTATTTAATTCATTTAAATAAAAATATATTGCCAATTTATATAAAAAATGATAGTATAAGTAAAAAAAATTGGAGTTTAAAATACGTGAATATTTATAAATTTAAACATTTACCCCCCCCCGATAATAAATAAGACGAATAAGCTTGATATAAAAAGAGAAAATGGGTTTACTTTTGTTGAGGTAATACTTGTTATGGTCTTAATAAGTTTTTTGTATATTGTAACAACAAAAGTTATTCAGCATAATTTAGAAAAAAAAGTTCCAATGTATGTCTATTATTTGTACAAAAACTTAGAAAATGAAAGTAAATTATTAACAAAAAAAATAGCAAATAATCCAGAAAACACAGGCAAAACAATTGAAGAAATCTTTTCAGATATGACTGCACATGAATATTGTGAATTTTTTTCAAAAGATATAAATATAGTTGGGGATGTTGATTGTAAAGCTAAAGATATGGAACAAAGTGTAACATTAAATGAAGATGTAGCTTATAAAAATATTAATGTATTAATACAAAACAATTTAAAACGAGATTTTTCCTATAATGTTAATGATGATGGAACACCCAATATTACATATACTCCAGTAAGACCAAGTGATTATGATACAAATAAAACGCCATTATGTAGTAGCATAACCAATTCAATAGATAGACAAACTTGTTATTATACTCCAAATGCAACATATTTAAATTTGATTACAAATCAAAAAGTAGAACAATTGTATAAATATGTTGGCACACAATCTATACTTAAAATTGATGGTGTAGAAAATACTGATTTAATCGTATCGGTTAACGACAATGCAAGCAATGCTGATATAAAAATTGATACAAACAAAGAAACAGTTGAATTAAGCCAAAATGCTGAGGCTATCCTTAAAGAAAAAACAGAACCTGGTTCATCAAACACTAGTTTTAATATAGATGAAGGGATTAACTTTAGTACATTATCACCAACATTAAGAACCTTAAATAATATAAATTTAAAATTAATCAGAATGAATTATGAATTACCAGATTCAGCTAAAGGCACATTAATATATAACATTCAAAATGATTATACAACAACTTATAACCAAGATGCGATTTGTCCAGTTGTTGACGATATAGATATATCAAAAAAAGAAAAACATGAATGTTACTGGTCAAATAAGAAAACAAATGGCAAGACAGTCACATACTCTATTTTATATTCAGACTATACAAATACTAAAGATAATAAACATGGATGTATGCTTAAAATGCGATATAAAAAAAACTTCGGATATGCATCTGGCGTTTATGAAAATTATATAGAAGATTATTGTAGTGGTTATAATGAAAAAAACAAACATTTTACATGTGAAGAACACAAAACATATGCGTATAACATCTATAGTAATATACATAATAAATCTTATAGTGTAGGGTTAGGTGGAGTATCAGGCACTGTAAATATGGAGATTGTTTTTAATGATTATTATAAAGCTTATTATACAAAATGGAAAGACTTTTTTTTAACAATAGATGAAATTTCCAGTACTTCTTCAGAAATGGAGGGACCTATAAAAGTGAGTCAATTTAAATATTCAGGTAGTGTAAATAAACCTTCAGCTCATTTCATTTATGCATCAATTGATACTCCTTTTAGCGAAGGAGAAATGAATAAAAATATTTTTGTTTTTGAGCAATTTGGAAATAAAATAATACCTGTTGGATATTTGGCAAATAATCAAAATACACCATTAAAATTTGATGTAATAACAAGAGATCCTCAAACATTTAAAATAGAGAAAGTAAATGATAAACCACTTAATTTTTGTGAAGCTATGAAATATACAGGCGATAAATTTTCACAATATTGTGGCTGTAAGGATGAAGACAACAATATTGTTACAGAATTTTCAAAAATAGAAGTTTGTAATAATCATTTTGGCTGTATCATTCGTCCAATTAAACCAAGTTCAAGCAGTTGGTTCTAAAGAATCATAGCTAAAATCATTAAAATAATCCCGCCTATTTGAACACCAGCACTTAAACCACGCATAATTTTATTGTTATCAAAAATGCTTGCATTATTTTTAGCTTCACTTACTGCCATCAGCCTATCAAGTCTTTCAACATCACTATCAGATGAAAAACTTTTATTGAACATTTTATTTTCAAGTCGACTTAATCTTATATCAACCGACTCATTTGAAAAATTTGATTTTAAAATCTTATCTTCAAGTTGTGTAAGATATGGATCAATCGAACTGTCATTATTATCTTGTTGTACTTTATAAGGCAATGAATTCTGTTCCCCATAATATCTTGGAATATGTACATCATCACTATCATTTGAATAATAAATTTCATCATTATTATCATTATATGAATATACAGGATTTTGGTTTAGAATTGAACCTTTTAATGTATCAATTCTATCTGATAATGATAAATTTTCTGATGTCTTTTTGTAAACTTCTTTTTCAAGTCGCGTTAGCCTATTATATATATCATCATTTGAAAAAGAACGGTTAAAAACCTCTTTTTCTAAAGTATCAACCATAGGATAGGAAACACTTGAATCTTCTTTTTCATAATTTTGATTGTATTGATTTTCATTATTTTTTGGTATTAAGCTATCATTTAAATTTGTATTATAGTTAAATCCTGTTGAAGATATTAATTTAGATAAACGTTGTTCATATTCATAATCTGAATTTGTATCACCAAATACCTCAAGCTCAAGCCTATCAAGACGTTTTTCTAAAGGATCAAAGGTATATGTTGATTTTAATATTTTATTTTCAAGTTGTGTCAATTGATTGCTAATTTGAGAATTATTATTTATCAATTTTAGATTTTTATTTTGTATTTGAAAATTTTTTATATTATTTATATTTTTTGCACTAGCATTTATATGCGTAAAATTTAAAAGTATAATAAAACATACTAAAAATTTAGCACTAAAATTTTTGTTCATATATTTAACCTTAAATCTATTTACACTTTAAATATATAAACAATTTTTGTAATTATATCAATTAGCTTATTTTTATAAAAAATAACCTCTAAATAATACAAAAATTTAATAATTAAGGATAATTAAAAAATGAAAATCCAATAAAATAAAATGTTAAAATCCATTGTTAAGATTAATAATATGTATTATCTTTTATGTAGTAAATAAAAATATAAATAATTACTTAATATTGCATAAATTTAAAAAACAATATCACAACTACCATCTAAGATATAATATAAAATTTAGAAAAAAGATAGTAATGAGATAATAGTTGTAGAATTTAAATGCTAAAATCAAATAGCATTGGAAAAATATTAATGGGCTAATTAGACATTGTTTCTAAAAAGTAAAAGATTTTGATGCAATAGATAAGAAAGAAATCGTGTATGTTGAAAATTGGATTAACAATAGGTATTTAAACAAGTTTTTTCAACTTAATAGTATAGAGATTGAACTTTGAATTTAGCATTTCTTTAGTGTATATTTTTGTAAATATATGTTATTATTATAATAATTTTAGATTTTTATATTATTATTATTGTTACAATATTAAGAATCTATCAAACTGGCTAAACTCTATTAATAAAGCGGGGAACCAGATCAAAAAAGCGTGAAAGGGGTAAAAAAGTTAAAAAAAATAATACTTCAAAATTAGTTATGTATGCATTGAATAATCATGGTCAATTAAATAAAATAATCTTGCAAAGTTGTTCACAAAAATCTGTTATTGATACTCAACCAGAAATATAAGATGAACATCTCTCTAAAGCTGAATTGAATTGTACAGTGAACGAGTTAATAAAAAAAGACGATCCAGAACGTATTCAACCAAAAAGATTTAATCATTATATTAAAGATTTACGTACTACTATAGAAAATAAATATAGATTAATAAAAAATCTATCAAATGAGGAAGTATTGTAGAATTACGATTATCACTTAATATCAGTGTAGAGTTGTTAACCTAGGTCATATATTATCCAAAAATTGTCAGGAATGATGGAATGGGTTGGGTTTATTTTAAACTTTTAGATAATTTCGATAATATTTCTCAAATTAATTATAACGTATGTACTATTTGTAGTTTAAGTCCTACAACACTAATAGAAAAAATGGTAAAACTAAATATTTATTATAAAACTGTTCTGGGATATTCCGATAATGCGAATGAATTATTACTATATAATTTTTTAAAATCTTGAAGATGATATTAACTAGAAAATTTAGAAAACCCTAGGTACTATATAGAAAGTGAAGAGAATGATACAATTGAAACAGATATTTATGAATATATTCTCGATGTTAAGAATCATAATTATGAGTTGCGAAAGATAAGTGAATTAATCGATTACGTTTATTAAATCTTCTACAAGAACTGCTAATGAGCTTAAATAAATAATTCATTAGTTTCAAAAAAAATAAATTGGTTATAACTCATTTATTTTTTATTTAAATATAAAAACAACTTTTGTAATAAATTCAATTAGTATAATAGAACCTAAAAACCAGCAAAATAACGGAAGCAAAAGTAATACATATGCTCTATTAAAAGATAGATTATACACTATAGTCAATGTTTTAGCAAAAAGATATATTACCCAAAAATATATACAAATTTGAAGTAACACCGAAAAAAGATAGCCAAAAAATAAAACATCCTTTAAAAGTTCAAGTGGTGATATTAAAATAAGTGGAATCAAAGCATAAACTGATGTACTGAATAACTCAATAAATTTAGAATCATTATTAAAAACCTTTGAAGCTATACCAAAAAATGCACAAAACATAATCCAAAAAATTATTGAACCTATAATTGTAAATATTATTTCAAAGAAGATTAATACATAACTTTTAGGATTATATATATTTAAACGTAATATATAATTAAAAACAGAAATAAAGGATACAATTATAAGAGCATTTGAAAGAGAAATGTTGTTTTTAATATCCTCAAGTGCCTTGTTTGGTGTTTGTATTAAGTTAAAAATATTATTCAATAAATTTTGCATTTTTTACTCCCATAAATAAAGCGGTTTGTGTGATAGCTTCATGCTTATAGGTATTAAACTATTTAACATTAGACTTGAAGTTGTATTTTTATTAAACATTTGAGAAATAAAATTATAGAAATTAAAATCCTTTTTTTGAGGATAATTTTGCACATTAAGACTTTTTATTTTTATACCAAACTTTTCAGATGCCATAACCTTAGCAAACTCAATAGCATAATCTATATCACCATTTGAATCAATAAATCCAAATGTTTTAGCTTGAGAACCTGTAAAAATTCGACCATCCGCATACTTATTTAATGTTTCTATATCAAGTTGCATTAAAGGAACTGAATAATTATCATTGCGTTTAATACGACCATTTATTATCGCTCTTATAAACTGGTTATATGTATCATTTACTATATTCTGTAATAGTTGTTTTTCTTCATCTGTCATTTTTTTTAATTGAGAGCCAATATCTTTATATTTTCCACTTTTTATAATATTAGGTTCAATCAGTAATTTATTTTGTATTAATTCGTGAGCATCAAGTGTTGACATAATAACACCAATACTTCCAGTCAATGTTCCAGCTTGTGCAACAATTCGATCAGCTGCAGAAGCGATATAATAGCCTCCTGATGCTGCAACATCTTCCATAAAAACAACTACAGGTTTTGTTTTTCTTAATCTTATTATTGCATCATATATATTTTGCGACATTCCTACAGTACCACCTGGAGTATTAACTCTAAGAACGACACCTTTTATTTGACTATCATTTTGTGCTTCTTTTATTGCTTTTAAAAAAACATTTGCATCATTTTCTTGGGAAAAAGAAAAATTTTCGCTTGGACGATTTTCAATTATTCCATTTAAACTTATAACAGCTATTTTATTTGATGAGACAATTTTGTTAATCTTTTCGTTTTTATAACTTTTTAATATATAACTGTTATGACTTTTATTAACACTAGTAAACATATTTAAAAATAAAGTTATAACACAAAAAATTATTAGAATTAAAACAAGATTTTTATTATTCATTTTTTATTTTTTCCATACTTTTCTTACATTCATCAAGCAGATTTACCATACATTTTTCATAGTGTTTGCAGGTATTTTCATCTTTTGCTTCAAATCTCAAAGTGAAAACTGGTTCTGTATTACTTTGTCGAATAAGAGCAAAACCGCCATCAAATACTATCCTTAAACCATCAATTGTTATTATATCTTTTATTTTATCAGAAAACAAATTTTTATTTTCATTAATTTTTACATTAACCATATCTAAAATAGTTTTTTTTAAATTATTTTCAACTTTATATCTATTTTCTTTTGAACAAAAAGTATTTTTAAACGGTTCAAGCAAATCTTCGATTTTAAAGTTTGGATTTTTAATTTTATGTTTAGCAACAATTTCAATAATACGACATCCAGCATATATTGCATCATCAAAACCATAAAAACGGTCATTAAAAAAAATATGTCCGCTCATTTCACCACCTAGGATAGCATTTTTCTCTCTCATCATAGATTTTATATATCCATGTCCTGTTTTGCACATAATAGCATTGGCACCTGTATTGTTTATGCAATCATATAAAACCTGAGAGCATTTTACTTCAGAAACAATAGTTGGTTTTTCTCCACGTTTTACTAAATCATTTACAATATCAAGTGCATAAATCAATAACAACTTATCACCTGTTAAATAGTTACCTTTAGAGTCAATAACACCTATTCGGTCAGAATCACCATCAAAAGCTATACCAAAATCAGCATTATTTTCAACCACAGTTTTCTTTATTTCGTTTAAAGTTGATTCATCACTTGGATTTGGATGATGATTTGGGAAATTGCCATCAGGTTCTGAATATAATTCAATAACTTCGCAACCAAGTTCTCTATATAACCTTGGACCGACAAGTCCACCTGTAGCATTTGCACTATCAACAACTATTTTTATATTTTTTCCAATGTTTGTAAAAGATTGCGATATTTTTTCTATATATGTTGATACTATATCAAATTTTCGACATAATCCAAAACGGTAATTTGAAGATTTATTATTTGTTTGAATTAATGTAAGTTCTTTAACTTCTTTAATTTGAAGCTCATCTAAAGATGCCTTATTTAAAGTCATTTTTAATCCATTATATTCCTTTGGATTATGACTTGCTGTTATTATTAAAGCACCAGATATTTTATTATCAAAAGTTATTTCTTTAGGATAGTTAATAAATTCAGAGAAATAACCTAATGGTGTAGGTACAAGACCTAAATAAACTACATTGCCACCAAGTGAATTTATGCCTTTTATTAAAGCATCAGAAAGTTCTTTTGAATGCAAACGTGCATCTTCACAGACGCTTAACCAAACATCTTTTGCTAAAAGATTATTCTTTTCACACACAAATTTAACATAAGCACGACCTATATAATAAAACAACTCAGGTGTAATATTATCATTGTATATACCACGAATATCATTTTTGCCAAAAGCAGATAGCTTTATAAGGTTTGTCATAACCTACTCCATAAATTAAGTAAATAATATAAAATACATTATAAATTATAATACAAAATTAGATTTTTACAAAATTTTTACATTTGAATAAAAAGTATTTTTTTGCTATAGTTCAAAGTAGATAAAAATAATCGTTTATAGGGTAGAAATAATGCAAGAAAATTTATATTTGGGTATTGATGTAGGATCGGTTACAACAAAAATAGCTGCGGTTAATGAAAATGGCAAGTTTGTTGCAGATTATATGTTAAGAACACAAGGACGTCCTGTTAATGCTGTTCAAAATGCGTTACATGGTATTTTGGATAAACTGCCTAATAATTTTAAAATTATGGGAGCAGGAACAACAGGTTCAGGACGAAATCTTGCTGGTGCGTTGATAGGTGCTGATGTTATTAAAAATGAAATAACAGCACATGCTGTTGCTGCAAGTACTTATATCCCAGGGGTGCAGACTATTTTGGAAATAGGAGGACAGGATAGCAAAATAATTATTTTGCGTGATGGAATTGTTACTGATTTTGCTATGAATACTGTTTGTGCTGCAGGAACAGGAAGTTTTTTAGACCAGCAGGCAGGAAGATTAAATGTGCCTATTGAACAATTTGGTGATACTGCTTTAAAATCAAAATCGCCCGCTCGAATAGCAGGACGATGCGGAGTCTTTGCTGAAAGTGATTTAATACACAAACAACAACTCGGATATCCAGTTGAGGATTTACTTTATGGATTATGTCAGGCTTTAGTTAGAAACTATTTGAGTAATCTTGCTTTAGGAAAAGAAATTCTACCTACTGTCACTTTTCAAGGTGGTGTTGCAACTAATAAAGGCATGGTAAAAGCTTTTGAAGAAGCTTTAAATACAAAAGTTATTGTACCTGATAATCATCAAACTATGGGAGCTATCGGAGCTGCATTGCTCGCTATGGAAAATCATCAATATACCGAAAAAGAAACAAACTTTAAAGGGTTTCAAGTTTCTGATTTAAAATTTTCTTCTATAACACACGGATGTAGTGATTGTGCTAATAATTGCGAAGTTATTACCATTGTTGAAGGCGAAGCTGACAATGCACAAGTATCAAGAATAAAAGATGTTCAAGGGAATATTATAGCTCGTTGGGGTGGAACTTGCGGAAAATGGGATATTAATTAGATGGCGATGTTTTTTTTCTAGTTTGTGTAAAAATGTTATTATGAAGAAAAAAATTTTTATTATAATATTTATCCTTACGTTACCTTTATTATTAATTTTATCCAGAATAAAATTAAAGCAGCCACAAACAATAATAGATTCTCAAGCGAATAAGAAAAATGAAAAAATTAATAATGAATATATAAATCCAAATAATGAAAGTATTAATAATATAGATTATCTTGTATCTAACCTTCCTTTAGGCAAATTTGGCGGGAATTTAGTTGTTACAATAATAGGTGAAGGTCCAAAAACTTTTAATCCTTGGGAGTCAAGAGATGCAACTTCATCTGAAATTGCTGAATTACTTTATGATTCACTTGTTACAACAAATGTTTTAAATGGAGAAGTCATTCCAAAACTTGCAAAAGAGTTTAAAATTTTGGATAATGGCAAAACTTATATCTTTTATCTTAGAAAAGGTTTAACATGGACTGATAAAAAACCTATAACGGCAGATGATATTATTTTCACCTTTAATGAAATTATTTTTAAGGGACTTGGAAATACAAGTACACGCGATTCTTTATATATTGATGGAGAATTACCAAAAATTTCAAAAATTGATGATTATACAATAAAATTTACCCTTTCAAAACCTTTTGCACCTTTTTTAAGAATGATAGGGGTTCCTATCGCCCCAAAACATATCTTAAAAAAATATACTGATCTTGGAGAAGAAGCTTTTAACCTTCAATTAAGCACAAATAGTGATTTTAAAAAATTTGTTACAAGCGGTGGTTTTATGCTTGAAGAATATATTCCTGCTCAAAGGATTGTTTTAAAGCGAAATCCAAATTATTATATGATTAATAAAAATGGTGATAAACTTCCATATCTTGATAAATACATTTTTCAAATAGTACAAGACCAAAATACTGAGTTATTAAAATTTCAATCAAAAGAAAGTGACATTATAAATCTAAATGGTTATTATGTATCAAAATATATTGATAACGAACAAAAATCAGATTATAAAGTATACAATTTAGGACCAACATCAAGTACTTTATTTTTGTGTTTTAATCTAAACAAGCAAAAAAATGATAAAGGTAAATTTTTTGTTGATGAACGAAAACAAAAGTGGTTTAATGATAGAAATTTTCGTGAAGCTATTGACTATGCAATTGACAGAGATGCAATAATATTTAATGTAAGTTCAGGTGTTGGTGTACCTTTATTTACTGCAGAATCGTTACAATCCATATTTTTAAATGAAAAAATTGCAAAAGGACATAAAGTCGACTTAAATAGAAGTAAAGTTTTACTTAAAAAAAGTGGATTTTATTGGGATAAAAATAATATATTAAATGATAAAAATGGTAATATTGTTGAATTTGACCTTCTTACTAATGCTGGAAATTTAGAACGTGAAATAATTGGAGTAATGATAAAAGAAGATCTATCCAATCTTGGTATAAAAGTCAATTTTAAGCCTATTGAATTTAATACACTTGTTAATCGAATAACAAATACACTTGAATGGGATACGGTTGTTTTAGGCTTAACTGGTAGCCCTCTTGAACCACACGGAGGAAAAAATGTTTGGTATTCATATGGTGCATTACACATGTTTAACAAACGTAAAAAAAATGACAATCCAAAAGATATTCTTCCTTTTGAGAAACAACTTGATAATATTTTTGATGAGGCAAGTTTAGAAATAGATTTTAATAAACGTAAAAAATTATATGATAAATATCAAGAAATCGTATATAATGAAAGACCTTTTATTTATTTATACTCGCCTTTAAATATTGTTGCTGTGAGAAACAAAGTTAAAAATTTATATCCAACATCTTTAGGAGGCATCCTACATAACTTGAATGAAATATATATTGATAACAAAAATTAATGTTCATTACAAATACTACAATTTTTATTTCTTTCAAAATTTAAAATATTAAGCTTATAGTTAAATAAACTAAAAGTTAATAGTTTACCTTTTAAAATATTATCAAAATTTAAAATAATTTTTATAATTTCATTTGATTGAATTGAGGCAATTATATTAATAATAGGACTTACTATACCTTTAACTTCATATTCATTCAAATTTTTAATATCTTCAAAAAGACAATTCAAACAAGGAGTTTGTTTATTAATAATTGTTGTAACTTGTCCTTGAAATTCAGACACTCCAGCGTGTATTAAAATTTTATTATTTTTTATTGCAATTTTATTTAACAAAAATTTTGAAACATAAGAGTCAAAACAATCTACAATTATATCATAATTTTGGATTATATTAGTATAATTATATTCATCAAGTTTTAAATTATAAGCATAAGTTTTAATTTCTGGATGGTAATTTTTTATCCAGTTTTGTGCTGATTTTGTTTTTTCTATTCCAATGTCACAATATTTGTGTATAAATTGTCTATTTAAATTTGTTTTTTCAATTTTGTCACAGTCAAGAAGTCCAATAGTTCCAATTCCAAGAGAAGTAAGATTAGCAATTACACCACTTCCAAGCCCACCTAGACCTGCAACTAAAACTTTTGTATTATTTAATTTTTTTTGACCTTCCTTACCTATTTTTTCAATTAAAATATTACGAGAAAATATTTCATTCATAAACAACCTTTTAATTATAATTATTAATCATATTTACACGTTTTAAGTGTCTTTCGCCTAAAAAATGAGTTTCAAGCCAAATCTTAAGAATATATAAAGCTGCATTTGTTCCTAAAACACGTTCACCTAAACACAAGATATTGGTATCATTATGTTCTCGAGATAATATAGCCATATAAGGATCATTTACACAAATAGCTCTTACACCTTTAACCTTATTAGCAGCAATCGACATGCCAATCCCAGAACCACAAACCAAGATACCTTTTGAATTTGTATTTACAACTTCTTTCGCAACTTTAAAAGCAATCTCTGGATAATCTACACTATCATTTGAGTATGTCCCAAAATCTTGAAATTTTATTTGATTTTTTTCACAATACTGCATAATTTTATTTTTTAAGTTAAAACCACCATGATCACAACCAATTATTATTGTCATTATGAAGTCTCCTTTTAATTTTTCTTTTTTTATTATAACAAATAATAAAATTAACTATTTACATTTTAATAAAAATAATATAGTATAAAAAAAGATGATAAAGAGGAGTTTTAATATATGAAAAAAATATTTGCACTTTTAATTATTTCTTGTATGTTTTGTTGTCAAAAGGTTATAGCCGCTGAAAAGTTTGGAGTTGTTAACTTAACAAACGTTATGAACGAGTATAATTATGCAAAAAATATTCATTCAAAAATTCAATCACAAGAAAATGATATTGATAAATTTGTTCAAAATGCTCAATTAAAAATGAAAAATGCTAAATCAAAAGAAGAAGCTAAGCAAATAGAAGAAGCTTCAAAAAAAGAATTAGCAGTAAAAATCGAAAACTTAAAAAAATATTCAGATAATGAGCTAAAAAAAATACAGACAAATATAAATGATGCTGTTAAACAAGTTGGAAAAATAGAAGGATATAATCTTATACTAACTGATTCAAGTGTAATTTATGGAGCAACAGATATAAGTGCAAAAGTAATTAATCAACTTAATAAAAAATAATAAATTGACTTTTGGATTATTATAGATAAAATAATAATATTGTTTATCTTTTATTTAATTTTTAGGTGATATATGAAATTAATACAGAAATTAAAACAATTTGAAAAACAAGTTGTATTTATAAGATGGGGTGGTTCATCAGAGTATGGTAAGATTAAATATGTAGGTTATGATTATCTTGAACTGCAAGTTCTTGATATTAACCTTATGGAATATGTCGAAACTGTTATTATAAACTCACAATTAATTCTTGAAGTAGTCATTGGTGGGCCTGATGTTTCTAGGGTCATAGCAGAGTTTTCAAGCACGTTACCCCCTTGTGAACAAATATAATAAAATGAATAATAGGTTTTTTATTAAAACTTTTGGTTGCAAAACAAACCAAATTGAGTCAGAGTACATTAAAAAATTATTGCAAGATAATAATTATATAGAAACATCTTTTGTCTCAGATGCAAATGTTTGTATTGTCAATTCTTGTACTGTCACCCAAACAGCAGATAAAAAAGTACTTGGTTTTATTAAAAATGTAAAGAAAAAAAATAAAAATATAAAAGTTATTGCAATTGGATGCTATTGCCAAACACATACTAATCAAGCTATTGAAAATCCAAATATAGATATAGTTTTAGGGAATAATGAAAAGTTTAAAATACTTGAATATTTAAACAAAATTAAATATTATGAAGTTTCAAATATTTTGGACCAAAATGAGTTTGAAGAATTTACTGTCAATAATGTTTCAAAAACAAGAGCTACTATAAAAATAGAAGATGGTTGTAATAATCGATGTTCATATTGTATAATACCATTTGCTAGAGGTAAGGTGAGAAGTAATAAACTTGAAAATATAATAAACCAAATTAATATACTTGAAAATAATGGTTATAATGAAGTTGTTTTAACCGGTATTCATATCGGTCAGTGGGGAGTAGATTTTGGTTTAACCTTTAATCACTTACTTAAAAATATTGAAAAAACAAATATAAAACAGTATAGACTTGGTTCATTAACTCCAAATGAACTTGATGATGACTTTTTTGAAATAGTATCAAATTCTCAAAAATTTTGTCCACATTTTCATCTATCAATACAGTCTCTTTGTGACAAAACTTTAAAAAGTATGAACAGGCATTATGAAACAAAAGAAGTTTTGGATTTAATAGATAAAATAAAAAAAACTTTCCCAAATGCATTTATTGGTTGTGATATAATTGTTGGATTCCCTAATGAAACACTCGATGACTTTAATATAACATATAATAATATTAAGAAATCAAAATTATCAAAAGTGCATGTTTTTCCATATTCAAAACGTGAAAATACAATTGCTTATACCATGCAAAATCAAATTAATGAAAAAGAGAAAAATGAACGAGTTAGACTTATAAAAAATTTAAGTAATATTAAATATATTTCTTTTCTAAATGAAAATATAGGTAAAATAGCAAAAATTATTATTGAACCCCAAAAAATAGCACAATACTATAAAGGAATAAGCAATAATTATATAAATATATTGTGTAATGAAAAATTTGAAGGGGTAAAAGAAGCAAGGTTTGAAAAAATAATTGAAGACAAAATACTTGTTAAAGTGATATAATTTTAAATAGTTTAATAGAAAATAAAAGAGATTAAAATTATGGAAAATAAAAATAAAATATTAAGTTATTTACCAACTGTAATTGAAGCTTCATCTAGAGGCGAAAGGTCATTTGATATATTTTCACGTTTACTTCGTGATAGAATTATAATTTTGGGAAGTGAAATAGATGATGAAATTGCAAATTCAATAGTTGCTCAACTTCTATTATTAGATAGTGAAAATAATGAAAAAGATATAATGATGTATATAAATAGTCCAGGTGGTGTAATAACAGCTGGTATGGCAATATATGATACAATGAATTTAATAAAATCAGATGTATCAACAATATGTTTTGGAGAAGCTGCGAGTATGGGAGCATTTTTATTATCTTCAGGTACTAAAGGAAAACGTATGGCTTTACCGCAAGCACGTATCATGATTCATCAACCTATAGGTGGTGCTCAAGGACAAGCAACAGATATTGAAATTGAAGCAAAAGAAATATTAAGAATGAAAACTATGTTAAATACTATCTTATCAAATAATACAGGTAAAGATATTGAAATAATAAAAGAAGATACGGAAAGAGATAATTATATGTCAAGTGAACAAGCAAAAGAGTATGGTTTAATAGATAAAGTTGTTACACGTGAATAATTATTTTGTGATAGTTTAGTAAACAAAAGTAGTACTATCGTCTAAAATATAATATAACAAGGAGCAAAAAAGATATAGTACAAACAAAAAAATTGCAAAACTTAAATCCTAGCGGATAAGGTAACTTTAAAAATAATGTCCCATTTTTTTTTAAGGAGAAACTGAAATATTATTGAATAATAGTAAGACAATCAAGTTTTATGACATTATTGGTTAATAAATAAAACCTTATAGAATTACAATTAAAAGTATAAGATATGATAATTTATGTGAGTTCTTTGAAGTTGAAAAAAAAGATATAATAACAGATAAAGAAATTGCGTATGTTGAAAATTGGGTTAACAATAGACCGATGAAAGTTCTTAATTATATGACACCTGAACAAGTTTTTAAACTTCATAATGTTGCGATTGCTTCTTGAATTCACCGACATTTTTTTGTAAAGATTTGTAACAATTATACTAAAAACTAACAAATTTTTTTTTTAGGAGTGTTATATAAGTGTTGTTCTAATGGTTATAGATGGAAAAAATAGATGAATATTTTATCATTAGTGAGTTTAAATAATAAAGGTTTTGGTACGGGGTTTATAAATGACCGTAAAAAAGGCGGTAAAAAAGAAACAAGAGAACAAGAAATACATGAAGCAAGTGATTGTATAGTTGAGAATACATTTAAAAATAGAGCAAAAATATCAGCAGATAGAGTCATAAATGCATTTACAATATATCCTGCTAAGGGTATAAAAGGTGATAAAAATTCTAATTTTTATGAATTTTTGGCTATGGGTACTATACCATATATTTTAGGTAGTGCATCTTTAATGTTAATATCGCCAATAGCAAAATATTATGATAAGCATGGTTCAAAACAAGCTTCAAAATATTGCAATGCATTTGCTTTTGGGGTTTTGGCTTATGGTGTATTAAAAAATATTTCTAAAAATTTTATTAAAAAACCTGTAAAATGGATAACAGGCATTGATGTTGATTTACCTTATAAAAAAGTTGTTCGTGATTTACCAAGCACAAGTGATGGAAAAGTGAATGCAAATATAGAATATCATAAAGTTTTTGAAAGTGCTGATTTTACAAGGTCTGATTTACTTTATGATTATGAAAAATACGGTAAAAAGCGAGGTTCTTATTATGATTATATCGCTCAAAAAAATGGATTGGGCAAAAATTTAAATGCCTCTGATCAAATTGTAAAGCCATTTATACATAAGGTAGTTGTAAAAGAACGTCTTGCAGAAACGTGGTCAAGTTATGCTTGGGCTATACTTGGAGTTGGGTTATGTATGCAAAATTCTACAAAGGAATTTTTTGGGCTTAAACCAACAGCAAAAGGTATCCAAAAAATGGCTCCAAGTAATATATTAGGAAAAACTAAGAAATTAGCAAGTACGTTAGTTGAAAGTTTCAAAGAAATGCATTCTAAAAAAGCTGGTAAAGCATTAATTTATACAGCTATTGCTTCAACAATTTTGGGTAATATTATTTCATTAACAAATAATAAACCTCAGAAACAAAAAAATAAAATAAATTTAAATAATAAGGATAGTGTGGTGTGCTAGTATGGTAAATTCATTAGGTGGGATTTCAAATATAAAGAATTCAGATAATTCCATGTCAATGGGTAATCAAGGGGTTGATGTTTCTAAAAAAGTTAAACCATTAAAACCTAGAGGAAGATTAATTAGAAAAACTGAATGGGTTGGTCCAAAATGCTTAGTTAGAGATATTAAAGCTATTGGCAAAGGTATAAAAGGTGAAGCTAATGATTATGAATTAGGAAGACAGAATGATTTGGCTATGACTGTTGGTTCTTATGGTTTAGCAACATATTTATCAACAAAAACTCCAACAACAAAAGGAAAAATAATGGAATTTGTTGGAGCCTCAGTTTTTTTGGGGATGATGAAATTATGGCCCAAAATTGCTTTTCAATATCCTTTAGAAGCTAAGTATGGTGTTAATGTTCGTCAAAAGTACGAAGACAGTTATGGACGTATTAAAGAATTTTACCAAGATTCACAATATACTCCTTGGGATTTATATACTCAAAAAGATTACGATAAAATGGCAAAAAAAATGGGAATTCCTGCAAATGCAAAAAATAAGAATGAAAAAGTGCAGGAAAAAGCTCACGATATTGCATTACGTGCTAATACTTGGTGGATGTTAACAGCAGGACTTGCTTCAGGAATTGGAACACCGCTTTTATGCAATCAACTTGAAAAACCTGTTGGTGCTTTAGCTCAATGGATCGACTTAAAAGTTGCAAAATCTGAAATAGACAAAGTTAAAATGGTATCTGTCACAAAAGATTATAAACCTCAAAATACAAAAGCTTTAAAAAATTTGCAATCAGTATTAAATGACAATAAAACTTTGACTTCTGAGGTTATTGATAAACTTGCAGACATCCTTATCCTTGTTGATAAAAATGAAAAAGCCGACACAACAATTATTGACGCAATGAAAAAACAAATACAAACATTAGGCTCAAAGAAAACTTTTGATGCTAAAAATGTTTTAGATTATTTTAAAAACCCTAAAGAAAGTTCTAATTTTAATTCTCACAATTTAAAAGATTTAATTACAAAATATGAAATAGATTTATCAAAAATTGATACTTCAAAAATAAAATCAAGTGATGATTTTTTAGAAGCTTTAAAAACAGCAGCAAAAGATAAGAAAAAATCATTTGATGGAAAAAATATTGATGATACATTTCAACCAATTTTAAAACAATTGGATTCAATGTTTAATACATATTCTATTGATGATAATTTTAAAAACAGTATTACAGATTTATTTAATAGAATGGATGCAGTTCGTACAAATCAAAAACATTTATTTAAGTTTTATCAAAAAACAGTTGGTGATATTGAAGGGTCAGTAATTGCAAATCAAGCTAATAAGTTTAGTGATGAGTTCATTAAAGCTTTAGGAATAAATAGAAAAGATTTAAAGTCTGCTTCTAAAAATGACACTATAGCTCGTGAAATTATTACAAAATATATGAAAGAAACTGCTAAAGATGAGAAAAAGTATAAAAAAGTGGTTGAATCCCTTTCAAAAATACAAAACGGTTTGCTTGAAACACTTGATGAAGATTTATTAAAAAAATATATATCAAAAGTAGAAGAAGGAACTAAAGTTTTTGGCAAAGATGGTAAATTTTCCATTATAGAACAACATTTTATTGGTAATAATAAATCATTAGATGGTTCACAAATAAAGGTTTATCAATCACAACTAGCACGTCGTATTGAAGGCATTCAAGCTTATTTTGCAAAGCCGATTATTGCACTTGATGTGTTTCGTCGTATTGAAACAGGTGATTTGAGAAAACAATGGATAGAAATTCAAAACAATGATATTAATTTAAAAAATGTAAAATTTGAGGATATACAAAAAATTGTTACTGAAATGTTTACTAAAAATGATAAAATATCTGCTTATTCGACAAAACATGGTATAGATAAAAAATCATTATATCAAGCTATATATAAACTTGTTTATCCAACTGGAGCATTGAAAGATAAAACTATAGAAGAAACTCTTGATGAAGTGGCTAAAAAAGGTACAAAATCAAATATAGATGTTTATAAAAAAATGTTATCAAAAGATACAATTGCAGCACTAGGTGGAGAAAATAGTAAGGTATTACAGATTTTAAGTGATATTTCAACAAAAATTAATTACTGGTTAGGTTGCGGAAAAGACCAATTGAATCCAAATTGCATAACTCAAAAAGATTTTGGAACCAAAGTTAATGGAAATATTTTTTCAAAAGATGACCTAGCTTCCCAATCTTTAGAAAGATTGTTGTCTGATACTGCAAAAAGAAAAAGAAATACTAAAATATGGTCAAGCGTTATGATAGGAACTACAATTGCAACTATAGCAACAACACTTATTGCTTTATTGACAATTGGTAAAACTTCTAAATCTGAACCCAAAAATTTAAATAATAAAAAAGAAAATTCCAAAGGAGTGGTTGCATGATGATAAAAAATATTAATAACTTTTATGTTAACCAAATGAATTCTGTAAGTTTCGGAAGTTCTACAAGTAAGAATGATAAAAAAACAAAAAACAAAACTATATCATCAAATGCAATGACAACTCCAAGCATTTCATCGCAACAGGTTGTATCAAATATAGTTGCAGGTCAAAATGCAATTAATAAAGCTAAAAAAGCACAAGACATTAAAAAAACATCAAAAGTTCAAAAATCTCAAAAAACAAATGAAATAACATCATATAAAAATACATTAAAAACAGATTTTCACAATAATGATGTAAAATTGATGGGTATTGTAATAAGAACATTCAATGCTCAAGATAAGGACGGAAATGAGCTTATTGACGCAGGCGAACAATCAGGTACTTTTTTAAATGCTATTGATAGGCTTGATGAAATTAAGGAATTAGGTATAAATACATTACATATTTTACCACCTCATCCAATTGGTAGAAAACAAGCAATGGGAACTGCTGGTTCGTTATATTCACCACTTGATTTTTTACAACTTGACCCTATGCTTGATGATCCGAATGACCCTCGTGATGTAAAAGAAGAATGTAAAGAATTTATAAAAGAATGTCATAAACGAGGCATCAAAGTTATGTTTGATTTACCAAGTTGTTCTTCTTATGAGTTATTTTTAAATAGACCTGAACTAATGGCTATTGATGAAAAAGGTGTAGCAATAACTCCACAAGGTTGGAATGATATTAGAATGTTTCAACCATTTGATGATAAAACAAAAAGAACATTAAATCCACATTTACTACAAATGCATAAAGATTATATTGATATGTTGATTGATTTAGGTGTGGATGGTGTCAGAGCTGATGTTTCACGTGCTAAACCAACTGAATTTTGGGATATAATTATTCCTTATTCAAGACAAAAGGATCCTGAATTTGCTTGGTTAGCTGAAACTTATACTTATGAAGATGCTTCACCACAGTTAAATATGGAAAAAGATAGACCTGAAGATGCACTTCGTGCAGGATTTGATTCTTACTACGGGCAATATCACATTTTCCACGAATGGACTAAAGCTAGTGAACTTATAGATTATGTTATTGAAAATCTTGAAATGACTAAAAGATTAAAACCAAATAAATCTTTAATAGGTTCATTTGGAACTCACGATGATATTTCAATTATGTATCGTGGAGGAACAAATTTTACTAATTTAGTTTCAGGCTTACAATCTGTTTTGCCCATGACAAATCCTTACATAATTGATGGATATCAATCAGGCGATTATTATGATTATTCATATCGTGACAAATTAGCAGCTACAACATTTACTGATTCAAATACTTATGTAGCTCATGCTGGTAAGTTAGATATCTTTAACTTATCTCGTAAACCAGGCGGAGAACATCCTGAACTTGGTGAATTCTTCTCAAAAGTTATGAAAATGAGAGATGAAAATAAAGATGTAATTACAAAAGGTTCTTTTATTCCTTTACAAAAAGAAAGTGATCCAAATGACCAAATTATTACATTTGCTCGTCATTATAATGGAAAAACATTGCTTGTTGTGGCAAATAGAAATGTAAATAATAGGGAAACTGGTGTTGTGAAAATTCCTGGCTTAAAGAAAAATCAAAAACTTGTTAATTTATTACCAACTATAGGTGAATCAAGTAAATTCCAAGTTGAAAGTGGTCAAATAAAATGTGATTTAGGTACAGCTCGAGTTCATGTTTTTGAAATAGATACCCCAAAAATTGAAAAAAGTGGTCTTAAAGTTTATAGACAAAATCAAAAAGTTTAAATTGAGAAGAATTGGGCTTCAAAAAGATATATGATATATATCATATATCTTTTTTTATTTTTTTATTTTTTTTTATGTTACTATAATTAATATATAAAATAGGAGCGAAATATGTCTTATATTTCTAATGATAATATAGATAAATATAAACTTATTATTATAACATTAATTTTAGCTATGACAATGATTCAATGTACTCATATAATAGCAAATAAAATCGGCAACATTAAAGGTATAACAGTCACTGGATCTTCTTCAAAAATTGTTACATCTGATAGTGCTAGTTTATCATTTGATATTGTGACAAAATCACAAAATAAAATAGAAGCTTATAAAACAATTTCAAGTCAACTTCCTTTGGTTATGAATTATCTTTTACAAGTAGGATTTAATGAAAATGACATTGATATAAAACCACAAAATGGTTATGAAACATATAAATTTACTCAAAATGGTAATATGACAAATGAAGTTGCTTATTATAATATGTCTCAAAATATTACGGTAAATTCAAAAGATGTACAAAAAATAAAAAAACTTTCAAATGATTTATCTAAACTAATTGATAAAGGTATAAATATAAATATTTTTACACCTCAATATTTTTATTCAAAGCTTGCTGATGATAAAGTAGTTTTGTTGAAAGAAGCTTCAATGGATGCAAAAGAGAGAGCTTCGGCTATGTTGAAAGCTACAAATAATCATGTAGGAAAGATAAACTCTGTTAAAATGGGAGTTTTTCAGATTACCCCAGTTGATTCAAATAATGTATCAGATATGGGAATAAATGATACAACAACTATTGACAAGAAAATAACGTCAGTTGTAAATGTTGTTTTTGAAATTAAATAATTGTTTAAAAAAACTATTTTTTGTTTTGAATATCATATAAATTCAGGGTGTTTTGTAGTAACATTGCTATTGTCATAGGACCTACACCCTTTGGTACAGGAGTAATAAAACTGCATTTGTCGAAAATATCGTTAAAATCGACATCACCTGTAATCTTATTATTTTTATCTCGATTAATACCAACATCAATAATACAAACATTATGTTTTACAAATGCAGAATTAATAAAATTTGATTTTCCAACCGCAGATATCAAAATATCTGCAGTATTTGTTATTTCTTTTAAGTTTTCAGTTTTTGAATGACAAACTGTAACAGTCGCGTTGTTATTTAAAAGTAGTGACATCAACGGTCTGCCAACAATATTTGACCGACCTATAATGACTACATGTTTTCCATTTATTTTAATATTGTATGCATTTAATAATTTTAAAATACCACTTGGAGTACAAGCAATGCTATAAGGAGTCATATTTAATGCAAGTTTACCAACATTATATGGATGAAAGCCATCCACATCTTTAACTGGCGAAATTGCTTCTACTATTTTATCTGGATTTATATGTTTTGGAAGTGGCATTTGTACAAGAATTGCATTAACTTCTGTATCCTCATTTAGTTGTTTGATTATATCCAAAAGTTCAGTTTGATTTATATTTTCATCAAAATGTAAAACTTCTGACATTATTCCGACTTCAAGACATCTTTTTTGTTTATTGTTAACATATATTTGACTAGCATTATCATTTCCAACAAGTATTACAACAAGTTTGGGTTTAATTTTTAGTTTATCAACTTTAGTTTTTATCTCATTTATTATCTTATTTGCATAATATAAGCCATCAATGATTGTAGTTGTCATATAAGTATCCTTTTAAAAATTAAATTTGTGGTAAATTAAATCGTGAGTACATATTTTGCAAACTTTCTTTTATTTTAGCAGAATTTTTTGTATGTTTATCAATATTTTCATCATGGTCAATTATTCCAAATATATTAAGTTTACATTCATTTAATAATTCATAAATATCATTTTTATATGGTTCTTTAGCATTGTTTAACAAAACTCCAATTTGACCATTATATGCATATTTTGAAGAAAATTCATAAATCCTTTTAGCAAGTTCTATTGAATTTTTGTGAGGTTTTGAAACTATTAAAGCAAGGTCAATATTTGTATCAACAAGTTGGTACAAATATTTTAAATCAAATTCACAATCAAAAATAACAAAATCATAATGTGAAATAAGTTTTAAAAGAGCATCATTAATTTGTTTAGTAATAGGACATCTACAATCTTTTGAAGCTATTAACCAAGAAACAATAATATCAGTATTATCATCCAACTTAACAAGAATATCTTCCAATGCCCACTCAATATATTCTTGCTTTGTCATTTTTGAAGGAATGCCTGTTTTATACTCGTGTTTACCTGCTCTTATCCCATAAATGGTATTTCTAATATCAAGTCCAAAAGTATAGCCTAATTCACATGTAAGGTCATTATCAAAAAGTAAGATAGACTTATTGGGGAAATACTCTTTTATTAAATTCATAAATGCTTTAACAATTGTTGTTTTTCCACTGCCGCTTTTGCCTGTTATAGCTATCGTTTTAGTCATTAATTAAAATACTTTCTCTTTATATTTTTCTTTTACATTTTCAACAAATTCTGAAGTCAACCTGCAAGCTTTCACTGCAAGTTCTTTTGACAAACCGCCACAACCACAAGATGGTGTGAAGATACTTTGTTTTATTAATATATTTTTATTTATACCTTTTTTTTCAAGTTTTGATACAATGTTTTGAAATTTATTATCCAATATTTCAAGATTAACATTTTCAAGCTCATTTACATCTAAAGTTGGTACAATGCCCCAAGCAATAATTCCGCCATTGTCAAGAAAATTAGATATATAGTTTGAATACAATTCCAGATTGTCAGAATATGAGTAGGCATCAAAATTGAGTATATCAACATTAGTTGAAGTGAGCATATCCCAAGGTATTTTGCCACAGCAATGAATGGCTGTAACTGCTCCATAGGAATTAAATATATCTGTCATATCATTCAAAATATTTTTTACCATATTTATATCAATGGTTAAAAACGCACAAGTTCCAATGTGGCTTAAGCTTGGTTCATCCATAAAAATAACTGGGGTAATATTTTTATTTGCTTTTTTAATTTCATTTATTTGCCATAAAGCTTTTAATGTTAGAGTTTTAATAGCTATATCACGCAATGTATCATCATAAAAAACACTTATATTATTTTTATCAGTTAACGAAGTAGAAAAACTAAAAGGTCCGACAATTTGACCTTTTGCAAAAGACAAAGTATTATTGTTTTTTATTTTTGATATAAATTTATCGAAAGTTGAAGTATATGGTTTTGATATTTTATATTTATTTAAATTAGTAAAATCACCACAAACAATAGCTTCATAGTCCATATAAAAATCTTCAAGTGCAATAAAAAATTCATCACTTTCGTTATCGATAAGAAATTTGTTATTTTTTTCGTCAAAAATAATTCCAGGCATATTTTGCAAAACCTGAGAAGTCATATCTTCAAGTTTATTAACATTTGCCATTTGAGGAAACAAAGGCATATCTTTAAAACATTCAAAAATTAAATCAACACCTTCATCAGAATTTGTATGCGGTAAACTTCCAACTGCTGTCGATATTAACGATGGTTTCTTTGTAATCAATGTTTCACCCTTCCATAAAATCCAATTCAGAAAATATATTTAATTTTACCAAAATTATATTATTTTTTCAAATTTATTAATTTCTATAACAAATTGTGAAAAAAATATTGACTTTTAAATATATTTTAAATACAATACTTGTATATTTGGTCTTTAAATAATTGGGAGGCATTGAAATGCGAATTTCAAGTAGTAAAAATATTAGTGTTACCAATTTTACACAAACTTTGAAAACAAAAAACAATAAAGAAAAATTTAATAGTAACACCCAATATACTTATCCTAGAGGCATATTGGCTTCAAGTTATGGGATTTTATTAAAAAAGGCGGATAAAACAGCATTCAAAGGACGGGAACTTCGCAATGCAAGTGATGTTGAAAAATTGTTAAATAAAATGGGAATAAAATCATCTTTTAAGGGAAGTTCCCTTGTTGCTGATTGTTCATATAAAATGGTAAAAGTTTTTGAGCAATATTTTGGAAAAAAATCACTTCCTAGAGAAATAAATTTTTTAAGTTTTAAAGAAGATGCTCCATATGAAAAAACAGATTGCACCCTTGGTTGGTTTAAACCTTATAGCCATAAAGTTGAATTTAATAAAGACCAAGATTGTTATGAATCAAGGGCTAAGTTAAAAACTTCTACTATTGCAAATAGAATTGGATATATAATAATGCCTTATAGTTCAACTTCAAGTTATTTATCAACTTTTGCTCATGAAATGGGGCATTGTGCACATTATCAAAGAATTTTAGATACCTCAAGAACATCCTCTTTTGCTGATAAATGTTGGGATACATTATCAGAAAAAAAAGTCCCTGAAGGTATCGGAAAAATTATGACAATATTTAAACTCGGGTATTATGCAACAGGTAAAGATGGTGGTGGATTATGTGAACATATGGCAAATAGGATTGCAAGGGATATATGCAATAATTATGATAGCTATTATGAATTGTATGAAGGTGATGAGGATGATTTAAAATATGCTGACATTTTCGACAGAAAATGGGGAAAACTTGACCCTCTTCATCCACAATCATATCTCGATTTTTATGACCAACAAATTTGGAATGCAGGTGTTGGCGGATATATTGGAGGAGATGGTGAGTATCATAATCTAAAAATAAAAGAAGCTGAAGATAGATCAAATGAATTTATTGAAATGGCTGAAAAAATTGCAAAAAAAGAAGGTATAAAAGTTGAAGATGTTGATTTATACAAGGTTAAAGAACTATTAAGTAATCCACAAAAAGCAAAAAAGTATTTTGAACCACAACGAACATATGAAAAAAGACATACAATAAATGATATTTATGAATTTAATCCAGAAGAACAATTAAAAAATATTGGTAATCTTATGATAAGTGGAATAGCTGATTTAGCACAACATCCAGTCCGTAATACCGCAGCGCTAATCACCGGAAATGAAAGATTAGCAAAATGTCCAAATTCTGAAAAAGCCTTAAGAAAAATGTATCATATTGAAGGATCTGTTTCAGAACCTGCTCAAGAGCCTGAACAAAGAACATCATTGTTTGATAATATTTCATCAATATTTTCAGGCAGGTCTGCAAGACAACATCAACAAGAACGGCAAAAACAACATATGCTTTTTTAAAAAAGGATAAATTATGATAAATAATATCTCACAATTGAATAATATAAATATTTATAAACCTCAAAGCAGACAAAAAATTCCCAATTTGTCGTTTAAAGCAGATAGTGTTGAAATTTCTGACAAAGAAAAAAATAAAGACAAGAGAACAATTATTGTTTTATCCTTATTATTATCTTTTGTCTTTGGAATGTTGATTACAGATTTTTGTCATTTAATATATAAACCTAAAAAAATGTAAAAAAGGATAATTTTATGATAAATAAAATAAATTTTAACCAAACTTATAATACAAGATATATTCCAAAAAAAGTTAATAATCTAAATATTTCGTTTAAGGCTGATAGTGTTGAAATAAGTAATAGTAATAGTAGTAGTAAAGATAAGTTTAAATATCTAGGATTAATTTTAGGTTGTATTTTGGCTTTTATTGCAGGTACACAAGCAAGTGTCATTTTAGAAGGTTTTGGATATAAAATTGGATTATGCAATAGAGGAAAATAATTTTGAAATTATTTCTTATCTAAGTTATATTTTCCCCACAATTTGTAACTAAAAAACATATCATTTATTTCAATGTTATAATCAAGAGAATATGAATTAAAGCGTTTAATTAAAGCCTTTTTCTGTAACATAAGTTCATTTGCAACAACAGCATTTTGACAGGCAATTGATAAAACTTTTAAATCGTTGATTTTTAAAGGTTGAGTGAATTTTATAAGTTTTCCACTCACAATTTTTGCCCATATTTTATTTATAAGCTCAGTTTGACTTTGAGCCTTAATATTAAGACTTTTTTTAAGTCCGTCAATAACTTCATCGATTGTTTGAAATTCCGTATATAATATTTTTTTCACAAAATATATGATATCATAAAATAAAAAAACATAAAGGATAATGAAACGATGAGGCTTGACAAATTTTTAAAAGTATCACGCATTATAAAAAGAAGAACAGTTGCAAATGAAGTTTCTGAAATGGGGTGTGTTTTGGTTAATGAAAAACCAGCAAAGCCCTCAAAACAACTTAAAGTTGGAGATGTCATAACCGTTATTTCAAAAACATCCCAGTTTAGATATAAAGTTATTAATGTGCCAAATAACAATATTTCAACTCAGGAAGCACAAACATTATATGAAAAATTAGATTGAGTAAAAAATTTATAGTATAATAAAAATTATATGGGCATGGTAGTAAATTTTTTTACTAAAAAATAATAGGAGAAAAAAATGACATCAAAAAGATTTTTATTTACGTCAGAATCTGTGACAGAAGGACATCCAGACAAGGTTTGTGACCAAATTTCAGACGCTATTTTAGATGAATTTTTAACAAAGGACTCAAAATCAAGAGTTGCAGCAGAAACATCTGTTACAACAGGGATGGTTTTAGTTTCTGGTGAAATAACTTCAAATTGTTATGTTGATATTCCAAGTGTTATAAGAAATACAATTAAAAATATAGGATATAATGGTGAAGAAGGTGGTGGTTTTGATTATAAAACTTGTGCGGTTTTAACAAGTATTGATGAACAATCTTCTGATATATCATGTGGTGTAAATAAAGCATTTGAAACACGTGATAATAATGCAAATGTTTCAACCTCTGAAACAGAAGAAATTGGTGCTGGTGATCAAGGAATTATGTTTGGTTTTGCTTGTGATGAAACTCCAGAATTAATGCCATTACCGATAAGTTTAGCACACAAACTTTCTTATAGATTAGCTCAAGTACGTAAAGAAAGTATTTTAAAATACCTTCGTCCTGATGGTAAATCACAAGTTACTGTTGAATATATTGATAACAAACCAGTTCGAATTGACACTATTGTTATCTCAACTCAACATGACCCTGAAATAAACGGTGTTTCTGATAATGAAAAAGTCCAAGAAATTATATCTAATGATTTGATTAAATACGTTATTGATGCCGTATTTGAAAATGAAAACATAAAACCTGATAACAGTACAAAATATTTAATAAATCCATCAGGTAGATTTGTTATTGGGGGACCTCAAGGTGATGCAGGTCTTACAGGGCGAAAAATAATTGTTGATACATATGGTGGATATTCTCGTCATGGTGGTGGTGCTTTTTCAGGTAAGGATCCTACAAAAGTTGACCGTTCTGCTGCTTATGCTGCTAGATATGTTGCAAAAAATATTGTAGCTGCTAAACTTGCTTCAAAATGCGAAGTTGAGGTCGCATATGCAATTGGCGTTGCAAAACCTGTTTCAGTTATGGTCGATACTTTTGGAACTGGAAAAATAAGTGACGATGAAATTCAACAATTAATTGAAGATAATTTTGATTTATCACCATCTGCTATAATCAACCATTTTGATTTAAGAAATTTACCCGCTAAAAATAATGGTAAATTTTATCAAAAACTTGCAGCATATGGGCATATGGGACGGACTGATTTTGAAGTTCCTTGGGAAAAGCTTGATAAAGTTGAAATATTAAAAAAACAAGCTTCAAAGTATGTAGCATTAGTATAACTTTTATAATTTATAAAACATCTCGCTTATTTTTTAAGCGAGATGTTTTATATAAAAACTATTTTTTTTTATTTTAAAAATTCAACTTTACCACTATCTAAATGATAATATGCAGGTAATATTTTTAAACCTTTATTTTTAATATAGTCATTTAGTATTTTATCAGATTTTATTAAATTATTAGCTACATATAATGCATTATTTTTAACAGTTGAAGTTAATTTGTCTTCATTTGAATTTTCATCATACATTTTTAAAGCAGGTTCAATGGAATTGATTAAACTTGAAATAAATTTTGATTCATGTACATCATTTAAAGTTGCTGTCACAGCACCACAATTTTCATGTCCCATAACAATAACAAGCTTTACTCCCAAATGAACAACAGCATATTCAACACTACCAATAACATGATTGTCAAGAACATTACCAGCATTACGTATTTCAAAAATATCACCTAATCCTTGGTCAAAAATAAGCGAGGGAGGAACACGAGAATCAGAACAAGTTATTACAACAGCAAAAGGATGTTGCATGTTTTGGAGTTCTTTTCTTCTTTCTTTTGTTTGGTCAGGATGCTTTTCTTTCATATTCTGAAATCTTAAATTACCTTCTTTTAAGATTTTTAATGCCTCATCAGCAGATAAATTTTTGACTTCATTTGCTAAAGAAGAATTAAATGAAAAACAAATAAAGCAAAATAATAAAAATAATTTCTTCATCTTAGTACCCTTAATTTAACTAACTACAAATAAAATTATAATACTTAAAAAAGAAAACAACTATTTTTTTATTTTGTTATTTTCATCAACTATAACAATATTTGGTACAAAATTTTTATACTCATCAATAGTCATTGCAGCATAGGCAACAATTATAACTTTGTCACCAATAGCTACCTTTCTTGCTGCTGCTCCATTGAGACAAATACATCCTGAATTTTTTTCGCCTTTAATTATATAAGTTTGAAAACGTTCCCCATTATTTATATCTAAAATTTCAACTTTTTGACCTTCATATAAATTTGCTTCATTTAAAAGTGTTTCATCAATTGAAATCGAACCAACGTAATTTAAATTTGCATCAGTAACTGTAGCTCTATGAATTTTTGCATATAAAAAATCAATTAACATAACATTATTATTATAACAAAAACGAAAATAATATCAATAAAGTTTATTAATAATTTTTACAATTAGCTGGATTTTTTTAATTGTTTTAAGTAGAATTTATTATAAGAGGTGTAATATGACTAATTTAATGATAAGTATATTGATAAATAGTTTGATATTATTATTTACGTATTTACTCATTTTTTTAATTTATTATATATGTGTTGTCTTTTCAGGGAAACAAATTGGTAAATGCTTAAACAAACTTGATAAAAGTAAAGTTCAGGAACAAAAACTTGCTGTTATTGTTTATGCTAATAATAATATAAATAATGATAATATCACTAGACTTCTTGAAACATTAAATAATCAAGAATATAATAAAAATAATTATTCTTTAAACATAATTCTTGATGGTTGTAATGATGAAACTGCAAATATGCTTGAATTTATAGGAGGTGCAAAAATATATAAAACAGGAACAATAAATGCACCTGTTGGTAAAGATTTAGCAATATCAGATGTATTAGAAAGAACCTTGGTATCATCAAATGCTCAAGGTTATATCTTTTTAAATGCAAATAGAATAATTTCTGAAAGATTTTTATCATCAGTTAATATTGCACTTAATTTAAATCCTGTTGTTGTTGGACTTACACAAATAATTAATAAACCTATTACGTTATATGAAAAAGTTTTAAAAGCTTTATTTGACTATAATAATATCATTATTAATCTTGGCAGGAGTGTATTAAATTTAGCTACTATATTAGATTCCGATGTTTGTGCAATTCGATTGGAAGTTTTAAATGAAGTAAAATCTATTGATTTTTCAAGTGATGAAAATGAATTAAAATATACTTTTTTACTTGCAAGATTTGGGTTTGCTCCTGTTTTTAATCCTTATATAGTTACAAAAGTTAATTCAGATAAACTTAATTTAAAAAATATAAGTTTAAAATTTAAATTAAATTTATTTATTAAATGTTTACCATTAATTTTTACATCTTTTAATAAAAAATATACTGAACTTACCTTTTCACTTATTTCTCCTAATTATATTGTAGCTTTACTCATATATACAGCTGTTTTTGCTTTTTCTTATACATACATATTTTTATATGATATTAAATTTGTATATTTTGTAGGAGTAATAAGTATTTTATCATTTATAACTTCATTATATTTTATTAAATTTAATCTCAAGGAGATATATTATTTATTATTATCTCCTTTTATAAATACTTTAAAAAAGAACGAAATGGTTTATCAAAAAAAACTTAAAATTAAAAAATCCCAAAATTCTATTGAAAAAATGATAGTAAATACCGTTGTTACTGATGGAAGAATTGAATTAAATTGTGAATTAAATCTTCTTCAAGAAGATGGAATGAGTAAAGTTATATTTAAATTTAAACAAAAAAAATACGAAACAGATTCATTTCTTCGAATGTATGATGCGATTGCTGATATAACAAAAAAACTAAAAACACATGGTTTTAATTTAAAAATTTGTCAAAATTGCAATTTTTTTACTCCTCATATTGACGGTTCAACAAATATGATTAAAGGATTTTGTACAAGACCTGTTATGGAAGATGATAGATTATTTGATGATAAAAAATTATTATGGCAGTGTTGTAAAAATTTTACAAAAAAAGATAAAGATAATCTTGTTGAAATAGCTAAACTAAAAAATAATCTTGATTAATCTCATATATTCATATTATTCAAAAATTTAAAATCCAATAATATAATTAACATATACAATTATATATGGAGAAATGTTATGACAATAAGTTTTTCAGGACTTGGCTCTGGTATGGATTATTCAAGTTGGGTTACCCAGTTAACTGCATTAAAAGAACAGTCTATAATTACGCCATTAGAAACAAAAAAATCTACTTTGCAATCACAAAATTCAGCACTTTCTTCTTTAAAAACACATTATATGACATTATCTACCAATATGCAAAAAATTTCTGATTCAAAATATGGAGCCTCATTTGATATATTTGCATCAAGTAAAGTAACTATGAATAATGATAATGCTAGTAATTATATTGAAGTTAGTGCTTCAAATAGTGTGCCTAAAATGGATTTCGAAATTGAAGTACTTGAACTTGCTACAAGTTCAAGTATTAAAGGAAATGTAAAAATAGAACCTGAACAAATGTATGTAAAAACAAATACTTCTTTAACTCAACTTGAAGATTTTAAAGCCGGTACTTTAGTATTTAAAATGAATGATAAAGATGAAACAGAATATTCTATTGATGTTGAAAAAAGCGATACAATGCAAAGTCTTATCGATAAAATAAATAACATTGAAAATGGAATATTTGAAGCAACATTAGATGATGATGGTAATTTTAAAATAACATGTTTAGATGAAAATAAAAAAATTGTATCACTCAATGGAACATCAAATTTTAAGGATCTGGCTGAATTAAAAATGTCATCAAATGGATATGAATCAAATGGTCCAATTAAAGCTGGAACAAAAAGTGCTTTTAATGTACGTCTTGTAGATTCAGGGTTATTCAGTGAGGGAGAATTTAAAATTAATGGTGAAACCTTTAAAATAGATAATACAACTACCATGGGACAATTAATTAATAGTATTAATACAAATTTAAATGCTAATGTTAAAGCTTTATATAATAGTGTAACAGGTACTTTCACTTTGACATCAACTGAAACCGGTGCTAATGATATTGAAATTGAAGAAATATCTTCAAATTTTATTTCAACTGTTGGAATTGATAATAAAGACAATTTAATAATGGGAAAAGATGCAAAATTTAAAATTAATGGAGAAGAACTTACATCATCAAGTAATACAGTTAAAGCAGAAGATAGTGGTATTTATGGTCTTACTTTAACTTTAAAGAAAGTTACAAATAATGAAGCTGATACTTCAACAAATGCTATAAATGGACCAATTACGGTTTCTGTTGCTCAAGATACAGAAACAATAACAACTGCAGTAAAAGATATTATTAATTCAATAAATGAAGTAATAACACAAACAGATACTCAAACTAAAACCGGTGGTACTCTTGCTTATGATAGTTCTTTAATTTCAGTTAGAAATAGTATTCGAAATATAGCATCAATGCAGTATAACAATTTATCAACATATAAAACATTAAATTCAATCGGAATTTCAACCGGTTCTATCGGTGCTTCTATTAGTTCGGATACTACAAAATTACAATTGGATGAAGATGCTTTTTTAGATGCACTTAAAAACAATCCAAGTGAAGTCCAATCATTACTCCAAAATTTTGTAGAAAATTTAGAAATACAGATTAAAAAAGTTAATGATTCAACCCAAGGATATTTTGCTGTTAAAACTAAATCTATTGATGACCAAATAAGTACTTTAAATGATACTATTGATAGAAAAAAATTATCTCTTGAGGCTTATGAAACAAATCTAACAACAAAATTTACAAATATGGATTTAATGATTTCGCAAATGAAAAGTCAATATATAGATGCTGGTTTATATACTTCTTCTTCATAGTATTAGTTAATTTTTAAATAAGACGTTGCAAATTCAATTTCCTTTTTAAATGCAATAAATGTTAATGCTTTATTAATATTATATATATCAGCTATATTCTTAAACTTTTGTTTTTTTATATCTATATTAAATTTACTTATATATTTTTTTTTGTAGCATTTTTTTTCATAAATACTTATAGCCTTTAAAATACTTAAAACAAACTTACCCACTTAGCACATACCTCTTCAAATATTTTTAAACGATTATAACATTATTTAAAGTGTCATACAAACATTTATTAAGAAATATTAAAACAACTATTATTATAGTTAAGAATTAATTGCGATCATTTTTTGAATTGGTTTTAATGCACTTTTAATAAGTAGATTTGACACATTTATTTCATGTTGTTCATAAAATAAAGCATTATAGATATCTTCTAAATGATGATATTTCATATTTGGACAAATCGCTTTATTTGATATGTGTATAAATTTTTTGTTTGGTAAAGCAATTTTTAAACGTTCAACAACTCCTATTTCTGTTGCAATAATAAATGAGGTATTATTTGATTTTTTAGCTTTATTCATAATAGCTGTTGTTGACCCTACAAAATCTGCTAATTTAAGAACTTCACTATGACATTCTGGATGTGCTAAAACTAAAGCATCTTTATATTTTTCTTTTAAATTAAGAACATCCTCCGGTTTAATTCTCAAATGAGTTGGACAATAACCTGGATAAGTAATTATATTAACTTCTCCATTTAATTTTGATTTAACAAAATTACCCAAATATTTATCCGGAACAAATAAAACATCTTTTACATTAAGTGTTTTAACTACATTTACTGCATTTGAACTTGTGCAACAAACATCTGCTTCTGATTTAACTTCAGCTGTTGAATTAATATAACAAACGACAGGAACATTAGGATGTTTTGCTTTAAACTCTCGAATTTGTTCAAGATTTATCATATCAGCCATTAAACAACCTGATTTTAAGGATGGTAATAATACTTTTTTATTTGGCGATAATATTTTTGCAGTCTCTGCCATAAAATAAACACCTGCAAAAACAATAATTTTAGCATCAGTTTTTGCAGCCATTTGACTTAAATATAAAGAATCGCCTACATAATCTGCAACTTCGTCAATTTCAATATTTTGATAGCAATGGGCTAAAATAATGGCATTTTTTTCTTTTTTTAGATTTATAATTTTTTGAACTAATTCTTTATTAAAATCCATTTTTTTTTTCTCACATCAATATAAGTTAAATTATACAAAAAAAAAATTTTTATACAACTTTCAATTTGACTTTATTTTGAATAGATGTTAATTTGTTACTAGTATATTTTTATTTTGGATGAGGAGATATTATTATGAGTATTGAGACAAATAAAGTTGAAATTATTAAATACGAAACAAAAGGCGTATGTTGTAAAGTTATGTATATTCATATATGTGATAATAAAATTAAAGACGTAGAATTTATGGGTGGATGTGCCGGTAATCTCCTTGGTATACGTAATTTGATTATAGGAAAAGACATTGATATTATTATTGAGCAACTTCAAGGAATTACTTGTGGAAGTAAACCAACAAGTTGCCCTGACCAACTTGCAAAATGCTTGATTGACTACAAAAATAAAACTTTAAAACCTGTTGAAGTTAGGTAGATTTTCTTTTAATGTTAAAATTTGTAAATAATAATAAAAAATTGCTAAAAATTTAGCAGTTTTTTATTATTTTTATTTTATAATATTTAATATTATAATTTTAGGTTATTTTTCATGTTTTATAATGCTTTAAATTATCCATCAAAAATGATTAATTTTGATTTTACTAAGAAAACAATTAAAGCTTACAATAAAATGGAATTTAATTCTTTTTTTCATTCTTCTTATGATAAAGAAATGGTTTCGCTTTCTAATAATGAAATTTATCAAGATAAAGATGGTTTATGGCATTTAACAAAACACAAGGATAAAAACAGAATTCAATTTCGCAAGAATATTGATTATATAAATAAAAAATATTTAAAATTTAAAACTAAATTTGAAACTTGCTTTGATAGAGTTAAAAATATTTTTGAAGCAGAGTTAAAAAGTGTTAACGAAAGTAAATATAATAAATTTTTATTCTATATTAATTTTAATATAAAATCTAAAATTATTTACTATTATTGTTTATCTGAATTATACCAATCAATAAATAAACTTCTCAATATAAATTCTAATTTTAGTAAAAGTAGTTATATGCCTTCAATATCTGAACAATTGATTGGAGATGAAATTTTAAATATTAAAAAGTTATTAAAAGAATTACAAAACAACAAATATTTAACTAAAAGAAAACCAGAAATAAATAATAGTCTTAATGAATTATCTTTAATAATAGATAACTTAAATTTAAAAGAATTTAGTGAAAGAGTTAAATTTAACAAAAAATATAAATTAAATAAAATTGATAAAAAAATAGCTTTAGCTAATTTAAATAAGGGAAATCCAAATTATATAAAGCTTAAATATAAAAATAAAAATTTAATAGATGATATGTATTATCAGAATAAAGAAGGAGCTTTACGTGTTGCTTATGAATCTGCAGAGGATGAAATAAATCAATTAGAGCAAAATAAATTCCGCATTGAAATGAATTGTTGTCCTAAAATATATATAGCCCCAAACTCTTCAAAAGAAAAATATCAAAAAATAAATGAAAATAGTAAATACAATACATCTGTTATAAAAGATAACAAGCAAATTGATAAAGTATTTATTTCGCCTGAAAATTTACGTATTTTATTTTCAACTGATTTTCCAGTACAAAACGTTGGGGATTGCTATCTTGTAAATGTTTTTAATCAAATGTTACTTAATGATAAAGGTAGAATAAAACTTTACAAATGCTTTAAAGAAGTTAAAACAAAAGATGGAAAATATATTAAAGTAAAATATCCTAATTTAAAATATTATTTATCATATAAAATTAATCCAAATGATATTACAAAAGAAAATGGAATTAAGTCTTTTTTAAATTCAAAAGGCGGTATATTACAAGAACTTTCTAATTATTTATTTCCAAACAACGATTCTTTAATAAAATATAATTATGGTTCATTAATTGGTTCAACTGGTTTTCTAATGTTAGAAGAAGTTTATTGTGTAAATCGTATAATAGATAGATTAGAAGCAACTGAAAAAAGTGATTTAATTCCTAATGATATAAAGAAATTAGTAAAAAAATATAAATTAACTATTAAGAAAGATCTTTTTGATACAACGTTATCTTTGGATGAGCGAATAAAAAAATTATCTAAGAACAAAGAAATAGCTACTGTTTTAGAATATACTTCTAAAAAGATTGAAGAACTGGGAACTCAATATTTGGAACAACTACATGATAAAAATTTTATTTCAGATAAAGATTATAATCAATTTAAAGAAGGTATAGATCCATATAAATTTTTCGATATTATTCTATATTTAACACCATTTTTAGAAAAAAATGATAGTGAATTACCAAAATTTAACAATAAAACAGAAAAAGAAAATTATTATAAAGATTATGTTTCATCTATTAGAATTGGAGATGATGTTGTTTTTAATCAGACTTTTCGTAAATTATTAAATTTAAGAATCAATGGATTTAATACTATTGAAGCAGGATACCAAGGTGAAGTAGCAAGAGCTTTTGGATATAAAACAAAAACTAAATTTGTGAATAGATTAACCCAAAAAGAATATCCAGAAATTGCACTCAATGGAATGAATTATAATTTTGATAATATACAGCCAGAAGGTGGATTGATTTCACGTCATGCACAATCAATTATTGGAATACAAAAATATGGATTACGAGTTCAAGAACCAAATAGTTCAAATACAGATCAAATAGCTTTATTTGATTATTACCCCAAATTATTTAATAGCGAAAAAAAAGAATTTAGGGTTATTGAATATTATTCTTAAGAATTTTTTTACCAACTTTTTTAACAGATTCAATATCATCTTTTGGGTCAATTCCTATAGTTGTGAGATAATTTCCTATTAGTATTCCATCGACGCAATATTTTAAAGCAAGTTCCATATTTGCTTTGCTTAATCTTATTTGTCGACCTCCAGCATAGCGTATTTGAGAATTTGGATTTGCTATTTTAAATATAGCAAGTGTTCGGAGTATATTTTCTTCATCAATTTTATCCCAATAATTTTCAAAAGGTGTTCCTTTTATAGGTGTTAAAAAGTTGACAGGAATGCTATTTGGATTTATCATTGCTAATTCTAATGCCATTTCAATACGCTGTTCAACACTTTCTCCCATGCCGATTATCACACCGCAACAAAGTTCCATATCATATTTTTTAACAAGATTTACTGTATTAATTCGATCTTGATAAGTATGAGTTGTGCAAATATCCTTGTAATAAGATTTACAAGTATTTATGTTATGATGAAACCTAGTTAAACCTGCTTCTTTAAGTTTCTTTGTCTGTTGTTCATTTAAAATACCAATACTTGCACAACTTTTCATGCCTTCAATATCATTTATTGTTTGGATAAGTTCAAGCATTGTATCAAAGTCACTTTCATCAGGTGTTTTACCAGATGTTACAATGGCAAACCTTATTGCCATATTATTTTTTGAATGCAAAGCTGCATTTTTAATTTCATTTTTTGATACCAACGGATGAGTGTAGCATTTTGTGTTATAATAAGAACTTTGTGCACAATATTTACAATTTTGCGAACATTTTCCTGTTCTTGCTGAAATGAGCGAACAAAACTCCACTTCATTGTTTGTATAATTTGAAGCTTCTTTTAGTAACTGTTCAAGTTTTAAGTTGTATAATTTAATTAATAAGTCATGTGTTATTTTCATACTTATATAATATAACTTAATAAAAAATAAGAAAGAGAATAAAATGAATAAAAAAAATGAACTTTTAGAAGATGATTTAAAATACATATGGCATCCTTTTACCCAAATGAAACATCTTGAAAATGAAAATAATAAACCAATTATTATAAAAAAAGGGACAGGAATTTATCTTGAAGACATTGATGGAAATAAATATATAGATGCTATTTCATCATGGTGGGTGAATACCCTTGGACATTCAAATAGACGTTTAAACAAGGCTTTATATGAACAATCAAAAGAGATTGAACATGTTCTTTTTGCAGGTTTTACTCATATTGGTGCCATAAAACTGGCAAAAAAGCTTGTTAAAATGATTAATAATGATTTAAAACATGTGTTTTATTCAGATAACGGATCAACTGCTGTTGAAGTAGCTTTAAAAATGGCATATCAATATTGGGTGTTGAAAAGAAAACCTCAAAAATCCAAATTTGTAGCTTTAAAAAACTCATACCATGGTGATACAATTGGTGCAGTTTCGGTTGGTGGGGTTGATTTATACCACAAAATATACAAACCTCTTTTATTTGACATGATACAAATTATGAGTCCTAATTGTTATCGTTGTCCAATGCGATGTCAAAAAGAAACTTGTAATTTAAAATGTCTAAATCAACTTGAAAATATTTTTAAGGAAAAATCAGGAGAAATTGCAGGCATAATAGTGGAACCACTTGTACAAGCTGCAGGTGGAATGGTGATGTATAAACCTGAATATCTTACAAAACTTAGAGAATTGTGTAACCAATATAACGTTTTACTCATTGACGATGAAGTTGCTATGGGCTTTTATCGCACAGGAAAACTTTTTGCTTATGAACATGCTAACATTGTACCTGATATAATTTGTGCAGCAAAAGGTATTACAGCTGGATATTTACCACTTTCTGTCACAATAACTACAGATGAAATTTATAATACTTTTTATGATGACGATATTGATGGATTTAAAACTTTTTACCATGGTCATAGTTACACTGCCAATCCACTTGCAATAAGTGTAGCATTGGAAAATTTAAAAATTTTGAAAGAAATGGATATTGAAAATTATTTAAAACCTAAAATTAAATGTTTTGAAAAAGAACTTCAAAAATTTAAAATTCATAAAAATGTTGGAGATGTACGTCAAATTGGCATGATTTGTGCAATTGAAATAGTGAAAAATAAAGAAACAAAAGAACCATTTAAATACGAAGAAAGAATTCAAAAACAAATATATAATCAAGCTTTAAAACTCGGTGCCATATTGCGTCCTATAGGAAATTGTATCTATTTTTTTACTCCTTACATAATAAAAGAAAAAGAAATAAAAAAACTTGTTGATATTGCCTATAAAGCACTAAATGAGGTGTTGCCAAATGATTAATAAGATTTTTATAACAGGAACGGACACAGATATTGGAAAAACTTTTGTAACTTTGGGTTTAAGTCTTTTGACTCAAAATGAAGGCTTGAAAACAGGGGTCATTAAACCATTTCAAAGTGGAGCAGAAGTTGAAAATTCAACAGATTTAAACGAAGTTGACATAAATTTTATAAAAAAATACTCAAATGGGATAAATACAAAAACAACTTATCTTTTAAAAGCTCCAGCTGCACCTTCTGTAGCGTCAAAGATTGACAATAAAAAAATTGATTTAGATTTTGCCAAAAAAGATATTGAAAATTTTTCAAAACACAATGATATAACATTTATTGAAGGGTCAGGTGGGTTATGTGTTCCAATTGATGATAAATATTTAATATCAGATTTTATTAAAATACTTAATATTCCAACAATTATTGTTACTCGAAGTAATTTAGGGACAATAAACCATACAATTTTAACCGTTGAATATGCTAAGAAAATTGGTATAAACATAATTGGTATAATTATAAATAAATATCCCCTAAAAACTAATGATTTATCAATAATACATTTAAAAAAAGAACTAGAAAAACATTGTAATTCAAAAATTCTTGGTACGATACCTGAAATTGATATCAAAACTAATATTTCAAATATAAAAAAAATATTTAAGAAAAATATAAATTTAGATTTTCTTTATGATATAAAATAATCACATATTAATTTTTCTTTTTTTAAATTAATCTTTTTTAAAATTTTTGAAAAAAAATTTAGTTTTTTATTTTTTAATTTTTTAACCAATATAGCTTTTTTTATTAAAATTGAGTTGTATAATTGAGCGGTAATTTCGTTTTTTGAAATATTTGGTAAAAGTGCATCAAGTTCATGTTTACATTTTAAAATTTGAAATTCTAAACTTGCATTATTAAATTTCATAAATAAATCACCTGCTTATTAATAAATTTACTATAATATAATAAATTAAATAAAAATTATAAAACTCCACTATAAGAATTAAAAAGCACTTTCATATTTCATAAAAAAGTTGTATAATAATTAGGATGAAGTTTATTGATAAAATAATTAACCTAGTAAATAGTGTAAATAAATTTGAAGCTAGTGTATTAGACACAAAAGCTACATATTTAGAAGTTTATGAAAAAAATATACAGCTTGAAAAAGAAATACTTGAAAGAACAAATGAACTAGAAAAAGCTAATAAAACATTTGTAACTTTGCAAAATGTATGGGAAATGATGAATTCCGATAAACCTTTATCAAGTGTATTAACAAGTATTGTTGATGGATTAAAAGGTGAATTTGGATACATTCATTCTTCTATATTAAAAATTGAGTGTGGTAAATACGAAAATAATAAATATTTTGTTTCACGTGCTATTTCCAAAAGTGATTTTGCACAAAAATTATCTTGTGCTTTTGCTATAAATATTGGATTTAATAAATTTAAAAACACAAAAAACGGATATTTGGATAAAGCATTATCAAATAATGAAGTTATTCATACTACAAATTGTGTTGATTTTTTCTCTCAAATTCTTCCAACAATACCTTTAAATGTTTTAGAATCTTTTTTTAAAACATCAAACGTTGAAACTATAATAATAGTACCGATATTACCAAACCAAGAACAAAAAGGAGTTCTTTTAGTTTATTCTTCTCGAGATAATATAAAAGAAAATGAAATTAGTTTTTTAAAGCTTTTTGCACATCAAATTGAGCAAGCAATTGTTATTGCAGGGTTATTTGAAAAAGTAAAAAAACAAGCAGTTACAGATCCATTAACAGAATTATACAATAGAAGATATTTTGAAGAATCACTTTATCGAGAAATTGATCGTTCAAAAAGACAAAATCAGCCTTTTTCTATAATTTCAATAGATTTAGACTATTTAAAAAAAATTAATGATAAATATGGTCATCAGTACGGTGATTTAGCGATACAAACAATATCGAAGGTATTAAAACAAAATGCTCGTTCTGTTGATATACCATCTCGTTTTGGAGGAGAAGAATTTAACATTTTACTTCCAGGCATTGACTCGGTTGGTGCAAAATTAGCTGCAGAGCGTATTCGTGTTGCAATAGCTAGTAAAAAAATTAACACAATAGGACAAATTACAGCAAGTATAGGAGTTGTTACATTTTTGGAACATACTGATAATCCTGATGAATTGCTTGAACTTGCTGATCAGGCTATGTATAAAGCAAAACTAAATGGTCGTAATCAAGTTTGTGTGTCCAAAAATAAAATGCAATCAAATTGGCAAGAAGTTGCCTTAAAGGCATTTTTGGACATTTTATCGTCAAATAAAATTCCTCTTTCTTCAGCTTTAACTCAAAATTTAACAGATAAATTAAATAAAACATTAATTGAAGGTAAAAACACAAATGAAACACTATATGGAGTTGTTGATTCATTGATTCAAACTTATAACTACAACCATTTAAATGGTGAAACACAAAAAAAAGTTCAAACAGCTTTAAATTTTGCAAAATTTCTTGAACTTCAAAAAGAAGATATAGATGATTTAAAAATAGCTTTATTACTTTATGATATAGGCAATATAATGGTACCTGAAGAAATTTTCAACAAACCTCAACTTTTAACATATGAAGAAAAATTAAAAATACAAAAACATCCGTTAATTGCAACAAAACAACTTCTTCAACCTTTGGGGAATAAAATATCTGAAATTATGCCTATAATTGAAAATCACCATGAAAATTGGGATGGTTCAGGTTATCCATATAAAAAATCAGGACAAGCCATACCTATAACGTCACAAATTATTCTAATTGTCGATGCATATTTTGCTTTAATTAATAATCGCCCTTATCGACAAGCATATTCAAAAGAAGATGCCTTAAGGATTTTAAAGAAAGAATCTGATAAAAAATGGAATTCTCAACTCGTTGATAAATTTTTATATATGATAGAAAATGAACAACAATAATAAACAAAATTATAATTTAGATGATTTAATAACTTTTTTATATCAAAATATTACAACATATCAAGGTACACCAATTATTCGTGATACAACAAAATTGAGAAATAGTAAATTTGATTGTTACATTGACAGTCAAATTACAAATCCGCTTTCTTTTACTTTATTTGAACTTTCGGATAAAGGTGAGCTTCAGATTGACAATCTTCAAAAACTTATTGAAAGTGAAGCAGGATTTTTGTTATTCGTCAATCCAAAAACAGGTTGGATTTTTGCTATAAAAAATACTATGCAGAATAAGAAAAAACTTGTACTAGGTGAAAAAATACAAAATTTTAAAATTAAAATTACACAATAAAAAATAAATAAAATATATTATCCAAAACATGTTTATAATAAAATAAATATATGGAAGAATTTGATATAAATAAATGTTGGATAAATATATTAAAAACTTTGGAAAAAGATATTCCATCATCAACTTTTGAACCTTGGATTTTACCATTAGTTCCACAATCGTATGATGAAAATGGATTTAATATATTGTCAGGACACAATCTTGCTATACAAATTTTAAACAAAAATTATTATGATATAATAAAAAATGCTATTTCAAAAGAATTGGGTAAAGAAATTGAGTTTAACATTATTTATGATGATAATATCCGAAAACAACTTTCCAAAAGAAAAACTAAAACACAATTAAAACCAATAACAAAAGATAGCACTGATGAAGATAAATATGAAGCATTGAAACAAATGCAATCAAGTGCAAATTTGAATTTAAAATATAATTTTGACAATTTTGTTGTTGGAGATAATTCCAAACTAGCTTATGTTGCTTCACAAAGTGTAGCTGAACATCCAGGCAAAAGTTATAATCCTTTATTTATTTATGGTGGTGTAGGACTTGGTAAAACCCATTTGATGCAAGCAATAGGACACTATGTATTGCATAAACATCCAAAATTAAAAGTAAAATATATTAAAACTGAGGATTTTATAAACGATTATATTAATTCTGTATTTAAAGATAGTGGAAAAAATGACAAAATGAATTCTTTTCGTCAAAAATATAGAAGTGTAGATGTTCTATTAATTGATGACATACAATTTATAGAAGGAAAAGAACGAACTGAAATTGAAATTTTTAACACATTTGAAACATTATATAATGCTGGTAAACAAATAGTTTTAACTTCTGATAGACCCCCAAATGCCATACCTAATTTATCCGATAGATTAAAAAGTCGTTTTGAATGGGGTTTAATGGCAGATATTCAAGTGCCAGATCTTGAAACCAGAGCTGCAATTGTTTCAAAATTATGCCTTAATACAGAAGTAAAATTTTCAAATAATGTTATTTTTCTTCTTGCTAAAACATACAATAAAAACATTCGAGAACTTGAGGGAGCGTTTATTCGATTAAATGCTTATTGTCAAATTAATAATGTTGTATTAACCGAAGAACTTGCAAATAAAATCTTAAATTTAAAACAAACAGATAGAAAGCTTAGTATTGAAGATATTATTGAAAAAGTATCTTCATATTATGATTTAAAACCATCTGATATTCAATCAAGTATGCGAAGTAATAAAATATCTCTAGCTAGGCAGCTTGTAATTTATTTATGTCGAGAATTAAATGGAGATAGTTTTTCTCATATAGCAAAAGTATTGAATAAAAAACATACAACAATTATGTATTCCTATGAAAAAATAAAAGATGCATTAAAAAACAAACCAAATATAGCAATTGATTTGTCAAATATAAAAAATAATATGTAAAATATTTGCTATAAATATTATAATTCTGTTATAATTTTTTTAAATATTATAATTAAAAAGGGTAAAGAGGAGACAAGAACAATTATGGCAAAAGATTGCAGTTTTGATATAGTATCTGAGTTTGATAAAATGGAACTTGTTAATGCAGTTGAGCAAACCAAAAAAGAAATTTTATCACGATTTGATTTAAAAGATTCAAAATCAGATGTTGTTTTGGAAAGTGACACTCAGATCATTATAACAACTGAAGATGATACAAAATTAAAAAATATTTTGGATATTTTGCAATCAAAAATGGTTAAAAGAAATTTATCAATAAAGATACTTGATCCACAAAGTATTGAAAATGCTTTAGGTGGAAATGTCCGTCAAATATTTAAACTAAAAAAAGGTCTAACACAAGAGTTGGCAAAAAGAATAGTTGCAGATATAAAATCATCAAAATTAAAAGTACAAAGTTCTATTCAGGGCGAGCAAGTTCGAGTTTCAGGAAAAAGTAAAGATGATTTACAGGATGTAATAAAGCTAATTCGAGAAAAGGAAGATGAGTATAAAATACCACTTCAATTTCAAAATTACAGATAATAAAAATGGGGATATAAAAATGAATAAACGCTTGGTAACGTTTTGGATTATTTTTGCAATATTTGTAACATCAATAATCACAGTTATATTCAAGCCAACAAAATTGGGGCTTGATTTAGTTGGTGGTTCTCGTATTGTTTTGGAAGCCCAAACAAGCGATACAATTGGTACGATTACAAAAGACATGATGGATAGTTTACAATTTGCCATTGAAAACAGAGTTAACGCCATGGGTGTAGCAGAAACACTTGTACAACAAGTTGGAGAAAAACGTCTTCTTGTTGAGATACCCAATATTAATGATCCTAAAAAAGCACGTGAGTTTTTAGGTGAAACTGCACAACTTGAATTTAAAAAGCAAATAAAATCTTTTGATGGTTCATTTCAGTGGAGTCCAACAGGTTTAAGCGGTGATGATTTAAAAAGAGCAATTTTATCAACAAATCCAAGCAACGGTGAATGGGTTGTTGGGCTTGAATTTAATGATAAAGGTTCAAGAAAATTCGCAGAAATTACCCAACAACTTGTAGGTCAGCCAATGGCAATATTTTTTAATGGAGAATTAAAATCCGCACCTGTTATTCAAGAAGCCATAATTGGTGGACATGCCCAAATAACAGGCGGACAGGGTGGATTTAAACATGAAGAAGCTAAACAAATGGTGGATTTATTAAACGCAGGTGCGTTGCCTGTTCCTGCTAAAATAATTCAAGAAAATACAGTTGGACCAACTTTAGGGGCTGATAGTATTAAAAAAAGTGAATTTGCCGCCATTATTGGTATTGGGCTTGTTATGCTCTTTATGCTTTTATATTATCGCTTACCTGGATTGATTGCGGATTTTGCCTTGATTGTTTACGGATTTATTTTGTTTTCTTTATTTAAAACAATCCCTGTTACACTTACCTTAGCTGGTATCGCAGGTTTTATTTTAAGCGTTGGTATGGCTGTAGATGCAAATATTTTAATTTTTGAGCGGACAAAGGAAGAATTAAAATCTGGTAAAACCTTTTTTGCAGCAATAAATAGTGGTTTTGATCGGGCATTTACAAGTATATTTGATTCAAACATGACAACAATAATAACCTGTGCTATTTTATATATGCTTGGAACAAGTATTGTTAAAGGATTTGCAGTTACACTTGCAATTGGGGTAATAGTTTCTATGTTTACCGCTATAACAGTAACTCGTAATTTTATGCATATTTTATTTGATAAATGTAATTTAAACCATCCATTCTGGTTTGGTTTAAAAGAAAGTGATATTTCCAATAATAAAAATAACAATGATAATAATGGAGAAGATAACGCAAAATATGGATTAATCGAGTAAACTTTTTAAGGAGAAAAATAAATTATGTTTGATATATCAAAACAAAAACAAATAATAGATGTTGTAAAATATCGATATGTATGGTTTATATTATCATTTATATTAGTAGTTCCAGGTATTGTTGCAATGGTTTATTCATCTTTCACAAATGAAAATCATTATCCTTTAAATGTTGGTATTGATTTTACTGGAGGGACAATTTTACAGTATAAAATTGATAAAAATGTAAATAATAATCAAATCTCAAAATTGAGGAGTAATTTAGAAGAAAACGGAATACAACATCCAATAATCCAAGTTATTCAAGATAATAACATTAATGAAAATAAAACAAGTAATATTATTTCTATACGAACAAAATTTATCGATGAACATAATCAAAAACAACTTGAAAATATAAAATCAATAATAAATAGTGAATTTAAACAAGGTGAACTTGTTCAGATAAGTTCAATTGGACCGACTTTGGGTAAAGAACTTTTTAAAAATTCTTTTATAGCAATGATGCTTGCATTTTTAGGGATATCAGTGTATCTTTCATTACGATTTGAACCTAAGTATGCAATTATTGCATTATATACCCTAGTGCATGATGCTATTTTTGTTATTGGAGCATTTTCACTTCTTGGTATATTTTATCATGTTCAAATAGACAGTTTGTTTATAACGGCTTTACTTACAGTTATTGGTTTCTCAGTCCATGATACAATTGTTGTATTTGACCGTGTTCGTGAAAACTGCAAATTTTATGGAAGAAAGTTAAGTTATGATGATATTATAAATGCATCAGTTAACCAGACACTTGCAAGAAGTATAAATACATCATTAACAACAGTTTTAACACTTCTTGCATTATATTTCTTTGGAGGAACAACAACAAAAGATTTTGTGTTAGCTATGTTACTTGGAATAATAATTGGAACATATAGTAGCATTTTTGTGGCAGGAATGCTTCTTGCATGGCATAATGATATTGTTAATAAAAATAGAATTAAAACTAAGTAGGGTTAGAAAATTGACTAAACAACAAATAAACGAAACTATATCACTTGCTCAATTTGTATCAAATTCAAGAGAAAAGCTTGGGTTTTCAAAATCTGGTCTTGCCAAACTTTGTAATTTGACAGAAGAAACAATTGAAAGCATTGAGCTTGGTCAAGAATTGTTTTTAAGTTCAACTGTTAGACAAAAATTGGCAAAAGGTTTAAAACTTAATCCCAATGATATAAAAATATATGAAAAAGATTTTAATATTGAAACTCCTCTTTCATTTGAAGAAATTGAGAATATAAAATTTAGAATATTAAATAATGAAAACGAGATTTTATGTCCAAAATGCAAAAGTACTTTGAACACTCGTATAGCCAAAATGTATGATTTGGAAGATAATTTAATACTTCACCCCAAAGCTAATTGTTCAAAATGCACATTTCAAATAAAATAATGTCAATAAATGTTAAAAAAAAATTAAAAACCTTTAAGTAAAAAGTTTCTTAAATTATAATATAATTAGATTATTAATATATAAAGGAATATAAAAAAATGAGTAAAAAACATAAACATCAAAATCATGGTGAAAACCCATTTAAAGAAAATGATAATATAAATCATGAAGAAACAAAAAAAAATGATGAAATTGAAAATATTGAGGAAAATAATGAAACTAAAAACGAACAAGTAAATGAAAATATAGAAGGTAATAATGATAATTTAAAGGAAAAGTATGAAGCATTGAATAATCAGTATGTTCGTTTAGCTGCTGATTTTGATAATTATCGCAAAAGAATGGAGGCACAAAAAATAGAACTAATAAATATGGGGCTTGAAAATGCATTATTAAAAATGATTGAAGTTTTAGATAATTTTGACCGTGCAAAAAAAGCAATGGAAGGAATAAATGATTGTGAAGCAGCTTTAAAAAGTTTTGATGTTCTTTATAATCAAGTGTTTGAAAATTTGAAAAAATTAGGACTTGAGATAATAAATACAGAAAATGAAAAATTTGACCCTAATTTTCATGAAGCAGTTATGCAAACTCCAAATAATGAAGTTGAAGATCAAACCATTTTAAATGAACTTCAAAAAGGATATAAATTAAAAGATAAAGTTTTAAGACCAACTTTAGTAAATGTAGCCGTAAACAGTTAAAATTGGAAGAATAAACGAGTATGAGTGATTATTATAGTATATTAGAAATTGAAAAAAATGCATCAAAGGATGAAATAAAAAGAGCATTTCGTAAAAAAGCTAGACAATTGCATCCTGATGTTAATAAAGCACCTGATGCTGAGGAAAAATTTAAAGAACTTGGTAAAGCATATGAAACCTTAATCGATGATGATAAACGAGCCGTATATGATCGATATGGTGAAGATGGGCTTCAAAATTCAGGATATACAAATCAAGGGCCGTTTGATTTTGGATTTGGTGGTTTAAATGATATATTTGAATCATTTTTTGGCGGTGGTTTTAGCGGCATGGGTGGTTTTGAAGATGAAAGTCCTAATGCACCAAGACGTGGCTCTGATCTAAGAATGAATATAAAACTTAAATTTGAAGAAGCAATTTTCGGAATTGAAAAAGAAATAAAAGTTGAACATCTTGAAAAATGTGAAGCATGTCATGGAACAGGCTGTAAAGATGGAACAACGCCTATAGTTTGTCCAACTTGTAAAGGACACGGACGTATCCAGCAAACAACAAGAACAGCTTTAGGTAGTTTTACACAAGTTACTATGTGCCCACATTGTAATGGTACTGGGCAAAAAATAGAACAACCTTGTCCTAAATGCCATGGAGTTGGGCGAATTGAAACTCAAAAAATAATAAAAGTAAAAATACCTCAAGGTGTTGATAGTGGAGCAAAGATACGCATAAGCGGCGAAGGTGACTGTGGCATCAATGGCGGGTTAAATGGTGATTTATATTTAGTTGTATATGTTGAAGAAAGTGATAAATATATACGTGACGGATATAATATTCATTCGAAAGTTGAAATTACAATGCCTCAAGCTGTTTTAGGTGATGAAGTTAAAGTTGAAACACTAGATGGCGAAAAAGTTTTAAAAATACCACCTTCAACACAATATGGAAAAATATTAACCCTAAAATATCACGGCGTCCCATTTATAGGCAGCAATAATAAACGTGGAGACCACTTTGTGCAAGTTATTATAAAAACACCAAATCAAATTACCGATGAAGAGAAAAAGTTGTATGCTAAACTTTATGAATTACAATCAAAAAAACAAATACATAATGATAGTATAATAGATAAAGTTAAACAAGTATTGGGTAGTGGTAAAGATTAATTATGAATAAATTTAAACTATTAATAGTTATAAGTATATTTATATCTTTATTTATATGTAATAGTGTTTTTGCATATAACTTTGAACCAAAACTAAGAAAATATTTGTTAAAACAAGAACCGAATGTTGAAATAAGATTTGACGGACTTGTTACTTTTCCTGATGGAAGTCGTTATTTACCCGTTACACCAAGCGTAAGTGATAAGGTTACTAAAGTAAAGATAGAATATACATACCCTAATAAAAAACAATTAAAAGAACGTCCTGAGGTTATTGTTTTTAACAATAATTATTCATTGATTAAAGTTATACCAATTGATGATGAAAAATATACATTGTGTAGTTATGAAGACTTACCAATGAGCGTAAAAACAGGTCTTTTACCACAAGATATGCTCGTTCCTTCAGGTTTAATAGTACCTGACCATATTAAAGGTATTATGGGAGATTTAGTAATTCCATTGGTATCTGAGGTCAGTATTGGAAAAAAACTTATTATTACTTCTAAAAAATATTCAAATATTGATAAAAGTGTTAATAACAAATTATATTTGACAACATATTTTAGTTCAAATTTAATACGTGTATTTGATGCAAAGACAAGTAAAGCTATTTATACATTAAATTTAAATGGTATGCCTAAAAGTATTAAACCATTTGATAATGAAAGGTATTTATTTGTTCTACTTCGAGGCAAAGACCATATTGACATAGTCGATTTAAAAGATGAAAGTGTTGCTCGTCAACTTGATTTTAATGTTGAACCTTCTGAAATAGTTGTTGATAATATAAATAATGTAGCGTATGTTGCAACAAATGAAGAAAATTCTTTATATAAAATAGATTGCAAGGATGTAACACTTGTTGAAAAAATAAAAATTACAGGTGTTCCTGAAAATTTAACACTTTCAAGTGATGGAAATAGAATTATATACATTGATAAAAATACTTCTAAGTTATTTAGTATTACCGTTGATGAGAATTATCGTGTTGATGAGTTTTGTGATACTTCAAATGTATCAAAGATAGTAATAAATGATAATGATAATTTATATTTGATTTCAAGAACAAAAAATTTACTTGAAAAATATAAAATAACTAAAAAACCACCAACTGAAGAAGAACATTTTGTAAATGAAATAAGAAGCGGTAAAACGGTTGAAGAATACGAAAATGAACAGAAGAAATTAAAAAAAGATGCACACAAAAAAGTATATAGTAAAAGATATCAAGAAGGGATGATAAAGTTATATAGGAAACGTAAGTCTTCTTTAGAAGAAGAAGATCCAAATTTTTATCGTGCACAATTTTTAAAAGAAGTTATGGTTGCTCCAAAACCTATTGATATGATTGAATATAATAAACTTTTGTATGTACTTTGTGCAAAAGAAAATGAACTTTATATAGTAAATACTGATTCTTTAGATGTAGAAATGATAATAAAGTTACCTATTAATGGGTTTTGTAATAAAATAACAAGATTAAATAATAACTCAAATATTGCATTAATTACAAATGTTGTTGAAAAAAATTATTTGATTTTTGATTTAGATAAGAAAAAAACAATACAAAAAGTACCAATTGATACAAATTTATCAGATATTGTAATTGTTGAGAAAAATATAAATGAACGGTTGTAATTTCGACTTAAAAACAAAAGATATTTTAAATAGACTTGAAGAAACTAGAAAAGAATTTTGGAACTTACCACATGAAAGTGCTAATTTTATAAATATTTTAATAAAAATTTCAAAAGCAAAGCGTGTCCTTGAAATTGGCACTTCAAATGGATATTCGGGAATTTGGATAGCAAAAGCACTTCTTGAAACAGGTGGTAAACTTGATACAATAGAATTTTATCAAAAGCGTATAGATTTGGCAGTTGAAAATTTTAAAAAAGCTAATTTACTTGATATAATTACTATCCATCAAGGAAGTGCGTTAAGTGTGATTGATGAGTTTGAAAATAACACTTTTGATTTTGTATTTATTGATGCAAGTAAACCTGAATATTTGGCTTATTTTCTTAAACTTGAGCCAAAAATTACAGAAAATGCAATAATTATAGCCGATAATGTTACATCACATTATAAAAAAGTTGAAAATTTTATAAATTATGTTAAAAATAATGAAAATTATCAATGCGAATTATTAAATTTTGATGGTGGTTTATTGTTAATTAGAAAGCAATAGAAAATATCCTACCATCCACCACCACGACTACCACCAAGCCTTTGTGCAGCTTGTTGAGCTATTTCAATATGTTGTTGAGCATTTTCAACTAAAGGTTGGAGCTGTTGTTGAGTAATAGCAATATTATTAGCCATCATTTGAAGTCTTTGTAAATCAGGTGAATAAGGATTTGAAGCAGAAAGATTTTGTATATAAGTACCTAAATCTGTTGCTTGCGATTGAAGACTTAGTAATTGGGCATCATAGTTCTTTTTAACCATTTCCCAATATTGTTTTTGCCCGTTATAAATATTTTGATTTAATATATTTGTTGCCGTTAATTCAGACATTTTTGTTCACCTTTATCTTGTTTCGTTTAACTGCTGTCCTTTTAAGAAAAAATGTTCATTACTTTGAGCAATAAGTTTTTCCATTTTATTAAGTTGATATTGTTGATACGTTACACGAAATTTAGCCATTTTAGCCTTTTTATAAATACCTAAAATATCTTTTATGGTATTTATAATACTAGCTTGAAAAGTTTGTAGAGGTTTATGTCTATCAAAGTAACGCATTGAAAAGTTTAAAAACCTACGAAGTCGCATAAAATGTATTTTTATTTGTGTTTTAAACATTTTCAAAGCTCCTTTTTTCTTATATTTTACCTCTATATATTAATAAAAACAATTTTTTTTTAATAATTGACAACTAAAGCATAATTGTTACAAATCTTTACAAAAAAATGTCGGTGAATTCAAGAAGCAATCGCAACAATATAAAGTTTGAAAAGCTTGTTCAGGTGGAATATAATTAAGAATTTGCATCAGTCTATTGTTAATCCAATTTTCAAGATATGCGATTTTTTCTTTTATTATTTTTACTGACTAAATCTATTAACCATTACTGGTTAAACAGTCTAATTATTTATCGTCTCAAAATGCCCTATTTCTATTTGTCTATTCGTTTATTTGCTTCTTCCATTCTTAAATCTATATCTACTTCTATTTGGGGTATTATTTTTTGTTCCATGATATATGAATCTTCCAAGTATTTTTGTTTGTCTTCCATTTGGACGTCTTAATAATAAATGCCATAATTTTCTTATTAGGGAATATCCATATTTTAAGTTATTTTTCTTATTGACAATATCCATTAGCTTTGAGTTACCATTATTTTATCTAATTCGCTAGAACATAAATGTTCTCAAATTGTTTCATCATTACTATTGCCTATTTTTGCTATTCCAATTCTTCTTAAGCGATAGTGTCGCGATTATTTATTGAACACTTGCAAAAAATAAAAAAACGGGTTATTTCTAACCCGTTTTTATATTTAAACCCATTAATTTTTGTCACGATTTATAATTTTGTTATTTTTAATCCAAGAAAACATAGATCTAAGTTTATCACCAACTTTTTCAACAAGATGTTCTTCACCTTCTTTTTCCATTTTTTTGAAGTTTATCATACCATTTCCATATTCATTTAAAAATTCATTAGCGAAGCTTCCATCTTGGATTTCAGTTAATATTTTTTTCATTTCAGCTTTCGTTTGGCTGGTTATTAGTCTTGGTCCACGAGTTAAATCACCATATTCAGCTGTATTTGATATAGAATATCTCATATCTGAAATACCGCCTTCATTTATTAAATCAACAATAAGTTTCATTTCATGCACACATTCAAAATAAGCCATATAAGGAGAATAACCTGCTTCAACCAATGTTTCAAATCCTGCTTTTATCAAAGCTGAAAGTCCACCACATAAAACAGCCTGCTCGCCAAATAAATCAGTTTCAGTCTCTTCCTTAAATGTTGTTTCAATTATTCCTGCACGACCTGCACCAATACAAGATGCATAACCTAATGCAATTTCTTTTGAATCACCAGAAGGATCTTGATATATTGCGATCAAAGATGGTACACCTTTGCCTCTTTGATATTCACTGCGAACAGTATGACCAGGACCTTTTGGAGCAACCATTATAACATTTACATCACTTGGTGGAACAATTTTTTTATAATGGATATTAAAGCCGTGAGAAAACATTATATACTGTCCAGCTCTTAAATTAGGTTTAATCTGTTTTTCATATACAATTGCTTGTATTTCATCAGGTATTAAAATTTGTACAATATCTGCCCATTTCACAGCATCTTCAATACTCATTACAGTCAAACCTTCATTTTTAGCTTTCTGAGCTGATTTACCATCAACTCTTAATCCACATACTACTTCAACTCCTGAGTCCTTTAAATTATTAATTTGACCATATCCTTGTGAACCATATCCAATTATTGCTACTTTTTTCTTTAAAATTTTACTTTTATCTATATCTTTGTCCAAGTAAATCTTTAATTCTGGTAATACTGCCATATTTTCTCTCCTTTCAGTTTATATTAAAATTTTCCTTTAATTATTTTAGCACATTTATATTATTTTGTATTAAAATATTTATTTTTATAAATAAATGACAATTTTTAAGTTTTATGATACTTTTTAAATGTGGATTAATTGTTTTATAAGAAAGAAGGTAAATTACTTATATGTTTGATATAGAATTTTATAAATCACTAGGTATTTTAGGATTAGCAATCAATTCATTTATTGAAAGTTTTTTTCTTGTTCCTCCACCTGATTTTTTGCTTATAATACTAGATCTAGCTAATCCTAAAAAAGCTATATTTTATGCTTTTATATGCACAATTGCTTCAACTTTGGGTGGAATTGTTGGATATTTTATCGGTAAATTTGGTGGAAGACCTATTTTTAATTTTTTATTCCGTAATAAACACGGTCAATTTGAAAAAGTTGAAACTTTATATAATAAATATGGAGCAATAGCTGTTTTATTTGCTGCTTTTACCCCAATACCTTATAAAGTCTTTACTATTGCAAGCGGGATTATGAATATGAACTTTTGGCAATTTACTCTTGCAAGTGTCATAGGTCGTGGTATGCGTTTTTTCATTGTAAGTCTTGTATTGATGTTTTTTGGTGAAGCCGTTAAGCAGTATATTGAACTTATAATCTTTATTGTTACACTTATTATTATTCTATTTTTTGTTATTTTATACAAAAAAAGACACAAAATAACAACAACTCACAATAACAATGATGTACCATCGGAAGTTGTTGAAAAACAATAAATAATCATATCTTATTTCTTTATTAAGTTTTTAGCTCTCGATAAACTTTTAAGTATTCTTTTGCACTTTTTTCCCAAGTAAAATTAGCAGTCATTGCTGATTTTCTCATTGCATTAAAAGTGTAATTATCATTATAAACATTTAATGAACATTTTATAGCATCTAGCATGTCATAACCATTAAATCTCCAAAACTTAAAGCCTGTTGAATTGTCTAGAGGATAACCAACAACTGTATTATCAAGTCCTCCAACCGCACGCACGATTGGCAAACTTCCATATCTCATGGCAATAAGTTGTCCAAGACCGCAAGGCTCAAATTTTGAAGGCATTAAAAACATATCAGATGCAGCATATATTTTATGAGCCAATTGTTCGTTATAACCTATTTGTGCTCTTATATTTTGAGTATTATTTGAAAGCCAAATAAATAAATTTTCTAAATCTTTATCACCAGAACCAAGTACTACAAAATTTGCATTAAGCTTTTGAAGTTCATATTCCATATCACGTATTAAATTAAGACCTTTTTGATTCACAAGCCTTGAAATAATTGCAATGAGAGGTCTTTTTTTGTCTTTATTGTTAAAACCGAACATGTTTAAAATTTCTTCTTTATTTTTTTCTTTATTTTCTATTGTATTTATATCATAGTTTTGAATTAGAGCTTTGTCTGTTTGGGGGTTAAAAACTTTATAATCAATCCCATTTAAAATTCCTCGTATTTTATAAGATACACAACGCAAAGTAAAATCCATACCTTCTCCAAATTCATCAGTCATGATTTCAGATGCATATTTAGGTGACACTACAATTATTCTATGAGCAAAATTTATAGCACCTTTCATCCAATTAACATGTCCAAAATGTTCTATTCCCAAATGATGATAAACTCTATGTTTTTGCATGTTTGTAAAATCAAGTATGGAAGAATCTGTTACACCTTGGTATGCAAGATTGTGAATAGAAAATATAGTTTTTGTTTCTCGATAAAATTCATCCATATTATAATTTGAAACAAGATAACTATGTATAATTGCTGTGTGCCAATCATTTGTATGAATAATATCTGGTCTAAAGTTCAAATATTTTGCATATTCTAATACTACTTGTGAAAATGCAATGTATCTTTCATGCTCATAATCTTGATATAACCATTTTGGATATACTTCATTAAAACAACCAAAATAATACATTGAATCAACAAAGAACACGTTTATATTAGTTTCTGGTAGTTTAGTAATATATAATTTAAATTCTCGCATTTGATGACCAAATAAAATTTTAAGCGTTGAATTAGGTAATTCTTTTATATTATATTTATCTTTATTTATACAACCGTGTAAAGGAGTAAATATTGCTATTTCAACATCTTTTTCCTTTATAAGTTCTTTCGGCAAACTTCCCATAACATCGCCTAAACCACCAGCTTTTGAAAAAGGTGCCACTTCATTTGAAGCAAATAATATTTTCATTTAGTTTATCTCCCTTCTTTTGTTAAATAATTTAAAATTTGTTTTAGTAAATCATTTGTATCTTCTAAACCAAAATTATTATTCTTAAATAAATAACTATAAGCTCTTTCAATTTCATCTTTATTATAACCAAGTGTAATTAACACATGTGAAATTTCACATAATTTTGGCTCGATTTCATATTTTAAATTAACAACTTCATCATCTGATTTGTAATTTATAAGTTTATCTTTTAATTCAATAATAATCTTTTGTGCGAGCTTTGTTCCTACTCCTTTGGTTTTAGATACAGTTTTATAATCCTCATTTAAAACATAAAAAATTAAATCACGATAATCAAATTCATTTAACAACTCCAATGCAACTTTCATACCAATACCTGAAACACTTTGCAAAATATTAAAAATATCTCTTTGTTCTCTTTTCAAAAAACCACAAAATATCATTTGATCTTCTTTGTGAATTAGTGAAATATATACCTTAATAAATCTATTAATTTCACACAATTCATCTATAATTCTATCATTTGTTATAATCTGGTATCCAATATTATTAATATCCAATACCATATATGCATTCTTATATGACTTTTTATATTTAGCAACAAGTTTACCATTTAAATATTCGTACATTTTTTCCTTCAACTTAATATTTTGTCTATTATTAATTTTATATTAAAATGATACTATGAATATTTTTAATGTGCTTAAATCCAAAAATAAATTTTTAAACTTATCTTATATGGATTATCAAATTTTATGGTTAAAATTTTTAGATTTATTAGATACACCAATATTATTTGCATCATTTGATGAATTATATGAAAAAGGAATTGATCTTTATAATGAAAAAAAATTTTTTTTAGCTTCTAAATGTTTTGCAAAAGCTCATTTCCTTCGTCCAAATGATTTAGATACTTTATATAACTATGCATTAAATCTTCAATTATCATTAGAATATAAAGAAGCTATAAATTATTATTTAAAATTCTTAAAACTAGATTCTCAAAATCCTGATGTACATTATAATATTGCATTATGTTATGAAAATATTGAAAATTATGAAAAAGCTGTAGAACATTTTGAAAAAACTTTAAATTTAAAGGAAGATGTTAATATTTATATTTCATTATCATTTGTTTTAGCTCATTTAAAAAAATTTGATCAGGCTATTGAACTTATTCTCAAAACGGTTAATCCTAAAGAATATAAAACACTTGAATATTTATTAAATTTAGGTTCTACATTTGAAAAAAAATATAATGAGCAATTTAATCTAAATCTTGACTATCTTTTATTTGCTATTGAAGTCTATAAAAAAATTCTTATTTTTGATGAATTGAGTTATGATGCAAATTATCGTATAATGAAATGTTTTAAAAAAATAAAAAATTATCAAGAAGCTTTGAAATATTGTAAAAATGCATTAAAATCATTTCCTAGTTCTTTTGATGCTAATTATAATATGGGTATTTTATTTTATCATCTTAATAAATTTGAAGAAGCAATATATTATTTTGAACTTGCAATAAAAATTGAACCTAAACAAACAAGTGAAATTTATTTAAACTTAAGCCTTACTTATGAGTTAATTCAGAAAGAAGAGGAGGCTATTAAAATTTTAAAAGATGCTTTAAATCATATTGAAAACAAAAATGAACTTGAAATGATTAAACAAAACTTAAGACGTTTATTAAAATTTTAAATTTAATCTGTATTTAAAACAATCATCTCACAATTTTTACAGTCAAATTTAAGTTTATATTTTTTATTTTTATCATCCACTAAAAAATAGGTATCATTAAGTTTTGTTTGTTTTTTACATAAATTTAAAGAATATAAAATACAATGTTTTGTTCTCATAAGTTCATATTTAATATTTTGTAGATGATTTTCTTCAAATGCTAGGTCAATATTTTCAACACCATGCCTCATATAAAATTTTTTTGCAAAATCATTAAAAACATTTTCTTTATATGAAATATCTTTTTTTATATAAGAATGATTTGTTATTAAATTTTTTTTTGTTTGATATTTATAGTTTTGAAGTCTATAATTTGAAAATTTATTAAATAACTCTCTTCGAATTTCATTTAATTTTGAAACAGATATAAAAGGAAATTTAACTAAATTAACAAAAACATAATTAACCATAAACTCAGAATCTGCTGATTTTAAAAATTGTTTAATGATTGTATCGTATGCTTCATTTTGTTTTTTTGCCAATTCAAATTCATTCTTAACAATCATTTGGTAACTGAAATACCTATCTTTAATTGTTATTATATAATCATCATTATTATATTCAAAAATTATATTACATGGTATTTTTCGTTTAACTCGACTATTTTTTAAAGTTTTTTCAAAATTAATATCATAATTGCGATATATAACAACTCCTTTTTTTATCTTATCAAAACTATTAGGATAAATTTTATTATTAATAACTTTATTAATATTTGTACCGACTAAATTTTTATTTTCATCATAAAAACAAATGCCATCACCATTATTTAAAAAATTATTATCCAATATAAAATACTTATTCTTAGCTTCAATAACAATCCCTATTTTCTCACCAATAGCTTTTGGGGTATCAAAATTTGCAATATTCTTTCTTTTTCCATCAAGAAAATAATCACAAAATCCTCTATTAAAAGTTTTATTTATATCAGGATTAAAGTCAAACACAACGTTACCATAAGATGGTCTTTGTTCTTGTTGAATAATTTCATCAAGTTTTTGTCGATAGAAAGCAACAACGTTTTTTATATAATTTTCATTTTTTAATCGTCCTTCAATTTTAAAAGATGTAACACCTACATTAATTAACTTTTCAAGATAATTAGAGGCATTAAAATCTTTTAACGATAATAAATACTTGTCTTTTTTAATAATTTTATTTTCTGAATTTAATAAAGAATATTTTTTTCGACAAACTTGAGCACAATTACCGCGATTTGCACTTCTATTCCCATTATAAGCACTTAGATAACATTGCCCTGAATATGAAACACATAAAGCACCATGTATAAATGTCTCAATTTCACAATTAGTATTTTGACATATATTTTTAATTTGCTCTAAAGATAATTCACGAGCTAAAATAATACGTGAAATGCCACATTGTTCTAAAAATTTCACTTTTTCAAAGCTTACATTATGACATTGTGTAGAAGCAAATAATTTTATTGGAGGCAATTCCAATTCGAGTAATCCCATATCTTGAAATATAATTGCATCAACATTTATAGAATATAAATCATAAATCAATTTTTGAGCATTCTTAATTTCATTATTATTTAAAATTGTGTTGACTGTAACATATACCTTAGAATTAAATTTATGTGCATATTCAACAACTTTAATAATATCCTCAATTGGATTTCCAGCATTAACTCTAGCCCCATAAGAATTTGCACCTATATAAACAGCATCAGCACCATAATCAATAGCACATATAGCTAACTTAGCATTTTTAGCAGGTGATAAAAGTTCAATTTTTTTCATAGTATATATTATATTTTATCAAAAATTTAAATATTTAACATATTTTGTTGTTTTTTTTCCATTTCTTTTTGTCGCTGAACTTTTTTTTCAGTAATTTTTCTATTATAAATAGGCAATACAATACCTAAAGTAACAAGAGAAAATAATAAACCAGCACCCTGAGCAATACCTCTTAAATTTGTTGCTTTTTTCCCTTTAATTTCATCAAACGATTTTAAAGCTGTATCACTAGCCCAAATTTTAAACTTTTTAAATATATTATCGTCCTTTGAACTTTTTGCCAATCTATTTATTAAGTTTATATCTTTATTATATTTTTCAATTAATGAAGCTGTTGCTTTTGCAATATAATCACCCATAAAATAGAATGATATGAAAGAAATAGTATCACGAACAAAAGTCTCTCTTAGTTCATTTTTATCTTCAGAAGCAAATAGTCTACTAATAAAAGTGGCAAGAGAAATAAGACGACATTGATCCATAGAAGGAAATAAACCTTTAAATTGCAACATGCTTAAACTAGGTTTTTTGTCCAAGGATAAAGCAGCAAGACCTGTCATAGCAATTGACGTAAAAATTTTTTCCATAAAAAATTTTTTCTTTTCGTTCTCATTCATTTTTTTATGATTAGAATTACCTTTTTCAAAATCTTTATAGATAGGAGCACCTTCAACATTATATTGTTTTCTTGTCAACATACGATTTATTGTTTGTAAAGACATTGCAATAGGCAAAGTTATAGCTAATCCAATTAAACTTTTTGTTGTTAACATTTTTTTTGAAGATTTAATAAAATCGTCTAAATTTGAACTAACTTTTTCATTCTTAAATTTTCGACCTAAATCCACCATATCACGTAACAAATCATCCAAATTACTTCCATAATTTTTACTATCACCTTTAAATCGAAGAATATTTGAACAGTTTGTTTCATCAGTAATAATTTTGTATACTTCTTTTATAGCTTTTTTAGTATCTTTACTGCTTAATTTATCATTATTAATAGTATCAGAAAGTTTCTGTACTATTTCTTTCATTTTCTTTTTGTCTATTTGAGAAAAATCTACCCACTTATCAACATCCAAACCATTTAACGTTTTAAGTGTATTTTCTACAAATTCATTAGTTTTTTCTATTCCAGTTTTTTTGTGTTTTTAAAAATAGACGCCATTTTATTCAAAGCTTCTTCACTAGACCAAGAACTAGACATATTAGTATTAAATTTTTTCATAAAAGAAGAATTTAATAATTTTCCAGCTGCTAAAACAATAAAACCTGGCATAATGCAATCAACAAAAGTTCCAGATATTTCACGTCTTAATGTTTCAATTGCTGCAGCTGGACCTGTAGTTTTTAAATCAATATATGTCCTTGGAATATCAGTTGAAACAATATCTATTCCAATAACCCCACCAACAGGATGTGTATCACACCATTTAAATACAGATGTCATTACATCTGCAGCACCACCAAAACTTTGAGAACCATTCTTATTATTATTATTATTAATACTTTTTTGTTTAGTTTTTAAATGCTCATTGATGTTTAAATTATTAATTTGTAAACTCATAATTTCACTTTCATAAAATATATTAATCTGTTTATATAAATACCATAAAAAAAAAATTTGCTAGTTTTATATATAAAGAAAATATAAAAATTTTAAAAATGTTATAAAAACACTTAATATACTTGCAGAATAAGAATATTTAATTACTTTATAAAACTTAACACATACTAATTATCTTGTATAAACACGTGACAAGCGGACTTTTAAACGACATAATAATTCATAATCAATAGTATTTAAAATTTTAGCCCAATTTTGGATATTTAAACTTAATCCATTTATATTATCTTCACCTAAAAGAGTAATTATATCGCCCTGATGAACATTATCAACATCTGTTATATTAAACATCATTTGATCCATTGTGATATTACCTATTTGCTTGACAAACTTACCATTTAAAATTCCATAAATTTTATTTGATAAACCTCTATCGACACCGTCAGCATAACCAATTGGTATTGTTGCAATTTTTATATTCTTATTAGCAATATAAGTATGTGAATAACTTACACCTTCGTTTTTAAAAGCATTGTGTATATTAACAATCCGACCCTTTAAAGAAAGAACATTTTTAAGTTTTATATCAACCTGTCGATCTTGAGGTAATTCAGGAATAGCACCATAAATACCAATACCTAGCCGAGCTAAATTATATGCTGATTCACTATTATATGCTAAAATCCCTGCAGTATTTAAAAAATGAATATCTAAGTGCTTAAGTTCAAATTTATCAACTATTGACTTAAATAAATTTATTTGTTTTTTTGTTTTTTCTTCATTTTCAACACAAGCTAAATGAGTAAAAACACCTCTTAAATCTAGATAATCAGCATTCATAACTTCTTTTATGAAATTAAAAGAATTATCACAAGAAACTCCAATACGATTCATTCCCGTATCAATTTTTACATGAACTTTTGGTTTTATTTGAGATTTAATATAAACCATTTTTAAAGCATCCAAATGTTCTTTTGTAAAAATAGAAATCATAATATTGTTTTTAGCAGCAAATTCAAAAGCCCAAGTTGGACACGCTCCCAAAATTAAAATAGGTGCATCTATTTTAGCTAGACGAAGTTGCATGCCCTCATCAATAGAAGCAACACCTAAAATTGAAACTCCTGAAGCAAGCAAAGTATTTGCAATCATGCAAGCACCACAACCATAAGCATCTGCTTTAACAACTGCAAGTAATTTGGAATTATATTTTAAATACTTTTTAAATTCACAGACATTATGTTCAACTGCATTTAAATTTATTTCAACCCAAGCATCTCGTTTTGAATTTAAGTAATTTTCTCGATTATTTTTCATGTTTAAATTATAATACGATTATGGATAAAAATGAACAAATAAAAATTATTGAAGAAATGCAGCAAGTTGTCACACAGATGAAACTTGATGATATTGAGGAAGATCCTAATATAGTTAAAGAATATTTTAATTGTGATTGTTGTGGCAAAAATCAAACACTTGCTGGTTCTATTCAATATGGTGATTATCGTTTATGTAATGATTGTGTTTTAAAAGCAGAAATAGGTTTCGCTTTAAATAAGTTTGATAATATAAAAAAACTAATTGATGCAATGGAAAATAATAGACTTGAGGAAATATGCCAATATTTAAAAGATGACAAAAATCGTCATAATAATTAATAATTATTTTTGTTTATTGGTATAATATTAAGATCTGAAACATTATCAATATATTTCTAATTGAACTATATTGATAATGTTTTTAATTAAAGAGTAAAGAATTATAGCTCTTAGAGATATATATCGATAAAAACATTCATTTATAAAAATGAATGTTTTTATTATTATAGATATATAATTGTAATATGAAAAATATTGATTTCAAATTTACAGATGATGGTTCATTGGGGTTATATAATAAAATTGTTGATGATATATATCATGCTTCAAGTGGAGCATATAGTGAAAGTTATGAAAAATTTATTTTGCCTAGTGAGTATAGTGAACTATTTAAGGAAAAGGACGAAATAAATATACTTGATATATGCTATGGAATTGGGTATAACACAAAGTCTGTTATAAACGAATTTGTAAAAAAATATAATAATAGAGGAAAAAAAATAAATATAACAAGTATTGAAATTGATAAAAATCTTGTTTTTTTGTCACCTTTTGTAAAAGTGCCTCAGTATGATAATTTTATTAAAGACATAATGTGTTTTTTCATTGCGAATCAATTTCAAGAAGATTTTGTAAATTATATAAAAGCTATAATAAATAACAAGCTCTATTATAATTATTTAGATAATAGTTTATATAACAGCAATAAAAATATATTCTTACATAATATATATTATCAGTATATATCAGATAGTTCGAAAAATGGTACATTAATAAGATTATTAAAGTCTATTAATATTGACTTTATTATTGATGATGCAAGACAATTTATTAAAAAAACTAATAAATCTTTTGATGTTATTTATCTTGATGCATTTACACCAATAAAATCACCCAAATTATGGACATTTGAATTTATTAAATTATTAAAAGAACATATGACATTTAATAGTAAACTTATTACATATTCTATATCTTCAAGCTATCGCAATACATTAATCAATAATGGATTAGCTTTAGGCAATATTATAAATAATAAAAAAAACAAAATAATAGGTACAATTGCTTCATTAAATAATAATTTAATCAAATACCCACTAAACGAATATGAATTGGGGTTGTTAAATACTCGTTGTGGTGTTATGTTTCATGATAAAAGTTTAAATTTAGAAGATAATGAAATTATTAATAATCGAGAAATTTATATAAACAACAATGATATACAATCAACAAGTAGTTATATAAAAAAATATAAAGGAAGTAAAAAATGGAAAAATATGATGTAATTGTCTGTGGAGGAGGTGTTTCAGGAATCGCTGCAGCATATATTGCTTCAAAAAATGGTCTTAAAACATTGCTTATTGAAAAAGAATCATTTTTAGGAGGGGCTATAACATCATCTCTTGTCATTCCAGCTATGAAAACAGGTGAAAATATAAATTCTATATTTTTAGACGATTTATTAATTAAACTGAAGAAATATAATGCTCAAATAACCTTTCCAATGAATAATAATAATTTTTGGATGGAACCACAATTATGTAAAATAGTGTTCGAGGAAATGTTAAATGATGTAAATTGTACAATATTTTATAATTCCCTTGTTAATGCTTCTTATCAGAAAATAAATCAATTAATTGCAGTGAGTATAATACCTACTAATTATGATGTTACAAATATTAAACTCCTTGAAACTGATTTCACTTGTTGTAATTATAATAATGAAGATGATATTTTATCATTATATATCGATACGACTTATAATAATAAAATAACAGATAAAAATCTTAAATTAATAAAAAATTTTAATATAAATACAAATAATAAGGATTATCATTCAAATTGTTGTACATGCTTAAATATATATTTATCTCAATACTTTAATGATATAAGTTATACAATTCCTAAGAATTATAAACTTAACTTAAATTCATCATTAAATGAAGAAATGAAAAATAACAATTTTTTATCAGTATATCTCGATAAGAACTATTGCGATATTATTAAAAATTATACAATAAAAGGTTTTAAAATAGAAGCTCACTATTTTATTGATGCTACAGCAGATGCTGCTTTAAGTATGATATCAAAATGTAATAATATAAACAACAAAAATAAACGACAATTTTCAACATTAAGATTTATTGTTGAAAATGTGGATATTAATAAACTTGCTAAATATATTAAAAAATATCGTAAATCTGAAACTGATGAACCAATATATAAAATTAAACACGATATTCATTTAAGTAGTGCTTATACATATAATACAAAAGAAAAATGGTCTTTTTATAAGATTTTTAAAAAAGCTATTGAAAAAAATATACTTACAAAAAAAGATTTAGCCTACTTTCAAATTTTTACAGTTGCTAATCGTAAAAATGCAATTGCTTTTAATTGTCCAAGAATTTATCAAAATCATGATAGTATTAAAAATAAAAGTCTTGCATTAATTGAAGGTAGGCAGAGATTATATAAATTGTTTTTATTCTGTAAAAACTATGTTCCTGGCTTTAAAAATGCATATATTAGTGAAATAGCTAATTCTCTTGGTGTTCGAGTTACAAATATGATTGAAGGAGAATACATTTTTACAAAAGATGATATGTTAAATTCAAGACGATTTCAAAATGAGGTATTTTCTTCAAATTACCCATTTGACATTCATAGTGAAAATTATGATTGTCATAAAGAAAATATAAATTATTTTTTACCGATTGAAAGTATTAGATCTAAAAAATTTAAAAATTTATATATTGTCGGTCGTTGTTTAAGTGCTGATTTTGAAGCACAAAGTTCTATAAGAGTTCAGATATCAGCTTTTCAAACAGGCGAAGCTGCTTCATTGGACATTATAAAAAAATTGACTTGATTTTATAATTATTTATATATAAAATTAATAATTATAAATAAAATTACGAGGGGAATATGAAAAAAATAATCACTTTAACTATGTTATTAACAGTTTTATTATTAAATGCAGATATGTCATTTGCTGGGACACACGGTCGTAATGGTAAAGTAACTCCAAAATCTATTGGTGCAGGTGCTTTATCTCTTCTTATATGGCCTGGTATAGGACAGCTTATGAATGATGAACCAGCTGAAAAGTGTGGTTGCCATGCTCTTCTTGGTTTAACAGGTATTTTTCGTATTTGGAGTTGTTATGATGCTGTTGTTGACCGTAAAGGCGGCGTTTGGGAAAATAGGATATAATTTATAAATTGATAGTCAATAAATTATATGCTATAACTAGAATATGAAAGCTTTTTGTTTTAAAAAATTACTGTTATTACCTTTAATTTTAAACCTTATATATTTTAATAGTTTTGCTTTAGCTCAAGAAATAATATTAAATAATGTAGAAACTCATAAAATTAAATATAATGAAAGCTTAAAAAAATCGACTGATACTTTAAAATTGAATATAAACGATGATAAGTTAAATGAACTTATTGAATTACAAAAAAATAAAGATTTTGAAGATATCGAAATTTTGTGGAATGCAACAGTTGAAAGAAATGAAGTCATTAAGTTTGCTTTACAAAAAATAATGACTCCTCAGTCACAACATAGGATGCAATCATCGTTAATGGCTAAAACTGTTAGTGCATTAATTACAGGTGCTGCTTATCTTCCATCTCTTATGGGGTCAAATTCATTAATCCAATCGGCTTCTTTTGCTACTGGTCGTTTAGCTCAAAATTTTATAAATCGTGATGCTATGCCAAAAGAATCTACCTTAACGGATACAGAACTTATTGAACTTGCTTCAATGATTGAAACTTTACAAGATGATATTGTTTCAAATTACTATAATTACAAAATTACTCTTCAACAACTTATGCGGTTAAGAGAAAAATTACTTCTTTATAATAAAAATTATCATAATGCTATTAAAAATAAAGATGAAATTGAAATTACAATATCTTCTTCTTTGTATGATGATTTATTAATTGAAGAAACTAAATTATTAAATAATGCAAAAGTGTATCAGTATAATTTACAAAGATTAGCTGGCAATAAGGCAATAAGTAAGCTTAATTTATATCAGTATAAGTTTAATACTGAAATTTTTGAAAAAATATAAAGGATTCCACAAATGACTAAAAAATTAATATTACTTATAGTTTTATTATTAAACATTAATAAAGTTCAAACACAAGTCGTTTTGGATGATATAGAAGTTATTAAACCAAATTTTTATCGTGTTGGGACAAATGATAAAATTGAAAGTCGTTATAAAAAAATTGAAAACACAAAATTAAAAGAATTACATGGTAAAATAACAAGAACTCACCAGATTGATTGGACAAAATTGTCTTTAAAAAATATATCAAATGAAATTACTTATGACCTTAATGATAATCAAAGTGATATTACAAGTGATTTACAATTATTATGGAATGGAGCAGCATCTTTAAGTGAATCAATAAAATATGCCATTTATAAACTTTCCAATCCAGATGGAGGAAAACAAGATGATACTATGGTAAAAAAAATAATAAAACCACTTGCAAGTTTTACATCAATTGCTGGAATGGGACTTGGTGATCCTTTTATTTCAACTGCTGCAATAGCATCTGGTGCTCTACTTGGTCAGTTAAGCATTACTGATAATGATTTAAATTATAAATATACAAAAGTAACTGATGCTGATATGATTGTTTTAATGAGAAAAATTGACGAGCTTCAAAAAAAACTTGCTAAAAATTATTTTGATTATATGGGAGCTTACAATCAACTAAAACTTTCAAATTCTACACTTGAGTATCGCAATAAACGTTATAATTATGCAATAAAATTAAATGATAAATCTCATATTTTAATAGCTGATGCATATTATAAAACTGCATGCGATAATTATGAAAAAGCTAAATCTGATTTTGTACTAAAAAGAAGTTCATTAGAAAAACTTGTTGGAGATAAAACACTTAAAGAATTTGAAGCTAATTTAGAAAATAGATATAAATAAAAAAAGATCTAAATTTGTGAACTCCAACCCTAAAACTAGACAAAGTAAAAAAAGTCGGTTTTAAGGTTTTAAATAAATAAGGAGGCAAAATGAAAAGAAAACTTTATTTTCTTCATCAAAAGTAGTGGTATAAGTTGCAACTTTAAGTGCTATATATTTAAAAGAATTTAAAGTTTTTGCAATTTGTGAATACTTGACAGGGAAATTTCTATTGAAAATATTTATTGAAGCAGAAATAGATTTAAATATCTTAGGGCGAGAACAACCATAACATTCTTTGAGTATCGTTAAAAACAAATTAATGTTACTCCCATTGAAATATAAAGAATCTTAAAAGAAAATATATGACTTGGAAATAATAGATAACAAAGAAATACAACTTTTATACTAGAAGAAAAATTGCCAAATCTCGAATAAAAAATGAAACTCTCAAACAATAGGTAGAATCTCTAAAAAATTACCAAGACAGGATTTTAAAAGATTTAACTTAAAAATTTGAATTTATTGATTTTATATCCAACCATCATTAAGTATCTTCTTTCGTTCTGATTGTTTCAAACTTAATCGCAATTGTTATTATTAATACAAAATTGAAATAATAATGAATTGTAAGACAATTAAAAGATTAATAAATAAATAAATAAATATAATACTAAAACTCTCGTTTATAAATGAAATTTTGGCAAATATGTTATGGAAAACATGTAAGAACATACAATTTATACAAATATTAAAGACAATAATATTTTTAATCAATGCCTAGAAAATGGAATTGCATAGATAATATTCTTATAGAAAGCTTTTTGTGACATTATAAAGATAAGATTAATTACAAAAATCGTCAAACTTTTAAAGAAGTTGTTAAGAAAAATAGATAAATATATGAAATATTATAACAATAAAAGGTATCCATAGATTAGCAATAAAATGACTTCTGCACAAAACAGAAGTCATTTATTAATTGTTTCTTTATACATCCTTTTTATTTTGTCTAGTTTTTATAGTGGAATTCTTTTTTTGTAACTTATCTTTTTTAATAATGAACAATTTTCCCTGTTGTTAAATCAATACGAATATCTTCTAAGAGTTTAACATTTATAACTTCATCTTTTTGAACTTCTATTTTAGCTCCTTTAAATATTTTTCTTAAAAATTCAGTAAAGCTTGACTTATAGGTAGGATATTGTTCAGATAAAGCCCAAAAATATGAAACTTGTGGGATTGGGGTTCTTATATTGCGTGTTTCAATAACAAGTTTTCCATTTCTTATAAATAACCAAGCTTTTTTAACTTGAAGTGATTGACCATATATTTGAGACTTTTCATCAAGTAAAAGGTAATAATCTTCACTTATAATATTTTGAGGTAAATATCCACCAAGTTCTTGGGTATTTTTAAATGTTTGTGTAGAAACCTTTTGATTCATTGCCACAGGTAATAAAGTACCTTTTGGAATAATAGCATATTTACCATCAAACTGTACACCTTGAACAACATACCCATTATCAGCTTTGCGTTTCATAGTTTCTTCAATTTTTTCATTTGGGATTTTTTTTGTCCATTCTATCATATTGGATAAATATGCAGCCAACTCAGCTCGAGTAGCATTCTCATTAAGTGCTAATTTGCCATCAAAACCTGGCACATCAACAATAAGTCCCATACTTTTAGCTTTTCCAGTTGGAATTAAAGCCCAACTTTCAACATTTTCAACATCCGAATATGAATTATTTAAAATACTTTTAGCTTCACTTTCAGTCATATCATCAGTCTTTAAAGAGCTTACAACAATTGCTATTGCTTGAGCTTTTGATATATGGTTTTGAGGTAAAAATGTACCATTTGGCAAACCTTTCATAACATCTAAATATACAGCTCTTTGAATATTATCATATCCCCAAAAACCAGTATCAACATCTGAAAAATTTGTTATTTCACTAACCTCATAATTACCTTGATTTAATGCCTTTACAACCATTGTTGCAAACTCAGCACGTGTTACAAATTGTTCTGGACGATAATTACCATCTGGATATCCTACAACAACACCATCTTTTTCAAGTTGATTTATATAATTATAAGCCCAATGTGTTTTATCCATATCATTAAATGCATATACATTAATAAACAATGAGCTTACAAAAAAAATAAAAAAAGACAATAAAATTTTTCTTAAATTATTCTTCATCACTTTCAACACTTTTTACTTCTTCCTTTCTAAAATCAAATTCTCTTAAAAATTTTTCTTTATCTTTACCTTTTTTTAATACTTTAATAACATTCATCATAGCAAGTGAGTTTAACGAAGCATTCAATTGTGCACTTCTATCTACGTAAGGTGACTTTTGCTCTATATTTTCTTCGTTATTTTCTTCCTCCTGTTCTTGTGAATAATATTGTGCTTCTGATCCCATTTTTTCATCATTTAACTTACCTGCATTACTTTGTGCATCCTTAAAATTGATTCCCGAGGTACCAACGTTCTTAAAAGATGAACTGTTATCAACCAAGTCCTAATCTCCCTATTTAAAACCTATGTTAAGTATACAGCTTTTTTTTATATATTGCAACTATTATTTTTCTCTCTATTTATTATAAATTTAAAAATTATGCTTTTGAAAAATTAAATTTAACCCATTTGTCTAATTATATTACTTGAAAAAAAATGCATAATAAATTTGTAATTTAAAGTGGAAGTTTTTAATTTTATGAATTTATATAAATATTTTAAAGTAATTTTGAATAAAATCATTAATTTTGATTGTAAAGCTAGTAATCCTTTTACAAATAAAAATTTTAGATATAACCCATTTAATAATGCTTTTAATCAAACTTATGTTTGGATTGAAAGTAAAAATAATAAAAAATGTAATACATAATAACTATTGTAAATTTTTATTAATTTTATTTAAAAGTACGTTAATTTTTTTTTTGACGTACTTTTATATTAATGTATATGAATGTAAATAGTATAAATAATAATAATAATAACATTAATACTAACAATATATGTCAACAAAATAAACATATAAAGTTTGGTATTTCAAATGATGAATATATTTCTTTAAGAAATAAAGATGAAAAAAAATCATCAAAAACAAAACGTAATTGGATAATAGCAAGTGCTTGTACTTTGGGTTTAGCTATAGTTACAGGTGTTTGTTACTTTAACGGTAAAAAAATTAAAAAAACATTTAATAATGAAGAAATAAAAGAAAAACTTCCAAAAATCAAAGAAAAATCCATTGATGACTATGTTAAATGTTTAAATGAGCCAAAAATTGATCATAAACAACTTGCAAAAAATATTGAAGAATTAAATAGTTTATTAAAAAAAGAACCAGAAGAAGAAATATCAATTAAAATTATTGATTGTATTAATGCACATTTTAAAAAAATAATAGAATGCAAAAATATGAAAATTGCCGAACGTATTCAATATTTAAATAATTATATTAATTTTACTCAAGATTTTTTTAATGGTGTAGAGGGGTTTGATGAAATTTGTAATACCTTAAATGCAAATAAGAATTTATTAGAAGCAAAAAGCAAACTTTCAAAAGATTTTGAAAAAAACAATAAAAGTTTAAAAAAGATTTTACAAAGTAGTGCTTCAACTGACTATAAAAAAGAATTTATAGAAACGTTATTAGAAGTTCATGAAAATGATAATAATAATATTGATAAAATACTAAAAACAATATTGAATAATACAAAAAGAAATGAGCAAGAAATTTTATCTTTAGAAAACAATATAACTGCTCCTCTTTTAAGAATGGAAACACCTAATGATCCTAGTCAAGTAATGACATATCTTCAAGAACTAACTTTCAAAAATTTAAATAATTCTGATAAAAAAGTTGATGATGCGTTATTGCAATATGAAATTATTACTAAAAATAAAATAATTACATTAATAAAAAATTTAATAGATAATGATAAATTAAAAAATTATACTTTAGATGATTATAAATTAGTTTATAGAACTAGTGATAAAACACATATTTTCGATTTTAATAATAATAGTTATAAAATATCACAAAATACTGAACCAATAAAAAAAAAACATCATCAATTGAATTAGGAATTGAAGAACAAGAAAAATTTAAAAATTATTTAAATCAAAATATACCATTTAAAAGTAAACAAGAAGAAATTGTTCGTTTATTATCTCAACACAAAGGAAATATATCACATATAAAAAGTATTTTAAATATTATAAATAATAATACTATAAAACAAGAAATTGATAAACAAAAAAATAAAGCTTTAGAATGCTTTAAAAATAAAATTGCTAATAATAGAACACCAGAAAATATTATACAAAGTTTACAAGAGACAATTAATGAATTTTATCCCAAGGATAATGATAATTTATTACAACATTGTTTATTAGGTGAAATAGAACGAGAAAAAGAATGTAATGTTTTTGATGATAACATGGTAGGTTTAGTTTATGGTTTGGGTGTTTGTCGACATATGGCTACACTTGTTAACCACTTAATAAATAATTCAGAATTAGAAAATCTCCAAGCATGTGCTATTGATAATGGGGGACATGCTTGGAACTATTTGAGATTTAAAAATAATAACAACACTTATACATATTATAAAGTCGACACATATTATAAAACGTCACAAACTATTAACCAAGAAGAGATAACTAATAATTTTGAGAAAAAATACCAACAAAACGATGTTTCTCTTGATAATGTTTTTAATTCTTGCTTTGATTAAACTAGATTATCTAAATACTAATTAAGACATTATTTGTTTGTTTACCAATTTGATAATATTCAAAACCTTTTTCAATTAATCGTTTTGAATTATATTGGTTACGTCCATCAAAAATAACATGCTCTTTCATCAATGACTTTATTTTATCAAAATCAGGGCGACGAAATTCATTCCATTCAGTAAGTAAAAGCATGCAATCAGCATTATTTAAAGCATCATAAGCTGATTTAGAATAAGTTATTTTATTGTCAAAAATTTCTTTTGCACTATCCATTGCTTTTGGGTCATAAGCTTGAATTTTAGCTCCTCTTTCTAACAAAGCATTAATAATTGTTATGGCAGGTGCTTCTCTCATATCATTAGTTTTAGGTTTAAAAGCTAATCCCCAAATTGCAAATGTTTTTCCATTTAAATCATTGCCATATTTATTTAAAATTTTATTAAGAAAAACTTGTCTTTGTTTTTTGTTAACATTATCAGCAGCTTGAAGAAGTTGATAATCACAATTATTTTTTTTTGCTGTCTTAAGAAGAGCTTTTACATCTTTGGGGAAACAACTGCCTCCATAGCCCAACCCTGGAAACAAAAACTGTGAACCTATTCTTTTATCTGAACACATTCCAATACGCACCATTTCAGCATCAGCACCAACTTGCTCACAGATATTTGCTATTTCATTTGCATATGATATTTTAACAGCCAAAAATGAATTAGCTGCATATTTTGTCATTTCAGCTGATTTTACATCCATAATAATAACTGGATTTCCGGTACGCAAAAATGGTGAATATAATTCTTGCATTATCTCAGTTGCCCTTTGAGAGTTTGAACCAATTACAACCCTATCAGGTTTCAAAAAATCATCCACAGCTGCACCTTGTTTCAAAAATTCAGGATTAGAGACAACATCAAATTCAATGTTTGTTTGTTCTTTAATAATTTTACTAACAGCATCAGCTGTTCCAACAGGAACAGTTGATTTATCAACTATAACTTTATAATCATTAATTGATTGTCCGATACTTTTTGCAACTTCATATACATATTTTAAATCAGCTTCACCATCTTCACCTTGAGGAGTCCCAACAGCAATAAAACAAACAAGTGATTGTTCAACAGCTTCTTTTAAATTTGAGGTAAAAAATAATCTTCCTTCAGAAACGTTCGCTTTTATAAGTTCTTCAAGCCCAGGTTCATAAATTGGTATAATACCATTTTTGAGTTGACTCAATTTTTCAAGGTTATTATCAACACAGATTACATCATTTCCCATCTCAGCAAGACACGTGCCTGCTACTAAACCAACATATCCTGTGCCTATTACACATACTTTCATGATAAAATTAACTCCTTTTCAATTATTTTTTTTGTTTTAACCCAAATTTTTTCTTTATAATTATTTAATTTATCTTTATATTTTTTTATCCCTAACTTTGATAATATCATATACTTATACATTTTACAAATATCTTTATTGGTTAATTTACCATTTTTTAATTTTTTATCTACTAAAGCATTATTGTAATAATAAGCTTGTTTATAAATTTCTATCAAATACGAATTGTAATGTTTTTCAAAATAATATAAAATTTGTAAATATTCATTTTCCTCTATTTTATAAAACCAACTTAGCAATAACAAACTAAATATATCATAAAGATTATCTTTTATATTTTCATCCAATATAACAGCACCAATATTTGAAGGATATGAAGTATCTTTTAAAGGTTGATATTTTATTCCTTTAATAGCACTATATAATATACAATTGCAATCATAATTTTTATATTTTTCACCCAATGTCTGTAAAACAGTATCATGAAAAACAACAACACCGTTTTTCTTTAAATAAGGTAACACCATTAGAAAATCTAATATTTCACCAGGACGCATATGCATTGTGTCAATGAAACAAAAATCAATATCATTTTCACCATTCGGACATATTTTATCCATAAATTCACAAGCAAGACCACCCGTTTTTAAAGTCCACTTATCTATTAATTCAGGCGTTTTTTCTTCAACTAAAAAACCTGTTTTTTTATTAGGGTTTGCATACCAATAAGATAAATAATCTATTGAATAAAGATGATAATTATTCAGTATTTCTTTTAATGTATTTAATATAACAATACTTGATGCACCTGATGCGACTCCAAGTTCTAATACTTTTTGAGGTTTATATTTTTTTATTAAATATGATAAAAAATTAACTTGTTCACAAGATTGTGAAATTACACCGCCGATTATTGGTTTTAACTCATTGTATTTATTTATATTTTCTTTTTCTAAATCAATAAGTTGCATAATTAAACTCCTTTTTATATTTTTTTTGCGAAATATTCAATTGTTTTTAATAGACCTTCTTTAATATCAACTTTTGGTTCCCAGTTAAGTTCTTTTTTAGCCAAAGATATATCAGGTTTTCTTTGGAGCGGATCGTCTTGAGGTAATGGTTTAAATTTTATTTTTGAATTTGAATTTGTCAAATTAATAATTAATTCTGCAAGGTTATACACAGTTCTTTCACTTGGATTACCCAAATTAACAGGCCCAATAAACTTTTGTTCATTGTTCATCATTTTGATTATGCCATCAACTAAATCTGAAACATAACAAAAAGATCTTGTTTGACTTCCATCACCATACATAGTTATATCTTTGTTTTTCAATGCTTGGACAATAAAATTAGAAACAACTCGACCGTCATTTGGATCCATATTTGGTCCATAGGTGTTAAAAATTCTAATTATCCGACTATCAACTTTGTTTTGTCGATAATAGTCCATCATTAAAGTTTCCGCACATCTTTTTCCTTCATCATAACAACTTCTTATTCCAATAGGATTAACATTTCCCCAATAATTTTCTGTTTGAGGGTGAATAAGTGGATTTCCGTACACTTCTGATGTCGAAGCTTGTAATATTGTTGCACAACAACGTTTAGCAAGTCCAAGCATGTTCATAACCCCCAAAACAGATGTTTTTATTGTTTTTATAGGGTTGTATTGATAATGCGGAGGAGATGCTGGGCATGCCATATTATATATCTGATCAACTTCAGCATAATACTCGTTTGTTACATCATGACGAACAAGTTCAAACCTACTATTATCAAGTAAATGTCTTATATTCTCTTTTGAACCTGTAAAAAAATTATCAAGACATATAACTTCATTGCCTTCATTTAATAATCTTTCACATAAATGACTCCCTATAAAACCTGCCCCACCTGTAATTAATATTTGTTTCATTATACAACCCTTTTTCTATTTACATCTTATCTTAAATTTTACACCAAAAATAGTCAAAATTTTATGTTTTTTATTATTTGAATATTTATTTTTTATAGAAAATATCTTTTCTATATTTATACAACTATTTTTCATACTATGCTTGCGGACAAGTTTTTTTAAAATATTTTTATCTATAAAAATAGTATTTAAATAAGTATCAGCATATACCTCATAGCCTTTACTTTTCATAAAACTTACTATGTCATTCTCTTTTTTCCCAACTTCAAAGTCAGTAATTAATTCAGATGTTTCAATACACCATATCAAAGGTTTGGATTTTTTAAAATTAAAAGATTTTAATATTTTTAACTCTATTCCTTCGATATCTAGATCTATAAAAACTGGTGGTTTATTATTAAAATATTTGTCTATTATTTCATTTATCGTTATTGTATCAACCATAACAGTATCATAATGAGTAAATACATTAGGTAATTCTTTTAATATACTTTCAGCTTGAATTTTTGACATTGTATTCAAACCAGATTCATTCGCAAATACATAAAATGGTATTTTTTTATTATCATTTTTTTTATCAACAATTATTGCATTAAGAACTATATCATTAGGACGATTTTTTTTACATCTTTCATATTGATAAGGATTTGCTTCAATTAAAACACTTTTCAACATCATATTTGTATTTAAATTTTGTTCATAAAATCTAATTGTATTATTATTTCTAACAGGATCACAAGCTCCAATATCAATATATGTCATATCATTAATAATATTGTTGTTTTTTAATAATTTTATTAAGTAATTAACAATAATATCCTCACCAAATTGTGACGTCGTTACTTCTGATATTCCATTTTTATTTATTGTATTCATTTTATACCTCTTCATTATTATCTAATAAGCTTAAACTTAAACAATAACTTCATTTGCCACTTCTCCATCCCATTCATCATATTTTTTTTGTGATTTTTCCCAAGGTACGTATTTAAATTTGTCCTTTGCAAAACAAAATTTACAAGTTTCTTTCGGTGTTGTCAAATAATTATAAATTTCCTCACTTGAATGTTTATAAACATCTATTCCTTTGTCAACTGGAATATTTTTACTAAAGTATTTATTATAATAATCCATATAACAAGCATCAGGGCAAATATATAATCTTCCGTCACGAAGTTGTCGGCAATAAGCTTCAGGACATTGTTTATAAACTTCTTGAGAATTTGAATCTCCATTCGGATTTTTAAACAACCAAAACTCATTTGCAACATGAATATTGTCGATAATAATATTATGAGAAGCAATTAAATCCAAATAGTGAACAAATTTTTCATTCATTGGAGGATATTTTGTCAATTGAAAAACAATATTGTGTTTCTTCATAGCTTCCCAAAAATTTTCTTTCATCGTATCAAGCAAAATTAAGTTCGTTGTTAAAATAATTTTACTTGTTGGAAATGCTTGACGAGTTAATCTAAAGAATTCAATTAAATTAGGATGTAGCAAAGGTTCACCACCCAAAAGTTTGATTTCATAAAAATTAAGTTTTTTAGCAACTTCTTTTATATCCTTTTCAAAATTACTTATATCAACAAATCTATCTTCTTGTGCAACATTACAATAATGTGTACAACCACGACAATTTAAATTGCATTTATCACATACATGAATCTCCAAGCGGGGTAATGTTTGCAAATAATTACAATTGTTTATTTGATTTTGTTTTTTTGACTTAAATCTAAATTTTATTCCAAATAAAGTTAAAACTTTATACTTTTTATCGTTTAAATACTCGTTTTTAAAAGAAATAAATTTCATCTTAAATTACCTCATTTCTCAAATATAAAAAACATTTAAAAAACAAGATAATCTTAGAATATAAATTAAATCTAAAATATTGGATTTTATCGGGGGGGGGGGAGAGAATTGCGACTTTAATGTTTTATACTTTGCCTTAACTTTTTTTCTTAATTTACCTATTGAAATTTTTGAAACAATTTTATAAAAGTAATATTTGTATATATTTTGTCTTTTAAATAAAATATTATTAAATTGCATCATTTTTGTTCTATATTCAATTAAAATGTCTTGAGTTAAACCTTTAGGTATATAAGCAACATGACGATTATCAATACCTTGATTAAATTTACCACCTTCTTCCATTGCCATATGATATCCAACTGTAGCATACAAGGGAATATAATGACTTATCCAATTTGAATGTATGTATGGAGCAAGTTCCTTCATTAAATTCCAAGAATTTTTAAGTGTATCAATTGTTTCATAAGGATAACCGACCATCCATAAACCATGGACATTTGTATATTTTGAAAGAGTTTTTACATTTTTTCTTATTTTTTCAACACTTGTTTTTTTATTCATCTTTTTTAGCATTGAATCATTACCTGACTCAATGCCAACATTAACCATTTTGGGTTTAAACAATTTGATTATTTTAATAGTTTTATCATTAACCGTATTTAGATGTACAAAAAATTTATTATGGTTTTCAATTTTAATTTTACGTCGTTTACATTCATCATAAATTGCTTTTGCATGTTCATAATTTGTAACAAAAATATCATCTACAAAGTATACATCATTATTTTTACTCAAAATAAGTTCAAGATTATCTACAGTTCGTTTAGCAGTAAAATAACTTACTTTTTCTTCGGTATTATTGCAAAAATTACAATGAAAAGGACAACCACGAGATGTCATCATTATATTATTGGCACACAGAATTTCAAAATCATTTTTATCCCATGAAGGATACTTTTCAAAATTTATAACTTTATCATTTGTATAAACAAGTTCTCCTTTGCCTGTTTCAACTTCAATATTTAAAGTCTGCAATTTTAAAGCTTCTTCCTCTGTCATTGTTGTTGACCATTTTCCACCAATAACTATTTTCTTTCCTCGAAAATGTTCGCGAATAACTTTAAGTTGCTCAAAAATATATCCGCCTTCACTTGAAATACAACTTATACCTATCATATCATAATCTTTAAACTCAGGTAGATCGGGAAAATTACATACATCAACTTCTATACCACATTTTCTAAAATATGGAGCCATATCAAGTATAGCGATTGGATTTTCTCGATCTAGTTTGATATAAGGATTTATAAGTAATATTTTTTTATAATTTAACATTTTTACCCTTTCTTACATCGTAGTTTTATTTTTATTCCAAATAAAGTAATAACTTTGTATTTTTTATTATTTGAATATTCATTATTTATGCTAAATAATTTTATTTTTTGTTTTGTTTTAAACATTTTTTTCAAATCCTTTTGACTTTTTACATAATTAATCCAATAATAACTATTTAATATATTTGGATTATCCCAAGGTTTTTCTCCTGCATAGTGAATAACTGATGGATTATTTATTGCATCTTCAATGAAAGATTTTTCATATATATTTTCTTTTTCATAATTTAAAAGAGTATTATTATCTAAATATGCAGGAATGTTATATTTTAAAGGCAAAAATCCTATTTTATTTTTACAAACAATATTAATAATGTCTTGATCCACGTAAAAATAAGCATCATTTACCATGTTTTCCCATTGTTTTTCAAGATTGTCATCACGAATTTTTTGTAAATTCATAACAACTACCCCACTATTAATATAAGTATTTTTGTCAAATTTATTCCAATAATTAAATTTTATAAGATTTTCATTCCAAATATGACTTAAATTATTAGCTCCTTTTACCCCCATAAAATAGTTGTGATCAATAGGAATATCCCAAATTTCTTGCAAATTATTTTTAAATAAAATGTCTACATCGCAATAAATAATTTTATCAAGATTTGATAAAATATTATGCAATTGAAGTCTTAAATATGCACCACTTGTAATTTTTCTAATTTCATAACCATTTGCATATTTATTTTCTACTGGATATAGGAATATATTTGAAAATTTATCGCGTTTTTTAACAATTTTTTTTAACTTATTTTCAACTTTTTCTGCTCCATTGGAACATATACAATAAATATCGTAATGAGAACAACTATTTTTACTAGCATCAAGCAAACTTGCAACCGTAACACAAATTTGTTTCATCAAATTATTATCAAAACAAAAAGCGATTTTTATATTATTTTTATGTTCTCCCATTTTAAAAAACCATTCTTACATAATTTTTATTATCGTTACCAGATAAGTGCCTTAATAATACATTTTTTTATTTCATAATAAAGAAATATTATTTATATAAGTTATAATTTTTTTGTGTTAATATATGTAGGGGATTTTACCAAGGTAACGATAATAAAAATTATGTAAAAAATATTGGGAGATAAAATGAAATTACTATCAATAAAAAATGAATATCAAAATAACAAAAAACATAAAGTTATAAATATTTTAGGATTAAAACTCAAATTGAGATTATTTTCAAAATATGAAAAAGCTCTAAATAAAAGATATAGTCCAGATATTTCAATAAAAGAAAAAAAATTAATAGTTGAAAAACAATTTGAAGAGCAGGTTGGCTATAAACCAAATATTGATAGCCCAAAAACATTTAATGAAAAAATGCAATGGCTAAAATTGTATAATGAAGATCCACTATTGACTAAGTGTGCGGATAAATATCTTGTTCGAAATTATATTAAAGAAAAAATAGGAGAAGAATACCTTATACCATTAATTGGAGTTTACAATAATCCTGATGAAATTGATTTTAGTGCTTTACCCAATCAATTTGTACTAAAAGTTAATTGGGGTAGTGGACAAAATATTATTGTTAAAGATAAGTCACAATTAAATATAGAAGAAACAAAGACTAAATTAAATGAGTGGCTTGAGCCGCGTTCAAATCACTATTTTTATTCTTTTGAATGGTCTTATAAAAATATTAAACCCAAAATAATATGCGAAAAATATATACAACAACTAAATAATGATTTATATGACTATAAATTTATGTGCTACAATGGAAAAGTTAAAAATTTATTTGTTGTTTCAAATCGAAAAAATAATTTATATGTAGATTTTTATGATATAAATTGGAATAAATTACCTTTTGAAAGACTATATAAAAATTCACCAAACGGTATAAAAAAACCTCAAAATTTAAATAAATTAGTAGAACTTGCCGAGATTCTAGGTAAAGATTTTCAATTTGCACGTGTTGATTTTTATAATGTAAACAATCAAATTTATTTTAGTGAAGTCACTTTTTATCCAGGCAATGGCATGGAAGCTTTTGAACCAATCGAGTGGGATTATGAACTCGGAAAATTATTAAAAATAGAAAATAAGAAAAATAATTTTTTAAATTTAATAAAAACGAAAAGTCAAAATTTGCTTTCATTAAATTCATCTAAAGATTATTTACTAAAAACAAACAAATTGAATTTTGAAATAGAAATTGAAACAACAAGTTTTTGTAATGCAAAATGTAAATTTTGTCCAAATCCAAATCTTGTAAGAAAAAAAAATTTTATGACTGATGAAATTTTTAATTTAATAATAAAAAGAATTAAAGATGAAAAAATCAAAGTAACGCAATTTATTCTACATTTAAATGGTGAACCTTTGCTTGATAAAAAAATTGTCAGTCGAATTAAAAAATTAAAAGAAAATTTTCCTCAAATACCAATAAGATTTACAACAAATTTACAACTTGCAAATGAAAAATTACTTTATGAAATATTAGAAGCCAAACTTGATGAAATAACAGTAAGTATCAATTCTCTTGATGAAGTTGAATATAATAAAATAATGGGACTAGATTTGAATCTCACACTGAATAATCTTAATTTATTATTTAAATTAAAACAAAAGCTAAAAAGTGACATAAAAATAAATGTATCAATCGTTTCACACATTGACAATAAAGATATGGTTTCAAATTTTAAAAATAAATTTGAGAATTTTGCAAATATTCGTATTATTAAATTGGGTCAATGGGTAAATAAAGAGAAAAAAAATAACTGTCCGCAAAAAAATAATTTATTAAAAAAACCATGTGAAATTTTATATAGAACAATAAGCATATTGAGTAATGGAGATTTTGCTCTTTGTTGTTTTGATGCAGAAGGCATTATAAAGAAAAATATAAAAAATTCAAAAATATTAAATACTTATACAAATGGAATTTATGAATCAATTAGAAATTTTCATAAAAAACATGGACGAATTAATAAAGAATGTAAAAATTGTAGCTTTAATTAAAAATTTTATGAAAGGTAAGTTATGAATTTAAAAAATGTATTTTCTATTAAAAATGAATATAAGAATAATAAAAAACATAAAATCATAAATATTTTAGGCTTAAATATAAAGTTTAAACAAAAATATAATTATACAAAAATCTTATCACCATCAAGTATATATAATAGTAATTTAATTTCACAATGCGGATATAAATATAAAGGTAATGAAAATGAATTAGGATGTGGCAATATAGAAATAAAACTAGAAAGAGTCAAAAATGGTGGTGTTTTTGAATGGGAAGATATGATAAACTGTAATAAAGTTATAGGTATGAATTTTTTAAATGGTGTAAAAAATATTGTAAATATTGGAAGTGGTGTTGGAACTTTTGAATATTATAACGCAAAAATTTATCCTAATATTAATTTTTTAGCTTCTGAAATGGATCAAAGCTCAACAAGGTGGGTAATTGAAAATAGAAACATACAAAATGTAACTTATTGTGATTATAGTATAGAAGAAATTCTTGAAAAATATCCTCAAAAATTTGATCTTGCCATTTCAATAGACGTTATTGAACATATAAAAGATTATAAGTCATTTTTAGATAAATTTGTTCAATTATCAGATTATGCAATTATTGCAACACCAAACAGAGATCGATATTATAAAAAAGAAGAAATTGTAGCACCTCCTTATAAATATCATACTCAAGAATTTGATGCAGGCGAGCTTTACTTTATTTTAAAAATGTATTATAAAGATGTAAAACTATATTCTTTACCCAATCCTTTAAAAACAGAAATAGTTGAAGTTGGGATATGTTCTTCATATGAAAAACTTATTGCGGTTTGTAAAAATTAAAATGTATTTTACACAAACTTACAAAATAAAACGCAATCAACTCCCCAAATTCTTTTTTCAACCCATTTTAATCCGAACTTGGTTCTTAAACCTAAATTATATATAAATTTAGGGATTTCATATATATCAGTTTCCAAATGATATATAGGAATGTATAATAGTGGTTTGTGTTCTTTAATAGTATTTATGCCTCCATTTAATGCTTCTAACTCAGCACCTTCAATATCAAACTTAATAAGTCCAATATTATTAATATTATTTTTCTTAACATAATCATCGATTGATATTGAATCATATTCTATACTATCAATATTAATTTTACCAGTTTTTGACGCTAAAAAAGTCTTTATTGGAATAACGTTAGATATATTATTTAATTCTAAATTTTTATTTAATAACTCAATATTTTTTCCAATACATTCAAAACTATAAATTTTTGAATCAGGATATTGTTTTGAAAATACAATTGCAGTATCCCCCATAGCTGCTCCACAATCTAATATTACCTTACCATTTTCAGGCAAAAAACCATCTAAAAAATATTCGTTTAAAATAAATGAATGAACTATATTATAACAAGCACATATTTCACCAATTTGCTCAACATTTTCTTTACCTGTTATAAATTTAATTACCTTTTTGCCACAATTAAAAATATCACTTTCTATCTCAACTGGTTCATAAATATTTTTTCTAGCTAATAGTAATTTATCAATTTGTTTAAATATTTTATCAAGTTTTTGTTTTTCATTGTCTGCTATAACTTCAACTTGTGCATATCGTTTAAAAAGAAATTCTATAAAAGTTTTTTTATCAACATAAGATAATTTACTGTATAAAAACTCGTTTATTTCATCAATATGGGAAATATGGTTTACTAAAAATGGATATATTTTATTAGTTTTATATTTTTTAGAAAATTTATTAATATCAATTGTGAAATTATTTCTTATTTTATCAATTTTTCTTTTTTCTTTAAAAAATTGCTCTCCAGATTTATGTTTAATTTTTATTCCTAAAATATTCAATTTTTTGTATTTATAACCATTATTATATTGATTTTTAATAGATATTATTTTTTCTAAAATTTTCATTATACATTATATCCTATTTTAAAGCCATTTGTTGTAAAGCATTTTCAACCATTTCGTTTATAATTTTATCACAATCATACTCATAATGCCAATTTGGATAGTCTTTTTGAAATTTTGAAACATCTGAAATGTACCATATATGATCACCAATACGTGCTTCCTCAGTTAGCACATATTTTATTTTATAACCCAAAATATTTTCTATTTTACTTATAGCTTCAATCATTGAAACATTTGAATAACGACTTCCCCCCATATTGTATACTTCACCTGATTTAGGATTTTGAAAATAATGCCAGAACGCATTAATCAAATCATGAGAATGTATATTATCACGAACTTGTTTACCTTTATAACCAAAGATTGTATATTCACTTTTATTACAAGCACATTTAATTAAATAAGCTAAAAATCCGTGAAGTTGAGCACCACAATGTGTCGGACCTGTCAAACAACCGCCTCTAAATACAACCGTTTTCATACCAAAATATTTACCATATTCTTGAACCATCACATCAGCTGCAACTTTACTTGCTCCAAAAATGGAATGTTTAGAATTGTCAATTGACATTGTTTCATCAATACCTTTTTCGTAGAATTTATGATTTTTATCTATTTCATAACGTGTCTCAAGTTCAATTAGAGGTAAATAATTAGGTGTATCACCATATACTTTATTTGTTGAAGTAAATATAAACGGAACATTTTCTGCATATTGACGCGTTAGTTCAAGCATGTTTAAAGTTCCTTGAGCATTAACACCAAAATCAGTTAAAGGCTCACGACAAGCCCAATCATGTGAAGGTTGTGCTGCAGTATGAACTATACCTTGAATATCATTATTATAATCTTTAAAAATTTTTTCAAGTAAATTATAATCTCTTATATCAATATTATAGTGTTGATAATTAGATAATGTTTCCTTATGTTTTAGCACATTTTTATTTGTCGATGCTTCAATTCCAAAATAATAAGCCCGCATATCATTATCAATACCAACAATATTATATCCCTTTTCATGCCAAAATTTAGTTGCTTCTGAACCAATCAACCCACCTGAACCTGTTATTATAATAGTTTTAGTCATTTTTACTTACTCCTCAATTTTTTATCTTAAACCTTGCTCGTCTTGAATTTAAATTTAATACCAAATAAACTTATTATTTTCCTTTTTTGATTTGCTTCAAATGAATTTCTTACAGAAAATACATTTTGTAAAAAATTATTTTTTTTAATTATACATTCATAATTTCCATAAACATCCTTTGTTGTTAATGTTCTAAACCATTTACGATAATTTGTTGGATGATATCCTTGTCCAACTCTTTTTGCTTGTTCAATTTCTTGATCAAAAATATTGTATAAAAATTGTTGAAATTCTTCTTTCTCTTTTATAAAATTTTCTTTTTGCCAATCTAAAATATGAGGTTCAGCTATTATTTTACACCACAACTGATCATTATTGTCAATTTCTTGAACAATTTTTAATACTTCATCAAAACTTTTATTATTAGCATTTATAAAAGCTTTCGGATTAAAAAAATTTTCAACCAATGGATCTCCCCAATAAATGGGTATTGTATTTGCAGCAAAGCTTGTTATTATTTTTTCACTTGTGTATCCTTTATAACAAGCATTTTCACAAGCTATTGAAAACTTATAACGTTTTTTTTCACTCCAATGAACTAATGGCTCTTTTACTTCAACATTTCTTAAGTGTGGTCCTAAAGAATCAACTTTTTTATATTCAGATATTTTATAAAATAATTTATCACGATTGGGATGTGCATTACCATTTGAATATATAAAATTACAGAAGCCTGTTTTGTGTTTTAATAACTCTTTTGGATTTTCAACTGTTTCAAAAAAAGAATCATTAACATATTTACCAAAAAATTGAAGTGTAGGGATTCTTGAAACTCTGTCTTCATATTTTAAATTTTTATCAAAAACTATAGCATAGTCAAAAATATTTAAATCTGGTTCAAGACATTCACCAGCAAAAAAAATATTTATAACATTCGGTTTTTGTAATGATAAAAATTTGTTAAAAAATTCTGATTCATAATATACCCATTCTGATGCAATAATATAATCAGGATTTTTATCATCCCACACAAAATGATATTTTTCATTAGGAATTTTCAAAAAACTAAACATCCAATCAACATTTGAAACTTGAGGATGTAAAATACATATCCTAATTATATTGTTATTCATTATTTTTCTCCCATTCAATAAATTTTATTATACCATTTTCAAAACTTGTTTTAGGATTATAATTTAAAAGTTTTTTTGCTTTTGTTATAGAAGCTACTGTTTTATTGACATCTCCTGGTTGCATAGGTAATCGTTCTATTTTTGCTTTTTTATTTAAAGCTTTCTCAATTGTTTCAATCATTTGATTTAAACTAACAGGAGCACCGCCTCCAAGATTAATTATTTCATATTGTGTATCATTATATTTTATAGCACCAATTATTCCATCAACTATATCATCAACATATGTATAATCACGGATTGTTGTACCATCACCATATACTGGTATTGACTTATTTTCTTTAATTAAATCAATAAATTTACGAATTGCCAAGTCCGGCCTTTGTCTTGGTCCAAAAACCGTAAAAAACCTTAATGCCACAACTTGAATATCAAATAATTTTGAATATGTGTACAAAAACTGTTCACAAGCTGATTTTGAAGCTGCATAAGGCGATATTGGCTCAGAAACTTTTAAATCTTCAGAAAATACTTTTTCCTTGCAATTGCCATATATTGAACTTGATGAAGCAAATACTATTTTTTTTACGTTATTTTTTTTCATCACTTCAAGAATATTGACCGTACCTTCTATATTATTTTTTATATAATCTAAAGGTTTATCAATAGATGGTCTTACACCAGCTGAGGCTGCTATATGAACAACAATATCAATTTTACTTTCATTAAATATTCTTGATAACAAACTCTTATCGCATATATCACCACGATACAATTTATATTTTTTATTATCTAAATTATGTTTTATGTTTTTTTCTTTCAACTTGGGAGAATAATAATCATTAAAATTGTCAATGACAATAATATTATTACTTTCAATTTTTAATAATTTATCAGCTAATGTAGAACCAATAAATCCAGCTCCACCTGTTATTAATAAATTCATTTCGTGACTCCATCATTTTTTATTATTATTTATTTTATACAAACAATACTTTTTTCCCTTAACTTTTTATGGTCAAATACATAAAAATTTTCATCATCAATTCTTGTATTTTTAAATGTGATATCTTCTATATCAATTTGCCGTTTCCATAATAAATATACGAATGATAACTGATCACGTTTTGAATAATTTGATACCATATACCACCATTCATCCATTAAATCAATAACATTTTTTTCATTATGTTTACGATAAATAAGATTATTTTCAGTAAATCCATAATTTTTCGGCATATTAGAATTTTTTATAAGTTCATATTGTTTAAACACAATATTATAATTATCTATACCAGAGTCCAAAGCCCAATTAAGTTCTTGATATATACAAGAAGTATTAAAATGTTCAGGTAGAACAATATTAGTATTTTTTTGATTGATTATATTAAATAATTTATTTGATAAAATATTAATATTTGCATCAATATATATACTTTTTTCATATTCAGGAAATAAAATATGAGGATGTATTTTATGCCACCTGTTGTTACGAGTGTTATCAGATTCACAATATGCCAAAGGTCTTATCTGCCAAATACCTATTTGTCCCTTTTTTATATGTTCTTGATTATCAGTAAAACAAACATAATCCCAATCTTTATTAACATATTTATATGTCTCTATTTCATATATATCATCATAATCATTCGTAATACAAGTATAAATAACACCTTTAGCATTTCTATTATTTTTGTATTCAAGATAATTTTTTATATTTTGTTCATCAAATTTTGACTTATAATTGTTCTTATTATCTAAATAATAACACCAATATTTACCTTTTGTTAAATAATGAATAACAGGAATTTCATTATTCAAAGTATTACCATATTTTAAAAGATAATATTCGGTATTAAAATATTTTGAAGGACTTTCTTTTTTCTTCCACCCAGTTTCAATATAATAATTCAAAGCTTCCGTTTTATAATAACTATATCCGTATGTTTTTAAATACCATTGAGCATCCCATAATCTACTATTTTGTAGTATATTTTTCTTAATTTTAATATCAATATCATCTATATAAATCTTATTTCCATTTATAAGATGTTCAATATTTTTTATATCATTTTTTATATCATTTTCAAGTTTTAACATATATTCTTTCTGTTTATTTTTAATATAAAATTTTAAACCAAAAAATTTCACCAGCTTATAACATTCTATATTTTGGATTGAAAAAATACTTCTTAAGATATTTTTTAAAATTTTTTTTAATTTATAAGTACAATATTGTTTTTTATAAGGAGTATATTTTAAATATTTATAATACTGTTTCCATAAACTATGAATACATTTTTTACTCCAAGGTTTATCACTACCTGAATAATGAATAATTATAGGAAATTTTTTTACAAAATCAATTTGGTCTTTACTATATATATTATATTTTGTATCTTTATATGCACTATGCTGTAAATTATATTTCGGAGATAAAAATAAAACTTTATCTTTAAATGTATAATTTAAAACACATTGGTCAACCCAACGAATTTTATCTTTTATTTTTAATGTATTTTGGAATAAAAGTTCCGTAATATTATCTTTTATCCAAAGTTCATTATTAATTAGCAGAACACCGGCATTAAAATAATGATTTATTTCAAGACGTTTTGCATCATCATTTGTTATTAATGATAAATCTTCAACTGCTGCAATATAATTATCTTCTAAATCTATATTCCACAATTCATTTAAACTATTATTAACAACAATATCACAATCTAAATATAAACATTTTTTTATTTGAGGTTTCAATTTTGGAATTATATATCTATAATATGTTTGTTTAGAAATATGCATACATTCTGAAGTAATATCACAATCCTTGAAAAGTTTATCGTCAATTTTTATAAATTCAATATTAAAATTTTTAATTCTTTTCAAATTTAATATTTTTTCTTTATTTTTATCTTTAATCCCTCCGTCTAAAATATAAAAATTAAAATTTTCAATTGGTAAAGAATTAATAAGTATAGATGCAATAGATACACATAAATGTTGAGAATAATTATTATTAGAAGAAAAGAATATATTCATTATCGAAGATTTTCCACATATAAACTCAATTGTTTTATCTATTGAATTATTGTTAATAATTTTATTGCTATTATTTTTTTTCATAAGCATAAGATATTCATAAATATCCTTTTTATTATTAGCATTGTAAAAAGGATAAGATTTTATAGTATTAATAATTTTTTCTACTGTTTTATTGTCAAAGAATCTACTTAATAACCTTTGTTTAACTTTTTCTGATGCAAGGATTTGTATTTTCTGACTTTGTTTATTCTGAGTCACGCTTTGTTTATGAACTCTATATTTTACAAGCACTTGAGGCAAATTAGAAATTTTTCCACCTGCTACAAGAATTTGCCTATACAAATCATAGTCTTCTACATGACAAACACTATTATCATATTTAATATTATGCTCTTTTATAAAATTATTTCTGAACATTAAAGTTGAAGCACAAAAAGGATTATAAAAATTTATTAAAACTGATATAATTTCAGGGTCAAATAAATCTACCCAAGATGATGATATTTCATTACCACCAAAAGTTTCGATATCAGTTCCGGAAAGTATAATCTCAGGGTTTTTATCCATATATTCCACCTGTTTTTCAAAACGTGTTGGTAAAGATATATCATCATCATCCAAAATTGCAATATATTCACCTTTTGCAATTTCAAGTCCCCTATTTCGAGTTAAGGCTTGACCCATATTATATTCATTTTTCAAAAAAATTATTCTTTCATCATTCTGTGCATAGTTTTCAATAACATCTTGAGTTTCTTTTTTAGAACAATCATCAATAATAATAAATTCAAAATCTTGATATGTTTGATTTAATATTGACTCAATTGCTTCTTTTATATATTGAGTACGATTATAACTTGACATTATAACAGATATCTTGGGATTAGTTGACATTATATCTTCCTCGCTTTTATTTTTACTATTCTTTTTAAATTATATTCATACAATTTCAATTTTTCTTTATAATAAACACGTTTTTTGCCAAAGGATAAAAAGTATAAAAATTTATATTTTAAACATTTAAATTTAAAATAATCTTCTTTTTTAAGTAAATTTTTTTCTTCATAAGTTATATTAGACCATTCTTTTGCATTACGGTAAATTATTTCCTCATAAAAAGGACTCAATCGTGCATATTCCCACCATATTTGAGCCAAAGGCAAATCAGGACATCGCCAAGGTTTTTCATAAGTTGCATAATGTATAATACCTTCTTTTTTTTCAATAATTTCAAAATATTTATTTTTAATATCATCAGGTAAATACATATTGTCATCATTATACAATAAATAAGGTAATAGATTCCATTTCATTGGAAGAAATTCAACTTGATTATAAAATATAGAGTTTAAAATACATTGGTCATGATAAAAAGGTGTTTTTATTTCTTTTGTTTTTTTAAAACACAAACTTATTAAATTTATTTTACACAATTCTTTTAAATTCATTACTAAAACACCAGCTTGAAAATAATCAGCAGGATTTGAAAGATTTAAATCTTTTTTTAAATAATTTTCAAATTTATACAAATCAACTCTTGATTTATTATTAAGTATATTTATAATACCAATATCGCGAATAACACCAAGTGCTTTATTTTTAGAAATTGTTATATTATATAAATTTGCAATATCCTCTAGAATAATAATATCACTATCAAGATAAATTATTTTATCATAATCTTTAAAAATATCAATAATAAAGCAGCGAAAATAAGACGAAATATTTATATAACCTGAAGTAAAAAAAGTTTCTGATTTAAGGTTATTTAAATAATCAGCAACATTAATAAACTCTATTTTTACATTATCAATTTTACTTAAACTTTGAATGTTTTTTTTATTATATTCAGATATTTTATTTTCAAGAATAAATATTTCATAAAAATTTTCATTTGAAACATGTTCTATCAAAGATTTTATTGTAACCGCCAAATACGGTACATAATTATCATCCGAAGCAAAAACAACAGGAATTATATTTTTATTTTGGTTGCTCATTTTTTTGCTCCCATTTGCTAGCTGTTTTGATACTATGTTCGAAAGTTTGCTTTGGTTTCCAATTCAATATTTGACGAATTTTAGAAGTATCAGCATATAATATTGCAGGGTCTCCTGTTCTTCTATTTTCAATTTTATATCTTATTTTTTTATTCAAAACCTTTTGACATGTTTCGAAAACTTCTTTAACACTTACTCCATTTTGTGTCCCTAAATTAAAAACATCTGATTTATTCTCCTTTAACAAATATTCATAAGCTAAACGATGAGCATAAGCTAAATCTTCCACATTAACATAATCACGAACACAAGTTCCATCTTTAGTATTATAATCATTACCAAAAATTTTAAATTCTTTTGATTCTTGTAAAACTGATTTTAATATGTTAGGAACCAAGTGAGTTTCATTATCGTGCCATTCTCCAATACGACATTTGCTATCAGCTCCAACAACATTAAAATATCTTAATTTTATTGACTTTAAATCATAAGCTTTATCATAATCATCCAATATTTTTTCAACCATAAGTTTTGAAGTTCCATAAGGATTTATTGGATTTTGAGGATGGTTTTCATCTATTGGAACATAATTTGGTTCTCCATAAGTTGCACAAGTTGATGAAAATACAATTTTTTTTACATCATTTTTAATCATTGTGTTAAGCAGATTTAAAGTACCAACAACATTATTTTCATAATATTTATCAGGTTTTACCATGCTTTCTCCAACCAAGGCATGTGCTGCAAAATGAATTACACCATCTATTTTATATTTGCTAAACAATTCTTCAACATCAGCCAAATTTCTCAAATCACCCTTTTCAAATTTGACGTTCCCTATTTTTTTTAGTGTGTTGATTATTTCAATATGCCCAACTTCAAGATTATCAAAAATCAAAATATCATACCCTGCTTCTAAAAAATTAATTACAGCATGACTTCCTATATACCCTGCTCCACCAGTTATTAATAACATTTTTCAACTTTCCTACTTTTTTATTACAAACTCAAATTTCAATCCCAACAATGTAACTCTTTTATATTTTACACCAAACTTATATTCATTTTTTAAAGAAAATATATTTTCTATAAATTTATTTTTATTTTCAATTTTACGATTTTTATTAAATTTTTTAAACAAATCATTACCAAGTACGTTTTTAGCATTTTTTAAAAATTTCTTTCTTAAATATATAGGACATAATGTATAATGTTCTCTAACAATATTTAATATAGATTCATCAATATATTTTTTAAATTCATCATAAAGATTTTGTGATTTAAAAAATTGATTAATTTCATATATAATATTTTCAAAATGAATATTTTCTTCTTTCTGTGTAGTCAGTGAAGACTTTGGATGTATATTATATGTATAATATGCAATAGGGGTATAAATAATTTTTTTGGCAAATATTTTCGCCTTTAAAATAAAAATTTGATCTTCAGATAATTTTCTGCTTGAAAAATATATATTATTACTGATTATAAAGGATTTTTTAAATAATTTATTGCAAGGTGACAAAGAAGTTCCTTTAAAGACGTAATTTTTGTCGCTTTTGTAATTAAATATTTTATTTTCCATTGCAGGATAATCAAATTTTACCTTTTTTAACTCACCTGACGTTTCATAATATTTATTTAAATCACATTCAACAAAATCAGCATCATTGAGAACAATGAGATTATAAAGATTTTCATACATATCTATTGCAACCCAATCATCAGGATCCATAAAAGCAATATATGGAGCTGTTGCATAAGCTATACCATTATTACGAGCCACACCTTGTCCTTGATTTTCTTGATTAAACACTTTAATACGTTTATCTTCTAATGCAAATTTATTAATAATGTCAAAAGTTTTATCATTTGAACCATCATTAATACAAATTATTTCAATATTTTTAAGTGTCTGATTGATAACTGATAATAATGCTTTTTCAATATATTTATCAACATTATAACAAGGTAAAATAATTGATAGGCAAGGAGTTTTAATATCTTTAGATTGTTTTTCCATAATCTTATTTAATTATTTTTCCTTTATAAGAAACACTCCAAAAACTTAATAAAAATTTTTGGAGTATTTGCCGAAGACCGGACTTGAACCGGTACGTGGGGTGAACCACGCCAGATTTTGAGTCTGGTGCGTCTACCAATTTCGCCACTTCGGCATAGATAAGTTTTAGTTTCATTTTTATAATACTAAAAGAAAAATAAAAAATCAACTTAAAAATTTTAAAACAGTATTATCTATAAATATAAATTAAAAAATTTACATTTTCTAAATTTTCTTGTATAATTAATTTATGAGGAATATGTATAAAAGAATAAAAATTGGATTTAGTTTAGCAGAGACCCTACTAGCAATGGTTATTTTGGGTGTTATTTTAGCTTTTATTTTGCCATCAATAACATCGACTAAACCTTCAGAAAGTAAGCTTTTATATAAGAAAACATTTTTTACAGTATCAGAAGCAATGATGGCAGTTGTAAATAATCCAGACTTGTATGATACAACGCAATATGAAGTTTTAAAATTTCCTATTCAAGAAAATGAAAATTTTTGTCAATATTTAGCTAGTTATTTAAATACAGTGGGCAATATAAATTGTGAAGGGAATACAGGTTCTTTTAAACTTGCAAATGGTGTAACGATTTCAAATATACCTCAAAAGGCGATGCAAAGACAAGAGAATAGCTCTGGGACAACTGTTTGGGAAGGTGTTACTGATGCTGAAGCAGAAAATACTTTATATTTTAAAGTAAAAACTAATAATAAAGATGACAATGAAAATGATAGTGATTGTAGCAAGAGAAATATTTTTAAAATAAGGTATTCTGCAAATGGTAAGATTTATACAACAGAAGAAGATCAGTGTGAAAATAGTATTTTGGAAACAGGGACTAAGATTCAAAGAGATGGAGAATAATTAAATAATAAAAGGGAATTAAATATGTATAATAAAAACATAGCAGATATAGGTGTTTTTGGTGGTTCTGGATTTTATAAATTTTTAGATGATATAAAGGAAATAAAAGTGGAAACGCCTTATGGGATACCAAGTAATAGCTTGTTTGTTGGGAAAATAGGTAATCATAATGTTGCATTTATGCCTCGGCATGGAGCAACTCATAGCATTTTGCCACATATGATAAATTATCGTGCAAATGTTTGGGCAATGAAACATGTGGGAGTTAAACGTGTTATATCGCCATGTGCTTCAGGCAGTCTGCAAAAACATATAAAACCGGGTGATTTTGTAATATGTGATCAATATGTAAATTTTACTCAAGGAAGAAAAGATACATTTTTTGATGGTCCAATTGTCACTCATACAAGTGCAGCTTTGCCATATTGTGAAAACTTAAGACAATATGCTATTGAGGCATGTAAAAAATCAGGTGTTAGTTATCATGAAAAAGGTACTGTTGTTGTAATAAATGGGCCAAGATTTTCAACAACATCCGAATCGAAATTTTTTTCAAATCAGGGTTGGGAAGTTATAAACATGAGTCAATATCCGGAAGTTCATTTGGTTAAGGAGATGGATATGTGTCCTTTGACTATTGCACTAATTACTGACTATGATTGTGGATTGGCAGGTGATGTTGCACCTGTTTCGCATCAAGACGTTATAAAAGTTTTTAATTCAAATATTGAAAATCTAAAAAAAGTGTTATTGAATCTAATTGAATCACTTCCGATTGAAACTCAATGTGAGTGTAAAAATACTTTAGCAAATTCCAGATTATAACCAAAATTTAAATAAAAAGGGTAATAAAAATGATATCAAAATTATTATATCAGGCATTTGAAATTTACTGGTGGATAATAATTATTAAAGTTTTCTTAGAATGGATACCAAATGTAAACTGGGATAATCAACCTGCAAAAACACTTGCTTTACTTGTAGATCCATATTTAGAAATTTTCAGCAAATTTACCACATTACCAAGTGGTTTAAGTTTATCACCAATAATTGCTCTTATTTTATTACGTTTAATACAAGTAAATTTAGTAGCATTATTATCACATTTTGGGATGTAAATATTGTAAATAAAACTTGACAAAACTATTAAAAATAAATTATTATATTCCTAATGTAAAAAAATAAAAGTCGAAATATGTACTTTGAGGTGAGGAAAATATGTGTAGAATAGGTGCTTTAAAATCGAAACGTTACATGCATCCAAGTGTTGCATTAAAGCTTATGCGCTCTCAACAAAAAGGACATGATAATTCAGGTTTTGCATTTGTTATGCAAAATTTAGGCGGAGTTTTTGAGCATTACAAAGATTTTCCTATTCTTTCAATGGCTTGTACAGATGAAGGTATGCATATAGCTGAAAAAATATTACACAATATAGGTTTTATAAGAGTTATGCAATGGGCACCTGATATGAAAATAGAAGAAGCTCATAAATTGAATATTGAACCTATGCCGAATTACGTATTTGAGGTTTTTAATTATCCTAAAACATACAAGTATGCGACAAAAGAAGAAAAAGAAGAATTATTATTAAATACTCGTTTGAAATTAAGAAAAGCATTAAGTGAAAGTGATGAAGGTTACGTTTATTCATTTTGGCCTGATACATTAATGTTAAAAGAGATTGGTGATCCTAAAGATATTGGGACATATTTTGGTTTATGGGAAGAAAATAAAGATTTTACAGCTAAAATTATAACAGCACAGTGTAGGCAAAATACAAATTATGATATTGTCCGTTATGCAGCACATCCATTTTTTCTACAAGGATATTGTGCTTTAGTAAATGGTGAAAATACTTTTTATGAAAAGAATAAATTATTTCAAAGAAAACTTCATAAGGGTTATATAGGATTTGAAAGTGATTCTCAATGTTTTCTATACACACTTCATTATGTCAATAAAGTATTAAAATGGCCATTAAAGTATTTTAAACATGTTATAACTCCATTACCATATGATGAAATGACAAAAAGGGAAGATGCAAAAGTTCTTTCTCGAATAAAATCATCATTAGCACACTTAGAAATAAATGGTCCAAATACTGTGATTGCTGTAACGCCTGATGGAACTATGTTTACAACTTGTGATTCAAAAAAGCTTAGGCCGATTGTAATAGGTTCCACAGATGATACAGTTGTTGTTACATCGGAAGTTACCGGTATAAATGAAATATTACCTGAAAGAAATATAAATAATGATATTTATCCTAATGAACGTGAAATGGTTGTAATTAATAATGATTTAAAGGTTGAAAGATGGCAACAATAAACGAAATTTCAAAAGATGATTTAAATTGGCAGATACAATATGATTCTTCAAAATGTACATTATGTGGAAGATGTGTTGCAGCTTGTAGTTTTAATGCTATAAAAGTTGATGTTGAAAAACGAAGAAAAGTTGTAAGTATTGGAGATGTTCCTACCCCAAAGGTTACTACGACAACAATCCCTGTCATAAAACAAATAACACGTAATGCTTTAAATTGTGTAGGTTGTGGTGTTTGTAGCCGTGTTTGTCCAAATGGAGCAATAAAAGCTGTTCATGAAGATGAAAGTCGTTTTAATATTAAATATAAATGTGAGCACGGTGATTCAATAAAAAGAGGTGGTCGTTCGAATTTAAACACAGAAGGAAGAACGCTTGATAAAATAAAAATAGGAAGAATATCACAAATGACAGATCCATCACTTGATGCACAGCGTCATACATTTGATGTTCTTGCTCCTTTCGGTCGAATCATACCACCTCAAGAATTACCATTTGAGGTTAGTAGTGACGGGGATTTAAAAATATCGAAATCAATGCCGCCTGTAAATTGGATTTACCCAATTATTATAGGTGATATGTCGATTGGAGCATTATCAACAAGGATGTGGGAAGCACTTGCAATAGCAACTGCATATTTAAATGAAGTGTGTGGATTAAAAGTAAGAATGTGTACAGGTGAAGGTGGTATACCTACAAGGCTTTTAAAATCACGCTATTTAAAATATATGATTCTTCAGATTGCATCAGGTCATTTTGGGTGGAATAGAATCATAAACACAATGCCTGAAATGACAGAAGATCCTGGTGGTATTCTTATAAAAATAGGACAAGGTGCAAAACCAGGTGATGGTGGACTTCTTATGGCAAAAAAAGTAGCCCGTCATATTCAAGAAATACGTGGTGTTCCAAAGGCTGATTTACTATCACCTCCAAACCATCAAGGTTTATATTCTATTGAAGAAAGTGTACAAAAAATGTTTTTGTCATTAAATTCAGCATTTAAGTTTAGGGTGCCTGTTGCAATAAAAGTGGCTGCATCTGTTACAAGTGTTTCGGTTTATAACAACCTTCTTCGCGACCCATATAATATAGTTGGAGGTTTTTTCTTAGATGGTATTCAAGGTGGCACAGGTGCAGCATATGAAATATCATTAAATCATACGGGGCATCCGATTGTTTCACGTTTACGTGATTGTTATCTTGCAGCTGTACATCAAGGTAAACAAGGTCAAATACCTCTTTGGGCAGGCGGTGGACTTGGTATGAGAGGAGCTTTAGCTGCAGATGCATTTAAAATGATGTGTTTGGGGGCTAATGGTATTTTTGCAGGAAGACTTTGGCTTCAAGCAGCAGGATGTTTAGGTAATGATAGTGGGAAGTGTAATGCTTGTAATACAGGTAATTGTCCAGCTGGCATAACAACTCAAAATCCACTTCTTGTTGCAAGACTTGATGTTGATAAAGTAGCTGAAAATGTTGTTAATTATTTTCTTGCAACACATTTAGAATTAAAAAAACTTATGGCACCAATTGGTAATAGTTCACTTCCAATAGGAAGATCAGATGCTTTAGTGTCAGTCGATAAAAATATAGCTGAGAGGTTAGGGATACAACATGTTTGTTAAAGACTCTAAATTAGAAATATGTAACATTAATTCACTTGAAAATAATAAAAGACTTTCAACTCAGGAATTGCTCCAATTAATCTACCAAAAAATTGATGAAGGATATACTCAATTTAAAATTAATGCTTGTGGTCAACATAATATTGGTGGACCATTGTGGGTTAAAAATAAAGAGGCTAAATTGAAATTTATTGTTAATAATCCTGGTCAGCGTGTAGGTTCAATGGGAATGAAAGGCACAAGTATTATTGTTGAAGGTTCTGCACCTGCAGATGTTGGTTGGTTAAATGCTGGTGCTGAAATAATAGTAAAGGGTGATGGCGGTGATACAACAGGTCATTGTGCAGCTAGTGGAAAAATTTTTATTGGTGGTCGTGTTGGAACTCGTTCTGGTTCATTAATGAAGCATGACCCTAAATTTGATGCACCACAGTTATGGGTTCTTAAAAATACAGGTTCATTTTCGTTTGAATTTATGGGTGGTGGTATTGCTGTTATTTGCGGTTTAGATTGTGAAAATATGGATTCTGTTTTAGGACACCGCTGTTGCGTTGGAATGGTAGGTGGTACAATTTATGTTCGTGGAAATATATCTGATATTTCAGAATCTTGTTTAATCGAAGATTTAAATGAGTATGATATTAGTTTTTTAAATAATGGAATCAAAGAGTTTTTAGATAAAATTAATAAACCAGAAGAATACAAAAAACTTTCTCTTTGGAACGAATGGAAAAAAATTGTTGCAAAACCTTATAGTAGCTCTAAAAAAAGTGATAGAATTTCTTTAAAAGATTTTCGAGAAAAGATGTGGGTACAAGGTGGAATTTTTGGTGATTTTTATCAGGACGATTTAAAAGTTGAAGAATTTATAACTAAAGGTGATAAGCGTTTAAGAATTCCTTATTGGAATAATAATAAGTTATCAGCACCTTGTGAATTTGGTTGTCCTATAGGTATACCGACACAAAAACGTATAAACCTTATAAAACAAGGTAAAATTAAAGAAGCTGTTGATTTAATATTTGACTATAGCCCTTTTCCAGCGAGTGTTTGCGGTGAAGTATGTCCGCAATTATGTATGGATAATTGTTCGCGTTGTTTTGTTGATGAACATATAAAAATATCTGATTTAGCAATGATGTCACGTGATGTAAAATTTGATAAGTTTAAAACAGATAAAAAAGAAAAAATAGCTATTGTTGGTTCAGGTGTTGCAGGATTGTCTTGTGCGTGGATACTTAAACAGAAAGGTTTTAATGTTGAAGTTTTTGAAGAGGATACAAAAATAGGAGGGAAATTAACTCAAGTTATACCTAATGACAGATTAACACGACAGTCTTTAAATGCAGATTTAAATCGTATTAAAAATTCGGGTATAAAATTTAATTTAAATAAAAAAATTAAACAAAATGATTTTCAAGAACTTGAAAAAACATTTGATGCAATTGTAATAGCAGTTGGTGCACACACTCCTTTCGTTATACCTTTTGAAGGTCATCAACGTTTGATAAAAGGACTTGATTTTTTGAAAACAATAAATAGAGGTGAAAAATTTGAACTTGGTAAAAAAGTTGTTATTATTGGTGCAGGAAATGCAGCAATGGATGTTATTATAGGTGCTTATCAAATGGGTGCTTGTGAAGTTACAGCTATTGACATACAAAAGCCTATGGCATTTGAAAAAGAAATTAATCATGCTCAAAGTCTTGGTGCAAAAATACTCTGGCCTTGTTATACAGATAAAATAACAAAAGAAGGAGTGTGGTTAAAAGATGGTACTCTTATTGAAGCCGATAATGTAATTATTTCAATAGGAGATAGACCAAATTTTGACTTTATAGATAGATCATACTTAAATGAATGTAATATGATAAAAATTAATGAATTTCAACAATGTGAAAATAACAATAAAGTTTTTGCAATTGGTGACAGTGTAAAACAAGGATTATTTACAAATGCAATAGCAGATGGTCGAAAATGTGCTTTTAATATTATAAATATGTTTGAAAATTTGCCTTTAAATAAATATGAAAAACGCACAAAAGTAAGTAAAGAAGACATAAAACCTGAATATTATGCAACGTACTCACCTTTAAAAGTTCAAAATCTTCCTGGATATGAAGAAGATAAAAGGTGTTTAAGTTGTGCAACTTGTCGTGATTGCGAATTTTGTTTAAATGCTTGTCCAACTGGTGCAATTGAAAAATTTAAAAATGAAAAAGGTGAAACTATTTATACTTCTAATATTGAAAGGTGTATAGGTTGTGGTGTTTGTGCTGGTGTTTGTCCTTGCGGTATATGGACATTGCAACCAAATAGTTTGAATTTTGTATAAGTAAAAGTTATGAAAAATGATTGTTTAAAAATAATCATAAGAGGAATGAAAAAAAATGATGTACCTCAAGTTTCTTTAATTGAAGAAGAAGCATTTGGTAATCATAGGTGGCATGAGGATGCTTTTTATTCTGAATTAAATAATGAACTTTCAAAATATTTGGTTGCAACATTGGAAGACGGTTCTATAGTTGGTTTTATCGGTTGTTGGTTAATCTTTGAAGAAGCTCATATCGCTACTTTTGCTATATCAAAAAAATATCAAAAAAAACAAATAGCTCAAGCTTTAATGTGTTCTTTTATTGATATATGCTATAAAGAGGAAATAAAATATATTACGCTTGAAGTTCGTGAATCAAATGAAAATGCAATAAGTTTGTATGAAAAATTTGGAATGACATCTGTAAGTATTCGCAAAAAATATTATCAAGATAATAATGAAAATGCCTTAGTTATGTTTAGCGAAAATATATTTTATAATAAATTTAAAACAATATATAATGACATAAAAAAGAATATAAAAAAAATAGAAATAATTTATGAATAACAAAACAATTATAAAACAAAATAATAAAATAAGATTTTCACTTAGAACTTGCGTGTTTATTTTATGGAGTATATTTTTAATAATAATTGCCACATTTACTCAAATAACTCTAACAGAAATTGGAATACCAACATTTATATTAAAACACTTTATGACAATAAACTATGAAAATTGTTATAAATATATTCCTCAAATTCCAGTTATATTATTTGTTGCTTCAATGTTGGGAAGAAAATATAGCTTTATAGCAATATCTTTATATATTATACTTGGATTGTTTTTTATACCTATTTTTGCACTTGGTGGAGGTTTAAGTTATATGTTTAAATATACTTTTGGATTTATTATAGCATATATTCCAAGTGCTTTTATTATAAGCACTATTTTATGTAAATATAATAACTTTAAATCGTATGTACAAAGTGCTATAGTTGGAGTATTAATAATACATATTATTGGGGTTATATATATGATCACAGTTTTAATGTTTAAACATCAAACATTTAATTATATAACAATTTGGTTATCAACATCAAGCGGTATAAAAATATTTTATGATATTATTTTTAGTTTGATTGCTGTTATTGTTGGAAAAACTATTAAAATTTTGTATCTTGAAAAATAAAAAAAAAACGACTCAAAAAAGAGTCGTGATGGATAGAATTAGTATTACGGAGTTTATAGAGGAGTTTTACAATTATATAAAACCTGTAAAAATATTTTTTGCTATATTTTTAATTATAATTTACAAAAATTTACAATCGTAGGAGCATAATGTTTTTATTGAAAATAAATGTAAGTCTTTTAAATGCTCCTAAAAAAAATTTTAAAATAAATTATAAAAGTAATAAAAAAAACTACTATTTTAATGATTTATAGAATAAAATAATATTTATTAATCCAATGGTTTAAATTGCATAATGGAGAATTAAAAAAAATATGTATACTTAAAAAAAAAAAAAATAAAAATAAATGAAGTAATATTTTTAGTACATTAAAATATTATGATATAAAAATTGTTTTATCAAGATTAGATGTTTTGTTAAAAATATTAAAGTAGAAGTTTAAATAAAAAAGTTTATAAATAAAAAGATATTTTTTTATTAAGAAATATAAAAAATTGTATAAAAAAGTGTATTTGTGTTAAAGTATATATTGTAAAGTAAAAAAAAGAAGGTAGAGAAATGGTTAAAAAACTAATTGAAAAAGACACTAAAATGTTTCTAACCGGGAATGAAGTAATTGCATATGCAGCAAATGCAGCACAAGCAGAGTTTATGTATGGTTACCCTATCACTCCCCAGAATGAAATTATGCACACTTGGTGTAAATTGTTACCGAAAACAGAAGCTGGTTTTTTACAAACAGAAGATGAAATATCAGCTGGTTTTTCAACAATTGGTGGTATATTGGCAGGGAAACGTGCATTTACAGCGACGGCAGGTCCAGGGAATGTTATCATGCAAGATGCAATGAGCATGGCTGAAATGATGAGAATCCCTTTTGTATGTGCTGTTATGCAACGTGGTGGACCATCTACAGCTACTGTTATTTATGCACAACAAGAAACGAACTTAACTTGTTTTGGTGGTAATGGTGAAGGTTTCCGTATTGTATATTCAACAGCAGGTCATCAAGATTTATATGATTATGTTATCAAAGCATTTAATACAGCTTGGAAATATAGATTCCCAACATTTATTTTAGCTGATGGTTATCAAGGTAAAATGAGAGAGCCTGTTATGATGTATGATCCGGCGACTCGTGGTATAGTTATGGAACCAACACCTGCTGAATTAAGAGCTGTTGGTAAAATAGGAGTTGATCGTGATGCTAATCATTTAAGAAATACGTTTAACCTTGAAGAAGAATTAATGGAACATCTGGAAGGGTATCAAAAAGATTTTGATGCAATGTCTAAAGAAGTTGCTGAATATGAAGAATATAAAGCAGAAGATGCCGAAATTTTAATTATAGCTCATGGTATCGTTGCACGTTCAGCAAAAACAGCTATTGATGCTTTACGTGAAAAAGGAATTAAAGTTGGTTTATTCAGACCTATTACTATTCGTCCATTAGCTGTTGAACCATTACGTAATGCAGTAAAACGTTCAAAACAAATATTATTTACAGAATCAGCAAATGGTCAATTGGCTCGTATGGTATTAGAGAAATTGTATGGATTAACCACGCCATATTCTACATTATATAAAATGGGTGTCGGTGTTACAGGTGATGATTTAATTTATAAAGTTGAAGAAATGATAAATTCATCACAAGTAGTTGCATAAAATAAAATAAAATAAATAAAATATAAATGAAGGAGAATAAAATGGTAGAATTATTAAATTTACCACCAGAAATACCAAGCACACAAAACACAAAAGTTGGAGCAAGCAAATTTTGTCCTGGATGTGGACATGGTATTATATTAAAAAGTCTTGCTTATGTAATTGATGAGTTAGGTTTACAAGAGCGTTCAGTGTTTGGATGTGATATTGGTTGCAGTTTGTTATCTTGGAATTTTATGAATATAGATACTGTTCAGACACACCATGGTCGAACAACGCCAGTTATTTATGGTGTTACACGTGCTAACCCTGGAACAGTTGGTATTGCATATATGGGTGACGGTGGCGGTTTAGCTATTGGTTCGCAACATTTGGTTAATGCATCAGTTCGTAGTGAAAACATGTTAATATTGTTATGTAATAATACAAACTATGGTATGACAGGTGGTCAGATGTCACCAACAACAATGCCAGGACAAATTACTGAAACAACACCTTATGGTCGTGATTGCGAAACTACAGGGAAACCGGCAAAAGGTGCAGAAATGGTAGCTTCAATAGTTGACCCTACTAAATCATTTGTAGCTCGTTCATCAGTTAGCAATGTAAGAAAACTTCGTGCAACATTAAAGAAAGCTATAACAAATGTTGCAAATGGAGGCTTTTCTTTTGTTGAAGTATTATCAATATGTCCTCTTAACTGGAGAACTAACAACAAAGATACATTTGCAAGACTTGCAAAAATGGAAGAATTTTTTGAAGTAAAAGACTTTGTTGTTCCTGAAGGACTTAATTAATTTTTTAAAGGAGAAAAAAATGACAAGAACAAAAATAGTCCTAGCCGGTGAAGGCGGGCAAGGTGTGCAATCTGTTGCTAAGATATTAGTTGAAGCAGGTTATGAAGCAAATAAAGAAATACTTTATATACCAAACTTTGGTGTTGAACAACGTGGTGGTGTTTCAATTGCTTTTTGTCAAATTGGTGATGAAAAAATTGGCGAACCTCGTTTTTCAAAAGGTGATATAGTTATTATGTTATCAGACCGTGCAATTGAAAGATGCCAAACATATATTGATAAAGATACCGTTGTAATTTATGATACATCAGTTTGTCATACAAAACCGACTGTTGAATGTAAAGAAGTTATTGGTATTCCTGCAAATCAAATAGCACATGATGAGTTAAGTGTTCGCGTATTCAACATAATTATTTTAGGTGTAATTATTCAAGCAACAAAAGTTATGCCTATAGATTTTGTTAAATCAGCTATGGAACATGCTTTGGGCAAAAAGTTTGATAAAAAACCTGAATTGCGTGAATTAAACTATAAAGCACTTGATTGTGGTATGAAACTTGTTGAAAAGGCAAGTGTATAGAAAAGAGGATGTAATAAAATGAGTGAAAAACAACAATATAAAGGTATAAAAGTTGAAGGTGTTCAAAAAGGAAAAGCTGATTGGTATTTGTACACAGATTTGTGCAAAGGTTGTGGATTGTGTTTAGAAAAATGCCCTATGAATGCAAAAGGTGAAAAATGCCTTTCTTGGTCAAATGAAGTTGGTATTTATGCTACCCCTGCTGTTCAACCAGATCCTAACATTTGTATTGGCTGTGGTGCATGTGCTTTGACATGTCCTGATTGTGCTATACGTGTTGAAAAAAAATAAAGACAAAGTATGAAAATTAATTAATAAAAAAGCTTTATATCATTTGATATAAAGCTTTTTGCTTGTAAATTACATAAATACTTGTAGAACGAGATATTTATTATCGTTGGTGCTGTTGCTTTTTTGGCTTATGAACCAAATTTATTAAGAACTATTTTTTTCATTTTAGATTTTGCTATATTTTTAGTATTTAGTAATGTATATTTAATAAAACGTGTTATAGTGACAAAGTTATTAGATAAGGAATAGAGCAAATATAAAAGTAACATTTATTAAATTAATACAAATTATTTTGACAATAGGGTTTATAAGTGCTATTACTTATTTTGTCTATAAATATATCCAACAAGATAAAGAATTTGAGAAGTTGTATAAATAAAAAGAAATAATTAATATAAGCAATATTTATTAAATTTTGACATTTTTTTGTAATAATGTGCATTATTTACATGATAATATATGACACATATACAATCAGAAAACAAGTCAAAGAAATTGATTTATATGAATAATAATATTATTATAAGGATATATTTCTTGTGAAATGTTTATTGTGAACAGTGGAATATTTACTTATCTAGTTTATAAGCTAAATAATAAAAATTCAAAAACACTTGCAATTTTTAGATAATTGTTGTATTATAATTAAATAAAATAAACAAAGTATGAAAATATTAAAAGAAACAATCTTTATATCCTGCTTGATATAAAGATTATTTTTTGATATTTTTTTAAGGTTTTAGAGGTTTTATTTTTTTTGTTGTCCAACGTAGTATTTTAATTCACCAGATTCTTCATAAAATTTAAATCTAACATTATTTATTGTAATTTCTTGATGGATGTTTCTTCTTGCGAACCTATTATTTGGTTGCTTATACTCTATTGTACTAGACTCAATTCCTAGAGCCTTATTTCCATAAACTTTTAAGAAATTTTTTCCGATGTCAGTTAATTTTGCTTCATCTGTTGTCTGTGATTCGTCAACAAGTGATTTTTTTACGTCCTCATCTTCTAAAAATAATGTTAAGTCTGTTTCACCTAAATATTCAGGAATCATTTTTATAAATGTTTCATCATTTGAATTTAGAACATTTTTTGCAGTTTCCAATTTTTGCATAGCTGAATAATCTTTATATTCTGCACCATCATTAAAATCACCTTCAGTATAGGTGTCTAGTTTATCTGTCTTTAGTGTTGAATTTTGAAAATATTCTTTTTTCTTTTCATCTTTTAATAAAGAATATAAAATTAAACTTTCTGTACTATCTATTGTTTTTCCAGCACTGTTTCTATTCTTTAAATAATTAAAATAATATTTTGCTCTATTTATTTGAAGTTTTGGTTCTTTATCATTAGTTGTTTGTATACCATTATCTTTATTTTCATAATTCTTGATTTTATCATTAACTACTTTATTTAAATCATCTAGCGTTAGACCATTTTTAATAATATAATCGAGTAAATTTTTTCCTGTTTCTGTCAACGTTTTGTCAGACTTTATCAACTTACCTTTGGTGCAATTTTTGAGAACATCAGCAAAAACGCCTGGTGCAATATCTTTATCATTTATTAAATTATCAACAACAGCTTTTCCTACGCTTTTATCGGCAAATTCAGTTATCTTGCTTAATGTATTTAATATAACCGTTACTTTTTCAGTATCATCAGTACTAGCAATTCTTGCTTCGATGCCAATCATTAAAGCCATTCCTGCATCTGTTAATTTTCCGTCTGCATCAACAAGCTTGTTAGCAGTATTCTCATTTAACACTTGACTTAGAACTGTATCTGTGACATTGTTATCCTCTAGTAAACTATTAACAACAGCTTTTCCTACACTCTTATCAGTAAACTTAGCATCTTCTATGTTAGTTAATAAACCTAATATAATTTTTGCTTTTTTAGTATCATCAGTACCAGCATTTTCAATTCTTGCTTTGATGCCAACCATTAAAGCCGTTCCTGCATTTGTTAATTTTCCGTCTGCATCAACAAATTTGTTATCAGGGTTGTTATTTAACACTTCACTCCAAGTTGTTACTTCGATTTTATCATGGTTTACTATATCATTAAATACATTTGTATCAACTAATAATGCTAACTTTTCACTTGTTAAATCTGAAATTTTAACATATTTTGTTTCATTAAATGCATTTTTTGCACCATAAATATATAGAGCACTGTCTGATTCTCCTTCTTTTTGGCATTTTACAATTTTACTTTGAGTAGCGTCAAAACTATTAATATCATCTACTTGTATAATATCAGCATTTTCTAATGTTTTGACATCAGCTAAATTTCTTAAATCGCTTGCTGTGATTTCATAATATTTTCCATCATGCAATATATATAATTCGGTATCGTTTTTGATTTCTTTACCATTTTCAACATAAATCAAATTTTTGTCATTTAATAGAATAAGATCACTTGAGTCCTTACTGACAGGAGCATTAAGTTGTAATGTATTATTATTACTATTATTTTCAAGTTTATCTCTATTAATTACTATATTTTTCAAATCCAGATTATAATCTTTTAAAAGTGTATTAAAATCTGCTTGAGCAAATGCTTGTGTTAATATATTTTGTGATTCATTTTCTAATGCTTCTGCATTATTTTTTAACTCAGCATCCTCAACTTTAAAGTCACTTTTTTTATCTCTATATTTATCGATTAAAGCTTCTAACAAAACTGAATATTTAGATAAGGTAGTTTTAGTCAATCCATCATTTAATGTTAACATAGTGTTTACAGTTGTTTGAGCAGTTTTTAAGTCTTGTAAAGTTATAGTTTTCCCCTTTTTTATATTTGCTAAAACTTTAAATAAAACTTCTCTACCTTTTTTTTGAGAAGAGGGATTTATCTTATCTTTTCCTTTATTCACAACCTCACTTGCAGCATCTTTTGCTTTATCAACAATTTTTTTGCCTTGTGAATTCTTATTTATTATGCCATAGCCAACTAAAGCTGCGACACTAACACCTGCTAAAGTCCCTAAAGTATAAGTAACAGCTTTCTTAATCTTTTCTTCTTTCTCTCTTTTTTTTACTGGTGGATTTTGATAATTTACTCTTTGACTTGTATAATTTCCATAATCTTGCATCTTGATATTCCTATATACCTAACTTACACATAAGTAATAAAAATGAAAATATAATAAATTGTTATAATTTTAGGTTTTAAAATAAAAAAATTAACAAAAATTTACAAATTAAAAAGCCTTTTTATATTTTCTTCATAATTTTGATATAATATGCCATCTTCTGTTATAATTCCAGTTATTAAATCATTTGGGGTTACATCGAACGACGGATTTATTGTTTTTGTACCTTCACGACAAATAGATTCACCATTAATAATCAAAACTTCTTCATCATTTCGCATTTCAATTGGTATTTCATTGCCTGATTTAATATTTATATCTATTGTTGACTTTGGTGCTGCAATATAAAATGGAATATTATGATATTTTGCACATATTGCAAGTGTATAAGTCCCTATTTTATTAGCTGTGTCACCATTTAGTGCAATTCTATCTGCACCAACCACCACCATATCGATATAGCCATTTTTCATAAAATAAGAACACATCCCATCTGTCAATAATGTCACATCAATACCATCTTCAATTAACTCCCAAGTTGTTAATCTTGCTCCTTGTTGACGAGGTCGGGTTTCATTTGCATAAACTTTTATCGTTTTATCATTTGCAAATGCACTCCTTATCACTCCCAAAGCAGTACCATAACCTACAGTTGCCAACGCTCCTGCATTACAATGGGTTAGTATGCCTGCTGAAAGTTTATTTACTAATTTTGCTCCATTTTTACCTATTCTTTGATTTATCAAAATATCATCGTTTTCAAGCTTCAAAACATTCTCGACAAGTTCATCTATCAATCTTTGAATATTACACCCTTCAAATTTTTTAATAATTTCAATCTGCTTATCAATTGCCCACCTTAAATTGACAGCTGTCGGTCGAGAAGTTTTTAGCCAATTTGATCTATCAATAAGCTTATTTTTATATTTTAAAATATCATTTTCTTCTCTTTCTAGTTCATAAGCCCCCAAAACTACACCATGTGCCCCTGCTATACCAATTGCCGGTGCACCTCGAACTACCATATTTTTTATATTTTCATACATTTTATCAATCGTCTTAACTTCTACATAACTATATGTATTTGGAAGTATTGTTTGATCTATCATTTTTGAAACATTATTTTCCCATTTTATGGTTCTTATCTTAGAATTTAATATCATAATTCATTCACCTATTTCATAATCTATATTGCCATTTAAAATGTTATCATTTATCTCATCTTTAAAAAAATACCGTCTTATCTGATAGTATATTAAAGCACTAAAAGAATTCATTAATGCTCCACCTAATAATGCAACAAAAATAACCATTAAAAGCATCACAAAAAAACCTTCTCTGAATAGCATGCTTACACCTAGGTAAAATGAACTTTTATAAATTATCCCTATAATAGTTGCAAGTGGTACAAAAGTTATTGAAAATCCTAAAAATGAAATAAATCCAATGATTGCTCCATATATTAATGTTTGCTTTAAATTTAAAATACCCATTAAATTATATTTTGTCATATACATTATTACAATTGGGGATGCTAAAAACATTATTGCGGTAAAAGATAATACATTTATAAAAGGAATAATGGTTACTATTCCTAGTATAGCTCCTAATATGACTGATATTATTACCATGCGTTTTAATATTATTAATTCCATCTTTATCCCAATTTTTTTATTTTGTTAAATTATATCATAAATATATTAATTATTGCTTATTAATAAATTGCCGAGAATGACATATTGCAATAGCTATTGAGTCAATAGTATCATCAAGTCTTGTATTTGGCAACTCAAGATATAATTCAACATATTTTTTTACTTCATTCTTTGAAGCTCGTCCAAACCCAGTAATTGTTTGTTTTACTTCAATAGGAGTATAACCATAAATTGATATTTTATATTTTTCCAAAGCTGCAAGTATCACACCTCGTGCCTGACTAACTTGCATTACTGTTTTTTGATTTTTAAAAAAATATAACTTTTCTATACTTGCCACATCAGGATTATATTTCTCACATAAAAAACAAATATCTTCATAAATTTCAAGAAGTCGTTTTTCTTCTCTATCTTCCTGATTTGTTTTTATTGCTCCTGATGCTAATAATTTATATTGTTTATCTTTATATTCAACAATACTATATCCAACTATTGCAAGTCCAGGATCTATACCCAAAATTATCATAATATTATTTTAAATTTTTTATCAAATCATTTATAACAGTTTCTTGAGATAAAATTTCACTTATCCTTTTTCTTGTTTGTTCAATTAATGCAGGAGCAGCATTTTTCATAAATTTTTCATTGTTCAAACGAGCCTCAAGTGATTTTTTTTCATTAATTAATTTTAAAAGTTTTTTGTTTTGTCTTGAAACTTCATCCTCAAAATTAATCAAATTATTCAAAGGTACAATAATCTTTGAGTTTGAAACAACACAATTTGCACATTTTTTATTTTCTAATTTTCCTAAATCATATGAAATTTCATTAACTTTTGCAAGTCGTTTAATATATGCTTCAATAGATTTAAAAATATTCAATTCATTTTCAACAGCATCAATAATGATATCAATAGAAACGCCAACACTTATATTAAAAGATTGCCTTAAATTTCGTAAAGATTTAATTGTTTCAAAAACAATTTCCATTTCTTTACTTTCTTTTGGATAACTATTTTTATCAATATAAATAGGAAAATTAGCACGAATTAAAGCATCATTTTCGTTATTTTTAACATTTGGAATAAGTTGCCATATCTTTTCTGTTATATGAGGCATAATAGGATGCAAAAGTCTAAGAGTACTGTCCAAAACATATTTCAAAACACGTTTTGTATTCATGCTTATTTTTTGATCGTTTAGTTGAACTTTAGATATCTCTAAATACCAATCACATAAATTGTTCCAAAAAAACTCATATAAAACATGCGCAGTTTCTCCAAAACGATAAGCTTTTATATTATCATTAAATATTTTTACGGTTTCATTTAATTTATTTAAAATCCACTTATCAGCAATTGTTAACTTGTCATTATCAATTGCTTTTCTATCAACATCAGAAATATTAATTAAAATAAATCGTGAAGCATTCCATATTTTATTGGCAAAATTACGTCCATATTCAAAACGTTCATCACTAATTTTAATATCCTGTCCACCATATGTATTTAAAGATGTTAAAGTAAACCTTAACGCATCTGAACCATACTTATCAATAATTTGAACAGGATCAATTGTATTTCCTTTAGACTTTGACATTTTTTGACCAGATTCATCACGAATAAGTCCATGGATATAAACAGTTGAAAATGGAGCCTTATCTGTAAATTCATAACCCATAGTAATCATTCTTGCGACCCAAAAGAAAATAATGTCAAAACCTGTCACAAGAGTTGTTGTAGGGTAGAATTTTTTAAAATCAACATTGTCTATATCTGGCCAATTTAAAGTTGAAAAAGGCCAAAGACCTGATGAAAACCAAGTATCAAGTACATCTTCATCTTGTTTATAAATTTCAGGATTAGGATTTTCTTTTGCAACAATCATTTCCCCGGTTTCTTTATGATAATATGCAGGGATTTGATGTCCCCACCATAATTGACGAGAAATGCACCAATCACGAATATTTTCCATCCAACTTAAATAATTTTTTTCCCATCTATCGGGAATAAACTTTACTTCATTTTTATAAATAGCTTCAATAGCTTGTTTTGCAAGTGGTTTCATTTTTACAAACCATTGTTCAGATAATAATGGTTCAATGGTAGTGTTACATCTTTGACATTTACCAACATTATGTTCATGTGGCAAAATCCGAAGCAAAGTCTCTTGAACTTTTAACATTTCTATTGTTTTTTTTCTGGCTTCATATCGGTCAAGACTTTGAAGTTCTTGTGGCACATAACCATTTGTTTTCATTTTTCCATTTTCATCTATAACCCAAATGGGTTTCAAATTGTGTCTTTTGCCAACTTCATAGTCATTAGGATCATGAGCCGGAGTAATTTTAACAGCACCTGTTCCAAAAGATTTATCAACATAATCATCTGCAATGATAGGTATTTCTCGCCCTGTTAATGGTATAACAACTTTTTTTCCTACCAAATCTTTATATTTATAATCATTTGGATTAACAGCAATAGCAACATCTCCGAACATAGTTTCAGGCCTTGTTGTTGCAACAACAATTGCACCTGATTCATTTTTTAAAGGATATGATATCTCCCACAAAGATCCCATTTCTGTTTCATATTCTGTTTCTATATCTGAAATGGCACTACAACAACGAGGGCACCAGTTAACTATATAAGCACCTTTATAAATCAATCCTTTTTGATAAAGACGTACAAATACTTCTTTAACAGCTTCGTTACAACCTTTATCAAGTGTAAACCGTTCTCGACTTCTATCAAAAGAAGCTCCAAGACGTTTAAACTGATTAAGTATTGCTCCTTTATGTTCATTTGCCCACTTCCAAGTTAATTCTAAAAACTTTTCACGCCCCAAATCAAAACGTGATTTATTTTCTTCTCTTAATTTCTTTTCAACAACATTTTGTGTAGCAATCCCTGCATGATCAGTACCTGGAATCCACAAAGCTTCATAACCTGACATTCTATAATATCGCGTCAAAATATCCTGCAATGTACCATCTAATGCATGCCCCATATGTAAAACTCCTGTTACATTTGGTGGTGGAATAACTATTGTATATGGAGGCTTACTTGATTTTTCATCCGCTTTAAATAAATTATTTTCTTCCCAAAATCTATAAATTTCTTTTTCAATATTTAATGCATCATACTGTGTTGGCATTTGTTCTATTGTTTTAGCTTCCATATATTTAGTCCTATCTTTTTACTATCTTATTTTATTCAAGTCAAATTTTCTTATACGAACATTTTGAGGTGTAACTTCAACAAGTTCATCATCTGATATATACTCAAGACAATCTTCTAATGACATCAACCTGGGAGCTTGAAGTGTAACCATTACATCTGCAGTTGCACTTCGCATATTTGTTAATTTTTTTGTTTTACAAATATTAACAACAACATCTTGAGGTCTATTTGCTTCACCTATAATCATACCACGATACACTTTTGTTTTTGGAACAACAAAAAATACACCCCTATCTTCAAATTGTTTCAAAGCATAAGGTATAGTCTCACCATTTTCATGTGCAATAATTGAACCATTGCGTTGTTTTTCAATATCACCTGAATATTCTCGATATTCATAAAACGTATGATTCATTATACCTTCACCACGAGTTAAGCGAATAAAGTCTGATCTGAATCCAATCAACCCACGAGAGGGTATAATAAATCTCATATTAGTTCGAGTACCAACTACTTGCATTTGTTGTAATTCGCCTTTTCTATTTGAAAGTTTTTCTATTGTAGCACCTGCATATTCTTCAGGAACATCAATAAACAAATTTTCAAACGGCTCATAAGTTTTGTTATCCACTGTTTTTAAAATAACCTGTGGTTTTGAAACTTGAAATTCATAACCTTCACGACGCATTGTTTCTATCAGTATTCCTAGGTGTAGTTCACCCCGTCCGCTAACACGAAAAACATCAGTGTTATCTGTATCTTCAACACGTAAACTTACATTTTTTTCAAGCTCCTGATATAACCTTTTTCGTATTTGACGGCTTGTTACAAATTTCCCCTCCTGACCAGCAAATGGTGAATTATTTACTTGAAAATTCATTTGTAATGTAGGTTCATCAATTTTTATTAACGGTAAAGCTTGAGGATTATCAATTGATGAAATAGTTTCACCAATTTGTATATCTGCAAATCCTGCTATTGCAACAATATCACCAGCTTGAGCATTTTGTATTTCAACTCGACCTAAATCCTTAAAACCAAATAATTTAACAATTTTACCACGTTGAACTGAACTATCAGCTTTTATTAATGAAACCATTTCATTTGCATTAATTTCACCATTTACAATTCTACCTATTGCTATACGACCTACATATTCATTATAATCAAGTGTTGTAACATGAAATTGAAGATTTTTAGTTTTATCGCCTTTTGGCGGTTTAATATTTTCAATTATAGAATTAAGTAATGGGATTATATCAGTATTTTCATCTTCAAGTTCTTTTTTTGCATAGCCATTTAAACTCGATGAATATATTATAGGAAAATCAATTAGATATTCATTATCCGTTAATTCAGTAAATAAATCAAAAACCTTGTCTATTGTCTTATCAGGTTCAGCTTGTGGTTTATCTATTTTATTAACAACAACAATAACCCTAATACCCAATTCTAAAGCTTTCTTCAAAACAAATCTTGTTTGTGGCATTGGACCTTCAGCTGCATCAACAATAAGTAATGCACCATCAACCATACCTAAAACCCGTTCAACTTCTCCACCAAAATCTGCGTGCCCTGGTGTGTCTACTATATTTATTTTATACCCATTATAATTTACAGATACATTTTTTGCTAAGATTGTTATTCCTCTTTCACGTTCAATATCATTGTTATCTAAAACTCTTTCTTCAACTACCTCGTTTTCACGAAAAACGCCACATTGTCTTAACATACAATCAACAAGAGTTGTTTTTCCATGGTCTACGTGTGCGATTATTGCTATATTTCTTAATTTATTATTATCCATATTTACTGTTTTTCTTCTTTTTTACTATTACTTAATTATAATATAACAGACACAAACTTTGATGTAAAATAGAAAAATTCTTCATGTTATAATATTTATTATGGAAAATATTATTTATAAACTTAAAGAAAAAAATTTATTTAAACTTGTTTTAGGTCTTGGGAATTTAGATTTTAAAGAAATTGAATACATTATAAATATATATTCAAATACAAAAACTGATATTATTGACATCCCACCCAATCAAAAAGCTATTGATATTGTATTTAAAGAACTTAAAAACAATAATAAAAATATTAATGATTTTTTATTTAGTTTAAGCTTTGCAATTGAAAACGATAAACACAATTCTTTTGCGTTTATAAATAATGAAAAATGTAAAAAATGTTTTAAATGTATAAAACAATGCCACCATAAAGCTATTTTTATAAAAGATAAAAATGTTGTTATTGATAAAACAAAATGTATTGGATGCCAAAAATGTAAATGTAAAGCAATCTCTTATAAAAATAAGTATTCTGTTTCGGATTTTGATGCTATTAATCTTGCAAATAAAAATAATGTAAAAATTATTGAACTTCATGCTTCTATTTCCAAAACAAAAATGATAAAACAAGCTTTTGACAATTTAAATAACAATTTTGATGGGATAATATCTGTTTGCTTTTCCCGTGAATATTTGTCTGAACATAAATTAATAAAACTTACTGATTATTTTATAAAAAAACGAGAAGGGAAACCACTTATTATCCAAGCTGATGGTTTTTCAATGACGGGGAGAGAAAACGATTATTCTTCTACCATTAATGCTGTTTCCTGTGCACAGCTATTTCAAAAGTATTTAAAATTTCAAAATTTTTATATTTTTATCTCAGGCGGCACAAATGAAATGACATCACAACTTGCCAAACTTTCAAACATTCAATATGCAGGGATTACAGTAGGAAGTTATGCTCGAAGAATTATTAAAAATGTTCCATACAAAATAGCAATAGAAAACGCTAATAGGCTTGTGAATAAATGCAAACATTAGAAAATACTATATTTAATTTTATCAATCAATATCAAATTGAAAAAAAATACAAAAGCATTCTTGTAGGATTTTCTGGCGGTGCAGATTCAACTTCTTTACTTTATGCTTTAAATAATGTTATTAAAAAAAATAAAATAAATCTACAAATTGTTGCAATACATTTAAACCACAACCAAAGAGGTGTTGAAAGCGACAAGGATGAAAAATTTTGTTCTGATTTATGTAAAAATTTGAACATTGATTTTTACTCATACAAATTAAATTCAAATAAAAAATTGTCTGAACTAGAAGCCCGTAATGAAAGATATAATTTTTTTAAAATAGCTTCCCAAAAATTTGACACTAAATGTATTTTTCTTGCCCATAATCAAAATGACAATGTAGAAACTTTTTTTTATCGCATATTAAAAGGAACTTCTCCAACAGGTTTAAAGTGTATTTTACCATATCGTAAAAATGAAAACCTTGAAATATACCGTCCAATGCTTTATATAAAAAGAATTGATATTGAAAATTATTTAAAACTAAATAAAATAAACTTTGTCATAGATTGCACAAATTTACAATCAGATTTTTCTCGCAACTACATTAGAAACAAAATGAAAACTCATTTTTTACATATAAACAAAAACTACGAAGATGTCATTTCTAACCTGATTAATATTATAAATCTACAAGAGGATTTTTTGGATAAAATACTTGATAAAAAGCTAAAAGACATTTTGACTTTCGATAATAATGAACTAATTTTAAACAAAAAAAAATATAATACAAAAAAATTTATAAATTTAAATCTTGCCTTAAAAACAAAACTTATTTCTCAAATTTTGCAAGAAAATAAACTTGATTGGAATTATAAAAAAATAAATGAAATTTGTACATTCATTTTTGACAACTCAAATTTAAAAAATGGAAAAATTATATCAATTTCAGCTGAATTATTTTTATTTTCAAACAGTCAATATTTTTATATTTATAAAAAAAAGCCAAAAAATGAAGAATGTTTAACCATTTATAATCTTAATAGAATTTATGAATTTGACGGGCATAAAATATTTTTTGAAAAACTAAATAAAGTTCCAAATAATTTTCCAAAAGAGGATGAAGACTATCAAGTTGTATCATTTGATATGCTAACATTGCCGTTTTCCATACGCTATAGGCAAAACGGCGATATTATCCAACCATTTGGTTTTGAAAACGGTAAAATGAAGCTTAAAAAATATTTTATTAATAAAGGTATTTTTAAACATAATCGTGATAAAATAATTTTATTAACTAGTAAAAATGAAATATTATGGGCTAAAAATATAGGCTTAAGCAATAAATTAAAAGTTTTAGATTCTAGTAAAAAAATATATAAAATAGTTATTAAAAAGGTTTAATATTATGAAATTAGATAAAAATTTAAAAGATTTAAAAATTCTGTTTGATGAAAATACATTACAAAAAAGAATTAAAGAGCTTGCATATGAAATAGAAAAAGAACATAATAATAAAGATGAAGATTTACATGTAATCTGTGTTTTAAAAGGTTCAGCTTTATTTTGTTGTGATTTAATAAAAAAACTTAATTTACCAATTATTCTTCATTTTATTCGCATTTCAAGCTATGGGAATGATTTTCAATCAAGCGGAAAAATAAATACAATTGATTTAACTTTACCTGATTTAAAAGATAAAAATATTCTTATCGTTGAAGACATACTTGACACTGGTCATACCGCTAAATTTGTTACAGATTTATTAAAACTAAAATATTGTCCAAAATCACTTAAGTTTGCAGCTTTATTAAATAAAAAATGTGCACGCCAAAATGATATTGAAGCTGATTTTATAGGCTTTGAAATTGATGATAAATTTGTTGTTGGTTATGGACTTGATTACAAAGAATATTTAAGAAATATACCATATATTGGCTACTTTGAAGTTTAATTTTCAACATTAACCTTTATTATTTTAGGTGTTATAATTTTTAAAAACAACATTTTATTTATTTCATCACTTAATTGATTAAAATTTTTAACAATTGAACTTATTTTTTCATCATTTTGATGATTAATAAATAAAATAACGGTATTAAGAATTTCAATTAGTAAATCTGTGTTAATTCTAGCATATTCATAATCTTCAAATACTTCCATTAAATATGGATATGCCTCTTTACTATTTGTTTTATTTATTTTATGTAAAAGATTATTAATTTTTTCATTTTTACTTTTCTCATTAATAATTATATCATAATATTTTAAATATTTTGTAATTTGTATAAATAATTCAGACAATATATTCTTATTTTTATAATTGTCGAAATATGCAATAAAAGTCTTAACAAGATTAACCCCGTTTGTAATCTTACCTTTATTTTGTATAGTCAAGAAATCAAGAAGGAAGCTAAAAATAAATTCCTCACTATAATCTTTACGACATTTTTCCCAGAAATTTTGAACTAGATAAAAATAAGATGTTTTATATAATTTATCATATAAAAAAACATCAATTTGCTCAATAGGATTAATTAAATATAGACTATTAGACTTTTCTTTTATTTTAATAATCTTATCAAGTATTTCACTTTCCATAATAATTATATTTTAAGCTAAATTACTTTTTTTTTCTTAATTTGTAAATTTTTATTTCAAATTTATTTATAAAAACAAAAATAATTAAAGAAAAATTATAAAATGAACGATAATAATATAGTTACAATATATTTTTAGGGATAAAAAATATGGGTACAGAAGTTCAAAATAATACCAACATACAAAATAATCAAAACATATTCACATATGGGACACATTCAGGTAAAGAAAATAATCATAAACAAAAGAAAAATATAGAACAAGTTACTTCAGATTTTTTTGGACAACTTGTTGAAAATGTTGCAGATTATTTTGTAAAAGAAGGTCAAAATACCCAAACACCTGAAATTGAAGCAGCAGCTGAAGCTTTTTTTGATAAACTTTCATTTTTTGTTGCAGATTATTTTAAAAATAATTCAATCGATGGACTTAGTGAAACGGTTGAAACAAAAAGTTTTTTTGAAAGTATTTCAAGCTTTATAGTATCATACTTTAATGACAACTTTGGAGAAAGAACTCGAAAACAATATAAAGATACAGCTATTAATTTTGCAAAAAGTCTTGTTCCTGATATTACAGGATATTTAGAAGAGATTGACCCTGTTTTAACAGGTGAAACAGCACAAAAAACTCTTGATTTAAATATTCATTCTTATAATTTTGCTCAAGCTATGAGAGATGTTGATAAAACAAATTCAATAAATAAAAAAGTGGATGGCATTGCCTAAATTTTTTCTATCCAGTTACGAAAAAAACTAATCCCAGCATTACTACTTTTTTCAGGATGAAATTGACAAGCACATATATTGTCAATCTCAATTGAAGCACAAAATTTTCCATAATAATCACTATAAGAAGATATAATTGATTTATTATCAGGTTTTACATAGTACGAATTAACAAAATAAAAATAATCATCTTCCAAAAACGAGTTATTTTTAGTTGTTTCAAGTTTATTCCATCCTATTTGTGGAATTTTTTTTGTATTAAACTTTTTAACTTCACCTTTTAATAAAGATAAACCTTGAATTTCTGGAGCTTCTTCACTTTTTTCAAATAAAACTTGAAATCCTAAACAAATTCCTAAAAAAGGTTTCCCAGAACGGATAAATGATTTTATCGGCTCAATAAGTTTTTTGTTGTTCAAATTATCTAATGCCTGTTTAAAATGTCCTTGCCCTGGGAAAATTAAAGCACGAGCTTTTTTTATTTCACCAACATCGCACGTTATTTTATAATCACAATCTAAGAATTGAAGCATATTAGATATACTTCTTACATTTCCTGCTCCATAATCTAGAATTGCAATCATAAACTATTTTTCCTATAAATATTAATATTATTAAATCCTACTGATAATAAAATCCATCTTCTTTAAGTCTTTTGAATACTTCTTTTAATTTTTCATCACTACAAACATTTGAAACGCGGAAAAAACCTTCTCCGAAATCCCCAAAAGCATGTCCAGGAACAAAAACCACGCCTGACTTTTTAAGAACATCAAATGTAAACTCCCGAGAAGTCTTATATTTTGGTGGTATTGGAAGCCACAAATAAAAAGTTGTACTTGGAATATTAATTTTACTAAAATCCCAACCGAGCTCTTTAAAACCTTTTAAAGCAATCTCTTGCTTAAGCTTAAATGCCTTATTAGCATTTTGAATATATTCTTGACCTTCACTTGAATTTAAAATTTTAGAAGCTGCATACTGTATTCCTTTAAAAATGCCAGTATCAATTGTAGATTTTAATTTACCAAACATTGAAACAGCTTCTTCATTTCCACAAACCCAACCAATACGCCAACCGGTCATTGCAAAAGGTTTTGAAAAACTGTGAAACTCAACAGCTATATCCATTGCACCATCAAGCTCTAAAATACTAATTGGTTTTTCTTTTTCATCAAAGTACATATCACAATATGCTGCATCTGATATAAGAAGAATATTACGCCTTTTACAAAAATCAACAATTTTTTGTAAATATTCACGACTTGCACCAACTCCTAAAGGATTATTAGGATAATTTACAATTAAAGCTTTTATTTTTTTATCATCATAACCTTCTTTTTTAAGATTTTCAACAACTTCATCTATATCAGGCATATAGTTATTTTCTTTAGTCAAAGGTAGACTATATCCTAAACCACCTGAAACTTTAACCATTTCCTTATATGAAGCATATCCAGGATTTGGCAAAAGAATAATATCACGTTCTTTTTCTTCAGTTTTTGGATTAATTAATTCACGTATAATATTGGCAATACCTTCCTTTGAACCTATTAGTGAAAAAACTTGAGTTTTGGCATCAAGTTCAATTCCAAAACGATTTTTCATTCTTGTTTTAACGGCATCCAAAAAATATTGTTCCCCTTTTGGAGAAGAATAAGTGTGAATACCATCAATAGTTAGAGCTTCTTTTAATTTTTCAATAACAAATTGAGGTGGATTTTGTGTCGGTGCACCCATTGAAAGAAAAATAGGAGTTCTATTATGTTTATCTAGTTCAGATTTGAAATCTTGAGCCATTTGTTTTATTTGAAACATAATATAAGTTTCAAGATCCTGCACATAATTGTTAAATAATTCTTTAATCATAATTTTATTCTCCTTAATTTATTTTTCTTCACACTGATAAGCCCAAGCACTATGGTTATGTATACTTTCAAATGATTCTATTTCAACTTCATAATACTTAATTATTTCATTTTGTTTAAAAGATAAAACAATATCACGTAATACATCTTCGACAAATTTAGGTGTATTATATGCTTTTTCAGTAACATATTTTTCATCAACTCGTTTCAAAAGTGGATATAATTCACAGGAAGCACAACTTTCGATTGTTTCAATTAAATCTTCAAGCCAAATATGTTTATCATTATCATAACTTATTTTAACACTTACAATAGCTCGTTGATTATGTGCACTATAATCTGAAATTTCTTTTGAGCAAGGACACAAAGTTGTTAAAGGCACCTTGACTCCAAGTATAAAACGATAATCACCAGATTGATTAAGCTTGCCCTCAAATAAACAGTCATAACACATTGTAGATTTTAAACCGCTAACAGGTGCTTTTTTTTCAATAAAATATTTAAATTTAAATTGAAGTTCAGCACTTTTCGAATTAAGTTTATTACAAATTTCAACAAGACAACCTTTTATATCCATACCAAGTAAATTTCTTTGTCGCCAATCATTTAAAACCTCAACAAATCTTGACATATGTGTGCCTTTATAATTTTGAGGCAACGATACATTCAAACGAGCTTTTGCATATACAACTTGGTTATCATAGAACTTTCTTTGTATAATTAATGGTACTTCAAGATCCTTAACTCCAACTTTTTGAATATCAATACCACGAATATCTTTTTTATTTTGTATATCTTCTAACATTTCTTTCATTTATAATTATATCTCTAAATTATCAAAACTATTATTTTCTAATGCTAACAACAATTTTAAAGCTGCTTTCCTTTGAACTTTTGGAGGTGCTTCACGCAAAAATTCTATAGCTTTTAACAAAAAAGGGTCATTATCATACCAACGATTACCTTTACCTTCACTATATTGGTTCACAATTTCATAAACACGTTCAATTACATCAGCTGCTACCTGTTCCTTTATTTGCATCATAAATTTTGCAGCTTCGGTTTGGGTTAAATCATCTTGCTCTTTTAATAATTCAAGAGCTTCTTTTAATATAGGGTCATTATCATACCATCTTCTAAAATTTGTCATCTTAAGCATTCTCCTAAATCTTTTTTAAAGCATCTTCAACATACTTTTTTGTATCTTTAAAAACTATTTCAATCGGATTAACAGCATTTATAATTTTTATGCTTTCAGGATTATTTTGGGCAATGTTTAAATAACCTAATCGAACTTTTTCCAAAAATATAGAACCTGTATTCTCCATTCTATCTTTTTCATTTCCAACTCTTAAATTTGAAGTTTCAACATCAATATCGTATAAAAAAGTCAAATCGGGTTTTATATTATTTGTAGCGATATCATTTAAATATATTATTTCTTCAAGATTTTGACCTCTTCCATAACCTTGATATGCAAGTGTAGAATCGGTATGCCTGTCACATAAAACTATCTTTCCTTCTTTTAAATTGGGCAAAATAAATTTATTAATATGTTGAGCTCTATCTGCTAGAAACAAAAACATTTCAGCTTTATCATCTAATTCACACTTTGTATAAAGTAAAATATTTCTTATATCTTTGCCAAGTTGATGATTTCCACCTGGTTCGCGGGTTATAATAACATCATAACCTTTATTTACTAAATAATCCCGAAGTAAACTTAACTGTGTTGTTTTTCCACAGCCATCAATACCTTCAAATGTAATAAATAGTCCTCTTTTTTTCATTATATTTTATCAAAACCTGTATATTTTCTTAACACTTCTGGTATTATAACAGAACCATCTGCTTGCTGGTAATTTTCTAATATTGCAGCTAATGTTCTTCCAACAGCAACTCCTGAACCATTTAATGTGTGAACAAAATTTAATTTACCTGTTTTTTTGTCACGATACCTTATATTAGCTCTGCGTGCTTGAAAATCAGTACAATTTGAACAGCTTGAAATCTCACGATACATATTATAAGAAGGCATCCAAACCTCAATGTCATAACACTTACTTGCTGAAAATCCCATATCACCTGTTGAAAGTTCAACTGTCCGATAAGGAAGCTCAAGTAACTCAAGAACTCTTTTTGCATTCTTTACCATTTTTTGATGTTCTTCTTCACTTTTTTCAGGATGAGTAATTTTAACCATTTCAACTTTATTAAACTGGTGTACACGAATTAACCCTCTTGTATCTTTCCCGGCAGATCCAGCTTCACGACGAAAACAAGGTGTATAAGCTGTCATTAAATATGGAAGAGAATCCTCATCTATTATTTCATTTGAATAAATGTTTGTTAATGGAACTTCAGCTGTTGGAATTAAATACAAATCTTCGTTTTCGCATTTATACATGTCTTCTTTAAACTTCGGCAATTGTCCAGTTCCTTGCATGGTTTGAGAGTTTACCATAAATGGAGGTAAAATTTCAGTATAACCATGCTCGTTCGTATGAACATCAAGGAAAAAATTTATAATAGCTCGTTCAAGTTTTGCACCTTTATTTTTATATAAAATAAACCTTGATTGAGCAAGTTTTACACCTCGCTCAAAATCGATTATATCATTTCGAACTGCAATATCCCAGTGTGGTTTTGGCTCAAAATCAAAGTTTCTTATCTCACCCCAAAAATCAACTACAACATTTTTTGTATCATCTTCCCCAACTGGAACATCATTCTGTGGTAAATTTGGAGTTGTTAACAAAAGTTGGGTAATTTTATCATTTAATAATATCTCATCTTCTTCTAATTTTTTAATCTCTTCACCCAAATTTTTAACAGCTTCTTGAAGTGATGTTGTATCTTCACCATTCTTTTTCATTAAACCTATTTTTTGAGAGTCATTTTTTCTTATGTTCCTCAATTCGTCAATCTTTGTTTGTATTTTTCGTCTTTTTTCATCAATATCAATTATTTCATTAATACTTAAGTCATTATTACGTCTTTTTAAAAGCTCATTTATTTTATCAGGATTTTCTCTTATTAACTTTATATCCAACATAAGTTCTTTCCTCTCACATTTTGCAAATTTATATTCTTTATTTTACTATAAAATAAAATTTTAAGGCAATAATTCAAAGTTAAAAAAAAGAGTAACAACAATGTTACCCTTGCTTCAAAAATTCTTAATTCCTAAATTCAATTTATTAAAAATTAAATGTTTTGTCAATTCATTTTATACAAAACTTTACATTAATAAAAAATAATGAATAAATGAATATAATTATATTATGGAAAATATAATTACAAAATACATATTAATTGATATTGAAACAACAGGCTTGAGTTTTTATAAAGATGAAATAGTTGAATTGTCAGCTATTAAAGTTATTGATAATAAAATTGATACAACTTTTTCTCACCTTGTCAAACCACTATATGAAATTCCTTATTACGTGACAAAAGTTCATGGCATCACAAATGCAATGGTAAAAGATGAAAAGTCAATTGAACAAATTTTGCCTGATTTTTTAGAATTTATAGAAGACAGTATTTTAATAGCTCATAATGCAAATTTTGACTTGTCATTTCTTCAACGTGATATTTTATTAAATTTTAATAAAAAATTTACCCCTAAATACATAGATACGGTTCTTTTAGCTCGAAAGGTTTTAAATTTACCACATTATAACTTAAAAACTATTGCCCAACATTATAATATTGATACCTGCGGTAACCATAGAGGATTAAAAGACTGTATGATTTTGTATGAATGTTTTGAAAGATTGAATAAACACAACAAAACCAAAATCCATGAATTTGAATTTAAAACAAAAAAAGAAAATATTGATCCTTCTTTATTAAAAGTTCAGACTAAACTTTTTTAATTAAAGCCAAGCTTTCAACATGATATGTATTTACAAACATATCAAAAGGTTGAACATATTCCGTTTTAAAATTATATTGAGATAAGTATTTTAAATCACGAGCAAGTGTATTAGGATTACAGCTTATATAAAAAATATATTTATCCGTTAATTCAATCAAATTATCAAGTGCTTCGACATCACAACCGCTTCGAGGGGGATCAACTATTGAAATCTCAAATTTTTGATTATTTTTTTTCAAATTTTCAAATTGTAACTTTGCATCACCTTTTAAAACTATTATATTTTTTATGTTATTTAATTTTACATTTTCAATACAATTTTTAACTGAAGATTCAACCTGTTCAACAGCTATAATTTCTTTGGCAATATCAGATAAATAAATCCCAAAAGTCCCAACACCACAATATGCATCTAAAATTCTAGGTTTTTTTATTCTATTTATAATTTCTTTTTTAACTTTTTCTAAAATATTCTGAGCTTGAGATACATTAACTTGAAAAAAGCTATTTGCACTAATTTTATAAACATAACACCCAAGTTTTTCATAAATAAAATCATCACCATACAAAGTTTCAAATTTGTCAGTCAAAATCACATTTGTTTTACGGGTGTTAAAGTTTATACAAACACCTTTAACACCCTCACATTTTGATATTTTATATGCCAATATCTTTATTTTTTTATGCACAAATTTAGAATTTATAACAAGTGTAACAATACAATTATTGTTAAGTTTAGAAAATCTAAAAACAATATGTCGCAAATCACCTTTGTGTTTATCTTCATCGTAGATTGTTATTCCGAGATTTTGAGCTTCTTCTTTTGTAAATTTAATTAAATTATTTATAATTTCATATGTCATAGGACAATAGTTAATGTTTATAAGTTTATGCGTTTTTTTTTCATAATAACCGCATATAACTCTTTTTGATTTCTTGTTATAACCAAAAGGCATTTGAATTTTACTCCGATAATTTTGAATGCTTGGACTTTTAATCGTATCGAAAACTTTAACATTTTCATTGAGTATTTTCTTTATGCAATCTTTAACAATTTCTGTTTTTTGATTTAATTGCATTTGATATTCAATTTCATTCCAATCACAACTACCGCAATTTTTAAAATATGGACAATTTGATTTTATCCTATATTTTGAAAATTCAACAACTTCAACCAAATTTGCAAAAGCAAAATTTTTATTTATTTTTGTAATTTTAATCTTTGCTTTATCACCAATAACTCCACCACTAACAAATATTGGAAAATCATTATAGCGACACAGTGATTTTCCTTCATACAACATTTTTTCAATATCTACAATTATTTGCGAATTTATGGTTAAATTATTCATAAGAATAATTTTAGGAGAAAAATATTGATTTTAAAAGTAAAAAAATTAATTTTGTATTTTATTTTTACAATATTGACTATAAATGTATCTTTTGCAGAGGAAATAAAATTTGCACAACTTTCTGATATTCATACAAGTAAAGAGAAAAATATTCATGGCACCAGACTTTTACCATATAGTTATCAGATTTTTAATGATGCATTATTTCAAATAAAAAATGAAAAAGATGTTGATTTTATTGCAATAACAGGTGATGGAATAAATTTACCTCAAAAAAAATTAGCAAATGAATTTATAAAAATAATGAATAATACAAAAATTCCATATTTTTGGGTCTTTGGAAACCATGACGTATCAAAACTTGCTTGTTTTGATTCTAATGCACTTTTAAAAATTTTAAATTCAAAAAATAAACATTTTAAGCTAAATAATATTTATGATAGCTTTGATTACAAAAATAAATTCAAAATAATAGTTTTAAACGCAGTCATAGAAACAAAACTAACATCAAGTGGATTTATTGACCAAAATCAATTATGTTTTTTAAATAATAAATTAAATGAAGCAAAAGACAAAAACCAACTTCCCCTTATATTTATACATCATCCTATAAATCCGCCATATTATGGTTCAAAACACCATGAAATAAAAAATAGCAATGACATAAAAGAAATATTACACAAATATAATAAACCTGTTTTTGTCTTCCAAGGACATTATCATATACCTAAAATAGAAAAATTAAATAATGTTTTGTATATTTCTGCACCATCTTTAATTCAATATCCAAATGCCTTCAGAATTATCAGTATAAATAAAATGGAAAACGGTAAAATATTAATTAAGATAGAATCAAGAAAAACAAATTTAAATGAATATTCAAAATTAAGTTACGAAAAAACAAAAAATAAGGAACTATATGAAATTAACGATTATCAAGAATATGAATTTTAAAATAATATTATTAATTTTAGGTTTAATTTTTTTTATAAAACCAGTTTTTTCTTACGATATTATGATTGACCCAACTCGCAATGGTATAAAACATAACAATAAAGGTATTGATTATATGAAAAATGGTTATTATCCTCAAGCGATAAAAGAATTTCAAATTGCAATTGAATTAAATCCCAATATGGAAACAACAGGAATATATTATGACAATATGGGTATTTGTTATATGAAACTTGGTGTATATAAAATGGCAATTAATTGCTTTGAACTTGCCATTAAACAAAATCCGATGTGTTTTTTATATTACCAACATCTAGTTGAAGGTTTTAAAAAAGAAAAAATACTTGAAAAGAAAATAGTTCAATATCAACAAAAAATAAAAAATAATTATCTAAATACAATAATTGTTGCATTAATATTAATAGAAAAAGGGAAAATTGCTGAAGGAAAAAAAATGTTAGTTGAATTTGTTCAAAATGAACCTAAAATATATATTTCACAATCAATAAAACAATATTTAAAAAATAATTTTCAATATTAATAATAACAAGGTTATATGACTTTTTTATGAGTTATTTTTTATATAACTACAGAAATTCAAGAAGTAATCACACTACTATCACCTAAGAATAAGTAGAATAACTAGAAAAAGATAGTAAGGATGAAACAATTTTAGAACATTTAAGTCCTAGAGGACAAGATAACATAACAATACTTCAAGGTGAATGGTTGGAAATAGAAAAATATTAAAGAGTTAGAAAGAAGTCCAAGTGATATATCAAGAGAATAAAACCGTCAACAACTCTAAATTACTAAAATAAATATATAAATGCTTAAGCAGGCATTAAGTCAAGAATAAATGTAAAGAATCGCATAAAAATGAAAGAATCCATATTTGTCATTACTTTGGGTATAAAATTTTATCAAAAATAACTTAAAATATGGATATTTCTCCCCAGAAATAAATTATGACATTTATTAATAATATGCCCGAATGGAAGACAAACAAAAATACTGGGAAGATTTTTATATCGTTGAATAGGAAAGAATAACCCAAATAGGAATAGATATAGATTTAAGAATAAAAGAAGCAAATAAATGAATAGAAATAGGGCATTTTGAGATGGTAAATTAATAAAGCTGTTTAACATTGATGGTTGATAACTTTAGCCCGTAAAACTATTATTAAAAAACGGCTTAAAAAAAAAACATCTAACACCAGATTTAATTCAATAAATAGTCCAATGAAGCTTTATCGAAATAAAATTAAAGTATAAGATATGATAATGGAGAGAGTTATTTAAACATAAAAAATTAACAAAACGTTCAATATAAATTATATTTTTTAAGAGCTATAAAAGCTATGAGAAAGGAATAGATTTTGATAAAATAACAAAAGAAAAACATGACACCTGAACAGGTTTTCAAACTTTATAGTGTTGCATTTGCTTCTTGAAATTACCATTAACAAATTGTTAAGATTTGTAAAAATAATATTTAATTAAAGCAAATTTTGAACTTGAGAAGTATTAAAAAAAGAGTAAAATGTGTTTTACTCCTTAAAAATACTTACTACTAATTTATTATAAGCCTTAGTTAAATTAAGGCTTTTTTTTGTAAAATTTCGTAAAAAAAATATGATTAAAATAAAATTTTGTTATATTATATAGGTAAGAAAAAGTTTAAAAGTGAGAAAAAAAATGAAAAATAAATTAATAAAATTATTTACATTGTTATTTATATGTTTAACTGCAAATATTTCTTATGCAGCATACGAAGTAAGTCCTTTATATTCTCGGTCCTTAGTTTATACAGGGATAGGCTTTGTAAAAGTACCAAATGAACTTACTATATATAGGCAACCTGATTTAAATTCTGAGGTTATTCATAATTTGGATGTAAAAAAATATACAGGTGATAATGTTGTAGAGACTTATGATATACGTGATTATGTTAGTATATATAGACCTGATGAAGATCTAATATATTTACAAGTAACAAGTGAAGATGGTTCAGGCTGGTTTGAAGTAATTGTAAATCAGCAAACAGGTGAACGGGGTTGGGTATATACTAATCAAGATGATTTTTGGACGTTGAGAAAGTTTTATGATTATTATGGTCGTAAAAATGGTTTATATTTAATGCGTGATATTGAAGCTAAATATAAAACTTTATATTACGGTCCATATGAAGCAGCAAAGGTAAAACATGCTTTTACAATAGTGAAACATATAAAAATGATAGCATTAAAAGATAATTGGATGATGGTTAAAATTACAGAATTTGATAATAAGTGCCATTTAGGTTGGATTCGTTGGCGTTTGGATAACGGTCAAATAACTATATTTCCTATAGTTAAATGATTTAATTAATTTTAATTTTGTTTAAAATAATTTACATAATAAAAAATTTCAAGGATATTATGTAAATGGAAAAACAAAATAGTAAGTTAAATCTATCTCAAATATTTTATAATACTCATCCTATTATATTAAGGTGGATAGTTACAAATTTTTTAGCTATAATGTTTTTTTTCATATTTTCTTCTATATTTATAGATTAATTGTCTAAAATTAAGAAGTAATCGCAACAGTATCACCTAAGAAGAAATAGAATAGCAAGAAAAAGGGAATAGTAAAGATTAAACAATTTTAGAACATTTAAGTCCTAGAGGATAAGATAAGATAAGATAAGATAACATAACAATACTTCAAGACGAAGGGTTGAAAATAGAAAAATATCAAAGAGTTAAGAAAAAATCCAAGTAATGTATCAAAAGAATTAAATCGTCAAAAAACTCTAAATTACTAAGATAAATATATATCAAAAATAAATAAAAAGAATCGCATAAAAATGAAAGAATCCATATTTGTCATTACTTTGGGTATAAAATTTTATCAAAAATAATTTAAAATATGATTATTTCTCCTCAGAAATAAATCATGGTATTTATTACTAAGACGCCCGAATGGAAGACAAACAAGAACACTGGGAAAATTTTTATATCGTTGAATAGGAAAGAATAACCCAAATAGGAATAGATATAGATTTAAGAATGGAAGAAGCAAATAAATGAATAGAAATAGGGCATTTTAAGATGGTAAATTAATAAAGCTGTTTAACATTTATGGCTGATAGCTTTAGCCCGTAAAAATATTATTAAAAAACGACTTAAAAAAATATCTAACACCACATCCAATTTGATAAGTAGTCCAATGAAGCTTTATCGAAACACAATTAAAAATATAAGTATGATAATGGAGAGAATTATTTAAACATAAAAAATTAACAAAACGCTTAACATTAAATCGTATTTTTTAAGAGCTATAAAAGCTATGAGGAAGGAATAGATTTTAATACAATAACAGAGGAAGAAATCGTGTATGTTAAAAATTGGATTAACAATAGACCAATGAAAGTTCTTAATTATATGATGCCTGAACACGTTTTCAAACTTCATAGTGATGCGATTGATTCTTGAATTCACCTTTATATAATTATTAAGTTTTGTAACAAAAAGTATATACTATGAAATTAGAAATTGATAAAAGTTTTTATTAATATATAAAATAAAACTAATAGGAGCTTTTACCATGAGTGTAAACAATGTCAATAGCCTTTATCAAACCCAAGGTGTTCAAGGTTCAACTTCATATACAACATTAAGTCAAGATGATGGAGGTGGAGTTGATATCGGTAAATTATTGCTTGGTGGTTTAGGCACTGTTGTGACCATAGGGCTTGGTGTTGCAGCTTATAAATCAGGGAAACAATCAAGTTTGACAAAAGAAAGTGACAATGTTTTCACAACTATGTGCAATGGAGTTAAAAATTGGCTAGGAAAAAATGGTGATGATGTTGCTGAAGAGACATTGGAAAAATTGAGAGATAAAGACAAAACAACATTGAAGAATATTTTTAGCGGAAATAATGTAACACAGGTAGATTTTGATGATTTATATGAACACAGAACAAGTATATCTGAATTTATTAAATCCGGTAAAGTTAAAAATAATGCTGAAAAACTGGATGCAGTGAAGAATCTTCAAAATTTGATTAATGGTAATACATTAGAAGCAAGCGATGATGCAGTAACAAACTTAAACCGTTTAGTTAACCAAGGAGACAAGCGTAAAGATTTATTCAAATTAGTAACAGATGACTCAAATAAAAAAAGTATTCAATTAATAGATAATCCTGATGAAGCATTACTTGCAAAAGCTAAGAAAATGGGATTGATAGAAGAAGGTGAATTAAACTCAACTGGTATAGACACGGCATTGACTAACTTAAACACCTCATATACCCAAAAACATAAAGCTTATCAGACATATTCTAATAAAATTGAAAATTCTGAAAGTTCTTCTGCCTTGAAAGCACTATTAAGTGCTAACATAAAAGTGTCCTCGACCAGCAAGAAAGGCCAGGAAATCTCCGCAAAGAATATGAAAACTTTATTCACACGTTATGATGATGAAGTTTCAAAAATTAAAAATATACCGGATTCGGATACTTTTATATTGGCAAAAGCACGTCTAGATAAATATCGCCAGGCCGGCAGCTTGACAAATGATGAATACAATAACTTGATGGCACAGGCAGAAAATAACTTTGCAAAGAATGAAAACGAATATATCAAATACATGACAAAAGGATTAACGAAAAAGGATGGCAAAGCAGAATTAGATCTAAATACTCTTGAAGCTGATGATGTTAAAACATTAAAGAATAAGTTCCCTTGGCTTAAATTAGCTGATAATCCAACAAAACTAGAAGCTAAAGACTTCATAGAACAAAAAAAAGCAGTATTTAACAACGACATTGCAAGTTTCTTGGGGATTCGAGGAAACACACTAAGTAATGAGCAAAGTAATTTAAATGGCTTTAAAATTTCTGGCAATAAGCTTATTTGGAGGTCTTCAAAATCTTCACCATCCGCACCTGAAAAAATATTTGGAAAGGCTATTGGAAAAAATTGTACTACAACACAAGAAGATGCACAAACAACTCAAATACAAATAACTTTGGAGCAACTTAAAAAGATATTCCCGGCAACAACATAAAGATAAACATATCCCCTCACCCAAAACGGTTGTGGGGGTTGTGTTTTTGGTTTTATTTTTTTTGTCATCTTAAAAGCATAAGAGCTAAATCCACTTCGTTCCACCAGGAACAAAGGCTTACAATATTCGAAACTGGCATCTTCGCTTTATAAAATTTAACATGACAAGTAAGTTTAACATATTCTTTCAACGGGTTTACATCAAAAAAAAAATAATAACAACTGTAAAAAATATTCTCCCAAAAATCACTTCATCCCAAATTCTTTGTTTTGTTTGATATATGTAAAAATGCCAAAAATATAAGTTAGTAAAAAATCCGATATAAAAATCGGATTTTTTAATTTATATTACTTATTATATTAACATAATTTAAAATATCATGCTGCTTTGTTGCTATCATCTTGTCTATCAAGCACATCTCTTTTGTATCCACATAATGTGAACATAAAGTTATATAAACTATCAATTCTAGAATTAATATCTCGTGTGTTTTCTGCCATTTCTTTTCTTAGTTTTTCTTCAACTTTATCAATTTTTTGATTTAAGCTTTCCTCAACTTTATCGATTCTTTCTTCAACTTTATCGATTCTTTCTTCAACTTTATCGATTCTTTGCCCCAATCTTAATTCCACTTTGTCAATTTTTGTTTCCAATCTCTGATAGAAAAACCAAAAAGATACAAGCATTACCAATATTGTACCTATATCCATTCGTTCAACTATTTTTAATAAAATTTCCATTTTATACCTCTTTTATATTATCTATATTATAACATACATTTGATATTAATTTCAATATAAACAAGGTATTTTAAATTAAAATATTTACTTCATCCCAAATTCTTTGTTTTGTTTGATATATGTAAAAATGCCAAAAATATAAGTTAGTAAAAAATCCGATATAAAAATCGGATTTTTTAATTTATATTACTTATTATATTAACATAATTTAAAATATCATGCTGCTTTGTTGCTATCATCTTGTCTATCAAGCACATCTCTTTTGTATCCACATAATGTGAACATAAAGTTATATAAACTATCAATTCTAGAATTAATATCTCGTGTGTTTTCTGCCATTTCTTTTCTTAGTTTTTCTTCAACTTTATCAATTTTTTGATTTAAGCTTTCCTCAACTTTATCGATTCTTTCTTCAACTTTATCGATTCTTTGCCCCAATCTTAATTCCACTTTGTCAATTTTTGTTTCCAATCTCTGATAGAAAAACCAAAAAGATACAAGCATTACCAATATTGTACCTATATCCATTCGTTCAACTATTTTTAATAAAATTTCCATTTTATACCTCTTTTATATTATCTATATTATAACATACATTTGATATTAATTTCAATATAAACAAGGTATTTTAAATTAAAATATTTACTTCATCCCAAATTCTTTGTTTTGTTTGATATATGTAAAAATGCCAAAAATATAAGTTAGTAAAAAATCCGATATA